>NZ_JAXAVU010000030.1:0-1362 GCF_033949975.1 Lentzea sokolovensis
TCCGCTCCCGCCTGGGTCACGATGCGTCCTACTCCACCCATGATGCTCCCCCTGAAGTCGAGTGTTTCGCCTGCGCGGTCAGCATTTGACGCAGCAGCGGACCTCGCCGACGTCGACCGCTTCGCCGCGTCGTTCCTGCCACAGCTCCTCGACGCGGGGGTCGGAATGCGTCCACTCGAAGTAGAAGCCGCGGTCCTCCAGCGGAACCCCTTCGATCCACGGGGAGGTCAACAGCGGTGAACCCTTGAACAGCAACAGCCTCGTCTGCAGCACCGTGGGAGCCGCGACACGGCTCAACCCGGTCTCCTCCAGGAAGTCCTCGAATCCCAGCAGTTCCTCGTACGTCACCCAGGGCGTGAACGGGATGAACGTCGGGTTGAGGACGACGCCGAGATCCTCGGCTGCCGCGATGGCCCGGCGGGTGTCGTCGATGTCGATGCCCTTGTCGAAGATCCGCAGGATGCGGTCGGAGGGGAACTCCAACGCCGACGTGATCACCTTCAGCCCGAGATCAGCCAGGTGCTTGATCTCCTTGGGGTACTGCAGGATGTGGTCGACACGGGTGGTGATCTCGTAGGTGTGCGGCTTGCGGCCGGTGGCGTTGATCGCCTCGACGACCTCGATGCCGAACTTCCGGGAGTTGAAGAACTCCGCGTCGATGAAGGCGAAGTGCTCGGCGCCCTGCTCCTCCAGCACCAGCGCGTCAGCGACCACGGCGTCCACGGAGATCGGCGAGAACCGGCCCTCGTACGCGCCGTACACCGAGCAGTAGGTGCACTTGTGGTGGCACCCGCGGCTGACCTCGATGTTGCCCATCAGCCCGAACTTGGTGTTGTGGGCCGGATATTCCGTGATCGGCGGGAATGCCGCGCGATCGGGACTGGCCCACTCCATCCGCGAGTTCGGTGGTCGCGGCTTGCCGCCGTCGCGGCTGAAGAGCCCCGGAATCTCGTGCCGGGCCGCGTGACCGCGAGCCAGGTCAGCGAGTCCCTTGGAGATCCGCTCGGGCTCGTCCATCGCGATGGCGTCGACGCGACCCATGAACGCCCGGGAGTTCATCTGCGCGTACTGACCAAAGGCCACCACCTGTCGCGCGACCGACGGGTCCTGCAACCAGTCCAGCAGCGCGATGCCGCGATCAAGGCCGGCGTACTGCTGCACTGACAGCAGTACCAGGTCGAACGGACCTTCCGGACGATCATCGGGAAACATGTGTGCGTCCCAGGCCTGCACGTTCAGGCCTTCGCGCTTCAGCGCGGCGACCGCGCTGGCGGCGGCGATGGGCTGGAGTTCACTCTCATAGGACGAGACGATTAAGCATGACGAATCAGACATGATCGACCCCCACGGCGGACACAGTTC
>NZ_JAXAVU010000031.1:0-1083 GCF_033949975.1 Lentzea sokolovensis
GTCATGACTGCCACGTGTGTGGGACACGTGACGTCTTCGGCATGGGGTGGATCGGCTGACGACGATGGCTCACCGAGGGGAGCACGTCGTGCACATGAAGGGTCAGCAGGAACGCAACTTCGCAGTACGCCTGGAACACCGCGGGGGATTCAGGTTTCTCAGCCAGGCATCGGAGGACGGCCGGTTGCACGGCGCGCCGATTCAGTCCGACGAGCCGGATCCGGTGGGTGAAGCATCGGCGCACGCGACACCGGCACTGTTCGGCGCTGCACTGACGCATTGCTTGTCGGCCAGCCTGCTCGAGACGTTGCGGCACGCGCACGTCGACGTGCAGAGCTTCACCGCCGACGCGATCACGGTGGTCGCGCCGAACGACGAAGGCCTGCCACGCATCCGCCGCGTCGAGGTCGTTCTCCGGCCCGTCGTGCCGGCGGACTCGCAGCGACTGGAGCGATGTGCGGAGGTGTTCGAGAAGCACTGCACCGTCACCGCCTCCGTGCGCAGCGCCGTTCCGGTGGAGGTCCGGGTGGACTGGCAGCTGGTGGAGGCTCCTGAGGTACTGCGCGAGGTGGCCACTACCCGCACGTGATGCTCTCGGAAGCGAGAGTTGGGGGAGGTCACATGTACGCCGAGATCGGCTTATGGATCTCGGGCAGCCTGCTGCTGTGGGTGCTGAGCGCTGGGCTGGCGATGAGTGCGGCTCTGCTCATCGCCGTCGGCACCCACAGCAGGCACAGGGTGTTCCGCCTCGCTGCCACCGCCGCCATGCACGTGACGCGAGGCGTGCCCACCAGTCTGCTGGTGATCGTGATCGGCCTGGCCTGCATGCGGGTTGGTGACGTGCCGGCACTTCCTGTCGTGTTCCCCGGTACGTCTCCGCAGTTCCAGTTCGTCGCCTGGGGCATCGTGGCGGCGCTGGGTGTGGGATCGGCCGGGCACATCGCGGTGATCTACCTGACAGCATGGCAGTCGGTCGGTAGCAAGCGGCTCGAACAAGCCCGCGTCATGGGATTGTCGCCGTCACAGCAGATTCGCGTCGTGGGCCGGGAAGTGCTGCCACTGGTGCTCGGGCCGCTGGGAGCG
>NZ_JAXAVU010000032.1:0-1082 GCF_033949975.1 Lentzea sokolovensis
TCATGACTGCCACGTGTGTGGGACACGTGACGTCTTCGGCATGGGGTGGATCGGCCGCCGACGATGGCTCACCGAGGGGAGCACGTCGTGCACATGAGAGGTCAAGAGGAACGCAACTTCGCGGTACGCCTGGAACACCGCGGGGGATTCAGGTTTCTCAGCCAGGCATCGGAGGACGGCCGGTTGCACGGCGCGCCGATTCAGTCCGACGAGCCGGATCCGGTGGGTGAGGCATCGGCGCACGCGACGCCGGCACTGTTCGGCGCTGCGCTGACGCATTGCTTGTCGGCCAGCCTGCTCGAGACGTTGCGGCACGCGCACGTCGACGTGCAGAGCTTCACCGCCGACGCGATCACGGTGGTCGCGCCGAACGACGAGGGCCTGCCGCGCATCCGCCGCGTCGAGGTCGTTCTCCGGCCCGTCGTGCCGGCGGACTCGCAGCGGCTGGAGCGGTGTGCGGAGGTGTTCGAGAAGCACTGCACCGTCACCGCCTCCGTGCGCAGCGCCGTTCCGGTGGAGGTCAGGGTGGACTGGCAACTGGTGGAGGCTCCTGAGGTACTGCGCGAGGTGGCCACGACCCGCACGTGATGCTCTCGGAAGCGAGAGTTGGGGGAGGTCACATGTACGCCGAGATCGGCTTGTGGATCTCGGGCAGCCTGCTGCTGTGGGTGCTGAGCGCTGGACTGGCGATGAGCGCGGCTCTGCTCATCGCCGTCGGCACCCACAGCAGGCACAGGGTGTTCCGCCTCGCTGCCACCGCCGCCATGCACGTGACGCGAGGCGTGCCCACCAGTCTTCTGGTGATCGTGTTCGGCCTTGCCTGCATGCGGGTTGGTGACGTACCGGCACTTCCTGTCGTGTTCCCCGGTACGTCACCGCAGTTCCAGTTCGTCGCGTGGGGCATCGTGGCCGCACTGGGCGTGGGATCGGCCGGCCACATCGCGGTGATCTACCTGACGGCCTGGCAGTCGGTCGGCAGCAAGCGGCTCGAACAGGCCCGCGTCATGGGATTGTCGCCGTCCCAGCAGCTTCGCGTCGTGGGCCGGGAAGTGCTGCCACTGGTGCTCGGGCCGCTGGGCGCA
>NZ_JAXAVU010000033.1:0-628 GCF_033949975.1 Lentzea sokolovensis
GCGGTCCAGGTTCAGCCGGCGTCGTTTGCGGCTGGGCATGCGCGCCACGTGGTCGGCGTAGTTGTCAGCCGTCAACTGCAGGAAGTCCTCGGTCCCACGGAATCCCACCGCTGCTCCGAGCCGCTCCAGCGCGGTGACGAGGTGCTGATTGCCCATCCGGTCCGGGATCCACGGTGCCACAACACATTGCACACCGCGTTCCTGTGCGGCCTGCACGGACGCGGTGACCAGATGGCGGAACAGCTCCGGCGTCCAGAAGGTGAACGCCGCCTCGGTGCGATATCCCAACGGCGACCCCAGCATGAGCGCGGGGAAGAACGCGTCGACACCCAGTGCGCTCACCCGGTCCACTGCCGACTGGGGCAGTTCTGCCCCGCCGCAACACGCCTGAACGTCGGGCGAGGGTTGCCAGCCGAGATAGGTACGAGGATCGAAGTCGAGGTCCGGCGGTGTGGTGTAGATGTAGCCGGGCAGCAGGGCGTCCTCGTTGCGCAACCTGTGCGCGGTGGTGTGGAACGGTTCGCCCTCGGTCATGGCCGACTCCGCGGACCGCAGCCAGGTCGGCGTGATGTACGGCCACGCCTCCCTCAGGTTCTCGCGCTCGAACTCCCAGTCCCAGGACGGCAGT
>NZ_JAXAVU010000034.1:0-628 GCF_033949975.1 Lentzea sokolovensis
GCTGCCGTCCTGGGGCTGGGACTTCGAGCGCGAAAATCTGAGGGAGGCGTGGCCGTACATCACGCCGACCTGGCTGCGGTCCGCGGAGGCGGCCATGACCGAGGGCGAACCGTTCCACACGACCGCGCACAGGTTGCGCAACGAGGACGCTCTGCTGCCCGGCTACATCTACACCACACCGCCGGACCTCGACTTCGATCCTCGTACCTATCTCGGCTGGCAACCGTCGCCCGACGTCCAGGCGTGCTGCGGTGGGGCAGAACTGCCCCAGTCGGCAGTGGACCGGGTGAGTGCACTGGGTGTCGACGCGTTCTTTCCCGCGCTCATGCTGGGATCACCGTTGGGATATCGCACCGAGGCGGCGTTCACCTTCTGGACGCCGGAGCTGTTCCGTCACCTGGTCACCGCGTCCGTGCAGGCCGCGCAGGAACGCGGTGTGCAATGTGTGGTCGCACCGTGGATCCCGGACCGGATGGGCAATCAGCACCTCGTCACCGCGCTGGAGCGGCTCGGAGCAGCGGTGGGATTCCGTGGGACCGAGGACTTCCTGCAGTTGACGGCTGACGACTACGCCGACCACGTGGCGCGCATGCCCAGCCGCAAACGACGTCGGCTGAACCTGGACCGT
>NZ_JAXAVU010000035.1:0-619 GCF_033949975.1 Lentzea sokolovensis
CCCAGGCAGTCGTGGCGGCGGCGACGACGGCGGTGAACTTCGTTTGCGTACGTGTCAGCTGTGCGCGAGCACAGGCTCCGCTCCGAACATCGACGCGCGCTGCGCGGAGTACTCCTCGAGCAGTCCGGCGACCTCGGGCCGCAGCTCCGGGTCGGTCATGATGAACGCCGAGCTGATGTTCCGCGACTCGCAGCCGCGCACGATCTTGGCCTCGTGCGACCCCATGCCGAACTCGACCTGACGGACTCCCTCGGCGTAGGCGTCCGCGACCGGCAGGTCGAACATCAGCACGAAGTAGACGCTGCTGCGTTCCCCGAGTGCGGTGTAGTCGAAGCCGACCGACTTGATGTAGATGCGGTCGTGCTTGCGGAAGCCCAGGCACACACCGACGATCTCGTCACCGCGACGCCCGACCCAGCAGCGGACGTCGACGCCCTCGCTGAGAAGTTGCCGCAGCACGGTCTCGTTGTGTTCGAAGCGTGCGCTGGCGCCATAGCGTTGCCGGTTCATCATCGTCAGCTCGGCGACGCGTGCCGCGTTGTTCGCCAGTTCGTCCTTCTCGATGCGGTCGAACGTGACCCCGGCGTCGACGGCCGCCTGGCGGTCCAGGTTCCGCCTG
>NZ_JAXAVU010000036.1:0-581 GCF_033949975.1 Lentzea sokolovensis
CGGTGGCCCACGACGGACGCGAGTTGGTCGGTCGTGTGGCAGGGCACCTGGGGGTCCAGCTCGCCGCAGGTCAGAAGCACGGGCATCGGCGGCAGCCCGCGTGCGACGGCGGGCGGGAAGACCGCGTCGTCCGTGGTCACGAACCGGCGGTTCGGTCCCGCCAGTGACTGGAAGAGCGCGGCGAGCGGTGCCGGCATGGCCGTCGTGTCGACTGGGCGGCCACCTCGCAGGTCCGCGACGGCCACGTCGATCGCCCGGTCGATGATCTCCGCTTCCTGCTCGGTCAGCCCTCCGGCGTCGACGAGTTGCCCGATCTGGTCGTGCAGTTGCATGGCCAGCACGTCCAGCAGCCGCAACGCCTGGGGCTGCAGCATGATCAGGGCGGCGGCACGCTGACGGGGAGGTGCTTGCGCGGCCAGCACCAGTGCCGTCATGCCTCCTTCGCTGTGACCGGCCAGAGCCACCCTGTTCCGCGCCACCTCGGCACGGCGTTGCAGGAGGTCGCGGGCTGCCGCGGCCTGGCGCACGAAGGCCGGGTAGTCGATGTCCTGAGGCCGCCCGGCCCAGGCGCCCAGTCCCGT
>NZ_JAXAVU010000037.1:0-530 GCF_033949975.1 Lentzea sokolovensis
GCGTTGCCCAGGTTCATCAGGCGGCCTTCGGACAGCACGATGATCGTGCGGCCCGACGGGAAGATCCACTCGTCGACCTGCGGCTTGATGTTGTTCTTGCGGATGCCGGGGTAGCGCTGCAGGCCCGCCATGTCGAGCTCGTTGTCGAAGTGGCCGACGTTGCCCAGGATCGCCTGGTGCTTCATCTGCGACATGTGCTCGACCGTCACGACGTCCTTGTTGCCGGTCGTCGTGATGACGATGTCGGCGATCGGCAGGACCGACTCGAGCTTCGCGACCTGGTAGCCGTCCATGGCCGCCTGCAGCGCGCAGATCGGGTCGATCTCGGTGACGATCACACGCGCACCCTGGCCGCGCAACGATTCCGCGGAGCCCTTGCCGACGTCGCCGTAGCCGCAGACGACGGCGACCTTGCCGCCGATCAGGACGTCGGTGCCGCGGTTGATGCCGTCGATCAGCGAGTGGCGGATGCCGTAGCGGTTGTCGAACTTCGACTTCGTCACCGCGTCGTTGACGTTGATCGCCGGGAA
>NZ_JAXAVU010000010.1:0-981796 GCF_033949975.1 Lentzea sokolovensis
CTAGTCTCACAGAGAGACGTCGCTTCCGGGGCTGTGTCGTACTTAAGCTTTGTGGTTGAAACTTCCGACGCCCTTGGCCTCTGAGCTCAGAAGAGCTACCGGCTGGGTCTTCGTCGTTTCCAGATCACCCACTCTACCACAGTCCGTGGAAGCTTGGTTCGTGATCTGTGTCGCGCTCCGTTCCGGTGTTCCCGGCCCGTTCCTCGCTGACATGGAGAAAGTTACACGCACGCCAACTGGGGGTCAAATCGGGGGCAACCCAGCCGCCCGCGATTGAGAAATCGCAGGTCAGCAGCCCCGCACAGGACCCTCCGGTCACGCTATCGCAGGGCAAACCCGTGCACACTGTGACCGCGATCACATCAAGAAAGACCGAAGGCCGTCGGTCCCGAGTGGGACCGACGGCCTTCTACGACCAGAACGTGCAGGTCAGAGCTCTACCTGGACACTGGCGTTGTTGCGCTTGCCGCGACGGAGCACCAGCCACTTGCCGTGGAGCAGGTCCGACGGCGCCGGCTTCCACTCCTCGTCGGTCACCTTCGCGTTGTTCACGTAGGCACCGCCCTCGTTGACCGTCCGCCGTGCGGCACCCCGGCTGTCCGCCAGGCCCGACGCGATCAGCAGGTCGACGATCGTGGGCTCGTCCGCGAGCCGCACCTGTCCCTTGGGCGCCTCGGCCAGTGCCGCCTCCAGCACCGACGCGTCCAGGTCGCGCAGCTCACCCCGGCCGAACAGCGCCGACGACGCGAGGATGACCTGCTGCGTCGCGCGTTCTCCGTGGACCAGGTCGGTGAACTCCTGCGCGAGCCGCTTCTGCGCGGCACGCTGGTGCGGCGCCTCCGCGGTCTGCTTCTCCAGCTCGTCCAGCTCCTCACGGGTGAGGAACGTGAACAGGCGCAGGTAGTTCAGCACCGTGACGTCGTCGGCGTTCACGAAGTACTGGTACCAGGCGTACGGCGACGTCATCTCCGGGTCCAGCCACAGGTTGCCGCCACCGGTGGACTTGCCGAACTTGCGGCCCTCGGCGTCGGTGACCAGCGGCGCGGTCAGCGCGTGCACGTGCCTGCCCTCGACCCGGCGGATCAGGTCGACGCCGCCGACGATGTTGCCCCACTGGTCCGAGCCCCCGACCTGCAGCGCGGTTCCGTACCTGCGGTTCAGCTCCAGGTAGTCGTTCGACTGCAGCAGCAGGTAGCTGAACTCGGTGTACGACATGCCGTCGCCCTCGAGGCGGCGCTTCACCGTCTCCCGCGACAGCATGACGTTGATCGAGAAGTGCTTGCCGACGTCGCGCAGGAACTCCAGCGCGCTGATCTGGCCCGTCCAGTTGAGGTTGTTCTCGACGACGGCACCCGTGGGCGAGTCGTCGAAGTCCACGAACCGCTCCAGCTGGCCGCGGATGCGCTCGGCCCACTCGGCGACGGTGTCCAGCGAGTTCAGCGTGCGCTCACCGCTGTCGCGCGGGTCGCCGATCATGCCCGTGGCGCCACCCGCCATGACGATCGGCCGGTGCCCCGCCCTCTGGAAGCGCCGCAGCATGAGCAGCGGGACCATGTTGCCGGCGTGCAGCGACTTCGCGGTCGGGTCGAAACCGCAGTAGAGGGTGAGCGGGCCGGCGTCCAGGTCCTTCCGGAGTGCGTCGAGGTCGGTGGACGTCGCGATCAGGCCGCGCCAGGACAGTTCGTCAAGGATGTGCTCGCTCACGCCGCTCATTCTCCCCTACCTGCCCAAACCGAATTCGAGGTGCCTACCTGAGCAGCAGGGCGGTGCGCGCTTCGCCGTGGCCGGTGGCCCGGTGCAACGCGAGTGCGCGGTCGCCACACGCGAGTGTCTGGGGCCTCGGCGAGCACGTCTTCGGCCAGGATCCACGTCGTGGCCGCCCAGCCGGACGTGGCAGGCGACGAAGCCGGTGACCTCGGCACAACCGGTGTTCGCGTCACGTGCGAGCCTCATGGCTTGGCCGAGGCGCAGGCGTGGGGCGGACACTGCCGCGGCGGCCTGGGCAACTTCTGGGCATCAGCTGGGGAAACGGGTTTCGACGTGCTACCCGGGCGGGAAGTCCATCGACATGACGGACCCACGTGATGCGGAGTTACGCCGGCCGACCGAGCACATGCCTCGCGTGAACGAGCCGGTTGTCGAGGAGCAGGTCGTCGAGCGCGACAACGACTACCGCAGGGTGCGGACGGTGCGGACCGTCTGTGCGGTCATTGACGTCGTGTGCTGGACATTCGCCATCGTGCTGTTGGTGCACATCTTCCTGGTGATCGCGGGTGCGAACGCCGGCAACGGGTTCTTCCAGTTCGTCGCGGGGTGGGCGGACGGCATCACCCTCGGCCTGGACGGTCTGTTCACGCCGGAGAACGCGTCCGTGGCCACGCTGCTCAACGAGGGCCTGGCCGCGCTGCTGTGGCTGGTCATCGGTGGTCTGCTGACCGCGCTGATCACCCGCATCGCGCTGCCGGTCGGACATCGGCGCGCCTGGTACCGCAGGACTACGACCGTTCGCTGACGAAGCGGCGCGGCAGCTCCACGCCAAGGCTTTCGGCCCAGTCGAGAGCCTTGGCGAGTGAGCGTCCGCCGATGAGGAACTCGAGCGCGTAGCAGGTCAGACAGCGCAGCTTCTCGGCGTTGTCCCCAAGACGTCGAATGGACCCGTACCTTAGCCCGGTGGCCGAGTACGAATTCGACGTCGCCCCTTCGTTCGCCGAGCAGGACCGCGCCCAGGTCGAGCCGATCGTGCGCCGCCTGGCAGAGCTCGGCGTCAAGGTCTACTACGACGAGGACCAGCTGGTCACGCGGTGGGGCCTCGACCTGATCGAGCACACCACGGAGACGTTGACGCACAAGGTTCGCTACGTGCTGATGTTCGCCTCACGGCACTACGTCGAGCACAAGTGGGCACGGCATGAACGCCGTACCGCGCAAGCACGGGCGTTGGAGCAGCAGAACGACTACGTGCTGCCGATCAAGCTCGACGACACCGAGGTGCCCGGTCTGTTGTCCAGCATCGGGTTCCTGGACCTGCGCGTGCACGAACCCGAGGTGATCGCGCAGTCCGTCGTGCAGAAGCTCGCGCAACACCGCGCCGAGTTCACCTCGACGACGCCCATCACGCCCCAGTCGGTGGCCGCGCTGGTGCGGGAGAAGCCGCGCGGCTGGGAATACCTGCTCTACGCGACCGTTGTGGCGCAAGGACTTGCCGAGCTGCAGCAGAAGTACCGCGAACACTTCCTGCGCTACTCGCCGCGCAACGGGACCGTCGAGCACGGCAACGGGATCGACCTGATCCGGGACCGCAACGTGCTGCTGAGCGAGATCATCAAGGTGGCGGTGGAGTCGGTCTTCACCGCGGACACCCAGGAGGCCGCGTTCGGCAGGGCCGGCGAGGCGGGGGACGCGGACCAGATCGTGCACCTCGGCGAGCTGTTCGTGCGGACGTTCGACGAGATCCTCGACTGGGCGCGGGGCATCCACGGGACCAGTTACGCGAACGAGCAGGCCCGTGCCGCGGCTAGGGTGCAGGCGCGGTTCGCCGACCGGCAGCTGGAGGCGATGCACGGGGTCGCGCGGGATCTGCGCGAGGTGGCGGACACTCTGGTCGAGCGGTTGACGGCCGGGGAGCGGATCGACATGACGGTGCCGCTGGTGTTCGAGGTGGAGCCTGCCCTGGAGCTGGAGTTCAAGGCCGCGCTGGACAGGCTGTCACGCTGACGGGCGGCGTTTGCCGCCTCTCTTGTAGGTCGACACGGCCGGAGAGTCGATCCAGAACCGCCACGGCACGTCCATCGCCACGGCGACACCGACGCGTGGGCCGGCGAACACCTTCGTAGCCGGTTCGCCCGCATAGAGACGCACGGGCGAGTCAGCGGACGTCAGGTCGAGGCCGTTCTGCGTGCGATCGAGCCCGAGGACCTTGCACAGCCGTGCAGGGCCCTTGGCCAGCTCGGCGGCGGAACGGGAGGCCGGGCGGCGAGAGAACGCGATGTCCTCACCGGAGACCACCTCGCCCGCGCGCAACAAGACGGCGCCGGGGACTCCGTCGGTCAGAGACACGACGTTCGCGCAGAAGTGCATGCCGTAGACGAAGTAGACGTACAGGAAGCCGGCCGGGCCGAACATGACCTCGTTGCGCGGGGTCTTGCCGCGGTAGCAGTGGGAGGCCGGGTCGTCGCCGCCCCGGTAGGCCTCCACCTCGACGATGCGCACCCGCACGCCGCCTGCCTCCAGGAACGAACCGAGGAGGAGCTGGGCGGCATCGACCGGGTCGATGGCCAGCTCCTCCCTGGTCAGGAGCCTAGAACTCACGTGCGGAAGCAGCCTTCGCGACGAGTGCGTCCAGCTGTTCGCGGACGCGTGCGGGGGCCGTGCCGCCGTGGGCGTCGCGCGACGCGATGGAGCCTTCGACGGTCAGCACCGAGCGGACCTCGGAGGTCAGGGCGGGCGAGATCGCGAGGAACTCGTCGTCGGTCAGGTCCTCCAGACCGACGCCGCGGGACTCGGCCGCGCGGACGCACGCGCCGGCTGCCTCGTGGGCCACGCGGAACGGAACGCCTTGGCGCACAAGCCATTCCGCGATGTCCGTGGCCAGGGTGAAGCCGGCCGGAGCGAGCGAGGCCATCCGGGCGACGTCGAAACGAAGAGTCGCCACCATGCCCGCGAAGGCCGGGAGCAGGAGTTCCAGCTGCTCGACCGAGTCGAACAGGGGCTCCTTGTCCTCCTGCAGGTCGCGGTTGTACGCGAGTGGCTGGGCCTTCAGGGTCGCCAGGAGCCCGGCGAGGTTGCCGATCAGGCGGCCCGACTTGCCGCGCGCGAGTTCGGCGACGTCCGGGTTCTTCTTCTGCGGCATGATCGAGCTGCCGGTGGACCAGGCGTCGTCGAGCACCGCGAACCGGAACTCGGCGGTGGTCCAGATGATGATCTCCTCGGCGACGCGGGAGAGGTTCACGCTGATCATGGCCAGCACGAACGCGATCTCGGCGGCGAAGTCGCGGGACGCGGTGCCGTCGATCGAGTTCTCCACCGGGGCGTAGAAGCCCAGGTCGGCGGCCACCTTCGCGGGGTCCAGGCCGAGAGAGGAACCAGCGAGAGCACCCGAGCCGTACGGGGAGAACGCGGCGCGCTTGTCCCAGTCGTGCAGGCGGTCGACGTCGCGCAGAAGCGAGTGCGCGTGTGCCAGCAGGTGGTGCGACAGCAGCACGGGCTGTGCGGACTGCAGGTGCGTGCGGCCCGGCATGACGGCACCGAAGTGCGTCTCGGACTGCTGAGCCAACGCGTCGACGACGTCCAGCACACCGGCGGCCACACGGCGAGCCGCGTCGCGCAGCCACATGCGGAACAGCGTGGCGACCTGGTCGTTGCGGGAACGGCCGGCGCGCAGCTTGCCGCCCAGCTCGGTGCCGGCGCGGTCGATCAGGCCTCGCTCCAGGGCCGTGTGGACGTCCTCGTCCTCCAGCACCGGGGTGAAGGCGCCGGACTCGACGTCGGCGAGCAGCTCGTCGAGCGCCTTCTGCATGCCGGCGAGCTCTTCGTCCGTCAACAGACCGGCCGCGTGCAGCACACGGGCGTGCGCGCGCGAGCCCGCGATGTCGTACGGCGCGAGCCGCCAGTCGAAGTGCGTCGACAGCGACAGCCGTGCCATCGCCTCGGCCGGTCCCGACTCGAACCGGCCACCCCACAAAGAACTCATCACACGCAACTTTCAGCTGGCGAAGTCGTAAAGCGATTCTTCCGAACGGGCGACGAGACCGACCACGCGCCCCTGGTACAGCGCGACGTCGACCTCGCCGGAACCCGACGGCAAAGCCATCCGTGCGACCCGCACCGCGACCGAGCCCAGGCTCGACCGCACGACGCCGGCACGGAAGTTGAGCTCGCGGACGGCCTCGGCGACGGAGACGGTCTCGCCGTCCACCGCCACCGGCACACCCGCGTCGAACGTCAGAACGGCGTGCACGGGCTCATTCATCGACGGAACCCGAGGCCAGCGCGGTGATCCGGTCGGAGAGCTCGGCGCCGGTCATCGGTTCGCGGGCCACGACCAGGATCGTGTCGTCACCCGCGATCGTGCCGACGACCTCGTGCAACGCCGCGCGGTCCAGCGCGGAGGCCAGGAACTGCGCGGCGCCGGGAGGAGTGCGCAGCACCGCGAGGTTGCCGGAGAAGTCCGTCGACACCAGCAGCTCGGCCAGCACGCGGACCAGGCGCGTGGTCCCGCCCTGCACGCCGCGCACGGGGCTGCCGTCCTCGGGGATCACGTAGACCGGCGCACCGCCGTCAGGACCGCGCAGCTTGACCGCGCCCAGCTCGTCGAGGTCGCGTGACAACGTGGCCTGCGTGACGTCGATGCCTTCCGCCGCCAGCAGTTTCGCGAGCTCGGACTGGCTGCGGACGGCACGCTGCGCCACCATCTCGACGATGCGGCCCTGACGGGCGGTGCGGGTCATGACGACTGCTCCAGCAACCACACGAGCAACGCCTTCTGCGCGTGCAGCCGATTCTCGGCCTCCTGCCACACCAGCGACTGCGGGCCGTCGAGCACGTCGTCGGTGATCTCCCAGCCGCGGTGCGCGGGCAGGCAGTGCAGCACCGTCGAGTCCGGCTTGCCCGTCGCTTCCAGCAAGGAAGCGTTCACCTGGTACGGGCGGAACGGGCCGACGCGGTCCTTGCCGTCGTTCTCCTGCCCCATCGACGTCCAGGTGTCGGTGACGAGCACGTCCGACCCGTCGACCGACTCACGCGGGTCGCTGATCAACGCCACCGAACCACCGGTCTCGGCGGCGCGCTTCTTGGCGTCCTCCAGGAACTGCGGGTTCGGCACGAATCCCTTCGGCGCGCCGATGCGGACGTGCATACCGGCCGTGGCACCGCCGAGCAGCAGCGAGTGCGCCATGTTGTTGGCGCCGTCGCCCAGGTACGTGAGCGTCAGACCGGCCAGCTTGCCGTAACGGCGGCGGATCGTCTGCAGGTCCGCGAGCACCTGGCACGGGTGGAACTCGTCGGTCAGCGCGTTCACCACGGGAATGCGCGACACGGAGGCCATCGCCTCCATGCGGGCCTGCGCGAACGTCCGCCACACCACGGCGTCGACGTACCCGGACAGGATCCGCGAGGTGTCCTCGATGGTCTCCTCGCGGCCCAGCTGCATCGACCGGCCGTCGATGATCACCGGGTTGCCGCCGAGCTGCGCGATGCCGACCTCGAACGACAACCGGGTGCGCGTGGAGTTCTTCTCGAAGATCACCGCGACGGACTTGGGGCCCGCCAACGGCTTCGCGGTGAACCGGTCCGCCTTGTAGGTGTCCGCGAGGTCGAGCACCGCGGCCTGCTCCGAAGTGGACAGGTCGTCGTCGCGAAGGAAGTGCCGCAAAGTCACTGCGTCTCCTCGAAGAAGGTGGGAAGCGCGGCGACGAAGGCCTGCGCGTCGGACTCTTCCAGAACCAGGGGCGGTGCGAGCCGCAGCACGTCGGGCTGGATCGGGTTGATCAGGTAACCGGCCTTCTGCGCGGCCGCCGCGGCCTTCGCCGAGACCTTCTCGCGCAGCATGATGCCGAGCAGCAGGCCTGCTCCCCGGACACCGGAGATCGCCGGGTGGTGCAACGCCTCCACGCCCGCGGCGATCTCCTTGCCCACGGACGAGACGTGCTCCAGCAGGCCTTCCGAGGCGATCGTGTCGAGCACCGCGAGTCCGGCGGCGCAGCACACCGGGTTGCCGCCGTAGGTCGTGCCGTGGTGGCCGGGCTTGAACAGCTCCGCCGCCGCGCCGAAACCGATCGTGGCGCCCAGCGGCAGACCGCCACCGATGCCCTTGGCGAGCGTCATGACGTCCGGCACGATCCCGGCCTGCTGGAACGCGAACCACGTGCCGAGGCGGCCGATGCCGGTCTGCACCTCGTCGAGGATGAACAGCGCGCCGTGCTCGGAGGTGATCCGGCGGACCTCCTGCAGGTAACCGGCAGGAGGCACCATGACGCCCTGCTCGCCCTGGATCGGTTCGACGATGAACGCCGCCGTGTCGTCGTCGATCGCGGCCTCAAGTGCTGCCACGTCACCGAACGGAACGTGCGAGACACCGGGCACGAGCGGTTCGAACGGCGCGCGCTTCGGTTCCTGGCCGGTGAGCGTCAGCGCGCCCATCGTGCGGCCGTGGAACCCGCCGAGCGTGGAGACGATCTTCGTGCGGCCGGTGAGGCGCGCCATCTTCAGCGCCGCCTCGTTGGCCTCGGCGCCGGAGTTGCAGAAGAAGACCTTGCCGGGCTCCCCCGCGAGGTCCAGCAGGCGTTCGGCGAGCTTCAGCGCGGGCTCGTTCACGTACAGGTTGCCGGTGTGGCCGAGCTTCGCGATCTGCGTCGAGACCGCCTCGACGATCGCCGGGTGCGCGTGGCCAAGAGCGTTGACCGCGAGGCCGGTCAGCAGGTCGACGTAACGGTTTCCGTCGGCGTCCCAGACGTGTGCGCCCTCACCGCGCTCCAGCTGCAGCGAAGGTGTGCCGTAGTTGTCCATCATGGACTGTTGCCACCGCGAGGTCACTTGTTGTCCCCCAAGACCATCGTTCCGACACCTTCAGTGGTGAAGACCTCCAGCAGAACGCTGTGGGCCAGCCTGCCGTCGATCACGTGCGCCTGCGGGACGCCGCCGCGCACCGCGCGCAGGCAGGCCTCCATCTTCGGCACCATGCCGCTTTCCAGGTCCGGCAGGATCTTCTCCAGCTCGGCCGCCTGGATCTGGTTCAGCAGCGACGAGCGGTCCGGCCAGTTCGCGTACAGGCCCTCGACGTCGGTCAGCACGACGAGCTTCTCCGCGCCGAGAGCGACCGCGAGAGCGCCTGCCGCCGTGTCCGCGTTCACGTTGTGCGGCACGCCGTGGATGTCCGGTGCGACCGACGACACGACCGGGATGCGGCCCGCACGCACGATGTCGAGCACCGCGTCCGGGTTGACCTCGGTGATGTCGCCGACGAGACCGATGTCGACCTCTTCGCCGTCCACCAGAGCACCACGCCTGGTAGCGGTGAACAGGTGTGCGTCCTCGCCGGAGATGCCGACGGCGTAAGGACCGTGCTGGTTGATCAGGCCGACGAGCTCACGGCCGACCTGGCCGACCAGGACCATCCGCACGACGTCCATGGCTTCCGGCGTCGTGACGCGCAGGCCGCCGCGGAACTCGCTGTGGATGCCGAGCTTGTCGAGCATCGACTTGATCTGCGGGCCGCCGCCGTGCACGACGACCGGGCGCAGGCCGCACAGCCGCAGGAACACCATGTCCTCGGCGAACGCCTTCTTCAGTTCGTCGTCGATCATGGCGTTGCCGCCGTACTTGACGACCACGAGCGCGCCGCGGAAACGCTCCAGCCACGGCAGCGCTTCTACGAGGACCGCCGCTTTTTCTTGTGCGTTCATGAGGAGTAAGCGCTGTTCTCTTCGACGTAGTCGTGGGACAGGTCCGTGGTCAGCACGGTGGCTTCGGCGTCACCGACGTTGAGGTCGATGACGATCTCGACGTCACGGCCCGACAGGTCGGCCTCGCTGCGGTCGCGGTCGCGGGTTCCGTTGCGGTAGAGCGACACTCCGTTGATCAGGATCTGCAAGACGTCCGGGTCGATCTCGGCGTCCGCGCGGCCCAGCGCCATCGCGATGCGGCCCCAGTTCGGGTCGCTGCCGAAGAGCGCGGTCTTCACCAGGTTGTCCTCGGCGACCGTCCGTCCGATGTGGACGGCCTCGGCCTCGGTGGCGGCCTGCTTGACGGTGATGCTGATCTCCTTCGTCACACCCTCGGCGTCGCCCTGCAGCTGCTTGACCAGGTCACCCGCGACCTCGGTCAGCAACGCGGTGAAGTCCTCGAACGTCGGCTCGACACCCGAAGCACCGGAGGCCAGAACCAGCACGGTGTCGTTGGTGGACGTGCCGCCGTCGACGTCGAGGCGGTCGAACGTCCTCGACGTGGCCAGGCGCAGCGCCTTGTCCAGCGAGTCGCCGGAGATCTTGGCGTCGGTGGTGATGACCGACAGCATCGTGGCCATGTTCGGGGCGAGCATGCCCGCGCCCTTCACGAACCCGCCGACGGACCAGCCCTGCTCGGAGGCCTTCCACGACTGCTTCGGGCGGCTGTCCGTGGTCATCACGCCGGTGGCGGCGTTGAGCCCGGCCTCCACCGAGGAGTCCAGCTCCTTCGCGACGTTCTCGACGCCGGTCAGGATCTTGTCCATCGGGAGGCGCTCACCGATCAGGCCGGTCGAGCAGACCGCGACGTCGACGGCGCCGGTGCCGAGCACCTCGGCGACCTTCTCCGCGGTGGCGTGGGTGTCCTGGAAACCCTCGGGGCCGGTGCACGCGTTGGCGCCGCCGGAGTTGAGCACGACCGCGGTGAGGCGTCGGGACTGCACCACCTGCTGCGACCACAACACCGGTGCGGCCTTCACCTTGTTCGTGGTGAAGACACCCGCGGCGGCGTCGGAAGGCCCGTCGTTCACGACGAGCGTGAGGTCGAGCGCGCCGGATTCCTTGATTCCGGCGGCGATCCCGGCGGCCCGGAAGCCCTGGGGTCCGGTGACGCCCTTGTTGCGGTTCACGGAGCGACTCCAACGGTCGAGAGGCCGGTCGTTTCCGGCAGTCCGAGAGCGAGGTTCATGCACTGGACAGCGGCACCGGCGGTGCCCTTGGCCAGGTTGTCGACGGCGGCCACGACCACGAGCCTGCCCAGGTCGGAGTCGACGGTGACTTGCAGCTGGACGGCGTTCGAGCCGAGAACGGCCTTCGTCGTCGGCCAGAAGCCTTCGGGCAGGAGGTGCACGAACGGCTCGTCCGCGTACGCCTTCTCGTAGGCCTCGCGAACGTTTGCGGTGTCCTTGAGCTGGGCAGAACAGGTGGCCAGGATGCCCCGCGACATCGGCACGAGCACGGGCGTGAAGCTGACCTTGATCGGACGGCCCGCCGCCGCTGAGAGGTTCTGGGTGATCTCGGGCGTGTGCCGGTGCGCGCCGCCGACGCCGTACGCACTGGCCGACCCCATGACCTCGGAGCCGAGCAGGTTCGCCTTCAACGACTTGCCCGCGCCGGACGTGCCCGACACGGCGACGATGACGACCTCGTCCTCGATCAGGTCCACGGCCGGAGCCAACGCCAGCGAGGACACCGTCGGGTAGCAGCCCGGAACGGCCACGCGGCGTGCGCCCACGAGCGCGTCCCGCTGGTTGGGAAGCTCGGGAAGCCCGTACGGCCAGGTGCCCGCGTGCTCGCCGCCGTACCACCGCTTCCAGTCGTCGGCGCTGGTCAGCCGGTGATCGGCGCCGCAGTCGATCACGACGGTGTCGTCGCCGAGTTGCTCGGCCAGCGCGGCTGAGTGACCGTGGGGAAGTGCGAGGAACACCACGTCGTGGCCCTTGAGAGTCTCGACTGTGGTGTCTTGTAGCTGTCGGTCCGCGAGCGGCAGGAGGTGCGGCTGGTGCTTGAACAGCCTGTCGCCGGCGCTGCTGTTGGCCGTCAGCGCGCCGATCTCGATGTCCGGATGGCCGAGTAGCAGGCGGAGCAGCTCGCCACCCGCGTACCCGCTGGCGCCCGCGACCGCGATCCTCACTGTCATGCGCATGATTATGCACGGTCATGCAAACTCACTCAACAGGAGCGTGGCCACCTGGCCACCCGATCGGGGCCACCTGGCGCTGTGGGGCGCCGAACGCGGTCGACCATGATGATCCGCGTGAACGTGAAGGTGCGCGACGGGTTGTGGGCGGCGGGCGCCCTCCTGTTGGCGCTGGTGACGCTGTTCGCGCCGCTCGGCAGGCCCGTCCACTGGTGGCTGATCGTGGCGTCCGCGCTGTGGGCGGCCGCGCTGGTGCCGATCAGCGCGCGCTGGCCGCGGTGGGCGATCGTCCTCACCTCTCCCCTCAACGGCGTGAACAACCTGCTCGCCATCGCCCCGACGTCGCTCGTCGTCTTCCGCTCTGCCCGGTCGGTCCGTTCACAGGGACAGCTGTGGGCGCTGGTCGGTGTCACCGCGGTGCTGCAGGCGGCGTTCGGCGGCCTGCACGCGTGGCGTGCCGGGGACAGCTTCACCGAGTACCTGCTCGGCACGCTGTTCTCGGTCTTCTTCCTGCTCGTCTTCCCCGCCGTGTCCGGGGCGCTGATCGGGCGGCGCAAGCCGTTGACGCAGGTCCTGATGGAGCGCAACGACTACTTGGAGCACGCGCGCGCGTTGACTGCGAGCACCGCGAGGTCGGCCACGCGCGCACACATCGCGAGCGAGATGCACGACATGCTCAGCCACCGGCTCCGGCAGCTGACCGCGCACGCGGGCGCGCTGGAGCATTCGGCTGCCGAGCAAGCTCCTGAACTGCGCGAACAGGTCGAACTGATCCGCAAGACGTCCGCGGTCGCGATGGAGGAACTGCGGGAGATCCTCGGCGTCCTCGGTGCGTCCACCGAACACGCCGAGGACGCCGGCACGCGCGCGGACGTCGAACGGCTCGTGGCCGCGTCTGCCGCGGCAGGCCTCACCGTTCACCTCGACTGGACGGGCTCCGATCTCGCCGATGCCGACGCACGACTGCGCAGAGCGGTGCATCGGGTCGTGCGTGAAGCACTCACGAACGTGCACAAACACGCGCCGTCAGCCCGCACGCTCGTGTCCGTGGCGGTCGCCGACCGGGTGCGGGTCGAGGTCGTCAACGGTCCCAGCGGCGAGCCTCGGGGTGCCGGTACGCGCCGCGGGCTCATCGGGCTGGAGGAACGTGTCGGGCTGATCGGCGGGTCGTTCCTCGCGGAGGTGCCCACCGGCGCGGGGTTCCGGGTGACGGCCACCCTGCCGCTGCACCCGGTCGTGCAGGAGGAGACCGGGGCCGCGAGTGCCGTGACGGAGGCGCCGCCGCCGATCACCGCCGAGATCCTGACCGTGCCGCGCGTGGTCGGCAGCGGGTGCCTGGCCACGCTCTCGCTCGTCCCGGCGCTCGGCACGGCGTTCGTGCTGCTCGTCGTCGCGATCTTCGGCCGCGGCGAGATCACCCGGCAGGAGTTCGACGCGTTCCAGCCGTCGGTGACGCACGAGCAGGAGGTCACCGAGACGTACGGCTTCGGTGTGCTCTCGGACCACGGCGGGTGCTTCCGCTACCACGTGAAGGACACCGCCGACCGCGACTTCGAGCTCTGCTTCGACCGGGAGTCGGGTCTGATGACCTCGAAGAAGGAGCTCGCCCGATGAGGTTCGTCTGGCCGGCGCTCGCGTTCCTGGTGGGCCTGGTGCCGTTGATCGCCCCGCTGGCCCCGGTCCCCCACCCGGCGCTGACCGTCGGGACCGCGCTGTGGATCGCGGCTCTCGTGTGGCTCGCTCCACGCAAACCCGAGTGGGCGCTGCTGCTCACCGGACCGCTCTTCGCCGTGAACAACCTGTGGGCGCAGGCCATCACGACGTTCGTGGTCTTCACCGCGTGCCGTCGCGTCATGCCCCTGAAGCGCTTGTGGGCGTTGCTCGGGATCATGACGGTGCTTCAGTCCGCGTTCAGCCTGCTCCAGGAGAGCTACCAGAGCATGCCGTTCTGGGAGGCCGTGGCCGGCGCGGTCATCGGTTCGGTGTTCTTCGTGCTGTTCCCCGCCGTCTCCGGCATGCTGCTCGGCCGCCGCAGGCCAATGGTCCGGCTGCTGCAGGAACGCAACGAGTACCTCGAACGCGCCCGTGCGCTGACCGCCGCGTCGGCCCGTTCCGAGGAACGCGCGCACATCGCCGGCGAGATGCACGACATGCTCGGGCACCGGCTCAGCCTGATCTCCATCCACGCCGGGGCGCTGGAGCTCACGACCGCCCGCAAGGCCCCTCAACTGCACGAACAGGCCGAGCTGATCCGCACCACGTCGTCGCTCGCGATGGCCGAACTGCGCGAGATCCTCGGCGTGCTGCGGACGAACCCCGAACCCGAGTCGCTCGACGAGGACACCGGCACCCGTTCCGACATCGCCGCGCTGGTCGAG
Organism: Lentzea sokolovensis; assembly: GCF_033949975.1. NCBI lineage: Bacteria > Bacillati > Actinomycetota > Actinomycetes > Pseudonocardiales > Pseudonocardiaceae > Lentzea > Lentzea sokolovensis. Next base: position 13,956 of record NZ_JAXAVU010000010.1, read on the forward strand.
ACGTCCGGACTCGCCGCGTCCCTCGACTGGTCCGGCGAAGACCTGCACGGCGCCGACTCCCGCACCCGCCGCGCGGTGCACCGGGTGGTCCGCGAGGCTCTGACCAACGTCGCCAAGCACGCGCCGTCCGCCCGGACGCGGGTGCAGGTCGCGGTCCAGGGCGGCCGGGCCCGCATCCAGGTGCTGAACGGCCCGTCACCGGCGACTCCCGGCAAGGGCACCCGGCGCGGTCTGATCGGCCTGGAGGAACGCGTCGGGCTGCTCGGCGGCTCGTTCAGCGCTGGCCCGCCGGTCGAGGGCGGTTTCCGGGTGGCGGCGGACGTGCCACTGCACCCGCCGGCCCAGGCCGACCAGGCCAGTTCCGAGGTCGCCGAGATACCCCCGCCGCTCGCCGCCGAGGTCCTGACCGTGCCGCGCGTGCTGGGTGGCGGCTGCCTCGGGTTGCTGGCGTTGCTGCCGATCGCGGGCGCGTTGCTCGTGCTGCTGCTCTTCGCGTTGCTCAACCCGACGCAGATGAACGCGCCGTACTTCGACTCGCTGAAGGTGGGCGTCACCGACGAGGGGGACATCTACGACCAGTTCGGCGTCGGGCAGCTCGGCGTGGACGGCTGCTCGCGGTTCCGGACGTCGCACAACCCGGACCTGCAGTACAAGCTGTGCTTCCGGGACGGCAAGTTGTCCTCGAAGGTCCAGGAGCGCCCGTAGGCTGGCCGGCGTGATCCGAGTTCTCATCGCCGACGACGAAACGCTCATGCGGGCCGGCATCCGGCTGATCCTGGAGAACGACCCGGAGATCACCGTGGTGGCCGAGGCGAGCGACGGCAGGCAGGCCGTCGAGCTGACCCTCAAGCACGCGGTCGACGTCGCGTTGCTCGACATCCGCATGCCCGGCGGCGACGGCCTCAAGGCCGCCGAGCAGATCGCGTCGAGGGTCAGCGTCGTCATGCTCACGACGTTCGGCGAGGACTCCTACGTGGCCCAGGCCCTCAAGGTCGGCGCGACCGGGTTCCTGCTCAAGGACACCCCGCCGCAGGAGCTGATCAACGCCGTCCGCAAGGCCGCGCGGGGCGAACCGATCCTCGCCCCGCAGATCACCAAGCGCCTGATCGAGAAGCACCTGCTCGCGCCGAACGACGGGTCGGACGCGCGACGCAAGATCGACGCGCTCACCGACACCGAACGCAATGTGCTCAGGCTCGTGGGCGAGGGACTGTCCAACACCGAGATCGGCGAGCAGCTCTTCATGGCGACCGGCACGGTGAAGGCGCACATCAGCCGGATCCTGCCCAAGCTGGAGTGCGCCAACCGCGTGCAGGCCGCCATCGTGGCCCACGACGCCGGGCTCACCCGGTCGTGATCACCGGGTCGTGAAGCGGTCCAGCGCGCGGATCTTGTTCGTGGCGTCCAGGGCCGCGATCTTGTAGGCCTCGGACAGCGTCGGGTAGTTGAAGACCGTGTCGACCAGGTAGTCGACCGTGCCACCACAGCCCATCACGGCCTGGCCGATGTGCACGAGGTCCGTGGCGCCGGTGCCGAACACGTGCACGCCGAGGATCTTGCGGTCCACAGTGGACACCAGCAGCTTCAGCATGCCGTACGCGTCGCCGATGATCTGGCCGCGCGCGAGTTCGCGGTAGCGGGAGATGCCCACCTCGTACGGCACCGCGGACGAGGTGAGCTCGGTTTCCGTCGCGCCGCAGTACGAGATCTCCGGGATCGTGTAGATGCCGATGGGCTGCAACGCCGTCAGGTCGTGCACCGGCTCGCCGAACGCGTGGTACGCGGCCAGGCGGCCCTGGTCCATCGACGTCGCGGCCAGCGCCGGGAAGCCGATCACGTCACCGACGGCGTAGATGTGCTCGACGGGCGTGCGGTAGTGCTCGTCGACGCTCAGCCGGCCGCGGTTGTCCGCTTCCAGCCCGGCGGCGGCGAGGTCCAGTTTCTCGGTGGTGCCCTGCCGGCCCGCGGAGTACATGACGGCGGAGGCCGGGATGCGCTTGCCGGACGCCAGCGTCGTGATGGTGCCGCCCTGCGACACCTCGACGTTCACGACCTTCTCGCCGAAGCGGAACGTCACGGCCTGGTCGCGCAGGTGGAACTTCAGCGACTCGACGATCTCCGGGTCGCAGAAGTCGAGCATCTTCTCGCGCTGCTCCACGACCGTGACGCGGGTGCCGAGGGCCGCGAACATCGACGCGTACTCGATGCCGATCACGCCCGCACCGACCACGACCAGCGACGACGGGATCTCGGTGAGCGCGAAGACCTCGTCGGAGTCGAGGATCCGTTCCTCGTCGAAGTCCACGACGGACGGGCGGGCCGGTGTCGTGCCCGTCGCGATGACGATGAACTCGCCGCTGATCGTGGTGTGGTCGCCGCGGTGGGCCCCGTCCACCGTCACGGTGTGCTCGTCCACGAACCGGCCGAAGCCGTTCAGCAGATCGATGCCGTTGCGGTGCAGCTGCGCGCGCACGACCTGCACCTCACGGCCGATCACGTGCTGCGTGCGAGCCATCAGGTCGTTGATGGTGATGTCCTGCTTGACGCGGTAGCTCGCGCCGTACAGCTCGCGCTGGCTCATGCCCGTCAGGAACATGACGGCTTCGCGCAGCGTCTTCGACGGGATCGTTCCCGTGTTCGCGCAGACACCGCCGACCATCTCCTGCTTGTCGATGATCGCTACGCGCTTGCCCAGTTTCGCACCCGCGATCGCCGCCTTCTGGCCACCAGGGCCAGAGCCGATGACGATCAGGTCGTAGTCGTACGGCGTCATGGTCGTCAGCCTACTAAGACGGATTCGATTCCACCCCCGAACGAAATATGAACCTTGCGATGAATTGTGTCGTGCGTGAGTCCATGACAGGACTTCGCACCTTCCGCCTTCCCGAGACCGTCACCGGTTCGGACGATGACGCCGAGCTCGGCCGCCGACTCATCACGGCCTGGCAAGCCGACGGGATCCTGCAGATCGCTACCGACGCGGCACAGGACCGGACCACCGCGGCGGCAATGGCCGCGAGCAGACGGTTCTTCCACGGATTGACGCTCGAAGAAAAGTCACGGTTTGTGAGCGACCTGACCTATTCCGGTTACATCGCGTCCGGAGAAGAGGTCACCGACGGCATCGCGGACTATTCGGAGATCTTCACGATCTGCAAGGACGTTCCGCTCGACGACTCCCGCGTCGTGGGCAAATGGCCGTGCCACGGACCGGTTCCGTGGCCGGACGAGCGCTACCGCGACGCCATGCGGGAGTTCATGACGATGCTCGGCGGTGCCGGGGAACGCGTCCTTCAGCTCACCGCACTGGGCTTCGGGCTCGACATCGACACGTTCACCAGGCTCACCGTGGACGGCTGGCACCACATGCGGGTGCTGCGCTTCCCCACCAGGTCCGAGACCGACCGCGGCATCGGCGCGCACACCGACTACGGGCTGCTCGTGCTGGCCGCGCAGGACGACGTCGGCGGCCTCTTCGTCCGCCCGCCGATCGAGGGTGAGGACCGGCCGCGCAACTGGCTCCCGGACGAGTCGGCGGCGGGCAGCTTCCAGGACGCCCACGGCTGGAACTTCGTCGCACCGGTCGAACGCGTCGTCACCGTGTTCCCCGGTGACGTCCTGCAGTTCCTCACCGGCGGCAAGCTGCTGTCCACGCCGCACAAGGTCCTGCTCAACACCCGCGAGCGGTTCACGATGGCTTACTTCCACGAGCCGAACTTCGAGGCCGTCGTGCGCCCGCTGGACGACCCGGACGGCGACACCATCCACTACGGCACGCACTTCACCTCGATGTTCATGCGCTGCTACCCCGATCGCGTCACCACGCGCAGGATCATCGAGGAGGACCGGCTGAAGGTGCTCAGCGAACTCCGGAGTTGCTCCTGAACGGCAGAACCAGGTCGAGCAACCGGACCCTGGCGCGGTAATCGGCGACCCGGTCCGCGAACGGCCGCTGCACGATCCTGTGCACGGCGTCCGCGCTCAGGCGCTCATAGGCGGGAACCGTGTCGTTGCTCAGGAAGTCCCAGCGCGCCACCCGGTCCGCGTAGTTGAACGCGGGCAGCGGACCGCCGAACAACGGCCGGTACCGCGCCGGTGTCTTCCCGCCCGGCACCGGCATCGGGCCGGCGACCGTGATCGCGTACGTGACCATCTCGCCGGGCGGTAACAGCCGGGAACGCATGCGGTCGAACTGGTCGGCGATCACCAGGTTCTGCTCGCGCGACGAGAACTCCAGAACCGCCTGTGCCGGGTCCGCCCACGCCGCGGTGGTGTCCGGGTCGATGACGCCCGCGTCGCGCAACTCCTGCACGGCCTCGATCCCGCCGTGCAGGTAGGCGGCGTGCATCGCGCCGAGGTCCATGAAGATGTGCTTCTGCATCGACATCAGCATCGACGAGAACCAGCGCAGTTCCGGGACCGTGCCGAGATCGAGCATGCCGGCGGCGAACGCGGGGGCGCCGATGTTCGCGAAACCCATCCACCGCAACGTGTCCGGGTGGGTCAGGTAGAGCTTCGCGTAGAAGTCGTAGACGGCGAAGATCACCGCGCGGTTGGAGTCGGCGGTGCGTTGAGGGTCCCACTCGGACAGGTTGACGCCCGCGTCCTCGGCGGCGCGGACGATCCAGTAGTGCCACAGCAACGCCTTGAAGCGCGTGGGCGCGATGCCCCTGGCCCGGTATCCGGTCAGCGCCTGCTCCAGCGCGGCACGGTCGGACGGCAGATCGGGGTGCACTCCACCCCGCTGTTCGCCGTTTCCGTTCACCAGCGGCAGATCCAGGTAATCCACCGTGTCCGCTTTGGTAGCACCCATGCTGCCGAGCACGAGCGCCGCCACAACCATGAGCACGCGCATGAACGCGAACTGTATAGGGGCCAAGCACCCATTCTGTTCACAGAAGCCCCCGGTCAAGTGATGTTTTGCGGGTTCGTTAGCACTTTCGGTACCGATGGGGCCATAAATCTCAACAGGGCTACTCCTAATGCCTATACCGTTTGGGCGTGACACTTAAGGTTTCCTTGATCGACGCGGTTCGAGCGGGACTCGAGGAGCTCGCGGATCCGGTGAAGGCGCCCGAGATGCAGGCGTACATGAAGTCCGACATGCCGTTCCTCGGCGTGCAGAAACCGGGACGAGTGGCGCTGCTGAAGTCGCTGCCCCAGTTGCCCGGCCGCGACGAGTGGCTCGACGCGATCCAGACGTTGTGGCGTGAGGCCACTTATCGCGAGGAACGCTATGTCGCGCTCTCGCTGAGCGGGGATCGCCGGTTCCAGTCCGTCGACCTGATGCCGTGGTTCGACGAGATGATCGTGACCGGCGCGTGGTGGGACTACGTGGACGAGATCGCGTCGAAGCGCGTCGGGCCGTTGCTGCGCTCGACACCGGACGTCGTGCGGCCGTTGATGCTGAAGTGGTCCGTCGACGCGGACAGGTGGCGGCGGCGGACCTCGGTGATCTGCCAGCTCGGGTTCAAGGGCGCGACCGACGTCGAGCTGCTGACGGCGTGCGTCGACGCGAACGCGGACGACCCCGACTTCTTCCTGCGCAAGGGGATCGGCTGGGCGCTGCGGGAGTTCGCGAAGACCGAACCGGGCTGGGTGCGCGCGTTCGTCGAGGCGCGGCCGGGGCTGTCGCCGTTGTCACGGCGCGAGGCTCTGAAACACCTCTAGTGGTGCGACCGGCAGCCTTTGCCCCGTCTTCGGCGGTCAGACGGGTGCATCGTGGTGCCGGCCCCACGTCCTCATCCTGGTTGGCTGTGGCGTGGGCCGGTGCCGCGAGGCGCCCTGCTGAGCGTCGAAGGCGCGGTGAAGGTTGCCGGTCGCACCACTAGTGTCGATCACATGGAGGGCAAGCACGTCAGGCTCGAACCGCTGTCGCTGGATCACGCCACCGAACTGTTCGAGGTCACCCGTGACCCGGACATCTGGACCTGGTTGCTGAGCAGTCAGCCTTCGAGTGTCGACGACATGCGCGCGTGGGTCTCCGAAGCGATCGGGTCACGGGAGGCGTTCGCGCAGATCGAGGTCGCCACCGGACGGGTGGTGGGCACGACGTCGTTCTACGAGGTCGTGCCGGAGCACCGCAGGCTGGTGATCGGCTACACGATCGTCGGCAGCGAGTGGCACGGCACGGCGATCAACCCCGAGGCGAAGCTGCTGTTGCTGTCCGAGGCCTTCGACGTGCGCGGCGCGCTGCGGGTCGGCTGGTACACCGACGCGGCGAACGTGCGGTCGCAGCGGGCGATCGAGAAGCTCGGCGCGTCGAAGGACGGGGTGCTGCGCGCGAACGTCACGCGGCCGGACGGAACGCAGCGGGACACGGTCGTCTACTCGATGGTGCCGTCGGAATGGCCTGAGGCACGCGAGCGGCTGACTAGCCGTGTTTCGCGCGGCCCGAGTAGGTGAGCGGGAAGACGAGCTCGGCGCACTCCGCCGGCACGTCCTGGGCGACCTCGACCTTCATCGTGACCTCGACCGCGCCACCGGCGGGGATGTCCACGATGTCGGTGAGCGGGACGACGGTCAGCACACCGGCCGGGCAGCCTTCCACGCGCTGCTGGGTGGCGTCGAGCGGCTGACCTGGCACCGCGGACAGGCTCTCGACGATGATGCCGACCGGGTTGGGGTTGGACAGCCGCACCTTGCGCTCGCCCACGGCACCCGGCTTGAGCTCCACGGCCGCGCCGGAGATGTCGTTGATCTCGAACGGCTTGAGCTGCTGCATGCCCGACTCGCCGCTGCTCACGGAGTAGGCCATCGCGGGCGTCGCAGGGTCTGGCCAGGTGAGGTGCATGGCCGCCACGACCGCCGCGCCGAGCATGAGAATCGTCAAAGACACAGCGATCTCAAGGCGCGGACCCAGACTACGCATGGCGCAACTCTCCAGAGTTGTTGCTCCCAGGCGGTGGGTTCGCCAATAGCTCCCCACCGGACCGGCGACCAGACTCGCCCGGTGGTTCATCGCTTCGCCCCTCGGCCCTGGCGGGCCGCGTCGCCAATCTTGGAGAACCTTCACGTACTGCGCAAGCGTCCGACGGTTGCCGATTTCCCCTTGTAATGAGGGACCTTTGGCACCTTGACAGCTACGCAGGGCTACCACCTGCTGATTTGATCCCAAATCCCACACATCGGCGTTCAGCCGAACGAGCGAACTTTCACCGGCAATTCATCGGTGTGTCCTGGCGACGTGGAAAGGCCCGGGATTCGTGCGGAACCCCGGGCCCTCGTCCATCGCGGCCGATCAGGCGCGCAGAGCGGCACCCAGACGTTCGCCGGCGGCGGTGACGGCGGCATCGCGGGCCGCGGTCGCCTCCTCGACGGTCAGCGTGCGGTCCGGCGCCCGGAAGCGCAGCGAGTAAGCGAGCGACTTCTTGCCCTCGCCCAGCTGCTCACCCGTGTACACGTCGAACAGGCGGATGTCCTCGAGCAGGTCGCCCGCGGACGCCCCGAGCACCTCGGACACCGACTGCACCGGCACGGAGGCGTCCACGACCAGCGCGACGTCCAGCAGCACCGGCGGGTACGCCGACACCATCGGGGCCGGGCGGTGGTCGTCCAGCGGCAGCGCGTCCAGGTCGAGCTCGAACGCCACCGTGCGCTTGGGCAGGCCCAGCGCCTCGATCACCTTCGGGTGCAGCTCACCGGCGTGACCGACGGGCCAGTCGCCGACGCGCAGCTCGGCGCAGCGGCCGGGGTGCCACGGCAGCAGGTCCGACGCCACGACGCGCAGGGTGACCCCGTACGCCCTTGCGGCACGGCGAGCGGCCTCGACGGCGTCCGACCACTCGGCGATGCGGCCCTTGCCCCACCAGCCGGCCAGTTCGCGGTGACCCGTGAGGACACCGGCGACGTGCAGCGGCTGGTGCGGCAGCGCGGCCAGCAGCGAGGCCACCTCGGCCTCGGTCGGCCTGCGGTCCACGCCGAGCGCGGGCACGGGCACCTGCTGCGCGCGCGGCAGCGTCACCTGGGCGATGTTGTAGAGCGAGACGTCCTTCGCACCACGGGCCAGGTTCCGCTGGAGGGTCTCCAGGAGGCCCGGCAGCAGTGTCGTCGCGAGGACGTTCTTGTCCGCCTCCAACGGGTTCAGCACGCCGACCGCGTTGCGCCGGATGTCGTCGGCGGCCAGACCGAACGCGTCGAACACCGACGGGTCGATGAACGGGAACGGCTTGACCTCGACGAAACCGTCCTCGGCCAGCGTGCGCCACACCGTGCGGCGGCGGCGCTGCTGCTCGGTCAGACCGCGGCCGGCGGGGGCGGGCGGCAGCACGGAGGGAATCGTGTCGTAGCCCTCCAGCCGCAGCACCTCCTCCACCAGGTCGGCGGGCTGCACGAGGTCGGAGCGCCACGTCGGCGGCACGGCCGTGACGATCGTCTGGCCGTCGTCCGAGGTGGTCACGGAGACCTGGCAGCCGATCTGGCCGAGACGGCGAGCCGTCACGCCACGGGCATAGCGGACACCGGCGATGCGGTCCGGCAGGTCGATCGGCATCGACACCGCCTCGGGCAGCGCCGGTGCGCCCACGTCGGTGCGGCCGGGCTTGATCTGGCCCTCGGCGTAGTGGTTGAGCAGCTTCGCGGCCCGCTCCAGCGCCACCGGTGCCAGCGCGGGGTCGACGGTGCGCTCGAAGCGCTTCGCGGCCTCGGACGGCAGCTTGTGCCGGCGGACCGTGCGCGCGATGGACGCCGGGTCCCAGTTCGCGGCCTCGAGCAGGATGTCCGAGGAGCTGTCGCCGACCTCGGTGGACGCGCCGCCCATGACACCGGCGAGCGAGATCACGCCCGAGTCGTCGGCGATCACGATGTCGTCGATGTCGAGAGCGCGGACCGAGTCGTCCAGCGTCGTGAGCTTCTCCCCCGCCAGCGCGCGACGGACCGTCAGCGCACCGGACAGCGAAGCGGCGTCGAACGCGTGCAGCGGCTGGCCCAGTTCGAGCATCACGTAGTTCGTGACGTCGACCGGCAGCGAGATGGACCGCATGCCCGCGAGCATCAGGCGGCGGCGCATCCACCACGGCGTGGGCGCGGTCGGGTCGACACCGGTGACCCGGCGCGCCACGAACCGCGAGCAGCCGGGACGGTCCTCGATGTGGACCGGCCACGCCTCGCCCTCGGGCTCGGGGACCTCGATCAGGCCGGGGTCGCCGAACGGCACGTCCAGCGCGCAGGCGATCTCGCGGGCCAGGCCGCGGACCGAGAACGCGTAGCCGCGGTCCGGGGTCGGCGCCAGTTCGATGACCGTGTCGTTCAGGCCGAGCAGCTCCAGCGCGTCGTCGCCGGGCTGCGCGGTGCCGGTGGGCAGCACGAGGATGCCGGAGTGGTCGTCGCCGATGCCGAGCTCGTCGGAGGCGCAGATCATGCCCTGGGACACGCGGCCGTACGTCTTGCGCTCGGCGATCGCGAACCCGCCTGGCAGCACGGCGCCGGGCAGCGCGACGACGACCGAGTCGCCCTCGACGAAGTTCGTGGCGCCGCAGATGATGTCGTTGACCTGCTCGGGGCCGACCTCGACCTGGCAGTAGCGGATCGGCTTCTTGAACTCGGTGAGCTCCTCGATGGCGACGACGCGACCGGCGACGATCGGGCCGGTCACGGGACCGAGCGGGCTCACCTCCTCGACCTCGATGCCGATGCGGGTGAACGCCTCGGCGAGCTCGTCGGGCGTGGGGACTTCGTCGAAACCGAGGTGTTCGACCAGCCAGCTGACCGGGATGCGCATCCGGATCAGGCCTCCGTTCCGAATGGCTGGGTGAAGCGGACGTCGCCCTCGACCATGTCGCGCATGTCGGGCAGACCGTTGCGGAACTGCAGCGTGCGCTCCAGGCCCATGCCGAACGCGAAGCCCGAGTAGACGTCCGGGTCGACGCCGGTGGCGCGCAGGACGTTGGGGTTGACCATGCCGCAGCCGCCCCACTCGACCCAGCCCGCGCCGCCCTTCTTCTCCGGGAACCACACGTCGACCTCGGCCGACGGCTCGGTGAAGGGGAAGAAGCTCGGGCGCAGACGGGTCTTCGAGTCCTCGCCGAACATCGAGCGCGCGAACGCGTCGAGCGTGCCCTTGAGGTGGCCCATCGTCAGGCCCTTGTCGACCGCGAGGCCCTCGACCTGGTGGAACACCGGGGTGTGCGTCGCGTCGAGCTCGTCGGTGCGGAACGTGCGGCCGGGGCACACCACGTACACCGGGAGCTCGCGGTCGAGCAGCGTGCGGGCCTGCACGGGAGAGGTGTGCGTGCGCAGGACCAGCTGCGAGTCACCCGGCGCGATGTAGAACGTGTCCTGCATCGAGCGGGCCGGGTGGTCCTTGCCGAAGTTCAGCGCGTCGAAGTTGAACCACTCGGTCTCGAGCTCGGGGCCCTCGGCGATCTCGTAGCCCATGGCCACGAAGACGTCACCGATGCGCTCGGCGAGCGTGGTGATCGGGTGGCGCGCGCCGCGCGGGAAGCGGTCCCAGGGCAGCGTGACGTCGACGGACTCCTCGCGCAGCACCCGCTCGTCGCGTTCGACCTGGAGCACGGCGAAGCGCTCGTCGAACGCGGTCTTGATCGCGGACTGCGCCTCGTTCACCCTCTTGCCGGCCTCGGCCTTGGCCTTGGGGGGCAGGGCACCGATCTCGCGGCGGGCCAGCAGCACGGGCGACCGGTCACCGAGGTGGCCGGGCTTGACCGCGGCCAGTGCCTCGAGGTCGGCAGCTCCGGCGAACGCCTCGCGCGCCTTCTGCACGGCCGCGTCGAGGTTCTCGGCCGACAGCGCCGCGACCTGCTTCGGGTCGTACGGGTCGTTGGCTCCGGACATGGTTTGTGGACAGCTCCCAGTTTTGACCCACAGCGGACAACAGGTAATCAACAGGCCGATCCTAGTGGGTGCGCTGTTGACCGCTCCGGGACGTTCCGTTAAAGAGCGGCATCGCCCTCACGTCGTCCCTAGGATGGGCGGCATCATGTCGCACACCTTCCGCGTCGACCTGCGCGGCATCATCGACCTGCTCAGCCACCACCTGTACAGCAGCCCGCGCGTCTACGTGCGTGAACTGCTGCAGAACGCCGTCGACGCGATCACGGCACGGCGCGAGCTCGACCCGTCCTGCCCCGCCGACGTCACGATCACCTGCGGTTCCACGCTGACGATCACCGACACCGGCGTGGGGCTCACCGAGACCGAGGTCCACGAGCTGTTGTCCACGCTCGGCCGCACCTCGAAGCGCGACGACCTGGGGTTCGCCCGCGAGGGGTTCCTCGGCCAGTTCGGCGTCGGCATGCTGTCGTGCTTCCTGGTCGCCTCGTCCGTGACGGTCGTCACGCGGTCCTCTCGCGGCGGTCCTGCCGTGCGGTGGGAGGCGGACTCCTCGGGCAACTACACCGTGTCCGTTGTGGATGGTGACGTGCCGGTGGGCACGACGGTGAAGCTGACCGCCTCGCGGGGCAACGAGCACTGGCTCGAAGCCGACGTCGTGCGGCCGCTGGTAGGCGACTACGGCGATCTGCTGCCGGCCGTCGTGACGCTGGACGGCGCTCAGGTCACCCGCGGCGAACGCCCGTGGGACGACGAGGACGCCGATCTCTCCGCGTACTGCGAGCAGGTCCTGGGGTTCACGCCGTTCGAGGCGATCCCGATCGAGGTCGAGGCGGCGGGACTGACCGGCGTCGCGTTCGTGCTGCCGTCCGGGGTCCATCCCGGGACGCGCCAGACGCACCGGGTGTACCTGAAGCGGATGCTGGTCGGCGACAACGTCGAGGGCCTGCTGCCGGACTGGGCTTACTTCGTGCGGTGCGTGGTCGACGCCTCCGCGATCCGGCCGACGGCGTCGCGCGAGTCGCTCTACCAGGACGAGATGCTGCTGGCGGTGCGCGAGGAGCTGGGCGAGCAGATCCGCGACTGGCTGATCAGGCTGGACGCGATCGAACCGCGCCGGGCCGGTGAGCTGCTGGCCGCGCACCACCTGGGCATCAAGTCGCTGGCGCGCTCGGACGACGAGATGCTGCGGCTGGTCGAGCGCTGGCTGCCGTTCGAGACCACCGAGGGCGCGATCCCGTTGCGGCAGTTCAAGCGCAAGCACGGCGCGATCCTCTACATCCCGGACGTCGACGAGTTCCACCAGCTGGCACCGGTCGCGGCCGCGCAGGGACTGGGTCTCGTGAACGCCGGCTACGCCTACGACATGGAGCTGCTGAACCGGCTCAGCGCGCTGGACGGTCCGGCCGTCGCGCGCCGGGTGGCTCCCTCGGAACTGCTGGCGGCGCTGGCCGATCCGGAACCGGAGATCGAGACGGCGCTGCGACTGCGACTGGCGGAGGGAGCGGCGGCGCTGGACCGGCACGACTGCGACGCGGTGATCCGCGACTTCGACCCCGTCTCGTTGCCCGCGTTGCTGATCAGCAACGCCGAGCAGCAGCGCAAGCTCGACACCGAGCAGACCGCGGAGGAGGTGACGGACCCGTTGTGGGCGGAACTGCTGGGCCAGCTGACGGCCGGGTCCAGTTCGTCACGTCCCGAGCAGCTGGTGCTCAACTGCCGCAACCCGTTGGTGCAACGGCTCGCGCGGTTGAACGACCCGTCGCTGGTGGAGCTGACGCTCGAATCTCTGTACGTGCACGCCGTTCTGCAGGCTCGGCGAGCGATGCGACCGAAGGACACGGCGGCGCTGAACCGCTCGTTCCTGGAACTGCTGGACCGCGCCGTTGGGGGTAAGTGAACATGGCCGACTTCACCGCTGAAGACGCGGAGAGGGCGTTCCTGGAGGCGTACAACATGCCCACGGGCATGCCGAAGCACGAGGCGCTGGAACGGGCCGCGCGCATGTCCGACGCGCTCGGGCACCTGCCGCTCGGGGTGTCGTGCCGGACCGCGCTGATCGACTCGGCCTACTACCTGTCGCGCTACGACCTGATGCTCGCGCCGTTCGCGTGGGTGCGGGCCGCGGAGGAGAAGGATCCCGAGGCGTTCAACGAGTACGAGGTCCACTCGCTGAACTGGGCGCACAAGTGGATCGCGACGGGCCTGCGCCGGGACCCGAAGTTCTCGCTGGAGCAGCTGCAGGCCGTGATCGGCCAGCTCGCGGACCGCTACGGCAGGCTCGGTTTCTCGGTGCAGCCGGTGCACGGCGCCCGTGCCGAGTACGCGTACCACATCGGTGACATGGTCGGCCTCGCCGAGCAGCTCGGGCGTTACCTCGCCACGGAACGCGGGCCGATGGCGGACTGCGAGGCCTGCGTGATCGAGGAGCAGGTCTGGATGCTGGCGAGGCTGGGCCGTCACCAGGAAGCCGCCGCGCACGGCTGGGAGGGCCTGTCGGGCAACACCGGCTGCGCCACGCAGCCGCAGGGCATCCTGTCCGCGCTGCTGTGGCCGTTGCTGGAGACCGGCGAGGTCGAGAAGGCCGCGCACGCGCACACCACGGCGTACCGGTTGATCAAGGACGACGAGATCACCTCGTACGTGCACGAACACATCCGGTTCTGCGCGTTGACGGGCAACCTGTCGCGCGGTGAGGAGATCCTGCGCCGGTCGCTGCACAAGGTGACGGGCGTGCAGCTGCCGGCCGACGAGATGTCGTTCGCGGAGTGCGCTTCCGTTCTGCTGCAGCGTCTTCCGGCCGACACGGTGTTCGAGGTCCCCGCGGTCGGAACCCGGACGGCCGCCGAGCTGCTCGACCGGCTGTCGAAGCGCGCGATCCAGCTCGCGAAGCAGTTCGACGAGCGCAACGGCACGTCGGCGTGGCTCGACCGGGTCACGCAGGCGTTGGAGCAGAAGGACTACCCGGCGGTCGAGCTCGCGGTGCCGGCCGCACCGGTGGCCGCTCCGGTCGAGGAGTCCGTCGTGTTCGGCGACCCGGTGGAGATCGCCGAGTCGATGGTGCTGCTGTACGAGCAGGGCGACTTCGTGAAGGCGCGGCGGATGCTCGACTCGCTGCCCGCGGACATGGACTCGTTGCTGCCGCCCGATCTCGCGGCGCACGCGGGCATCCGGCGGATGACGACCGGGCTGGTGCCGTTCGACCCGGCGGCGTTCGACGAGATGCTGACGGCGCTGCCCGCCGACCTCGCGCTGCGGTACCAGGCGCGGCTCGCGATGGGCCTCGAAGGTGGGCTGGAGCTCGCCGAACGGTGCCTGGCCGAGGCGACGACGGACTACACGCGGACGGTCGCGGCGCTGTCGCTGGCCGAGCTGCACGACGACGCGCACGCGCACGAGCGGGCCGACGAGATGATCGCGCTGGCGTCCTCTTTGGACGTTCCGGAACTGCGCGGCCGGGTCGTGATCGAGTCCGCGGAGCACAAGGCACGGCAGCAGGACGTCGAAGGCGCCTACGCGGACGTGCTGGCCGCGATGGCGGGCGAACTCCCGTTGAACGCGCGGTTCGAGGGCTACCGGCTGCAGTTGCGGCTGGAAACCGTGCTGCGCAAGGTCACGGAGGCCGTGGCGACGGCGCGCGCGTTCGTGTCGGCGTTCCCGCTGCCGGAGTCCGCGGAGGCGCGCTGGTACCAGGTCGCGGCGATCCAGGAACTGGACCAGGAGGGCGCCTGCCTGGGCGATCTCCGCGAGGCCGTGGCGATCTCGCGCGTGCACCTCTCCCCCGGGCACACCGCGCACTTCTGCTTCGCGCTGAGCGGCGGATACGTGCAGACGGACCGGTTCGTCGAGGCCGCCGAGGTTCTCGAGGAGTCGTTGCGGCTGTTGCAGGACGGCCAGGAGGACCTGCGGCTGCAGGTGGTGTTCCGGCTCGGGCAGGTGTGCCGCAAGCTGGGCGAACTCCCGGCGGCCGAGCGGTACCTGCGCGAGGCTGCGGATCTGCTGCCGCCCGAGGAGACGGGACGGCGGGCGTTCCTGCTCGACGCGCTCGCCTCGGTGCAGGGCCGGCTGGACAAGCACGACGAGGCGACGGCGTCCTGGCGCGCCGGTGCCGCGCTGTGGCAGCAGGAGGGCAACCTCTCGGAGGCGATCGGCTCGCTGGTCGAGCTGGCGTCGAACCTGCCCGACGAGGAGATCACCGAGACGCGTGCGGCCGTGGACGAGGCCGAGGCGCTGCTGCCGTTGCTGGACGACCCGACCGAGGTCACCCGCCGGCAGGCGGAGATCGCCGCGATCCGCGCGTGGGTGCACGGCCAGGCCGGTGAGTTCGCGCTGGCGATGAAGCAGTACCGCGACGCCGAGGCGCTGGTGGTGTCGCTGGGCGACGAGGGCTGGCGGGTGTTCGTCGTGCTGAAGGCGGCGCACGTGCTCCTCAACGCCGACGACGCCGAGGGCGCGGAGGCCGAGGCGCGCCGGGCTGCATCGCTGCTGCCCGACGACAACCAGGTCTCCACCGTGCTCTCGGTGCTGTCGGAGGCGTTGCGGCGCCAGAACAAGCCGTCCGGTACCGATCCGCTCGTGCGCGAGTTGACGGCCCGGCTGGATTAGTTATTTGGTGGCCGAGGTCGCCTTCTTGTAGGCGACCTCGAAGGCCTCGTCCGCGGGCACGCTGATGTGCGGGACGACGCCTACGCCTTCCCAGTTGGTGCCGGAGATCGGGTTGATGGCGCGGCCGTTCGGGATGGACGACTTGAGGTGCGGGCCGACCCGGTAGCGGTCGCCGGGGTGGGCGCCGCCCCTGGTGGTCTCACCGATGAGGGTGGCGCGCTCGGTCTGCTGGAGGTTGTAGCTCAGTTCCTCCGCGCCGGAGAACGTGCGCGCGCTCGTGAGGACGTAGACCGGCTTCGTGCCGCCGAACTTCGGGCCGGACACGTACGGGAGCGTCCAGAACTGCTGGGTGATGTCTTCCGGGCGGTTGTAGATGTCGTTGAGGTGCACCGGTTTGTCGAACAGGTAGCTGCAGATCAACTGGACCGTGTGCGGGTCGCCGCCGCGGTTCTCGCGCAGGTCGATGATCAACGCGTCGGTGTGCGCGATGAGGTTCATCGCGGCGACGTAGGCCGGCGTGGCGATCTCGGCGTCGTGCAGCAGACGGAGGTCGAGCAGGCCGATGTTGCCTTCGAGCCGCTCGACCTTGCGGATGCCGAACGCGTCGAGCTCGGCTTCCTTCTTGTAGGCCACCGGGTCCCAGGCCGACTCCTGGCCGGTCTCGGGGACCTCCTCCGCGCTGTAGAGCAGGCGGAGGTGCTTGTCGCCGTTGACGCTCTGCAGGTCCGCGGTCACCTTGGCCGCGAACTCCTCGTCATCGTCCACATCGGAGTAGGCACCCTCGGCCTGACGAGCGCGCAGGACGTTCGCGATCTCGTTGGCAGTGTCCGGAAAGACGTAGTAGGAGGCGAGCTGGGAGCACAGGATCTCGATCTCTGATTCGCGCACGGGGCGCACAGTAATCGCGCGCCCGGCACCCGTCAGCTCAATTCCGCTGGTCCCTGGCGGAGGCGTAAAGGCAGACAGCGGCCGCCGTCGCGAGGTTCAGGCTCTCGGCGGCGCCGTACAGCGGAACCTTCAGCGACGTGTCCAGCTTCGCCACCACGTCGTCGGGCAGGCCGTGGGCCTCGCTGCCGAACACCCACGCGGTCGGCCGGCTGAGTTCGCCCTGCGAGGAGGCCTCGACCAGGTCCTGTTTCGCGTAGCCGTCGGCGGCCACGAGCCTCAGGCCGGCCTGGCGGCACGCGGCGAAGACCTCGTCCGCGTCCCGGGAACGGACGATCGGCAGGTGGAAGAGCGAGCCGGTGGAGGCGCGCACGCACTTGCCGTTGTGCGGGTCGACCGTGTCGCCCGCGAAGATCACCGCGTCCGCTCCGGCCGCGTCCGCCACGCGCGTGACGGTGCCCGCGTTGCCGGGATCGGAGACGCCGTAGAGCACGGCGACGAGGCGCGGAGTTCCTTGCAGCGCCCGATCGAGAGGCTGCGGGACGGCGTCGCAGACCGCGACGATGCCCTGGGGCGTCACGGTTTCCGACAGCGAGTCGGCGGCCTTGTCGGTCACCTCGCTGATCCGGATGCCCTGGTTCGAGGCAGTCTGGAGCAGTTCGGCGTTGCGCTGCGCGGCCGTCGCCGTGACGAAGAGTTCGTGCACCTCGCCGTTTTTCCAGGCGAGTGCCTCGCGCACGGCCTGGGCGCCCTCGACGAGGAAACGACCTGCCTTGTCGCGGCCCTGGCGGCGGGTCAGGTGGCGAGCAGCAACGACCCGAGGCGTCCGTTCGGTGAACGGATCTGCCTCGGGTCGGTGGTGCGCGCGAGCGTTGTCGCTCAGGCCTGGCTCCCGGCCGGAGCGTTCACGTCGGCCGGGAGCGCCTTGCGGGCGATCTCGACGAGCGCCGTGAAGGCGGTGGCGTCGTGGACGGCGAGGTCCGCGAGGATCTTGCGGTCGACCTCGACACCGCCCAGGCGCAGGCCCTGGATGAGGCGGTTGTAGGTCATGCCGTTCGCACGGGAAGCAGCGTTGATGCGCTGGATCCACAGCTTGCGGAAGTCGCCCTTGCGCGCACGGCGGTCGCGGTACGCGTAGTTGAGCGAGTGGAGCACCTGCTCCTTGGCCTTGCGGTACAGCCTCGAACGCTGGCCGCGGTAACCGCTGGCCAGTTCGAGAACGGTACGACGCTTCTTCTGGGCGTTTACAGCCCGCTTGACGCGTGCCACGGGTACATCCTGTCGATCTCATGGGGAAACCGGCGTCGGGGGCCGGTTTCCCGAATTAGCTAGGGGGTGTCGAAGCGGGTCAGAGACCGAGCAGCTTCTTGATGCGCGGAGCGTCGTGGTCGGACACGACCGCGGTGCCGCTCATGCGACGCGTCACCTTGCTGGACTTCTTCTCCAGGATGTGGCGCTTGCCGGCCTTCTCCCGGAGGATCTTGCCGCTGCCCGTGACCTTGAAGCGCTTCGAGGTCCCGCTGTGCGTCTTGTTCTTCGGCATTTCCGTCCTCGTCTCGTGCTACCCACCGGGTCGGGGGCGGGCGTGCGTCCTACGCCTCTTCCGAGGCGGTGTCATCCGCCTCGGGTGCGTCGTCGTCCTGCTTGACCACGCGCGGCTTGATGTTCTTGTGCGGCGCCAACACCATGATCATGTTGCGGCCGTCCTGCTTCGGGTTCGACTCGACGAAGCCCAGCTCCGCGACGTCCTCCGCCAGCTTCTGCAAAAGCCTGTAGCCGAGCTCGGGGCGCGACTGCTCACGACCGCGGAACATGATGGTCACCTTGACCTTGTTCCCGTGCGAGAGGAAGCGGGCCACGTGGCCCTTCTTCGTCAGGTAGTCGTGCGGGTCGATCTTCGGGCGGAGCTTCTGCTCCTTGATGACCGTCAGCTGCTGGTTCCGACGAGACTCGCGAGCCTTCTGCGCCGTCTCGTACTTGAACTTGCCGTAGTCCATGAGCTTGCAGACCGGCGGGCGAGCCTGAGCGGCGACCTCGACGAGGTCGAGATCCGCTTCCTGCGCGAGTCGGAGCGCGTCCTCGATGCGAACGATCCCGACCTGCTCACCATTCGGCCCGACCAGACGAACTTCCGGCACCCGAATGCGGTCGTTGATGCGCGGCTCGGTGCTGACGGGTGCACCGCGGTTCGAGGGACTTGTCATTCACGTCCTTTGAGACTCGGTTGCGCCAAAAACAAGAGCCCCGTCACCGTCTCCCGGTGAAGGGGCCCGCTTCCGACCGATCTCACCCCAGAACTTCGAGCACCCGTGTGCCAGTAGCCTGGAGGACCGGACCCGGCCACCTCAAGAAGCGGTGAACGCGGGTGGGAGCGGGGCTCCACTTGCCGCTCTCGCACTAACGAGAGCTGGTCGCGTCCGAAATACTAGCAGACGCTCTTGTCAACCCCCCAATCGCGGCCCTGTGACGTCGGCCCCGCACGGGGGCTTGCTTGAATAGGGCGTGACCGATCCGCTTGAAGACAGCATCCGTGACCTGGGCGATGTCCCCAGCATCGAGGTGATCAGCCGGGCCGCGGTGATGCTGCTGTCCGCCTCCGCGGAGCGCCTGGGCCTCGCCGACCCGGACCCCGACAACTCCCCGCGCCGCGACCTCGACGAGGCCCGCCGCCTGATCACCGGCCTCGCCGGCCTGATCACGGCGACCTCCGAGTACCTCGGCCCGCACGCCGCTCCGCTCAAGGACGGCCTGCAGTCGGTGCAGCGCGCGTTCCGCGAGGCCTCGGCCGTGCCGGACGAGCCCGGCCAGGGTCCCGGCGAGAAGTTCACGGGTCCCGTGTACTGACCGGCGGAGCCAGGTTCAGCAGGCCGGCTACGAGCGTCATCTCCACGTAGGTGCCCTCGTAGCCGGACTCTCTCATCGCCCGCGCCGCCTCCTGGGCCTCCCCGATGGAGAACCCGAGCGCGTCGCGGAACGCCTTCAGCAGCACTCCACCTCCGACCGACTCGTCGGTGAGCGTCAGGCACCAGGCCCCGTGCCGGGCCAGGATCTCGTCGCGGATCCACGCGGGCGCACCCTGGCCCCGGTCGCACGAGGCGACCTGGCACCCGGTGCACTGCCAGTCCTCCTCCCACCGGAGCTCGCCGTCCTGGACGAGTTGCACCGCCCAGCCCGTGCGCGGCGCACCGCAGTTCTCGCACTGCCCTTCGAGCTCGGCCGCCTGGCGGATCACTCGGCGCGCACCACGATCGGCTCCCACGGCTCCGCCCTGACCTGGAACACCGCGCTGGCCCGTTGCCCGGTGGCGGCCCGGAAGGTGATGGCGGAGCCGTTGTGGAGCGGCCCCACCTCGAGGTGCTCGACCGGCGGCTCGTCGTCGTACTGGGAGAGCCCGAGCACGCGGCTGCCCGGCACGACGGACACCGTGAGCTGCTCGATGACGGCGGGCCCGCCGAAGTAGCTGAGCCGGAACTCGTCGGGTGCGCCGGGCGTGATGGCGAACGTCGGCATGCCGCTGCGGTTGCCGCGGGCGGCGATGACCTCGACCAGTCCGTTGACCTGTGCGGTCATCTGCTGGGCGATGAGCTGCGCCTCGTCGGCCAGCATCCGTGACGCCGTGGCCGCCTCCGCCGCCTTCCCGACGGCCTCCTCGGCCTTCGCCGCCGCCTTCTTCGCCTCCTCCGCCACGTTCTTGGCCTGGAAAGCGCTGGCCGTGGCCTGCTCGACGGCCTTGCGCGCGGCCTGCGCCTCCTCCTGAGCCTTGGCGGCGGCCTCGTGGGACTTCTTCGCGGCGTCCTGGGCGTGCTTCGCTTCGCGGGCCTGCCACAACGACACGGCCACCGCGCACATCGCCACCACAGCGGCGATCACCGCCAGCGCGATCATGCCCGCACCCCCACCGAGGCGAGCTGACGTCGTGCCAGCTCGTCGATGACGTCCGTGTCCCCGGTCCGCCAGGCCACCGCAGGATCACCGTCGAACTTGCCGAGCTCCCGCGGGGACAACGATGTGAGCGCTCTCAGGGCCAGCAGGTCCGGCATCCCCCGCAGACTCGCGGTGTTGGCGGCCTTGCGGGCGTATCGGAGCCTGATGGGCAGCCACGTGATGAGCAGGAACAGCACCGGGACGACGACCAGTGCGGCCGCGAGCCAGAACGCGGAGTCCTGGACCACGCCGATCTGCGCGTTGCCCGCGTTGGTGAGCGTCTCGCCGGCCTTGCTGCCGTTGCCGAGCGCCCCCGCCAGGTCCTCGCCCACGAAGGGCACGCCCCTGGCCTTGCCGGCGGCGTTGGTGAAGGCGTCCCGGATGCTGCCGCCCGCGCTGACCAGTCCGTCTCCCGGCGCCCTCAGTTCGAGCACCCAGTCGTGAACGGTGGTCGCCACCCAGATCCAGAGCCCGACCCAGCCGACGGCGAGGAGGTCGGCGATCAGTTGACGCGTGAACCTGACCGGTCTGTCCGCGTACCACTTCATAACCGGATGCTGCCACAACGTACTTCGGGGTCTTACCGCCTGTGAGCGGTAAGACCCCTAAGTACAGCTACATCTTCACGTCCGCGGTGTGCAGCACGGCCGCCACGAACGCCTCGGGCGGCTGGTACTCGTGCTCGATCACGTAATGAATCACCAGTGTGGGCGCGGAGTACCGCACGCCGTCGGCGCCCACCGCGTGGATCTCGGCCGAGCCCATCGAGGTGACAGCCGACGGCCGGTGCGGCTTCGGCACGTCCTCGAACGCCCCCTTGCAGAAGACGCACCAATGGAATCCGCGCGTCTGGTTCTGGACGTCCTCGTTGAGCCTGAGCAGCGCGTCGACGAACTCGGGCGCCACCGGACCACGCGGGAAGTCGTGATCGGCGTCGAGCCAGCCGACGTTGAGCATCTTCTCGTCGGACTCGAAGTACTCGTACGGCGAGAGATCCGGGTAGTAGGTCATCTTCGCGTCAGCTTCCACTCTCGGCCTCGGAGAACGAGTCAGGCACCCTCCGGCCGGAGGGTGCCTGACGGGCAGCACAGTGGATCAGTCGACTACGGCCAGCGCGTCGATCTCCACCAGCAGTCCGGCGGGCAGCCCGACGTAGACGGTGGTGCGGGCGGGCGCCGGGTCCGTCACGAACTCGCCGTAGACCTCGTTCAGCTCCGCGAAGTGCGCGGTGTCGGTGAGGTAGACGCGGATCATCACCACGTCGTCGATGGACGCGCCACCGGCGGCGAGCACGGCGTGCAGGTTCGCGAACGTCTGGCGCGTCTGCTCGGCGACCGTGGTGCCGACGATCTCGCCCGACTTCGGGTCGAACGCGACCTGGCCGGCCACCTGCAGGATGTTGCCCTTGCGCACACCCTGCGAGAAACGGGCCACCGGCTGCGGAGCGTCAGCGGTCTTGATCTCAACCTTGGACAACGGAATTCCCCTTATCTGGATACAAAACCGCATTCGGCCGATGCGGCTTCGGCGGTGGCGAGCAGGTCTGGCAGGTGGGCCAGCAGGCCGTCGAAGTCGAGCAGCACCTTCGGCACGGACATCGACACGGCCGCGAGCACCTCGCCGCGAGCACCCCTGATCGGGGCGGCGATGCAGTGGATGAAGTCCTCGTGCTCGGAGTTGTCGACGGCGTACCCGTTGGCGCGCACGCGTTCCAGTTCGGCCAGGTACGCGGTCGGGCCGATGATGGTGTTCGCGGTCAGGCGCGGGAACTCCATGCCCGCCAGCACCTTCTGCAACGCCGCGGCGGGCAGGTCGGCCAGCAGGATCTTCGCCACGGCCGTGCAGTGCAACGGCGCGCGGCGGCCGATGCGCGAGTACATCCGCATCTGGTGCCGGGACTCGTACTTGTCGATGTAGATCACCTCACCGTCCTCGTAGGACGCGAGGTGGACGGTGTGGCCGAGCCGGGAGTTCAGGTCGCGCAACGCGGCCTCGGAGGCGCGGCGGACGTCGCGTTCCTCCAGGGCCAGGTTCGCGAGGTCGAAGAGTGCGGTGCCGAGGCGGTAGTGGTGCACGCCGTCGCGCTGCACGAACCGGTGCGACTCCAGCGTGCGCAGCAACCGCAGCGTCGTCGACTTGTGCACGCCGATCACGCCGGACAGCTCGTCCAGCGTCTTCGGACCGGTCGCGAGCTGGTTCACCAGCGTGAGCGCGCGGTCGAGGCTCTGGCTCATTCACACCTCCAGGCGGGCGGACGCCCACGTCTGCGAATCGGCGTGCAGCAGCGGATCTGTCACGTCGTCCGGCAAAGGATCGCCGACGTCCTCGGCGGTGAGCAAAGCGGACGCCGCCTGCAGGTGCCCGGCGCGCAGCCGGACCGACGGACTCTCCCCCGCCAGGGTGGCCGCGAGGAAGCCCGCCGCGAACGCGTCGCCCGCGCCGACCGGTTCCACGACCTCGACCTTCAGCGCCGGTTCGAAGTACGCCGAGCCCCCTTCGAGCAGCGTCGCGCCATCGGCACCCTGCTTGACGACCAGCGACCGCGGGCCGGGCAGCAGCTGCCGCAACCGCGCGGGGTCACCGGTGCCCCAGACCAGTTCCGCCTCGTCGGAGCCGGCCAGCACGACGTCCGCCATGTCCGCGAGTTCCCGCAGCACGCGCGGGTCGCGGTCGGTCCACAACGCCGGACGCCAGTTCAGGTCGAACGAGATGCGGAACCCGTGCCGCGGCCGCCTCAGCAGCTCGCGCATCAGCGCGAGGCACGAGTCGGACAGGGCGGGCGTGATCCCGCTGAGGTGCACCAGCTTCACCTCGCCGAGGCCGAGCCGGTCGATCATCTCCAGTCCCATGCCCGACGCCGCCGAACCGCGCCGGTAGTAGCGCACCGGGCTGCCGTGCGGTGAGGCCTCCTTGACGTAGAGGCCGGTCGGGCGGGACGAGTCGATCCGCACGCCGGACACGTCGACACCGAAGCCGCCCACCGTGTCGAGCACCGCGAGCCCGAACGAGTCGTCGCCGACCGCGCTGACCCACGAGGACCGCACGCCGAGGCGGGTCAGGTGCATGGCGACGTTGGACTCGGCGCCACCGACGGCCCGGTGCCAGGTGCGCACCAGATGCACAGGACCGGGTTCACCCGGAACCATCATCACCATGGTCTCGCCGAGACACACGACACCGCCGACGTGTTCGAACCGCATACGTGCTCCAGAGGTGTTCGTTGACGGCGGCGAGTACGAATGCTACACAACTCAGCATCACATCGCGCAATGGGAGTTGCAAAATATGCAACATCTGATGGAGATGGACCTTTCGGCCGTCGCGGACATCAGGTCGGAACAGGTCAGCTGGCGCTTCAAGGGCCTGCCGTCGAGCACGTTCGGCGCGACCATCGGTGAGGTGGCCGACCGGCGGCTCGACCTGTTCGCCGACGAGTTCGTCGGACCGCTCGTCGTGCTGGACGCGGACGCGTTGACGCACAACCTGACGACGATGTCCAAGTGGTGTGACAACCACGGCGTGAAGCTGGCCCCGCACGGCAAGACGACGATGGCGCCGCAGCTGTTCCAGCGGCAGATCGAGCACGGCGTCTGGGGCATCACCGCGGCCAACGCGTCGCAGCTGCGGGTCTACCGGGCGTTCGGGGTGAGCCGGATCCTGCTGGCGAACCAGCTGCTCGACCCGGCGGCGTTGCGCTGGCTGGTCGGCGAGCTCGACGGCGACCCGGACTTCGAGTTCAGCTGCTGGGCCGACTCCGAGGCCGGCGTCGCGCTGATGAGCGAGACGCTGCAGGAGCTCCAGCCCGGACGGCCAGTCGACGTGATCGTCGAGCTCGGCGCTCCCGGCGGGCGAACGGGCGCGCGGGACCTGGAGACGGCACTGGCCGTCGCGCGGGCGGTGGACCAGAGTCCGGTGCTGCGACTGGTCGGCGCGGGTGGCTACGAGGGCGCGCTGGCGCACGACGCCTCCGAGTCGTCGCAGTCCGTTGTGGACGGCTACCTCGACGACCTGCGCACGCTGGTGCTGAGGCTGGCCGACGCCGGGCTGTTCGACGAGCTGGACTCGGTCATCGTCACCGCCGGCGGCAGCGCGTACTTCGACCAGGTGGCGGCGACGCTGGCCAAGCCGTGGCCGGTTCCGGTGACCCCGGTGCTGCGCAGCGGCGCGTACATCACGCACGACG
Source organism: Lentzea sokolovensis (assembly GCF_033949975.1). NCBI lineage: Bacteria > Bacillati > Actinomycetota > Actinomycetes > Pseudonocardiales > Pseudonocardiaceae > Lentzea > Lentzea sokolovensis. The sequence continues at coordinate 38,341 of NZ_JAXAVU010000010.1, forward strand.
ACGGCTTCTACCGAGGGATCTCGCCGTTCTCCCGCATCGAGGGCGTCGAGCCGTTCAAGAGCGCTCTTCGCGCGTGGGCCCAGGTGACGTCACGGCCGCAGCGCGACCTGGCGTTGCTGACGATCGGCAAGCGCGACGCGTCGTTCGACGAGGGCCTGCCGGAGCCTCAGCTCGTGCGCCGCGGTGACGGCGCGATCGCCCCGCTGACCCAGGCTCGCGTGACCGCCCTGAACGACCAGCACGCGTTCCTGTCGCTGGGGCCGGAGTCCACGGTCCGCGTCGGCGACTGGATCGGGCTCGGTCTCTCGCACCCCTGCACGGTGTTCGACAAGTGGCAGCTCATCCCGGTCGTGCAGGGCACGACCGTGGTCGACCTGATCCGAACCTACTTCTGAGGAGTGCCGGGATGGACGACGTCGTTCTGCGCGGACCGCTGATCGCCGACGGCACGGGCGCGGCCGCCTACCGGGCGGACGTGGGGATCAAGGACGGCGTCATCTCGTCCATCGGCGAGTCGATCTCGGCCACGCGGTCGATCGACGCGGACGGGCTGGTGCTCGCGCCGGGGTTCATCGACATGCACTCGCACTCGGACCTGCGGATCCTCGCGGAACCCGATCACCTGGCGAAGGTCTCGCAGGGCGTCACGACCGAGGTGCTCGGCCAGGACGGGCTGTCGTACGCGCCGGTGAACGACGAGGTGCTCGCGACGTTGCGCGGCCAGCTCGCCGGGTGGAACGACGACCCGCCGGGCTTCGACTGGAACTGGCGCTCGGTCGGCCAGTACCTCGACCGCCTCGACCAGGGCATCGCGGTCAACGCCGCGTACCTGGTGCCGCAGGGGACGCTGCGGATGCTGGCCGTGGGCTGGGAGGACCGTGCCGCGACCGACGCCGAGATGCTCGTCATGAAGAACAAGCTGGCGAAGTCGTTGGTGGAGGGCGCTTTCGGCATGTCGTCCGGGCTCACCTACACGCCCGGCATGTACGCGGACACGTCCGAACTCGTGCAGCTGTGCGAAGTCGTCGGGAACTACGGCGGCTTCTACAGCCCGCACCACCGCAGCTACGGCGCCGGCGCGTTGGAGGCGTACGCCGAGATGGTGGACGTCTCGAAGCGTTCCGGATGCCCGCTGCACCTCGCGCACGCCACGATGAACTTCCCGGTGAACAAGGGGAAAGCGCCCGAACTGCTGGCGCTGCTGGACGACGCGATCGCCGGTGGCGCCGACATCTCGCTCGACACCTACCCGTACCTGCCCGGCGCGACGTACCTCTCGGCGCTCCTCCCGTCGTGGGCGACGGAAGGCGGGCCGGACAGCGCGCTGGCAAGGTTGTCCGATGTGGACACCCGGGAGCGCATCCGCGAGGAGATCGAGGAGACCGGCTCGGACGGCTGCCACGGCGTGCCGGTCGACTGGGACTCCATCGAGATCAACGGTGTCCGCAACGACCGCAACGCGCACCTGGTCGGCGCCAGCGTCTACAGCTCGGCGCTGCGGCTCGGCCGCGCTCCCGCCGACCTGTACTTCGACGTGCTGGTCGACGAACGGATGGGTACCTCGTGCCTCATGCACGTGGGCCACGAGGAGAACGTGCAGGCGATCATGAAGCATCCGGCGCACACCGGCGGCAGCGACGGGCTGCTCGTGGGTGACCGGCCGCACCCGCGCGCGTGGGGCACGTTCCCCCGTTACTTCGCGCGCTATGTCCGCGAACTGGGCGTGCTGAGCCTGGAGGAGTGCGTCGAGCACCTCACAGGCCGAGCTGCCAAACGTTTGCGGCTCACCGACCGGGGTCTGGTCCGCGAGGGCTACGCGGCCGACCTCGTGCTGTTCGACGCCTCGAACATCGCCGACACGGCGACGTTCGACGAGCCTCGGCAGCAGGCCGCCGGCATCCCGTACGTGTTCTGCAACGGGGTGACGGTGATCGACGACGGAACCGCCACCGGCTCATTGCCAGGCCATTCACTCAGGAGCCGCCCGTGATCGACTGGTTGCAACACTCAACAGGGGGCTTGCTCACCCTCGCGGTAGTCAGCATCGCGGTGCTGCTGCTACTGATCATCAAGTTCAAGGTCGAGCCGTTCATCGCGCTGATCGTCGTCGCACTGCTGGTCGCCCTCCTGGCCGGCGTGCCGGTGGAGACGCTGGTCGGGTCGGCGCAGAAGGCCTCGGACTCGTTGCTGGAGAAGGGCTTCGGCTCCATCCTCGGGCACATCGCCGCGATCATCGGTCTCGGCACGCTGCTCGGCGCGATCCTCGAGGCGTCCGGCGGCGCGCAGGTCCTGATGGACAAGCTGATGAACGCGTTCGGCGAGAAGAAGGCGCCGGTCGCGATCGGTCTCGCGGGCCTGATCTTCGGCGTACCGGTCTTCTTCGACATCGGCATCTTCGTGCTCGCGCCACTGGTCTACGTGGCGGCCAAGCGCAGCGGCAAGTCGATCGTGCTGTTCGCCATGCCGTTGCTGGCCGGCCTTTCGGTCATGCACGCGTTCATGCCGCCGCACCCCGGACCGGTGGCGGCGGCCGGTCTGCTGAAGGTGTCGCTCGGCTGGATCATCATCATGGGTCTCGCGGTGGCGATCCCGTCCTGGTTCGTCGGCGGTGTCCTGTACTCGTACTGGATCGGCAAGCGCCTCAACGTGCCGGTGCCGGAGGAGATGCTGGCCGCGGCCGAGTTGGCGCGCGCGGAGAACGGCGGCGACGATCGTGACCCGCCGTCGCTCGGACTCGTGCTCTCGATCATCGGCCTGCCACTGGTGCTGATCCTCGCCGGCACGTTCGGCTCGATCCTGCTGACCAAGGGATCGAGCCTGTACTCGGTGGCGACGTTCTTCGGCACGCCCGCGGTGGCGTTGACGATCTCGGTGCTGCTCGCCTTCTGGTTGCTGGGTTTCCGGCGCGGCATGACGCGGGAGAAGGTCGCGGAGCTGTCCGCCGCGTCCCTGAAGCCGGTCGCGATGATCCTGCTCGTGGTCGGCGCCGGTGGTTTCTTCGGCGCCGTGCTGGCCGCGACGGGCATCGGCAAGACGCTGGCGAACGAGCTGTCGGGCATCGGCCTGCCGGTGATCGCGCTGGCGTACGTGATCAGCTGCGTCATCCGCATCGCACAGGGTTCGGCGACGGTCGCGATCGTGACGACCGCGGGCATCGTCGCGCCGGTGGTGGCGGACCTGAACTACTCGCAGCCGCAGCTCGCCCTGGTCGTCATGGCCATCGCGTCCGGTTCGATCATCGCCTCGCACGTGAACGACGGCGGGTTCTGGATCGTGTCGCGGTACTTCGGCCTGTCGGTCAAGGAGACGCTGCAGTCGTGGACGGTCCTCGAGACCATCCTGTCGGTGGTCGGATTCGTGGTCGCGGGGTTGCTCAGTCTGGTTGTCTGATCGGGTGCTCCGGAACCTGATCTGTCTGTTCGTGGTCGCGGCGGTGGCGGGGTGCTCCTCGCCACCGCCGTCCGCGTCTCCACCCTCTTCGGCCACGCCGGACCCAGCGGCCGTGCAGGCGTGGGTCGACCAGGTCTGCGCCGCGGACGACCCGATCCTCGTGGTCAGCGCCGTGGTGGCGATGGCGCCGAAGTTCGCCCAGGGCCAGCAGCCGACGGAAGCGGACCGTCCGGCGGTGATCGCCTCCCTGACCAAGCTGCGCGACATGTACGCGCAGTCGAAAACCGCATACGACGCCATCGGTCCGTCGCCGTTGCCTCGGGGCGACGAGCTGGTCGCGGGGCATCGCAAGGGACTGGGCGAGCTCGTGCCGAAGTTGCAGGACTACCTGGACAAGGCGCAGGTGTTCCCAGCTCAGGGCCTCGACGCACCGCTCACGGTGGCGGCCGTCGACGCCGTGTCGTGGAAGCCGGAGGGCCCGAGCCTGAGTGATCTGCAGGCTCCAAAGTGCTCGAAGTAATCGGACACAACTCAACATTCCCCAACGCTTGACAACACCGGGTCCAGATCTGAGGATCGGCTCAATGTTCATTTGTGTTTGATGTGGACGGGGCCCGCATGAGCAACACGGAGGTCGTGCACCTGCACGACGACACCTCCAGCATCGTCATCACCCTCATGGGCGCGAGCCTGCCGGTCGTGACGCACTGGGGGCGAACGCTCGGAGACCTCGACCGGACCGCGCTGCGCGGCCTGGTCGACGCCGTGTCGTGGACCAATCCGAACAACGCGCCGGACGACCCGGTGCCGCTCGCGCTTCTGCCCGACGCGGGCGCCGGCTACGTCGGCCGTCCCGGACTGCGCGGCCACCGGGGTGGCGAACACTTCGCGCCCGCGCTGACGGTGACGTCGTTCTCCGGGGAGGACGGCTCGATCTTCCGCTACGTCGCGTCGGACGAGGCCGCCGAGCTGACCGTGAACGGCACGCTGGAACTGCTGCCGTCCGGCATGCTCCGGCTCCGGCACGTCGTCCGCAACGACGGCACGTCGCCGTATTCGTTGGAGGGCCTGGAAACCGCGCTCCCCGTCCCCTCCTACGCCACTGAACTGCTCGACTTCACCGGGCGCTGGGCTCGTGAACGCGCGCCGCAGCGGCAGGCGTTCAACTACGGCTCGTGGGTGCGCGAGAACCGCCGCGGCCGCACCGGGCACGACGCGACCATCGGGTTGCTAGCCGGTACGCCGGGGTTCTCGTTCCGCGACGGCGAGGTGTGGGCGCTGCACGTGGCGTGGAGCGGCAACCACGTGACGTACGCGGAGAACCTCGTCGACGGCCTGCCCGTCCTGGGCGGCGGTGAACTGCTGCTGCCGGGCGAGATCACGCTGGCACCAGGCCAGGAATACGAGTCGCCGTGGCTCTACGCGGCGTACTCGAGCGCGGGCATCGACGGCATCAGCGCCGCGTTCCACCGGCAGTTGCGGGAGCGTTCACTGCGTCCGCGCCCGGTCGTGCTCAACACGTGGGAGGCCGTCTACTTCGACCACGACCTCGCGCGGCTGACGTCGCTGGCCGACACGGCCGCCGCCATGGGGGTCGAGCGGTTCGTGCTGGACGACGGCTGGTTCCGCCACCGCCGCGACGACTCCGCCGGGCTGGGCGACTGGTACGTCGACGAGACCGTGTGGCCGGACGGGCTGACCCCGTTGATCAAGCACGTCCGCGCGCTCGGCATGGAGTTCGGCCTCTGGTTCGAGCCGGAGATGGTCAACACGGACTCGGACCTCTACCGCGCCCACCCGGACTGGGTGCTCGGACCGCGTCCCGGCGTGCTGCCGCCACCGTCGCGCAACCAGCAGGTGCTGAACATCGCGCACCCCGAGGCGTACGCGTACATCCTCGACCGCGTGTCGTCCGTCTTGTCGGACAACGACATCGCGTTCGTGAAGTGGGACCACAACCGCGACCTGATCGGCTCGCGCGTGCACGAGCAGACCGCCGCGTACTACCGGCTCCTCGAGGAACTGCGGCTCCGGCACCCGCACGTGGAGATCGAGAGCTGCTCGTCCGGCGGCGGGCGGATCGACCTCGGCGTGCTCGCGCACACCGACCGCGTGTGGACGTCGGACTGCAACGACGCCCTGGAACGCCAGCTGATCCAGCGGTGGACCGGCGTTTTCCTGCCGCCCGAGCTGATGGGCGCGCACGTCGGCCCCACGAAGTCGCACACCACCGGACGCGTGCACGACCTGTCATTCCGCGTGGCGACGGCGCTGTTCGGGCACTTCGGGATCGAGTGGGACATCAACTCGGCCACCGACGAGGAACGGGCCGGGCTGCAGGCCGCGATCGAGTACTACAAGGACGTGCGGGCGTTGGTGCACACCGGTGTCACCGTGCACTCCGACCACCCGGACCCCTCGGCCTGGGTGCACGGAATCGTTGCCGCCGACCAATCCGAGGCCCTGTTCGGGTACGTGCAGCTCGCGACCTCCGTGCAGAACAAGCCCCGGCGAGTGCGGCTGCCCGGTCTCGACCCGGAGCGGACGTACCGGGTGTCGTTCGACGCTCCGGCGGGACGACCCAGGCTGATCCAGAGGCTCCCCGCGGACTGGAAGTCCGTGGAACTGCCCGGTTCCGTGCTGTCGGAGGTCGGGATCCAGCTGCCGGTGCTCGAACCGGAGCAGGCACTTCTGGTGCGTCTCAAGTGAAAAGAGCCCCGGCGGGATGCTTCCCGCCGGGGCTCCTTCTCTCCCCTTTTACTGGCCGGCGCGACTTCCGTCGGCCTTGGTCGCCCACCACTTCCCGCCAACGCCCTGCCCGTTGGCATCACCGCAGACCTTGTCCCCTGCGAACATGTACTGCGGCCACCCCGCGATGGTGAGCTGTTTCTTCCCGTCCCGCTCGATCGTTCCCACGAGTGCGGCGTCCACGCCCTGCACCTGGAAGCCCTCGCTGACGAAGGCGGGCGGCCATTGCACCGCGCAGTCGCCGGAGCAGGTGCTCGTCGGCGGTTCCGCGGAGTCGTTGTCGAACCGGTAGAGCGTCATGCCGTCCTTGTCGGTGGCGACGACGCCGAGATCTCCGACGGTCGCGCTGGTCAACGCGATCGCCTTGTTCTGCTGGGCCTTCTTGCCGTCGGTGGCGGTGGCGAACCACTTCGGCACCGTGACGCCCTTGGCCTCACCGGGCTTGCTGTCGTTCTTGAACGTGTACTGCGGCCAGTTCGCGACCGTGAGCTGCTTCTTGCCGTCCTCGCGGGTGACCGTGCCGAGCAGCTTCGGGTCGACGCCCTTCACCCGCGGCGTCTCGCCCTCCACCAGCACCGGCGGCCAGCTCTCGGCGCAACCACCGTCGCAAGTGGACGCAGGAGGCTGGGCCGTGTCGCCGTCGAACCGGTAGAGCGTGAGACCGGCGTTGTTGGTCAGCACCGCTCCCAGCCCGGCGATGACACCCGTTCGCGCCGCGAGCTGGGTGCGGGCGCCGTCCTTGCCGGTGGCGAACCACTTGCCCTGCAGGCCCTGGCCCTTGGTCTCACCGGGCTTGGCGTCCTTGGCGAACCGGTACTGCGGCATGCCGTCGACGGTGATCTGACGGCTGCCGTCCTTGCGGACGATGCTGCTGACCAGGTTCCGCTCGACGCCGGTCACGCCGAAGTTCTCGTCCGCGACGGTCGCCGGCGGCCACGCGGCGGCGCACTCACCGTCGCAAGTGGACTCCCCCGGCTTGTCGCCGTCGAACCGGTAGAGGGTGAACCCCTCGACGTCCGTGACCACCGGCCCGAGGTCCGCGTTCTCGGCGACGTTCAACGCCACCACGGCTTCTTGCTGCTGCTGCGCCACCGGTGTGCTCTCCGGCGTCCCCGCGCAGGCGGTCAGCGAGATCAACCCCAACGCGACGACCGCAACGCTCTTGCGGATCATCTTGAACCTCCTGGCTAGTGCCACCCAACGCCCATCACACGCAGAGCGAGCCAGAACGGTTCAAACTGATTTTCAGAACATCGCGCGCTTCAGCGCGGGCACCGCGCTCGCGGTCCTGAGCACGGTCTTGAAGATGGTCCGCGCGACCGGGCCACCGTCGGCGAACTGACGGGCGGCCTTGAGCGAGTCGCGCACGGCGGCGAACCCGTAGTCGTACATCTCCTTCTCGTACCGGGCGATCGCGTCACCGCCTTCGGCGACGCACCGCGTGAGCAGTTGCGCGTCCTTGAGCGCGATGTTCGCTCCGACGCCTCTCATCGGCGTCATCGCGTGGATGGCGTCGCCGAGCAACGTGACGTTCGTCGGCTGCCAGCGTTCGATCGGCCTGGACGACCGGAGGCGCCATTCGCTGATCGTCTCCGCGGGCGAGGCCGCGACGATCCGGTTCAGCTCGGGGCTCCACCGCGAGATCCGGCCGAGCACCTCGCGTTTCAGGTCCTGTCCATCGTGGACGGTCAGGCCGGCGGCCGCGTAGGCCCACATCAGGTAGGGACGCACGTTGTCGAACAACGGATCGTCCTCGTTGTCGGTCACGCCCAGCCCGTCGTGCACGACCAGGAACATGCCGGCCCTGCTCGTCGGGATGATCGAGTTGGCCCTGACGACCAGCCGCCGCGGCACCCAGTCGTTGTCGTCGAGGTACAGCTTCCCCGCGATCGCCGTGACCCCGATCTTCTCGGTGCCCGCGTGCGGCAGGTACTGCTCGCGCACCCGTGACCGGATCCCGTCCGCGCCGACCAGCACGTCGCAGTTCGCGGTCGTGCCGTCGTCGAAGTGCAGCTTGATGTCGTCACCTTGCTCGTAGCGCTCGAATCGCTTGCCGAACCGCACGTCCAGCCCGTCGAGCAGCACCTGCCGGAGCGTGATCCGGCTGGCCGAGTAGTGCTTCTCCTCGTCCGGGTCGAGCACGAGCAGCGGCTTGAGCTGTTCGGTCAGGAAGCCGAAGCCGTTCTCGCTGGAGCCCGCACTCCGTTCGAACCGCTCCCAGTTCGCCGCGGGTAAGCACTCCCGCAGCGCAGCGGCACCGTCGGGATTGATGTGCACCCGGTACCCCTGCAGGCGGTCCGTGCGCGAGAGATCGCGCTCGTACACCGCCACGTCCACGCCGGCCTTGCGCAACCCGTGCGCCAGGCACAGCCCGCCGATTCCCCCACCGATCACTGCGATTCTCATGTCGCCGAGTTTCAACCGCTTGGTTGATTAAGTCAACTCATTGGTTGAAAGCAGGCCGTCGGCTACCGTGTCGACGTGGATCAACGCCGCTCTCCCAGCGCCTCGGAGCGCAAACGCGACCCGGAACGCACGCGGGCCCTGCTCCTGGAAGCGGCCGCGGCGGAGTTCGGCGCGAAGGGCTACGCGGCCACGCGCACCACGGACATCGCGGCGCGGGCGGGCGTGAACAAGCAGCTGATCTCGTACTACTTCGGCGGCAAGGAAGGCATCTACAAGGAGCTCGCCACGAGCTGGCACGGCTCCGCCGCCGAACTGGCCGGCCGGAGCCAGGCGCTGGACGAGGTGGTGGCGGGCTTCGTGATGACCACGCTCACCGACCACGGCCGCATGTGGGCGTGGGCGAACCTGGCAGGCGACAGTCCGCCGACCGACGAGGAGTTCTTCCGCGGCCAGGTGGAAGGGATGCGGGCGCGGCAGGCCGCCGGCGAACTGCCCGCGGACGTCGACCCCGCGTTCCTGCTGCTGGCCCTGATGGCGGCTGCCTCCGCGCCGCTGACCCTGCGGCAGAGCGCGGGCCAGATCACCGGCGAGGACCCGGCCACGCCCGAGTTCGCCGCGAAGTACGCGCAGCAGCTCGCCGCGCTGGTGCGGCACCTGTCCGGCCGAACCTGACTTCTTTCGCGCCCAAACTCGCTACCGTTTTTCCATGGACGAGATCAGGCTGTCCGTCGACGCGACGAACGAGTTGTCGAAGACGGCCTCCGAGGCGATCCAGAAGGCCCACGAGGAGCTCGACGAGCCGGACGCGGATCCCAAGTACACGGTGCACCTGGGCAAGGCCAAGGGCGTCATCGTCGGCGACAACGCACGGCAGTGGAACACGTTCTGGGAACTGCCGAAGAGCGTGCGGCGGCTGCTGATCGCCCTGCTCGCCGGCGTGCTGATCGCCGGCAGCACGGTCGCGGTGATGCGGTGGGTCGTCCCGATCTTCACGCCCGTCTACAAGACGACGTTCCTGATCGACGCCGCCGAGGGTGATCTGGCGAGCGTCACCGGTGCGCTGACGACCGTGATCGGCAACTCGGGCGAGCGCGACTCCCAGTCGTTGCGCAGCTTCGGCGGCGAGTGCGGTTCGGACGAGAACACCACGCAGCTCGTCGGATTCGGCACCGGCAACCGCCAGGAGATCGCCCAGGCCGCGCAGTCGGTGCGGCAGGGCACGAAAGCCACGCTGCAGCGCGGAATCGTCGAGGCGGTCAGCGACTTCACCACCCCGTTCTCGCTGAACGCCAAGCAGGTCAACCGGATCATCGTCGTGACGAGGCACGGCCGGGACGCGTGCGATCCCGACGACGAGTTCGTCCAGTCCCAGATCCGGGACCGGGTCGCGGCGGCCGGGCTGTCGATCGAGTTCCGGTTCATCGGCTACCAGGTCGACGACGGTGGCGACGAGCTGACGGAGCTGGCCGCACAGCTCAAACAGCAGAAGCCGACGTTCACGGACTCGCCGGAGGAGCTGAAGCGCGTGCTCGCGTGGTTCACCACCATCGAGCCGGTGCTGCGGTCGTCGCAGTCGGTCGTCAACGTGCTGAACCCGACCGTGGACAAGCTCAACTCGGCGACCGAGGCGATCAAGAGCGGCCGGTTCGACCTCGCGGACGCCGCGATGACCGAGGCCAGGGACGCCGTCGTCGACTTCGAGATCAAGGACCTCGACGGCCGCACCAGTTCGGCGGAAGCGGTGCGGTTGCGGGACATGGCGGTGCGGCTGCGCACGTTGCAGGCCTCGGTGATCGAGGCGGCGGAGCAGTTGCTCGGCTCGGCTCGTTCGGGGCGGAACCTGGCGGAACCGCTCGCCGTCTACTCCAAGGCCGCCGAGGCGTACAACGCCGAGGCGGGGAACATGACGGACGAGCTCACGTCGCTGCGTGCGAAGGGCCCAGGGGGAACCGGATGAAACGCTGGCCGCTGGCGGCAGGTGCCGTGGTTCTGGTGCTGGGGCTGGTGACCGGCGGGGCGTGGTTGACCCTGACTCCCGACCATCGCACCACGTTCCTCGTCGACGCGTCCGAGTCGCCGGACTTCGGCGAGGTGGCGGACGCCGTCGGAGCCGCCGCGTCCAACATGTCCGCCGACGACTCGCTGGCACTGCGTCGTTTCGGCGGCACCTGCGCTTCTCCGGACACCTCGGAGCTGGTCACGCCCGGCACCGGGCAGGCCACCGAGATCGCCGGCGCGGCGCGCGCGATCAAGCCCAGCGGCAGCGCGACTCTGCTGAGCGGCGTGCTCGCGGCGATCGACGACTTCGCGCGCACCTACCCGTTCCGCGGCTCCGTCACCAACCGGGTCGTCGTCATCGCGCGTGGCGGCGCCGACGCCTGCGGCAAGGGCGCCGACGAGGTCCGCACGATCATCGACGAGCACACCGCACGGGCGGGCGTGAAGATCGACTTCCGGTTCGTCGGCCACCGGCTCACCGCCGACCAGGTCAAGGTCCTCAACGAGATCGCGGCCGCCACCGATGCGCGGAAACCCCTTCTCACCAAGACTTCCGACGAGCTCGTCACCACGATGAAGGAGATCTCGGTCCCCGCGGACCTCGTCGCCAAAGAGGTGAAGACAGCGCCGTGCGACGGCGTTACCCCCGAGACGCTCGCGGCAGCGCACCCGCTGGGAGCCGACGTGCGCTACTTCGACGTCAAGTGTCAGCAGGACAAGTTCGTTCTCGCGAAGGCGAACACCACCACCGCCGTGGTCGACAACCTCCTGGTGGTCTTCGAGCTTCAAGGAGAAACGTGGAAGTACCAGAGCTCGGGCACGTCGCTGCCCTGTGGCTCGGTTCCGCAAGAGGTCTGGAAGCAGTGGGAGATGCCGTGCGAGTTCGAGCCCGTCGTCTGCCGTGACGGCGAACAGAAGGTGACGGATCTCGACGGGGTCGGGTGTCCCGCGGCCATCGACATCGCGGACCGCTACCGGGCCGCGATCAGCGCACAGCAGGCACAGGGTCAGGGCCTGTTCTGGGATTCCGGCGAGTGGTCGTGCTCCTGGCCGTACGAGGACGGCTACTCGCATGCCGGGACACCGCTGAGGTGCGTGCGGACGACGGACAACAAGGCCGTGCGACTCGGCGACTACCAGCGGTGAGGTGACGAGATGAAGCGCTGGCTGCTGGCCGGGATCGCGGTCGTGGCGGTACTGGGGCTGACCTTCGGCGGCGTAGTCGTGCTGCTGACGCCCGACCACCGCACCACGTTCCTCGTCGACGCGTCCGAGTCGCCGGACTTCGGCGAGGTGGCGGACGCCGTCGGAGCCGCCGCGTCCAACATGTCCGCCGACGACTCGCTGGCACTGCGCCGTTTCGGCGGCACCTGCGACTCCCCCGACACCGCCGAACTGGTCACGCCCGGCACCGGCCAGGCCGGCAAGATCGGTGATTCGGCCCGGGCCATCACCCCCGGCGGCAAAGCGACTCTGCTGAGCGGCATCCTCGCCGCGATCGACGACTTCGCGCGCACCTACCCGTTCCGCGGCTCCGCGACCAACCGCGTCGTGGTCATCGCCCGCGGTGGCGCCGACGCCTGCGGCAAGAACGCCGACGAGGTCCGCACGATCATCAAGCAGCACACGGACAAGGCCGGCGTGAAGATCGACTTCCGGTTCGTCGGCCACCGGCTCACCAGCGAGCACGTCAAGGTCCTCGGCGAGATCGCCGCGGCCACCGGCGCCCAGGAACCGCACCTCACCATGACCTCTGGCGAACTGGTCACCACGATGAAGGAGATCTCGGTACCCGCGGACCTCGTGGCGCAGGAGTTGAAAACGCCGAAGGCTTGCGAGACGGTGACCTTGGAAGTGCTCCAAGCGCTGCACCAGGTGAAGGACAACGAGCAACGGCCTGCTCGTCTGACCGAGTTCGACTGTCAGCAGGACCGCTACGTACTCGCTCAGGCGGACATCGCCCCCAGCCTCGGCGGGATCTCGTTTCCTGTCCTGTTCGAGTTCAAGGACCAGGCGTGGCACTTCGTGGAGGCTCACTACGAGATGTTGTGCGGCGACGTGCCCCCGGAGGTGTGGAAGGAGTGGGGGGCTGGCTGTGTGCCCAATTCGGTCGTGTGCCGTGAGGGCGAGGCGAAGGTGACCGACGTGTCAGCGAGGACGGGCTGCGCCGCCGCCATCGAGGTGGCCGACCGCTACCAGGCCGCGATCGACGCCGGTCAGACGAACGGGGAGAACCTGAGCTGGATCTCCGGCGAGTGGGCCTGCTCACGGCAGGCTCTCGGGCCTCCGTTGCAATGCACCAGCACGAACAACGGCGCGGAAATCGGCATCGGCACCACTTAGGCTTCGCCCCGGCTGGCGGACTTGGCTTCGAGGACCTGCTTCAGGCCCTTGAAGCCGCCGCGCATCATCATGTCGTGGTTGCCGCGGAAGAACGGCTTCGCGATGAGCACCAGGCGCCGCAGCAGCGGCTTGTTGACCACCACTTCCTGGTCGAACATGAGATCGGTGCCGCCGTCCCGGCCGGTGATCTCCCAGCTCGCATAGCCTTCGAGGTCGCCGGACAACGTGGCGCGGAGAAGCCCGGCCTGCTGGTTCCTGATGCTGTGCCTGACCTGCACGACGAGGTCGAACGGCAGGAACGAACGGCACCTGAGCTCGCCGGTCTCGTCGTCGATCTTCGTGGCTTTGCGGATCTCGGTCCACCACAGCGGGTAGTTCGCGATGTCGGACAGCACCTCGTACACGACATCCGGGGGCGCGTCGACGTGCCACACGCTGCGGAAGCGATAGCGGTTGAGTGACACGGCCGCCATCATCCCGGATACCACGTCCGAGTGACAGATCCTCGACGAAACTCACACCGCGCCAAGAATTCCCTGCGCGAACTCCCTGCGCGAATTCCTTGCGGTGTGGCATACGGCTCTAGTGAGACTTGAGCGCCTCACTAGGCCGGCCGAGTTCACTTGTCGACTAGATGAGGAAGCCGTTCCAGGGTCCGCATCCAGCTGACAGCCGCGACGCGCCGGAGTGCCTGCTCCGACGAGTCGAGCGCCTCTACGAGGCTGAAGGGGTACGCCACGGGCTCCCCGCGCGACGCCTGAAGAGCGCGCTCGCGGTGGGCCAGCGCATCGAGTGGAATCATCACCCTGCTGCTGACACCTCCTCGTTCTCGAGCACCTGCAGCAAGAACTGCCCCGTGTAGCTCTTCTCGACCTGCGAGACCTGCTCGGGTGTGCCCTCTGCTACGACCATACCGCCGCCGGAGCCCCCTTCGGGACCCATGTCGACGATCCAGTCGGACGTCTTGATGACGTCGAGGTTGTGCTCGATGACGATGACGCTGTTCCCCTTGTCCACCAGGCCGTTGATCACGCCCAGCAGCTTGCGGATGTCCTCGAAGTGCAGGCCCGTCGTGGGCTCGTCGAGGATGTAGACCGTCTTGCCCGTCGAGCGCTTCTGCAGCTCCGACGCGAGCTTCACGCGCTGCGCCTCACCACCGGACAGCGTCGGCGCCGGCTGGCCCAGCCGCACGTAGCCCAGACCCACCTCGACCAGCGTCTTCAGGTGGCGGTGGATCGCGTTGATCGGCTCGAAGAACGTGGCCGCCTCCTCGATCGGCATGTCGAGGACTTCGGAGATCGTCTTGCCCTTGTAGTGCACTTCCAGCGTCTCGCGGTTGTACCGCGCGCCCTTGCAGACCTCACAGGGCACGTAGACGTCCGGGAGGAAGTTCATCTCGATCTTGATGGTGCCGTCGCCCGCGCACGCCTCGCAGCGGCCGCCCTTGACGTTGAACGAGAAGCGGCCCGGCTGGTAGCCGCGGACCTTCGCCTCCGTGGTCGCCGCGAACAGCTTGCGGACGTGGTCGAACACGCCGGTGTAGGTGGCCGGGTTCGACCGCGGGGTGCGGCCGATCGGCGACTGGTCGACGCGCACCAGCTTGTCGACCTCGTTCAGGCCGTTGATCCTGGTGTGCCGGCCGGGCACCTGGCGGGCACCGTTGAGCTTGTTCGCGAGCACCGTGGCCAGGATGTCGTTGACCAGCGTCGACTTGCCCGAACCGGACACGCCCGTGACCGCGGTGAGCGTGCCGAGCGGGAACGACACGTCGATGCCGCGCAGGTTGTGCTCGCGCGCGCCGACGACCGTGAGCTGGCGCTTCTTGTCGATCTTGCGGCGCTTGGCGGGCATCGGGATCGACTTGCGGCCCGACAGGTAGGCGCCGGTGATCGACTCCTTGTTCGTGAGCAGCTTCTTGTACGGGCCGCTGTGCACGACCTTGCCGCCGTGCTCGCCGGCGCCGGGACCGATGTCGACCACCCAGTCCGACGAACGGATCGTGTCCTCGTCGTGCTCGACGACGATCAGCGTGTTGCCGAGGTTGCGCAACCTCGTCAGCGTCTCGATCAGCCGGTGGTTGTCGCGCTGGTGCAGGCCGATCGACGGCTCGTCCAGCACGTACAGCACGCCGACCAGGCCGGAGCCGATCTGCGTGGCGAGCCGGATGCGCTGCGCCTCGCCGCCGGACAGGGTGCCGGACGCGCGGTCGAGCGAGAGGTAGTCGAGGCCGACGTCGAGCAGGAAGTGCAGGCGGGCCTGGATCTCCTTGAGCACCGCGCCCGCGATCATCGACTCGCGCTTGCCGAGCTTGAGGCCGTCGAGGAAGTCGGAGCACTCCGAGACGCTCATCGCGCAGACCTCGGCGATGGACCGGTCGCCCTTTTTGCCGTGGTGCAGCGTGACGGCGAGGATCTCGGGCTTCAGCCGGGTGCCGGCACACGCGGGGCACGGGACCTCGCGCATGTAGCCCTCGTACTTCTCCCGCATGTAGTCGGACTCGGTCTGCTCCTGGCGCCGTTCGAGGAACGGGATGACGCCCTCGTAGTTGGCGTAGTAGGAGCGCTCACGGCCGTAGCGGTTCTTGTAGCGGACGTGCACCTGCTCGTCGATGCCGTGCAGGATCGCCTTCTGCGCCTTGGCTGGCAGCAGACGCCACTGCTGGTCCATCCGGAAGCCGATGGTCTCGCCGAGCGACTGCAGCAGTCGGACGAAGTACTCCGCGGTCTGCCCGCCGGCCCACGGCGCGATGGCACCGTCTTCCAGACTCAGCTCGTCGTCCGGGACCACGAGCTCCGGGTCGACCTCCTTGCGCACGCCGATGCCGGTGCAGACGGTGCACGCGCCGTACGGCGAGTTGAAGGAGAACGACCGCGGCTCCAGGTCCTCGATCGCGAGCGGGTGGCCGTTGGGGCAGGCCAGGTTCTCGGAGAAGCCCCTGATCCGCTTCGGATCGGTCTCCGGGAGGTCGACGAACTCCAGCTCGACCAGGCCGTCGGCGAGCCGCAGCGCCGTCTCCACCGAGTCGGTGAGGCGCTGCTTGGACGAGGCCTTGACGCTGAGGCGGTCGATGACGACCGCGATGTGGTGCTTCTCCTGCTTCTTGAGCTTGGGCACCTCGGCGAGCGCGTGGACGACACCGTCGACCTTCGCGCGCGAGTAGCCCTGCGTCTGCAGGTTCTGGAACAGGTCGACGTACTCGCCCTTGCGGCCGCGGATGACCGGCGCGAGCACCTGGAACTTGGTGCCCTGCTCCATCGCGAGCACCTGGTCGACGATCTCCTGCGGCGTCTGCTTGCCGATCGCCTCGCCGCACTGCGGGCAGTGCGGCTTGCCGGCGCGGGCGTAGAGCAGGCGCAGGTAGTCGTAGACCTCGGTGATCGTGCCGACGGTCGAGCGCGGGTTGCGGCTCGTGGACTTCTGGTCGATCGAGACCGCGGGCGAGAGGCCCTCGATGAAGTCGACGTCGGGTTTGTCCATCTGACCGAGGAACTGGCGCGCGTAGGCCGAGAGCGACTCGACGTACCGGCGCTGGCCCTCGGCGAAGATCGTGTCGAAAGCCAGGCTCGACTTGCCGGAGCCGGACAGCCCCGTGAAGACGATCAGGCTGTCCCGCGGCAGGTCGATATCCACGCCGCGCAGGTTGTGCTCGCGGGCGCCGCGAACAACAAGACGGTCTGCCACTGGGGTCCCTTCGGCTGCGATTGGCGGGTCACTCACGCCACACTCTCCCGAACAAGCGTTCGAAGAGTACTAGCATCGTTTCGGAGGCTGCGACCGACCCGCCGACCATGCTAGGTCGCACCCCTGACAAAAACGGTTCCGACCGCTGTCGCATTCCCCTGAGCAGGCTTTACTCATAGGCTGGTCACTTCGATCAGAGCCTCAACGTCGGGGAGAGGCAGCACATGACCTACACGCCGTCCACGCAGCACACGTCCGTACCTGCGCCGCGAGGGGTGCCAGACCGGCACATCACCGCCGTGCGCGAGGCGACGGACGTGCTGTACGAGGTCGTCGAGGAGCTGGACGAGACCGCCGTGCGCGGCCAGAGCCTGCTCCCGGGATGGACCCGCGGACACGTCATCACCCACCTCGCGCGCAACGCCGACGCGCTGGTGAATCTGCTCACGTGGGCCAAGACGGGGGTCGAGCACCAGGCCTACGCGTCGCGCACGGACCGTGACGCGGACATCGAAGAGGGTTCGCGCCGCATCCTCCAGGTGATCAAGGCCGATCTCGACTCCGCGTGCCAGCGGTTCGAGGCCGCGTGCCGCGAGTTCCCTGCTCACGCGTGGCGTTCGGAGGTCACCGCGCCCAAGGGGCAGGCGATCCCGGCGTCCGCGGTGCCGTTGTTCCGGCTGCGGGAGATCTGGATCCACCTCATCGACCTCGACGCGGGTGTCGGGTTCGACGACCTGCCCGCCGACTTCGTCGAGGAGTTCCTCGACGACGCCGTGCGGCAGTTCGAAGGCAGGGTCGACTCGTTCGCCGTCGAGGTGACCCTGCCTGACGGGACTCAACGCAGCTGGGCGGTCAACGGCCCGGCGAGCCGCAACTCGGTGAGCGGGTCGGCGAGCGCCGTCCTCGGGTGGCTGACCGGCAGGACCGACGGCACCGACCTGCGCGGTGAGCTGCCGGAACTGCCCGACTGGATCTGAGTGAGCAGCTTGTAGGCGGGGCGTTCGACGAACTTCGTCATCGCCCAGCCGAGCACCAGCGCCGAGGTGACGAAGCCGGCGAGCAGCCACCAGGACCGCAGCCCAACGGCGTGCATGCGGTCCATCACCACGGTGCCGATCTGCTGGTGCACGAGGTAGACCCCGTACGAGATGCCCGCGAGCCACGTGACCGGCGTGGCGATCGGCGCGAAGAACACCCAATCGGGTCCAGCGGCCGCCGCGCACACCATGAGCAGCAGTACGGCGAAGCCGAGCGTCGATCCGTACTCGGTCGTGTGAATCGCCTGCGCGATCAGGGTGGCGACGAGGAGCGCGGCCAGGTGCGGGGTCTTCAGCCTGTCCTTGTGCCACAGCCAGATGGCGATGCCGGCGGCGAACAACTGCGCCCTGTGCAGCGCGAACCCGTTGTAAATGGTGAACAGCGCGTGCGAGTGGTCCAGCAACGGCCGCAGCAGCAGTGGCGTGACGATGAGCGCCCACAGGAAGACGCGGAGCTTCGTGCCTCTCAGTCGCTTCACGAGCAGAGCACCGGCGATGAACGCCGCGATCTGCACCGGCACCGTCCAGTAGGCGAAGTCGACGATGTTGACGTCCGGCATCCACTGGTTGATCAGCAGCAGGTTGTAGACGACGTCTCTGCCGTCGAGCTGACTCCACCCCTCAGGGGCGATCCATCTCTGCACCGCGTAGGTGAGCAGCACCGCCGCCATGTACGCGGGCAGCAGTCTGGCGAGTCTTCTCCACAGGAACTGTGCGGGCTTGCCGCTGTTCAGCGAGGCACAGGCGAAGAAAGCCGAGACGACCATCAGCGTGCTGGCGCCCATCGACATCGGGAAGGTGAACGGCAGCGGCCCGAGATCGGGGTGACTGCTGACGCTCGTGAGCGTGGCGTGGTGGAGCAGCACGCACCCGATGGCGACGACACGAAGGACGTCCCAGCTGACCCTGCGGGCCGTCCGGGGCTTCTGTCGTTGCTCTGGAATCACGAGAGGCGGGGACCTGTTCGTTTGGTGCTTTCGGAGTACTCGCGGATCGAAGCTTGATCCTTACTTACCCTATGAGTGAGACCTGTATGCAACCTGAAGGTGTGCGTCTCGCCGCATCGAGCGACTACCGTCTGCCACCGTGGACGTACTTGAGAACTACACCGGTCACGTCGATCCGGAGGGCCCGGCGGCCCGCCGCACCCTGGACGCGCTGACCATCACGAAGATCTCCGTCGGACCGATGGACAACAACGCCTACCTGCTGGTTTGCCGGTCCACGAACGAGGCGTTGCTCATCGACGCGGCCAACGACTTCGAGCGCCTCTCCGACCTGTTCGGCCACATCCCGAACCGCCCGCGCCTGCGCACGATCGTGACCACGCACCAGCACGCCGATCACTGGCAGGCGCTGGGCGCACTCGCCGGAGCCCACGGCGCGAACACCGTCGCGCACGAACTGGACGCCGCCGTCCTCCCGGTCCCGCCGGACGTCCTCGTGGACCACGGCGACACCATCAACGTGGGAGAAGTCCCTCTCTCGATCATCCACCTGCGCGGCCACACGCCGGGCTCCATCGCCGTCGTCTACGACGACCCGACGGGCCACCCGCACCTCTTCACCGGAGATTCACTCTTTCCGGGGGGTGTGGGGAAGACCACGTCCGCGGACAATTTCGCGTCGCTGATCAACGACGTGGAGGACAGGCTGTTCGCCGTGCTGCCCGACGACACGTGGTTCTACCCCGGTCACGGCGACGACTCGACCCTCGGCAAGGAACGTCCGTCGCTCGCGGAGTGGCGTTCGCGCGGCTGGTGACGCCCTGGACGGTTCGGCGTCAGTCGACCACGTCCAGCAGATCCAGATAACCGGTGGTCGTGCGCCACAGGGCGTCCGAGTGCGGGGTGAGCTTGCCGGGGCTCCAGCGGTGGTCGGTGTAGTCCTGGTTCGCCCGCCGCAACGCCCTCAGGCTCACCTCGAACTCGTCCTCGACGCGCTTGCGCAGTTCGTCCTCCGACGGCGCGGCCGAGCGCACCAGCTCACCCGTGCCGTCGCCGACCGCCACGAGCGCTTCCTCGCTGACGCCGTCCGCCGCGCTCCAGACCAGCGCGGGCCGCTCGATGCGGTGGTTCCACACCGGGGCGTCCTTCGAGCGCCAGCGCGCCTCGAACGGGTTGCGCGACAGCCGCGTCGAGTTCGCCCAGTGCTCGGCGCCGACCGGTTCGGTCATCCACGGCACCTCGTCCACCGGCAGGTCGGTGACCAGCGCGACCTCGATGACGTCGACGTCACGCGGCACGTCGAGCAGATCGCCGAAGACCCACAGCTCCACCACCTGGAACCGGAAGAACGAGGTCGGCAGCTCGCCGCACTTCTCGGCGAGTTCGGCCAGGTGGTGCGTAGCGCGAGTCCATTTCACGAGGCGGATCATGCCTGACCGGGTGGCCGGGGCTTTGGCACGGCTGGATGTCGTCGAGCCCACGCTGTGTGCGTTCCACGAGGTCTTCCGCACGCCCTCTCTTGAGGTCGACCCCTCGCTGCCGTTCGCGGGCATGCCCATCGCGGTGAAGCGCGGCGAACGACGGAGTCACCGGGAAGCGTTGATGGCCATGGGATGTGTGCCGATCGGACTGACCACCACACCCGATGGCAGCACCCCGTGGCAGACGTGGGGCCGCAACTCTCGCGGCCTCACACGCAACCCGTGGAACCTGGATCGCACGCCGGGTGGTTCGTCCGCGGGTTCGGCCGTCGCGGTGGCGTCCGGCGTCGTGCCGCTGGCCACGGGCGTCGACGGTGCGGGTTCGATCCGCATCCCGGCCGCGTGGTGCGGGGTGTTCGGCCTGAAGACGACGTCCTCCGAACGGGCCCGCGGTCGGCGTCTTCACCCGCGACCCCGACCTGCTCGCGACCTATCTGGGCGTCACGGCGGACACCACGCCCACTGCCGTCTGGTCCACCGACCTGGGTTTCGCCTCAGTCGACGACGAGCAGGCGTCGATCGCCTGGCAGGCGGCCGCCGCGCTACACCCGCGCCCCGTCTCGTTGGCGCTCGAGGATCCCGCTTCCGACTGGTTCGCCGGCCGTTGCGGCCCGAATGCCGAACTGGACTCCGTGTTCGAGACCGCGGACCTGCTGCTCACCCCGGTCACACCCGGACCGCCGCACGGCCACGACGGTCCGGGCACGCGCATCAACACTTCGCTGACCTGGGCCTTCAACCTCAGCGGACACCCGGCGATCAGCATCCCGGCCGGGTTCGACTCGTGCGGCCTGCCGGTCGGGCTCCAGGCCGTGGCGCGACACGGCCGGGAAGCGGATCTGGTCGCCGCCGCACGCTTGATCTCCACCGCGGTGGAGGTTGCACCCTGGCCACCATGAACCTCGTCGTGCGCGCCGAACACCAATCCCTGTGGCTCTGCTTCGAGCCCTGGGCCAACCAGCACACGCTGCTGCCGGGCACGTCGGTCGTGGTCCGGTTCCCTCCGGACACCGAGGTGGAAGTGGTGCACCACCGCGACGGCATGACGTTCTTCAACGTGGGCGCGCACCCCGACCTCTACGAGGAGGACGGGACGGCGTTGGAGATCTACAGCGAGTACATGCCGGTCTTTCCCGCCGACCTGCCGATCGCGGGGCTCAGGCTCATCATGGAGATCGTCCCGCCGATCCGCGACGAGCCGGACCGCCTGAACTGACCCGATCGGGTGGTTTGACCCAATCCACCCCGCCGACCCCGTCACGTGCTGTGTCCTCCTCGCCCAGGGAGGCACGAATGGAGAGACGCATCGGCGGCGCCGGAGGCGGGTCGGATCCGGGCGCGGGCAAGGCGGGCGCGGTGGTGGTCGCGGGCGTGCTGGCGATGTCGGTCGCCGCGGGCACCGGCGGACTGTCCGTCGGCGGCGGGGCCTCGACGGTCGCCGTCGACTCAGCCGGAGTGAACCTCACCAAGGCGAGGTCCGAGGGCAAGAAGTCAGCCCGAAACGGCGACGCGGACGGTGCGTGGCGTCAGATGAAGATGCGCACCCTCAAGCGCACGGCCAAACCAGCGCTGGAGTGCGTGTCGCATTCCTTCGGCCAGGTGCGGGACCACTTCGTGCGCAACCCGTGCAAGTCGCTCGACCGGACGCTCTTCGCCGTCGGCGATGATCGGGGCAACGTCGCGGTCGTGTCCGTGGCGTGGGTCGGCTTCCGGAACCGGCGTGACGCGGGCGAGTTCAAGAAGCTGATCGACGTGCACGGCACTGGCGACATCACCCCGCTCGCCACCCCGCTGCTCGACCTGGCCGACGTCCGCTTCACCGGGCTGCACTACCAATCGCGATCAGACGGCGGCTCGGTCGTGATCGCCGAGACGGAATCCGCGTCCGGCCAGGTGAGCGGCGAGACGCTGGACGCCATGGCCGACATCGCGAGCTGGCTGCCGCGTTAGGCGGCGACCGCGCGCACCGACCGCAGCGCGGACGCCCACGCCACGAGTTCGTCGAGCATGGCGTTGAGCTCCTCGTGCTGCTGCGGCTCCCCCTGCAGATCGCCACGCCCGAACGCGACCTGCGTGCGCACTGTCGCCACCTTCAGTTCCGCCAGCACCAACCGCAGTTGCTCCACGGCGCGGAGGCCGCCGCTGCCTCCCAGCGACACGAACCCGGCCGCCTTGTCGTTCCACTCCGCGTACAGGTAGTCGAGCGCGTTCTTCAGCACGGCCGGGAACGAGTGGTTGTACTCGGGCGTGACGAACACGAACCCGTCGTACGGCGCGATGAGCGACGCCCACTCTCGCGTGTGGGCGTGCGCGTACTCGCCGAAGATCGCGGGCACGGGCTCGTCCAGCAACGGCAGGTTCACCTCCTTCAGGTCGATGAGTTCAAACGAGGCGTCGGTACGGGCGTTGGCGACGTTCACGACCCACTGCGCCACGCCCTCGGAACGGCGGCCGGGACGAGTGCTCCCCAAGATCACTGCGATTCGCATGGAGCCAAAGTACAACGCTCGTAGTACTTAGTGCAATGAGCGTTGTACTAAGCTCCGAGGCATGCGACCGGACAAGCGGCAGGCGATCCTGCGCGGGGCGTTGAGCGTGTTCTCGCGCGACGGCTACTCACGGGCGAGCATCGACGCCATCGCGAAGGAGTCGGAGGTGTCGACGCGCACGCTCTACAACCACTTCGCAGACAAGGCCGACCTCTTCCGCAACGTCATCCAGGCGAGTGCGAGCGAGGCCGCGCAGGACCAGATCGCGATCATCGAACGGCACTTCCACAAGGTCACGGACCTGGAGAAGGACCTCACGGCGTTCGGGAAGGCCATGTGCGCCGAACTCGGCAACGCCACGCACTTCGCGCTGGTGCGGCAGATCAACGCCGAGCTCACCCACATCCCGGCCGACGCGATCGAGGCGTGGCAGGAGACGGGACCGCGCAGGGTGCAGCGGGAGCTCGCGGGCCGGCTCGCCGAGCTCGGGTTCCAGGATTCGCGGCGCGCGGCCGTGCACCTGATGCTGCTCACGATGACGGGCGAGCCCTCCATCAGGGGGACGCGGCCGGATGACGACGACATCGCGGCCGGCGTCAGGGTCTTCCTGCACGGGCACGATGTCGAGAAACGGCGAGAGGCTGCGACATAGGGCTATGGACACACGTGTTGACGACTACATCGCCGGGCTGCCGGAGTGGCAGCAGGACGTCTGCCGGGAGGTGCGCAGGCTCGTGCACGAGGCCGATCCGGGCGTCGAGGAGACGATCAAGTTCACGAACCGGCCGTACTTCGTGCTGGACGGCAACATCTGCGCGTTGCTCGGCACCAAGGACCACGTGAACGTGATGCTCTACGACAAGGCGAGCGTGCCGGACCCGCACAACATCATCACGAGCGGCCACGGCAACAAGACCGCCCGCATGATCTCCGTGTACCGCGACCAGCCCATCAACGCGCCGGCGCTCGTCGAGATGTTCCGCCACATCATCGCCGCCAACCGCCGTCGCAAGGGTGTCGGACCTCGTCGGTAGCCTCATGACGCATGGCGGTCGAGATCTACACCGACGGTGCGTGCAGCCCCAATCCCGGTCCGGGCGGCTGGGGCGCCGTGCTGCGGTACGGCGAGCACGAGAAGGACATGTACGGCGGTGACATCGGCCCGACGACGAACAACCGCATGGAGCTGATGGCGCCCATCATGGCGTTGGAGAGCCTCACCCGCCCGTCCACCGTGGACCTGTACACGGACAGCACTTATGTCCGCAACGGCATCACCTCGTGGGTGCACGGCTGGAAGGCGAACGGCTGGCTCACGAAGGCCCGCGAGCCGGTGAAGAACTCCGACCTGTGGCGCCGCCTGGAAGAGGCCGCCAACCGGCACGAGGTGGAGTGGCACTGGGTCAAGGGCCACGCGGGCCACCCGGAGAACGAGCGCGCCGACCGCCTCGCCGTGCGCGGGGTCGAGGAGGTGACGGGGCGGGAAGTCAAGCAGCCCCAGGCCAAGCCGAAGAAGGCCGCCAAGCCCAAGCAGCCGCGCGAGCTGAGCGGCGAGCCGTGTGGCGCACCGACGAAGAAGGGCACGCCCTGCCCGATCACGGCCGGCGCGAACGGTCTGTGCCACGTGCACGACCCGGCGTTGCAGTGCGGCGCCCTCACGAAGAAACGCGTGCCCTGCACCATCGCGACCGGCGGCGGCCGGTGCGAATACCACCAGGACTCGCTGGAACTGTTCACGTAGCAACCGGCGTAGCGTCGCCGTCATGCTTCCCGAATCCGCCAGACCAGTGCTGGAGTCCAACGCGCTCGGCCACCTCGTGACGCTCGGCCAGGACGGCTCCCCGCAGGTCACCATCGTCTGGGTGGGGCTGGACGGCGACGAGATCGTGTCCGGCCACCTGGCCTCGCACCAGAAGGTCCGCAACATCCGCAACGACGGCCGTGTGGCGCTGTCCATCGAGACGCCCAACATCAACGACCACGGCCTGCAGGAGTACCTCGTCGTCTACGGAACCGCACGCATCACCGAGGGCGGGGCGCCGGAACTGCTCCAGCGCCTCGCGCACACCTATCTCGGGCCGGAGGTGAAGTTCCCGCCGATGGACAACCCGCCGGCCGGGTTCGTCACGCGCATCAAGGTCGACCGCGTCGCGGGCGTAGGTCCCTGGGCCTCGTAGCGGCTCGTAGCGGCTCGTAGCGGGAGTGGACCGCGGGCTGGCCCGTGTAGTTCGGACCGGCCTTGTCGTCCGCGCCCAGGTAGGCGAACGGCAACTCCGGCCTGCCCGCCCCCTCGAAGCCGACCAGGCGCTTGCGACTGTCGTAGCTGAATCCGGCCACGCGCAACGCTTTGGTCAGCGTGCGGCCGAACGGGGTGCCGTCGGCGCGACGCACGCCGTCGACGTCGAAGCTCGCCACGAATCGGCCGGTGGGCGTGAGCCAGGACGCGGCGCGGGTCAGCAGACCGAGTTTGTCGCCCACGTGGTGCAAGCCGTGCACGCACGCTCACGCAGGGGTCCCCCCGAGCTGGGAACCCCTACATCTCAACGTACTCAGAGGGTCTGACACTGCTCGCGATCACCGTTGAGCACCGTCGCCACACCGCGCTTTCCGTCGCTTTCGCCACGCTTCGGCCCGCCTCGGCCCGCGCGCCACCAGCCCGAACAGACCACGCACAGCCGCACATCGGCCGTCGAACACGCTTGCGCAGGGGTCCCCCCGAATCGGGAACCCCTGCGTTTCAACGTACTCACGGGGTCTGACACTTCTCGTCGTCCAGCAGACTCACCGCAGCACCTTCGCCAGGCGCGCCATGCCTTCCCCGATCTCCTCCACCGTGTTGGTGGTGAACGACATCCGGAACGTCGCGTGGTCCGGCATGGTCGCGAAGAACGGCGCACCAGGCACGAAAGCGACGTCGTGCAGCAGAGCCTCCTTCAGCAGCACGGCGCTGTCCGCGTCGTCGGGCAGCCGCAGCCACACGAACATGCCGCCGTCCGGGTCGCTCCACGTCGTGCCGGGCGGCACGGTGGCGGGCAGCGCGGCGATCATCGCGTCGCGGCGGGCACCGTATTCCGTGCACAGGCGCGCGATGTGGGCGTCGAGATCGTTGTGCGTCAGGTAGGCCGCGGCGGCCGCTTGGTCCACTGTGGACGTGTGGAGGTCGGCTGCCTGCTTCACGATCACCAGAGTGCGCAGCAGGTCCGCCGAAGCGCGTACCCAGCCCAGGCGCATGCCAGGGGCGCCGACCTTCGAGAAGCTGCCCAGATAGATGGTTCTGTCGCTGATCGATGCGATTGGCGGCACGGCCGAGCCGCGGTAGCGGAGTTCGCCGTAGGGGTCGTCCTCCACGACCCACAGCGAGTTCGCGGCGGCGATCTCCGCGATCTCCGCGCGGCGCGGAGCGGACAGGGTGCGGCCTGTCGGATTCGCGAAAGTCGGCACCAGGTAGAGCAAATCGGGCTTCTCCGCGGCCACCACGGACCTCAGCGACGAAGGGACCAGGCCGTCGGAGTCGCTGGCGACGGGCACGATTCGGGCGCCGGTCATCTGGAAGCACTGCAGCGCGGCCAGATACGTCGGTTCCTCGACCGCCACGACGGCGCCCGGCCCCAGCAGTGCGGTGGCCACGAGGGTGAGCGCCTGCTGGGAGCCGGTGGTGATCAGGACGTCCGAAGTGGGCAGTCCCCGGCCGGTCAGGCGCGCGGAGACCAGGGCGCGCAGGTCCGGATTTCCTTCCGTGGGGGCGTATTGCAGCACGGAGCGGTCTCGCAGGGCGAGGTCGTAGGCGGCGCGCACACCGTCCAGGTCGAACAGTTCGGGGGCGGGAAGGCCGCCCGCGAAGGAGATGACCTCGGGACGGGACGTCAGCGCGAGCAGGTCGCGCACCGGGGAACTGGCCACGGAGAGGGTGCGGTGCATGAACTTCACGTTAATCGGACCCCGCTCCTGCCGAACGCCGATTTTCTGTCAGTGGTCGTGGCTAGCGTGGAGGCATGGACATCGAGACGCGTGGAGAGCAGCCCTACGCCGCGGTCAGGGCCACGGTGACGCTGGAGACGTTCGCCAAGATCGCCGACCGTTTTCCCGAGGTCATGCGGTGGCTGGCCGATCGCGAGTTACCGGTCACGGGAGCGCCGTTCCTGCGGTACTTACGCGTCACCGGCGAGGAGTTCGAGGTCGAGGCCGGGATTCCGACCGTCGCCGAGGTGCCCGGCGACGGTGAGGTGTTCACGGCCACGCTGCCCGCCGGTCAGTACGTGGTCGCCCTCCACGAGGGTAGCCCGGACGGGCTGGCCGCCGTCACCGATCAGCTTCTCGCCCACACCGTCCAGTTCGACCGCGCCGGCGACAGGTGGGGTGCTCGCCTCGAGACGTACTTCACCGATCCCGCGGTGGAGCCGGACCAGAGCAAGTGGACGACGGAGGTGGCGATCCGCCTCGCGGGCTGAGGTAGCGCGTATATGCCGATCGAGCTATATTGCTGGCATGGCATCTACATTCGCCGTGCTGGCGGATCCGAGTCGCCGGGAGATCCTCGACCTGCTGCGTGAACGCGAGCAGCCGGTCGGCTACCTCGTCGACCGGCTGACGCTCGCCCAGCCGACCGTCTCGAAGCACCTCAAGGTGTTGCGGGAGGCCGGTCTGGTCGAGGTGCGCACCGACGCCCAGAAGCGCTGGTACCGGGTGTCGCCTGGGCCGCTGGCGGAGATCGACGCCTGGCTCGCGCCGTACCGGCGGATGTGGGAGAAGAGCCTAGACGCACTGGAACGCCGGCTCGACGAGATCGAGGAGGACTGACCGTGGACGCCGAACTGCGGATGATCGAGGGCAAGCCCGTGCTGCGCTTCGAACGGGCGCTGCGGCACTCGCCGGAGAAGGTCTGGCGGGTCGTCACCGAACCCGCCGAGATGAAGCACTGGTTCCCGGCCGAGGTCGAGCTCGACGGCCGGAAGATGCGCTTCACGTTCCCGGACGACGCACCCGTCGACTCCGACGGCGGCGAGGGCGAGGTGCTGGAGTCCGACCCGCCGAAAGTCTTCGCGTTCCGCTGGCTGAACGACGTGCTGCGCTTCGAGATCCTGCCGCGCGAGGACGGCTGTCTGCTGGTCTTCACCGCGGTCGTCACGAACATGCTGTCCGTGGGCCGCGACGCACCGGGCTGGACCACCTGCCTGGACGCGCTGGTCGCCCACGCCGACGGCACGAAGTACGAGCCACCGACGGAGTGGCTGTCGCTCATCGAGCACTACGTCAGGAAGTTCGGCCTCGACGAGGGCACCGACCAGGCCGACGGCGTGCGGTTCGTCCGCGACCTCGCGTGGGCACCGCTGGACGAGGTCTGGAAGGTCCTCACCGAAGGCACCGAGGACGCGGTACCGGTCCGCGCCGCCCACCCCGGCCTGACGCCGGGCGAGGTCACGAGGGTCGAAGCACCGCGTGTGCTGGAGTACGAGTGGCTCCAGGACGGCGAGCCGAAGGGCAAGGTGCGCTGGGAGTTCGAGCACGTGCCGCTGCAGGGCACCACCCTCACGCTCGTCCAGGAGAACGCGCACGGTCCCGAAGCGCTCGCGGCCTGGCACGTGCACCTGGAACTG
This sequence comes from Lentzea sokolovensis, assembly GCF_033949975.1. Classification (NCBI taxonomy): domain Bacteria; kingdom Bacillati; phylum Actinomycetota; class Actinomycetes; order Pseudonocardiales; family Pseudonocardiaceae; genus Lentzea; species Lentzea sokolovensis. Next base: position 66,455 of record NZ_JAXAVU010000010.1, read on the forward strand.
TTCTTCGCGGCCACACAGGGCGAGATCCGCTGTCCGTGGCCCGCTGACCGCGAGAAGGAACTGACCGAGCGCTACGCGGAGCGCTGACCGAAAGCCACAGGACCCCGGACGCGGCCGTCGCGCAACGGCCGCGCCATCGGGGTCAAGCGTGCTGCACGCGGTCGACGAGGCAGGCCCAGTCCGGCACGCACCGCCGGCCGAGCCTGTTCGCGGTCCGCAGTTCGTGCGCCAGCACGGCCAGCCGCCGGTCACGCGGGTCGGGCGCGAGATCTTCGAGCCGCTGCACGTCGGCCGCGCTCAGGCGGAAGCCGACGAGCTTGGTCGAGTCGATCTTCGCGATCGTCCACCAGCAGGACGCCGCCGCGTAGTCGCAACCCAGCATCCGGAACTGCTCCTCGGCGTCCAGGAGATCCCGCAGCGCCTCGGACTTCTCACGGGTGGCGAGCAGCAGGTCGGCACGCACCTGCCGCGACCTCGCGACCACCTCGGGATAGTCCGCGGTGGCGATGACGCTCGTGACGAACTCCTTGCCCTCGTTGTACTTCCGTGCCGCGAGGCAGAGCCGCGCCTGCAGGACCGTGAGCCAGTGGTACGGCTCGGTGCCCGGTGTCAGCAGGCCCTCGGCCACCCCCGCGCTCTCCCACGCGGCCGCCAGGAGATCCCGATCGCCCGTCATCTCGTGCAGCAGCAACTGCTTCTCCGCGTGCAGCGAGGCGCACACCCCGACCTCCTCGCTGGTCGGTCCGCCGATGGAGCGGAACGACGTGGTCGCGAGGATCAGCAGATGCTCGCAGTTGCGCAGGTAGAACTCGCGGTCGTACGGCATGGCCTCCATCGCCATGTGCAGGAAGACGCGCGCGTGGGCACGCTGTCCCCGCGCGGCCGTGGGCAGGTCGCGGTACTTCTTCGCGATCTGCGTCCCCTCCTCGGCCACCGACGCCGCCTGGCTGAAACGGTGCTCCCGCAACAGGTGCCACGCCTTCCCCGACACGAGGACCTTCGCCATCAGGGACCCTTCCCCCTTCAACGGCGACGTCGACGAGAGCGTCTTCAGGCACACCTGCGACAGCCGGCTGACCAACCTGACATCGCCGTGCGCCTTCGCGACGCCGACCACCGAGTCGAACGCCCTGGCGAGTTCGAGATCGCTTTCGCCCTGCTCCACCAGTTCGTGCGCGAGCCGGTACGCGAGCTCCGACGACGGCGGATGCGCTTCCAGATCCGCCAGCATCAGCCGGGTCCGGTGCGCCACCCCTTGTTCCACCTGCATCACTTCACCCCCGTTCCCCACCTCGAGCGCGCCGAGACTGCGCACCAACTCCTCCTCGCCGAGCCGCGTGCCGGGATCGAACCGGTGGAGCACCAACTGCTGCAGGACGGACGGCAGCGCGTTCGCGTCGACGTCCGGCGGCACCACCGGCATCACGGCGCATCCGTTCGCGCCGCCGTGGTGGTAGATCTTGTGCCGCACCAGCCCCGCCTCGTAGCGCACTCCCCTGCGCTCCACGAAGTCGTTGGACTGCAACGCTTTCACGTAGTCGTCCGACACGATGACGAGAACCGTCCTGTCCCGGACCGCGGTCTCCATCCAGGCCGGAATGGACAGTGGACGGATGATCGGGAGATCGCCGTCCCAGAGCACGTCGAACCCGCGGGACCGCAACGCCCCCACCACGGCCGAGGCGGCAAGACCCCCATCGCTACTGCTGTAGCTAACGAATATGGCCATCGCAGCGCCCTCTCCCGTGATGATCTACGAGGGGGTGGGTGCGATTTCTGGTGCCCTTGCGCATGATGAGCCTCCTGCGGGTGGTCGCGCGCCGGTCGGCGAAGACCGGTCTGGGCGAGGGCCCATCACCCGAACGGGACCTGGATGGCGGAACTCATCAGGGTTCGAACGTCATAGGCTTGCCTACGGCGACATTGCCTCGCCTCATTGGACTGGGGTTCGGTTGTGGTTTGCCATCGGACGGGTGGCTGTTGGCGCAGCCACCCGCCCGGCCATAGCGATTCAGGCCCCTCCTAGCTCCTCAAGTCGGCGGTCGATCATCTTCGGCGTCTCACTGGCCGGCAGTGCGAAGTTCTCCAGCTGGTAGAAGTGGTTCAGGTACTCCTTGAGCTCTGGCCCGGACGTCTGGACCTCGTCGCGGCCGGGGAACTCCAGCAGCAAAGCGAAGTCTTCCTCCCCCTCCGAGAACTCGAGGATGGAGAACGAGCCCTTCATCGACGGGTGGATACCGGCAGCGAAGGGCAAGATCTGGATTGTCATGTTCGGAAGAGCACAGACTTCCTTCATCCGCACCAACTGCTTGCGGAGCACATCCTCACCACCGACCACCCGGTGCAGCACGGCTTCGTCCAGGCAGAACACGATCTCGGGGCCGTCCGGCTCCAGCAGCACCTGACGGTGCATCCGGATCTCGACACCGCGTTCGGCACGAGCACCCGACTGCCCGAATGCCGTGACCAGTTCCATCGCGTACTCCGGAACCTGGATCAGTCCCGGAATGACGTTGAGCTGACACTGCCGAACCCGGATCGCGGACGCCTCCAGCTCGACGAATCTTGCGAACTGCTCGCTGAAGGAGCCCCGGTACTTCTCCATCCACTCCGATTTCGACTGCCGGATCGCCCTGGTCATCCCCACCAGTTCGGCGACGCGAGCGTCATCCCGCACCCCGTAGTGGAAGAGGAGTGCCTGGACATCGGTGACCGATATCTTGTTCTCCCCCTTTTCGATCCTGATCAGTTTCGAAACAGACCAGTCCATCGCGTCGGCGACAGCTTGCTGACTCAAGCCGAGCCCGTCCCGCGTCTGCCTCAGTTCGGCAAGCAGGCGCTTCTGCAGTACGACGGGACTTTCCTTCCGGGGCAACGCCCCTCCTCCCACGACCTGCTACATAGCAGAATGGTAACCCCCAATTAGAGGTCCTCCACAATGCTTGTCCACCAATTGACCAATTTCAAGAGGAGAGATAGCAGCATGAAGCCCCGCAGATCAACTTCCAGACTCCATCCGAGTGCAGCTCGTCACCCGTTCGGCGAACTCACGAACGAGCAAGGGCCAAGAACGCCTGCCAGCCAAGCCACGGAACCTCAAGCCGCTGACCGTCGCGATCCTTGGAGTCCCTGATCCGAACGACTAAGCCATCGATTGCGCACTCAACGCAGTTGGCTTCCTCCGTGTAAGAACTACGCTTCCAACCGAGCTCCGCCGCCATTGGTCGCCCTCCCGGCAAGGTCCCCGACCCGACAAGGCCACACCTGAGCGTAGATCCGGCTAGTTGATCGATCTACCGCCAGAGGTCGCCTACTGGAACTTGTTGACGTCAGGTGGAATCAGAGCGTGGCGAACCGGTCGACGCCGATGCCGCTGATCAGCAGGCGTTCCTTGCGGTTGCCCGTGAGCCGAGCGGTCCAGTCGACGAACCCGCCGTCACCGATCTCCTCGCCGTCGCGGAAGACCTTGAAACACAGACCTTTGTAGTAGCCGGTGTGCCGCGACGGGTCGACGGGCAGATCGCCGCGCACCACCTCGAACCGCGGATCCAGCACGGTCACGCGGAATTCGACGTCACCGCACGCCTCACGCAGGAACGCGACGTGCTCGGCGAAATGCTCACGCTCGAAGGCGAGCGAACCGCGATCACGTCCCGCCGACACCGCCGCGAACAACGTGAAGTGCGCGAACCTCCCGGCACCGCCGAACAACTGCGCGCGCACCACCCGCTGCATCGCCGCCAGCCGCACGTCGTCCGATCCGGCCTGGCGCAGCAGGGCGGCCTCCAAAGCGAGGGCGTTCGTCGGATCGGCCGCGACCTCGGTGCCGCGCATGGTCGACAAGATGTTGTTCTGGTCCATCTCGGCCACCGCGGAACACGTCCCCAGCGGTGCCACAGGAGCAAGTCCCAACACGGAGAACGACGACGGCAGCGCGGCCAGCAGGCGATCCTCCGCCGCGCGCAGCACGGGGAACGGCACAGAAGAAGGCGCCACGAACCGGTCGGACCGGTACTGCCGCAACACATCGGCGCCGGACAGCGCGCCGGCACGTCGGCGCGCCAACGCGAGCAGCAGGCTCGTCAGGTCGCTGCCGGACAGGCCCGCGAGCCGGTCCAGCACCTCTTCACCGCCCACCGACCGCAGGACTCGTGCCAGAACACCCATGCCTGCCATGATCCGCGTCCCGGCCAGCGGATTTCCGGCGAGCACGTCGGTGGATCACTAGGGTCGTGATCATGACCGAAATCCAGGAAGGCGAGTTGTGGGGCCGCAAGGCAGCGGAGCGGGCGGCGATCGGCGCGAAGATGTCCATGCCTGCCTGGAAGACCGCGATCGAACGCACCGGCATCACGGAGGGCAAAAGAGTTCTCGACCTGGCGTGCGGTAGCGGCGAGTTCTGTGCCGCCGCGACGGAAGCGGGCGCGAGGGCGACCGGGATCGACATCTCGACAGCCATGATCGCGCTGGCGCGGCAGGCGAGCACCGCCGAGTTCCACGAGCTGCCGCTGGGGCGACTGCCTTGGCAGGACGGCACGTTCGACGTCGTGACGGCGTTCAACGCGCTGTTCTTCGCGCCGGATCCCGATGAGGCGTTCGCGGAGGCGGTCAGGGTCAGCAAGGACTACGTGGTCGTGTGCGAGTGGCATCCGGAGCACGCGAGCGACCTGCTGGTCATCGGCCGGGCCGTAAGAGGGCCTGGCGGGCGCAAGGGCGCGACGCTGCCCGAACCACACGAGAAACTCACGATCGACATTCCCCAGGAACATCCCGACGAGGCCACGATGCTGCGCAGCTTCCTGAGCGTGGGCAGCTATCAGCGCATCATCGAGAGCGAGGGGGAGGAAAAAGTCGTGGAAAAAATCCGGGCCGCCGTTGAACCGTTCCGGACCCCAGACGGCGCCTATCGATTCTCGAACAAGTACCTGATGTCCATCTTCCGCAAGAACGGTCAGGCGGCGAGCATCTGATAGCCCGCGCTGGTCAGTGCCGCGGGGCCGGAACGGGCGCTGATCAGGCCCGCAGTGGTCAGGCGCAGTCCGGCGAACTGGTCGGCGCAGCACAGGCCGTCGACGAGCAGGGAGCTTCCGGCGATCTCGCAACGGCCGTCGGCCACTGCTCTGAGAACGGCGCGGTCGCGGTGGGTGAGCGATGTGTCGGTCATCTTCTTCTCCTAGCCTTCAAATCCTCTACTTACTGATACGTCGAAGGAGAAGGCTTCGGTTCGACATCTTCGTCAGAGAATTCTGCGCGCACCCCCAGAAGGCGTACGGCGCGACCGTGTTCGAAGCGGTCCAGCACGACCAGAGCGGCCGCCGCCAGCTCCTCAGCGGAGGACGTCGGCGCAGGCAGCTTCATCAGACGGACCTTCGTGAAGAACGGCACGAACCGCACCTTCACGCCCACGCGCACGGCCGGACGCCCTTCGGCGACCACGTCCGCCGCCACCTGGTGCGCCAGCGCCACGACCTCGCGGCGGATGTCGTCCAACGAGGCGAGGTCCTGCTGGAAGGTCTTCTCGTGCGACCGGGACTTCACGACCCACGGCGTCGCGCTCACGACCGTGTCACCGGCGCCCTGAGCGACCCCGCGGAAGTACGGACCCATCCGGGGACCGAACCGGGCGGCCAGCGCGTCGACGGAAGCCGTGGCCAGGTCCGTCACGGTCACGAGACCGAGCTCGGCCAGCTTGCGCTCGGTCTTCGCGCCGATCCCCCACAGCGCGGACGTCGGCCGGTGCCCCATCACCTCGGCCCAGTTCTCCCGCGTGAGCCGGAAGACGCCGGCGGGCTTGCCGAACTCGGTCGCGATCTTGGCCCGCAGCTTGTTGTCGCCGATGCCCACCGAGCAGTGCAGGCTCGTCGCCGAGAGCACCGCCGCCTGCAACGACCGCGCGAACTCAACGGGATCGTCCGTGGAAACCCCGACGAACGCCTCGTCCCAGCCCATCACCTCGACGACCACGGGGAACGAGCGCAGCACGGCCATCACGTCCGCCGACGCGGCCTCGTACAGGGCGTGGTCCACCGGCAGGTAGACGGCGTCCGGCAGCTTCTTGAACGCGGTCCGCAGCGGCAGGCCCGAGCGCACGCCGAACTCGCGCGCCTCGTAGGACGCGGTGGCCACGACCGCGCGTTCGGTCGGGTCGCCGTTGCCGCCCACCACCACGGGCCTGCCGCGCAACGACGGATCGCGCAGCACCTCGACCGCCGCGATGAACTGGTCGAGGTCCACGTGCAGGACCCAGTCCGCCATGCTGGACAGTATGAAACGGTCGGCCGGAATCCTGCTCTTCAGACGACGCGAGCAGCTGGAGGTGCTTCTCGGGCACATGGGCGGCCCGTTCTGGGCCCGCAAGGACGCCGGCGCGTGGTCCGTGCCGAAGGGCGAGTACACCGAGGACGAGACGCCCGAACAAGCCGCACGGCGCGAGTTCGAGGAAGAGCTCGGGCTCCCGGTGCCGGACGGCGAGCTGATCCCGCTCGGTGAGGCCAAGGGCTCCGGCAAGGTCATCACGGTCTGGGCGCTCGAAGGCGATCTGGATCCGGAGACCGTCACGCCGGGCACGTTCGAGATGGAGTGGCCGCCGAAGTCGGGTCAGAAGAAAACGTTCCCCGAGGTCGACCGCGTGCAGTGGTTCAGCGTGGAAGAGGCGAGCGCGAAGATCGTCTCCGCGCAACGCCCCTTCCTCGAACGTCTCACGGCCAGATGGAGGAAACCCACTCCGGGTGGTCGATGAACGGGTTCCGGTTCTTCTGGTAGCGGTCGAAGATCACCTGGTTGCGGTTCTTCTCGAACGCGTCCGGCGGGTCGGCGGCACTCCAGGCCTTCAGCACCGAGAGCCTGCCCATCTTCGGCTCGGACCCGTTGGACACCTGGTCGTTGAGCTCCAGGTCCGCGAACCCGTCGCCGCCCTGGTAGCGCACGGCCATGTAGAAGATCATGCGCGCGACGTCGCCCTTCACCGCGGCGCGTGGTTCGAAGGAATCGCTGTCGTACCTGCTGCCCGTCGCCTCGGGGACCGCGTTCCCGCCGTTGTCGAAGTCCAGGTTGCCGCGGGTGGCGTTCACCGACACGTCCTCGGGACGCAGGTGGTGGATGTCGGTGCCGGGACCGGTGGCCGTGCCGAAGTCGCCGTGCGACTTGGCCCAGACGTGCTCACGGTTCCAGTCGTTGGCGCCGCCGCCGTTGGTCGACTTGGCCTGCGAACGACCGCTGTACAGCAGGATCACGTTGTTCGAGTTCGACGGATCCTGGTCGGTGACCTTCAACGCGTCCCAGACCTGGTCGTAGCTGAGCTTGGTCTGGGTGCGGATGATCGAGTTCAACGCCGACTTCAACGCCGCGCCGCTCTTGCCGCAGGCCGAGGTGTAGTAGCTCTCGCAGGCCGAGGGCGGACCGCTCGTGGTCGGCGGAGTGGTCGTGCTGCTCGTCGGCGGGGCCGTGCCGGCGAACGCAAACGCCGTCGACGAGGTCAGTCCGGCGTGGGAGAAGTACGCGCTCAGCAAGCCCGTGACGTCGATCTGCTTGCCCAGCAGCGACGGGTTCGACTGCATGCCCCACGAGGCGCGGAACGCCGACGGGATCTGCACGTAGACCATGTTCGACGTGCTGGTCGTGGACGCCGAGTCGGCCAGCGCCAGCGCGTAGTCGTTGGGATAACCCGAACGGATGACCGTCGTCGTGGCCGTGGGTTGGCCGACGACATACCCGCGGACAGTCGCCGACGACCCGTTCTGGGTCGCGATCGCCTGCGCCACGGTGAGCGGAGCTGCTGCGACAGCGGCGGTCGACCCGTAAAGGCCAACCGCCGCCAGCAAAGCGACAACTAAGGCAAGTGGACTCCACCGCGCCATGAACACTCCCCGATCGTGTGGATGTGTGTCACACGATCGGTGTACATGGTCAACGCACGGTTAACGAGGGGTCACGGCACCAGGACGACCTTGCCCGTCGTCCGGCCGGACTCGACGAGCTCGTGGGCCTTCGCGGCCTCGGCCAGCGGCACCACGTGATCGATCTGCACCTTGACCTGCGGCAACGCGGCCAGATCGGCACCGGACGCGACGACGCTCAGGAACAGCTCGAACCGGATGCCCAGCTCGGAAGCTCGGTCAACGTCAAAACCCGGGTTGCCGGGAACGACCGACACGAGCACGCCACCGGGCTTGATCACCTGGGCGGACCGCTCGGCATACCCCCCGCCGATCGTGTCCAGCACGACGTCGACCGGCTCGATCTCGGTGAAGTCCTGGTGGCGGTAGTCGATCACCTCGTCGACCCCGAGCGAGCGCAGGAAGTCGTGCTTGGCCGCCGACGCCGTGCCGATCACGTACGCGCCGCGCGCCTTGGCGACCTGCACCGCGACGTGCCCGACGCCACCGGCGGCCGCGTGGATCAGCACCCGCTGACCGGCCGACACGCCGGCCCGCCCGACGAGCGTCTGCCACGCGGTCAGCCCCACCAACGGCGTCGCGCCCGCCTGCTCGACGGTCAGCCACGACGGCCGCCGCACCAGGTCGGCGGCGTTCACGACGGCGTACTCGGCGTAGCCACCGCCGGTGCCGGGGAAGGTCAGCAGCCCGTAGACGTCCTCACCGGCCACGAACCCCTCGGCGTCCTGCTCGACGGTGCCCGCGACGTCCCAGCCCAGCGTGAACGGCGGCTCCCCGAGCGCGGGGAATCCGCCGGAGCGGATGTAGGTGTCGACCGGGTTCACGGCCGCCGCACCCACCTTGACCAGCACCTGCCCCGGTCCGGGCACGGGCGTCGCCACCTCGGCGACCTCCAGCACGGACGCGTCGCCCACCGTCTTCTGCGTGATGACTCGCATGATGATCCCCCTCGTGTTCTCGACGGGAACCATCTTGCAGTTAGCGCCAACTTCTAGAAAGTAGGCACTTGCAGGTGACTAACTCTCCCTGAGATAGAGATCCCGGAGCAGCGCGATCTCCGCGGCGTGGTGGATCACCTCACGGTTGATGTGCAGCACCAGGGTCGCCATCGGCTCCGCCGCGAACGGCCCCTCCGCTGGACCGACGGCTTTCGACAGGTCCGCCGTGCGCGCGCCGGCCATCCACGCCGCGTAGGCGTCGTCCAACTGCTTCAACGCGTCGTCCGCGGTCATCGCGAACTGCCAGGTCGCGTAATCGGCGGGCGGACCACCGAAGTGCGAGGCCGTGCGCGCGTTGAACACGCCCACGATGATGTGCGCCATCCGCCACGCGATCGTGGTGACCGGCACGGGCTCGGGCGCCGGGTACTGCCAGTCGATCGTGTTGTCCGGACGCACGGTCCACGCGTCGGGCACGGGCTCCCAGAAGTACTCGTCGTCGGTCATGCCTTCCAGCCGTGGCCGCAACTGCACGTTCCAGTGGAATTCGAGCTGGTCCGTCAACTGCTTGTTCCAGTCCATGCGGACGACCGTAAATCCGTTTGCGGACAACCACCGCCCTGGAAACACTCCGCCCGTGGAAATCCGCACCTCACGCCCTGAAGACCTCCCCCGGATCGAGAAGCTCGTCGTCTCGCGCATGGACCCCAGCGACGGCGTCGACGCCCGCCTGCTGATGACCGACCCGGACGCGGGCTGCGACTGGGTCGGAGTCGCTGACGACGACGGCCGGATCGTCTCCACCCTCACGTTGATGGACGAGACGGTGACGCTCGCCGGCCTCGACATCCCGGCGGGCCAGATCGAACAGGTCGCCACCGACACCGAGTACGAGGGCAGGGGCCTGGTACGCGGGCTGATGGACTGGGCGAACGACAGGTCGGCCGAGCGCGGCCACCTGCTCCAGTTCGTGATGGGCGTCCCGTACTTCTACCGCCAGTTCGGCTACGTCTACTCGATCCCGATCAAGCAGACTCGCCCGCTCGTCCGGAAGCCGGAAGCCGTTGCGGGACACACGATCCGGCGCGCGACCGAGGCCGACATCCCGGTGCTGAACCGGCTCCAGGACGAAGCCCAGCAGGGCGCGGACCTGCGCGTGGGCCACGGCACGCCGTGCTGGCGCTGGCTGATCGACCGCACCGGGTCGATCACGTGGATCGTCGACCGCGACGGCACCCCGGTCGCCACGGGCCGCAGCACGCCGGAGGAAGAGGGCGACGTCGTGCTCGGCGAGATCGCCGGCATCGACGACGACGCCGTTAAAGCCTTGGTGGCACTGGTGCATCCGGCCGAGGCCGGCGAACGGCACCCGGCGCTGGAGGAACACCTGGGGGCCAGGAAGGCGGACCTCGACCAGTACATGGTGCGCATCCCGAGCATCCCGAGACTGCTGGAGCACCTGAAGCCGGTCTTCGCGCAACGCCTGCGGGGCCATGACCCCGTCGAGGTGGTGCTCGGCTTCTACCGCACGCACGTCCGCTTCCACTGGGACGGCGAGGAGATCGGCCCGTACGAGTGGGGCGGCACGTTGCTCGGCCCCGGTTCGCAGGGCGGCGCGGGCATCGCCCCGGACCTGCTGGCGCCGTTGCTGTTCGGCCCGCACGGCATGGACGGGCTGCGCCGCCGGTTCTCCGACGTCTACCCCGGCCCGAAGGAGGAGCTGATGACCAGGCTGTTCCCGCCGGTCACGAGCGATCTGCTGACCTTCTACCTGCCATAACCCAGAATAAACCGAGCGCTCGGTCTAGTATTGGCGCATGACGACTGTGCAGGAGACCGCAGCTGTCCGGTACGGCATCTGGGTCGCGTGCCCGGCCGTCGGTGCCGCCGCGGGATGGGGGCTCAAGCTCGCGGCCGGGTGGATCACGACGCTGAGCTGGTTCCCGTTCCAGGGCGTGTTCGAGCTGGTCACGGACATCCCGGAGCCGTGGTCGACGCTCGCGGCCCTGGCCGTCGGCGCGGGCGCGGGCTTCGTGTTCGCGTTGTTCTGGGCGAGCGAGATGATGTCGGTCGAGGTCTCGCCGAGCCGGATCACGCTGCACAAGGACGACAGGACGTTCGGCTTCGGCCGCGACGAGATCGAGTCGGTGTTCGCGGACGGCAAGCAGCTCGTGCTGTTGTCGCCCGGCGGCGCCGAACTGGCCCGCGAGACCTCCGACCTGAGCAGGGCCAGGCTGGAACGGGCCTTCACCGAGCAGGGCTACCGCTGGCGCGACGCGGACCCGTTCGCCGGTGAGTTCCGGATGTGGGTCGAGCACGCGCCCGAACTGCCGGCGGACGTGAACGCGCTGTTCACGGCCCGCAGGAAGGCCATCGCGAGGTACGAGAACGCGGAGGCCGCAGAATTGGCGCGGGAGATCCGCAAACGCGGCGTCTCCGTGCGGGACGAGAAGAAGAGGCAGTACTACAGGTGCGAACGGTAGACCCGGTCAAGCACGCGGAGAAGAAGCGGCACATCACCGACACCGCGGCGGGGTTGTTCGCGCAGAAGGGTTTCGAACGCACGACCGTCGCGGACATCTGCAGGGCCGCCGACATCAGCACCGGCAGTCTCTTCCACTACTTCCCCACCAAACGGGCGATCTTCCGCGAGATCTTCGTGCAGGACGCCGAGGACAACGCGCAGATGTTCGCGAAGGCCCGCGAACTGAGCCCGTGGGACGGCGTCCTGCTGATGGTCGACCATCTGTGCGTGCCCGCGCTCGACCGGTCTGTGGCCGGGCTGGTGCTGGAGGTCGTGGCACAGGCCAGCCGCGACCCGGAGCTGTGGGAACTCGTCGGCCGCAACGAACAGGTGATGCGCGACGAACTGGCCGAACTGCTGCGACAGGCGCACGACGCCGGCCAGATCACTCTCCCGGTGAGCGCGCTGACGGCCGCGACCTGGGTGCAGGCACTGGTTGACGGCCTTTACGGCAGGTTGATCGACCCCGACTTCGACGCCACCGAACAGGTGATGACCCTACGGTTGATCCTTTCCCGATTCGTGGGTGCTGAAGCACGATGAGGGCATGGCCTACGACGTCGCAGCGGTCCGCGCCCACTTCCCCGCCTTGCGCGAGGGTGCCGCGCACTTCGACGGACCCGGCGGCGCGCAGGTGCCCGACGTCGTCGGCGAGGCCGTCAGGGCCACGCTGACCTCCGCGGTCTCCAACCGCGGCAGCGTCACGGCCGCCGAACGGCGGGCCGAGGAGATCGTGCGGACCGCACGGCGCACGATGGCGGAGTTCCTCAACGCCGGCAGCATCGTGTTCGGGCGCAGCATGACCCAGTTGACCTACGACTTCGCCCGCACGCTGTCGAAGAACTGGCGGCCGGGCGACGAGATCATCGTGACCAGGATCGACCACGACGCGAACATCAGGCCGTGGGTGCAGGCGGCCGAGGCTGCCCGGGCCACGGTGCGATGGGCGCCGTTCGACCGCACGACCGGTGAGCTGCCCGTCGAGGCGGTGACGAAGCTGCTGTCCGACCGCACCCGCGTCGTCGCGATCACGGCGGCGTCGAACCTGCTCGGCACGCGTCCGGACGTCGCGGAGATCGCACGGGCGGCGCACGAGGCGGCGGCGTTCGTCTACGTCGACGGCGTGCACTACACACCGCACGTGCCGGTCGACGTCGAAGCGTTGGACGCGGACTTCTTCGTGTGCTCGCCGTACAAGTTCCTCGGCCCGCACCTCGGCGTGCTGGCGGCGGCGCCGGAACTGCTGGAGACGTTGCGGCCGGACAAGCTGCTGCCCTCGACCAACGCCGTGCCGGAACGGTTCGAGCTGGGCACGCTGCCGTACGAGCTGCTCGCCGGGACGACCGCGGCGGTGGAGTTCATGCGGGAGCTGGACGGCTTGGAGGAGCACGAACTCGGTCTCCGCGAGCAGCTGGAGAACGGGCTGCGGGAACTCGGCGTGCGCATCTACAGCAAGGCCTCGTCGCGCACGCCGACCGTGCTGTTCTCCGTCGACGGACTGGACCCGGCCGAGGTCTACCGCAGACTCGGGGCCGAGGGCGTGAACGCGCCCGCCGGCCACTTCTACGCCCTCGAATGCTCGCGGTGGCTCGGCCTGGGCGACAAGGGCGCCGTCCGGGCGGGCATCGGGCCCTACACCGACGAGTCCGATGTGGACCGTCTGCTCAAGGCCGTGGCCAAGCTCAGATGAACAGCACCAGCGCGGCGTAGACCGCGCCGATCAGCACGCTGATGTTGAGCTTGCGGGTCACCCGTTCACCGGGGTGCTCCGCGATCAACGACCGGGCGCGGGCCCACATCAGCTTCTCGCCCGCCTGCGCGTCCGGCAGGTGCGGCGTCGTGAGAACGTCACCGTGCGGCCCGAACGCGAGCATGAGCTGAGGGCCGGAACGACGCACACCGTGCAATTGCGCCCACGGCACGCGGTAGGTGAAGACACCGGTGTAGAGCACGACCGAGTTGTGGTCGAGGCGCAGCATCGGCTGGAACCGCGTCACGGCCGACAGCACGCACTGGATGCCGATCAGCCCGAGCACGATGAGCTCGGGGTAGAACTTCAGCGCGATCAACGCACCGGCGGCGCCGAGCAGCAGCGCCACGCCCTCGACCCGCCGGCGGTCCCCCGGCCAGATCGCGTGCGGCAACTCGACCGGCGTGCCCGCCGTGACCGGCTCACCCGGCAGATGTGCACTGTGGACGATGTGGCGCGGGCGGACGCGGTTCAGCGTGCTGGTCGCCACGACCTCACCCTCGACGAGCAACGCCACCTGGCCGCCGTGGTGCCACTCCCCCGCGACGAGCACCTCGGCGGGGTCGAGCCGCACCGGCGGGTCCTCCTCGCCGCGCCACACGCGGCCGAACTCCTCGGTGTCGTGGTAGAGCGGCTCCTCCAGCCCGAGGTCGGCGAGCGTGGTGAGCGTGGCGATGTCCTTCTTGCCGTACCGCAACAGGATCCGGCGCGGCCCGATCTGGTGGATCTGCAACCGGATGGCCTTCACCGGTCCCGTCCACAACGCGCGGCGGCGGCGTTCCCGTGCGGCCAGCAGGATCGCGAAGAACACGGCGGAGCCACCGATGGTCAGCCACCACGTGACGTCCTCGGGTTCGTTCGCCATCCGCACCCACGTGCCGTCCGCGAGCACCGGCACCTCGTCGCCGACCTGATAGGACTCCGGCGCGAGCGGTTCGAACGCGGCGCGCTGCCGGTCCGGCAGCTCCACCCACACCTCGAAGGTGTTCTTGATCTCGACGACCTCGGCGTCGACGCGGCTGGCGTTCGCGATGTGCTGCTCGATCGCGTCGTTGGTGAGGCTGTACTGCACGAACGTCAGGAACCCGAAGAGGACCAGCAGCACGGCGACGACGCGGAGAACTCCGCGTTGTGGCGGCAGGTCCGGCAGCGAGACGATCGTCGCGCCCGCCGCCTCGTGCTGGTCCGCACGCGACCTGACCGTCCACGCCGCCACCAACGCGCACGCGGCGGCGTGCAGCCCGAACGCCAGGTTCGCCACCGCACTGCCGTCGAGCATCAGGTCCATCGCACCGAACAGCACGCCCATCGCGCAGCCCGTCAGCACACGACCGAACAACAGCAGCAACGGCGTGGCCAGCAACGGAACCACCGCGAGAGAGAACAACGGATCCGGCAGGCACGGGTGCGCGACCGTGCACGGCGACTCGTTCGCGCTCACGGCGAAGTAGAAGGCGACCATCCACCCACCGACGAGCCCGACCCTGGTCACCCACCACGGAACCGCGGCTGCTTGCCAGCGCTGGACGTCCACGGGACCGATCATGGCACGACCATTGCTCCGAACGGCGCGATTCGCCCTTGAACAAATGGGTATCCGCAGCTCAACCACTTAGGAGGTGGACACATGCTGGCCATCATCGCCGCAGTTTCGTTCGGCCTCGCGCTGATCCTCGATCTGGCGAAGGTAGCGCTCGGTGACGTGATCACCGTCAACACGCTGATCGTGCTCGGGTTGTTGCTGCTCGCGTTGCACCTCGCCGGAGTCGGCACCGGCACCCGGTCGTTCAGCTGGCGCCGCCGTGCCCGCAGGTAAGACCGTCGAAGGCCCCACCAAGCTGCCGAAAGGTGCTTGGTGGGGCGTTCTCAAACGGACGGTCAAGGAGTTCAACGACGACAACCTGACGGACTGGGCCGCAGCGCTCACCTACTACGCGGTGCTGTCGCTGTTCCCCGGGATCATCGTGCTGACGTCCGCACTCGCGCTGCTGGGCGACACGACGACACAGGAACTCCTGAAGTACGTCGACCAGGTCGCGCCCGGTGAGGCCGGCAACCTGGTGAAGTCGTCCATCGAAGAGCTGCAGAAGAGTCAGAACGCGGCCGGCCTGCTGGGCATCATCGGTCTGCTGACGGCGTTCTGGACCGCGTCGGGCTATCTCGGTGCGTTCATGCGCGCGTGCAACGCCATGTACGACGTCGAGGAAGGCCGCCCGTTCTGGAAGACGGTGCCGCTGCGACTCGGGCTGACGCTCGGCGCGGTGATGCTGGTGTCGCTCACGCTCGGTGCGCTCGTGCTGACCGGCGGGATCGCGGACGCGGTCGGCAACGCCGTCGGACTCGGCGACACCGTGGTCACCGTGTGGGACATCGTGAAGTGGCCGGTCATCCTGCTGCTCGTGAGCCTGGCGTTCGCGGTCCTGTACTGGACCGCGCCGAACGTCCGGCAGCAGGGCTTCCGCTGGGTCAGCCCCGGCAGTCTCCTCGCGATCGTGCTGTGGGTGCTCGCGACCGTCGGTTTCGCCGTGTACGTCGCGAACTTCGCGTCCTACAACAAGACCTACGGCTCGCTGGGCGGCGTGATCGTCTTCCTGGTGTGGCTGTGGATCTCGAACATAGCCGTGCTGCTCGGCGCCGAGTTCGACGCGGAACTGGAGCGCGGCCGGCGGATCACCGAGGGCGAGCCGGACCCCTCACCCGAGCCGCGTGATCTCGCCCGGTAGGTCGGCCTCCACCGCCGTCCACACACCGTCGGGACCGGCCTCGACGCGCTCGCTCGTGTCACCGGGGACGAGCACCCACAGCTGGTCCTTCTGGGACAGCCACACCACGCCGATGCCGTCCGCCCGCGAACTCGTCGCGTACTCGTAGGACTTGCGGAACACGTCACCACCGTTGCGGTCGGTCACCCGGACCTCGCTCGCGCTCTCGGCGTGCGCGACGAACTTCCCGCTCGGCGACTGCTTGGGCGCGCCGGGCCGGGCGAACCGGTCCTCGCGGTCGCTGCCGCAGCCGGTGAGGACCAGGAGCAGGGTGACGAATGCCGCCAGGGCCCTCATGACAGCTCGTTACCGAAAATGCCGTGCTTCATACCGCCAAAGGTAGCTAGCGTGATCTTCTGTGCGGACTGTTCTGGAAGAGTTTTACGACTCTGTGCCCCGACCGGGATCTCGCGTTGAGGAACACGGCGAGCTGGTGCTGTTCGTCCAGGCGGGCGACGGCTACCCGTACTACGCGCGGCCCCGGTTCCCCGGCGGGCAGCCGACGGTCGCGGACGTGGTGAAGGTGCGGGAACGGCAGCGCGAACTCGGTGTGCCCGAGGCGTTCGAGTGGGTGCACGAGACGACACCCGGCCTGCTCGACGTCGCGGTCGAAGCTGGCTTGGAGGTGCTCCAAGCACCGCTGCTGGTGCTCGATCCCGAGAAGCTGCCGGAACCGCATCCGCACGTGCGCGTGCTCGGCACGAGGCCCGTCGAGGTGTCCGTCGTGGCGGAGCTCGCGTTCTCGTCGCCGGGCACTGCCGCGGGTGAAGCCGGTGTGGCGGAACGGGACGCGGCCCTGCGAGGCGCCGTCCCGATGAGCACCCGGCACCGTCACGCGGTGGCCGACCTGCCAGGCGAGGGCGTACTGGCGGTAGGAACAGCGCAACGGGCGGGTGACGTCGTGGAGATCGCGGGCATCGGCACGTTGCCGGCGGCACGGCGACGTGGCCTCGGTGGCGCGGTCACCGCGGAACTGGCGCGTGATGCCCTGGAAAGAGGCGCGGAGCTGGTGTTCCTGTCGGCGGGAAGCCTGGAGATCGCGCGGGTCTACGAACGCGTCGGGTTCCGCCGGTTCGGCACGGCCTGCATCGCCTCACCGCCCGCTTAGCGAGGCATCGGCACGCGGAACAGGCAGCCGACGCACGGCATTCCCGAGGGCTGGGAGAGCAGTTCGGCCTCGCCCTGATGGATGAGTTCGCCGCAGTACGCGGTCAACGCGAGCAACGTGTCGTCGTCGGGCACGGGTACGAGGTGGCACGTGCGTTGTGTCTCGCCTACGACACCCACGCGCTTGCGGACCAGCAAGACAGGCATGCTCATGCCTTCACCTCGGCGTCGTCCACCACACACACGACGGCGTGCGTGGTGGCGTAGAACTTGAGCCGGTAAGGGCCCGAGTTCTGCTCTGCCACTGCCGCGCAGAACCTCTCGGTGACCTCGTCCGAGCGCGGCGTTCGTTCGGCCAGATCGATCACACTCAGATCGTGCGGGCTGCCCGGCGAAATGGGCAGGGTTCTATACGATTTGCGGGTGCCGTATGCGGAACTCGCATACGACGGCTACCGGAGCTGGGCCGTGAGCTCGGCGATCGCCGGCGTCGCGGCCCACGGTCCGAGCCTGGTCAGCTCGTTCACGATCAGCTGCGACCCCGTCGCGCGGGCCAGGTCCAGTGCCGCGAACCCCAGTTCGACGGCCTGGTCGACGTCACCGTTGGCCGCGTGCGCATAGGCGAGGGTGGCCGTGTGCACGCCCTGCTCCCACTGACAGATGCTGCCCCACCGCGGCATGAGCTCCGTGTACGCGTCGATGGCGCGACGGTGGTCGGCAAGTGCGACCATGCTCGCGGCCCGTTGCATCTGGACGTGCAGGTCGGTGAAGCAGTAGCCGATCGAGTACTCGTCCGTCAGCGGCCTTTCGACGTTCTGCACCAACGCCTGTGCGAGGTCGAATCGCTGCATGCACGCGTTCTGGCCCGCCCGTGCGAGGCCGCGTGCCTCCTGCCGCAACGCCATCGCGCGCACGACCGGGCTCACCCCGGTCTCGCGCTGGGCGGCCCGCGCCAGGCCGATGACGCGGTCGTCGTCGCCGTCGGCCTCGGCGAGCTGGCTCATCCGCACGTAGCAGTACGCGACTACGTCCCTGTCGTCCGCGGCTTGACCCTGCTCCAACGCCCTGGACGTCCACGCGCCTGCGTTGCGCAGGTCGCCGACCTCCTCGAACAGCCAGCCGTAGAACTCCGCGTACATCGCGCCTGTGCCGAGCAACCGCCGGCGGATCTCGCCACGCGCGTTGCGGCGCAAGGTGTCGATTACGTCGTACATGCTGCGGACGGCGGGCATGAGGGCACCGGTCGCACGCCAGTTGTGCGCGTCGTTGACGATCCGGCGCAGCACGAGCAGCTGGCTCACCGCGTTGTCGTTGTCGGCGCTGAAGACGGCGGAGGCGCACAACGCCATCAGCGCCTTGCCCTCCATGCCTACGACCAGGTCACCGGAGAGCACCGGCACCGTGCGGTCGGTCAGCCCGAGCAGGTGGGCGGGAATGCCGAGCAGCCGTTGCAACGTGCGCAGGACGCGCAGGTCGTAGGCGATGTTGCTGCCCGACTCCAGGCGGGAGATCGCGGACTGGGAGAACCCGGCCAGCGTGCCCAGTTCGTCCTGACGCAGGCCGTGCGCCCTGCGTGCGATCGCGACCACGGCGCCGGGTGACTCCGCGGCGACCGCCTCGCGCACGTCCCTCGACTCCCAGAGGGACGGCGGCAGCATCGGCAGCGGCCCGTCCGGGACGACGACGGCGTTCTTAGCTGGGTTGCTCAACCTCAACGCCTCCCGCACTCGGACCGCCCATCATGCCGCGCCCCGCGAAATCACTCCACCTCGTCTCAACAGGGGACGAAACCGACTATCCTGCGCGCGTGATCAAGGACTTCGGTGCCGGTGTCGGTCTGCTGCTGCGTGGGTTCAGCCTGGTGTTCAGCTCACCCAAGCGCGTGCTGATGGGCGCGTTGCCCGCGGTCATCACGGCCGTGCTGATGATCGGCGGCTGGGTGCTGCTGGTCACCAACATCGACTCGATCGCCGGATGGCTCACCGGCTTCGCGGACTCGTGGA
Source organism: Lentzea sokolovensis (assembly GCF_033949975.1). Classification (NCBI taxonomy): domain Bacteria; kingdom Bacillati; phylum Actinomycetota; class Actinomycetes; order Pseudonocardiales; family Pseudonocardiaceae; genus Lentzea; species Lentzea sokolovensis. The sequence goes on from NZ_JAXAVU010000010.1 coordinate 85,434, forward strand.
GCGACACCTGGAAGAGCGTCGTCGAGGTCGCCGTCGGAATTTCGGTGATCGCGGCCGGGCTCGGCCTGAGCGTGCTGCTGTTCACCGCGATCACGCTCATGATCGGCGGCCCGTTCTACGAGTACATCTCGGAAGAGGTCGAGGACGAGCTCGGCGGCGTGCCGGACGCGGAGCAGATCGGCTGGTGGCGCGGGTTCCTGGTGGGGCTGCGCGGCACGCTCCTGCTGGTCGGCACGTCGATCCTGTTCGCGATCCCGTTGTTCTTCTGCGGGTTCATCCCGATCATCGGGCAGACGGTCGTACCGGTGCTGGCCGTGCTCATCAACGGCTACCTGCTCGGCATCGAGCTGACCGGCATCCCGTTCACGCGACGCGGCCGGACGTTCAAGCAGCGCAGGCAGATCCTCGCGACGCGCCGCGGCCTGGTGCTCGGGCTCGCCGTGCCGACCTACCTGCTGTGCCTGATCCCGCTGGCCGCGCTGGTCGTGATCCCGGCGGCGATGGCAGGCGGCACGGTGTTGTCGCACCGCCTGCTCAACGGAGACCGCGCTAGGGCGTGAACGGCAGCCAGGCCTGCTGTGCCAGGCCGCTGCGCGCGTTGACCTGCACGCCCGCGTTGGAGATCGACCACAGCTGGTCACCGATGACGATCGTGCGCCTCGGGCCGCCGTAGTTGTTCGGGCTGGACGGTTCGACGATCCTGCCGCTGTCGCGCAGCTGGTTGCCCTCGACGCGCAGCACCAGCGAGGAGACCTCGTAGTTCGTCCGGTTGGCCGACACCGGGATGACGAGCGTGCCGTCCTGCGGCCAGAACAGGAACGCGTGCGGGTCGAACTGGGCCTCGGAGTTCGAGTTCGGCAGGTGGTACTGCGCGAGTCGTTGCGGTGACGCGGGATTGGCCACGTCGAACAACGACACCTGCGTACCGGTCGTCCTGCCCTGCTCGGTCGCCTCCTGGCCGACGCCGATCAGCTTCCCGTCGCCCGCGGGGTGCAGGTAGGCGGAGAAGCCGGTGATCTTCAGCTCGCCCGTCACCCTGGGCTGCCTGGGATCGCTCAGGTCGAGCGTGTAGAGCGGGTCGGTCTGGCGGAACGTGACGACGTAGCCCAGCTTGCCGATGAACCGGACGCTGTAGATCCGTTCGCCCTTGCCCAGCCCGCCGACCTGACCGGCCTTGGCGAGCTGGTCGCCCTCGCGGCGCAGTGTCGTGACGAAGCTCTCCGACGGCGCCGGAGCGATGTCCTGCTGAGGCACCACGTCCGCGGGCATCCGCCAGCAGCAACGGGTTTCGGTGCCCGTGGTGGTGGCGACGCGGAGAACGCCCTCGTGCTCGGACAGCGAGTACTGGTTGAGCAGCGTGCCGTTCACGTCACCGGACGCGACGTGCTTGGGCGGGCCGGGGTTGCCGATGTCGAACTGGTGGATCGCCGTGGTGATCGGGCGCTGAACCGGTGGCCTGGAAGGAAGTTCCGGCAGCAGGCGGTGGTCGTCTGCGATGTAGAGGCTGCGGTCGGTGCCGTAGACGGTGTCGCCGTCGGCCACGATCGAGACCGGCTGGCCGGTGCCGAGCTGACCGGAGAGCTCGAACGTCAGCACGGTCAGCATCGACGTCGCGCTCGGCGCGGTCGGGCGGCTGACGTTCGCGCAGTCGACCAGGGTTCCGCTCGACTTGGCGCCGTTCTCGGTGAGCTCGTAGCGCGGCAGCCACGACGAGATGGGCTCGCTCTGCAGGATCTCCTTGTTGCGGCGCAACGATCCCGCTTCGTTGGTCGTCTGGTCCGGGTACACCCACGGCAGGCGCGGCTGCGAGCGGACGACGACGCGGGCGGTGCCGCCGATCTGGCGGGCGTCGAGGTAGAAGCCGTCGGTCTTGAGGCTGCTGATCTCCTTGAGCCCCTTGAGATCCACGAGAACCAGCTCGGTGGCGGTCTCCGGGACGAACGACGGGCGGTCGGGCGGCAGCGACGGCTTCAGCATGGGCACGGGGCTGTCGGCGACCACCAGCGCGCGGTCGCCGGAGACCAGCAGCTGGCTCGCCCGGCGCTCGCCGAGGTCGACCGTGCCGGTGATCGCCCTGGACGCCACGTCGATGACGCGCAGCTTGCCGTCGGCGATGGAGACGACGCGTTTCCCGTCCGTCTTCACGATGTCCGGCTCGTCGACGCCCTGCTCGTGGACGTTCGTCGTCGAGTGGTCCTGTTGCTGCGCGGGCGGAGTGGGGGCGCTCAGCGGCGTGTCCTTCTGCGCGACGCCCGCGCTGTTGTCCGTCGCCGAGCTCTCCATGGTGAGGAACCGTTGGCCGCCAAGGCCGTACGCGCTGACGTACGGGGACATGGCGCGGCGCAGTTCGGTCAATGCGTTGTCACATGAATCGAACGCGACAAGGCGCACCGGCCCGTAGTCCACGATCGGTGGTGGTGCGAGGGTTTCGTCCCGCACCGCGGAGCTCACGCTCACTCCGGCGACGACCAGCACGGCGGCGCCGGCCAACAGCTTCTTGCCGTTCATGTCTCCAGGACGTAAGTGAGGCCGGAAAGGGTTGCCCCTTCCCGGCCTCACGTTTTTTACAGCTGTGCCTGGATCTGCGCCGCGTAGGTGGAGACGCGGGTGTAGACGCCGGGGTAACCGGCGGCCGCGCATCCCTCACCCCACGACGTGATGCCGATCAGCTTGCCACCGGCCACGAGCGGGCCACCGGAGTCGCCCTGGCAGGTGTCGGTGCCGCCCTGGCTGTAACCGGCGCACACCATGTGGGTGGCCTTGTAGTCGCTGCCGTACGAGCTGGTGCAGCTGGAGCTGCTGGTCAGCGGCACGGTGGCCCGCAGGAGGTAGCGCGAGGCCGAGCCACCGGAGGACGTGGTGCCCCAGCCGAGGATCGTCGAGCTGGTGCCCGTGGCGTACAGCGCGCTGTCCGCCGAGGTGGCGAACGGGAGCGGGGTCTGCGACAGGTTGCGGTCGAGCGTGAGCACCGAGACGTCGTAGCCGAGGGTCACGTCGCGGTAGCTCGGGTGGATCCAGATCTTCGTGACCCGGGCGACGGTGCCCGCGGTGGAGTTCTTGTCGTCGCGGCCCGCCACGACCCGGACAGCGGACGCCGAGTCGCCCACGGTGCAGTGCGCGGCTGTGACGACCTTGTTGGGAGCGACGAGAGTGCCGCCGCAGTACTGGAAACCACTGCTCGTGGCGAGGTAGACGACCCAGGGGTAGGTGGACGTGCTCGCGCGCGTGCCGCCGACGATCTGGGTGCCGAACTCGCCGTCGGCGGTCGGAGTCGGAGCTGCTTCGGCCACGCTGACGCAGGCCATGGACAGCGTTGCCGCCGCCAGTGCCGCGCCGAGCAGTGACCGGAGGCGGTGCAGGGGTGCCGCCATGATCATCTCCTTCTTCTGTTGTGTCCCCCGGCCGCGGGGCCGGTGGTGATTAAAGAAAGACATGAGGACTCCGGACCGGGTAGGGCTGGTCCGCGTAGGCCATTCGGCCGTGCCCGCCCCCGCGTGATTGGATCGAGCGCGAACAACCCCGTTCCGAGAGGAAGTTGTGATGGCCCCCACGAAGCCTGAGGTCGACCCGCACGACGGCCCGGCGCCCGCCGACCTGCTGATCGAGGACATCACCGTCGGCGACGGTCCGGAGGCCACGGCCGGTCAGTTCGTGTCCGTGCACTACGTCGGTGTGTCGCACTCGTCCGGTGAGCAGTTCGACGCGTCCTGGGACCGCGGCGAGGCGTTCCAGTTCCCGCTCGGTGGCGGCCGCGTCATCCAGGGCTGGGACCAGGGCGTCCAGGGCATGAAGGTCGGTGGCCGCCGCAAGCTGGTCATCCCGCCGCACCTGGGCTACGGCGCGCGCGGTGCCGGTGGCGTGATCAAGCCCAACGAGACGCTGATCTTCGTCGTCGACCTGCTGGGTGTGAACTAGTCAGTTGACCTGAACGGCGTCCCACTGGTCCGATCGGTGGGACGCCGTTGGTCTGCACAGCCGATTTGACTCCAGGGTGGAACGAGATCGGATCCGGCTGCGTCATCCTTTGAGTCCGCCGCCGCTTTGGGAGGGAATCACCGGTGCCCGAGGACATCTCCGGGTCCGAGCAGATGCTCGCGAACTGGAACCAGAACATCCAGGAACGCGCCGCGCGCTATCAGGAGATGGCGACGCGCGTGCAGGGGATGACGATCTCCGAACGGTCGCAGGACGGTTCCATCGAGATCCTGGTCGGGTCCAACGGGATCCTGCAGAACCTCGTGATCAACGAGTCCGCCTCCGGCAAGCGCATGTCCGAGGTCAGCGGCGAGATCATGAAGCTGCTGCAGCGCGCGCAGTCCCGGATTCCCGAGCTGCTGCAGGAAGCCATGGCCGAGACGATCGGCACGCAGGACGAGACGGCCAACGTGCTGTTCAACGAGGCCAAGAAGAACTTCCCGGCGCCGCCGGCCGAAGAGCCGACGCGCACGCCGTACGACCGCAACGAGATCAACTTCCGGGTGGAGGACGAAGCACCGCCGCCGCCCCGCCCGACCCAGCCGCCTCCCCCGCGCCGCCGGCCGCCGTCAGACGATGACGACGACTTCGGCGGGGAGTCCGTGCTCTCCTGATCTTTCTGTCCGCTGCTCGAACTTGAGGGGGTTCGATGACTTCCGGTGGTTTCAACGTCACCTCGGACGTGCTGGAAGCGCACGCCAAGGCCTTGGAGGGCCTGCACGGGCGACTGCAGGGAGCAGTGGACGCGGCCAACACCGTGTCGATGCCGACTGACGCGTACGGGATCATCTGCCAGCCGTTCCGGATGTTGCTCGATCCGGTCGAGCAGTGGGGCATGGACGCGCTGAGCGGCGCGGCGGAGGCCATGGAGGCCACCGCCAAGAAGATCACCGAGACCGCGAAGCACTACCAAGAGGTCGAAGACCAGATCACCCGCACGCTGAAGGGTGGCGTCTGATGTCCTCACCGAACCCGTTGGTGGCGAAGGCCCCCGCCGAACCGTCCGGCTTCTTCAACGCCGGTACCGGTGACAACGGCTGGGCGACCGGCTTCTCCATCGCCGACTCGGCGGTGGACGCGTACAAGGGCATCTCCGAGGGCAGCTGGATCGAGGGCGGCCTCGGCGTCGTGGGTCTCGTGGCCGACGCCGCCTCGATGGCGATCGACCCGTTCGGCACGCTGCTGTCGTCCGCGGCCTCGTTCCTGATGGAACACATGCAGCCGTTGAAGGAGGCCCTGGACTGGCTGGCGGGCGACCCGCCGGTGATCCAGTCGTACTCCACGACGTGGGGCAACGTCTCGCAGGAGCTCGGCAAGATCGCGGGCGACTACAAGGCGGCCGTCGACGGCACCGGCGGATGGACCGGCAGCGCGGGCGACGCCTACCGCAAAGCCGCCGGCGAGCAGCTGGACGCGTTGTCCGGCGCGGCTTCCGCCGCGGGTTCGGTCGGCACCGTCGTCGGCGTGATGGGCATGGTCGTCGGGTTCGTGCGCGAGATGGTGCGCGACCTGATCGCCGACCTGGTCGCGAAGCTGATCACGTGGGTGCTGGAGGCCGTGTTCACGCTGGGCTTCGGCACGCCGGTGATCGTGGCGCAGGCCGTGACCGCGATCTCGAAGTGGGCCACCCGCATCGGTGAGCTGATCCAGAAGCTCATCAAGACCATCAAGAAGGTCTCGCCGCTGCTGGGCAAGCTGGTCGAGATCTTCACGAAGATCATGAAGGTCGTCGGCAAGCTGGTCGGCAAGGTGACCGGACTCGACGTGATCTCCACGAAGTCCATCAAGCCCGGCGGCCTGTTCCACAGCACCAACGCCCCGGACCTCTCGCCTTCCGGCACCCCTGGTTCGCCGTCGTCTCCCGGTGGGTCGCCTTCTTCACCGTCCTCTCCGGACAGTTCGCCGTCCTCACCCTCTTCACCTTCTTCGCCGGACAGTTCGCCGTCCTCGCCTTCTTCACCGTCCTCTCCGTCCTCTCCGGACAGTTCTCCTTCGTCTCCTTCCTCTCCTTCGTCGTCCTCGCCGCCGGGATCGCCTTCTTCGCCGTCCTCGACGCCGGACGCGCCTTCGCGTGCCCCGGACACCTCGTCGCCCTCGTCCGCGCCGTCGCCCACGCGCACCCCGGACAGCTCGACGCCCGACGCCCCGTCGCGGACCCCCGACAACTCCTCGCCCCCTTCGGCCCCGCGCACGCCCGACAGCTCTCCCGGCTCTCCGGGCTCGCCTTCTTCACCGGCGGCCCCGAGCGCCCCGCACACCTCGTCGACCCCGGACGCACCGGCGCCGACCCGCAACACGGGCCAGACCGTCCAGTCCTCGGTGGCACCGCCGGAGGCGCCTCTGCGCCCGGACGCCCCGCAGGCCCCCACCCGCACCCCGGACACCTCCCCGTCGACGCCGGCCCAGTCCGGCCCGATGGGCGGCGGCGCCCCTGCCGCGGGCGGCGGCGCACCGTCGTCCCCGGCGGCAGGCCGTCCGCCGACGGGTCCCGGCCAGGGTTGGACCGGCACCCCCGGCAGCCGAGGCGACCTGGGCTCCGGCGCACCCGCGCCGCGCTCTCCCGACATGTCGACGTCGGCCTCCCGCGCGGACGCCCCGTCCCGTCCGGCCTCGATGCCGAGCGCACCGTCGGTCCCGTCGATGCCGTCCTCCCCTTCGGCACCCTCGATGCCTTCCGCACCGTCCGCCCCGTCGGGCGGAATGCCTTCGGGCGGCGGCATGCCACACGCCCCCTCGGCCGGTGCCCCGCACAGCCCGTCGGCCGGCGGCCCCTCGGCCGGCTCCCCGAACGCGGCACGTCCCGACGCGACTCCTCCGAGCCGCGCCACCTCACCGTCGGCAGCCGCACCGCACGCCCCGTCGGCACCGTCCAGTCCGAACATGCCACCGGCCCACAGCCCGTCGGCAGGAGCACCACACGCTCCCGGAGCAGGCGCCCCGCACTCCCCCTCCGGGCCGAACGCCCCTCGCGGCGACGCCCCGATGCGCCCGCAGTCGTCCGCACCGACGGCTCCGAACGCACCCTCGGCCCGCACGGACGCCCCGAACGCACCGTCGTCACGCCCGGACGCCCCCCAGGGCCGCCCCAACACGGGCCCGTCCGGCCCGCACGGCGGACCGTCGCGTCCCGACGCGCCCCACGCCCCGTCGCGCCCTGACGGACCACACGGCAACACGACGCCGTCGTCACGCCCCGACGCTCCGCACAACGGCCCGTCCGCACCAACGCGCCCGGCCTCACCCAACGCGCCCCACGCACCCAACGCACCACACGGCGGCCCCAACGCGCCGCATGCACCCAACGCACCACACGGTCCGAATGCGCCCCACGCGCCTAACGCGCCGCACGGCCCGAACACCCCGCACGGGCCCAACGCGCCCCACGGCGGTCCCAACGCACCACACGCACCCAACGCACCGCACGGGCCCAACGCACCGCACGGCGGCCCGAACTCGCCGTCTCGACCGGACGCGCCCCACGGCGGTCCGTCACGTCCCGACGCCCCTCACCGCCCCGACGCGCCGCACCGGCCTGACAGCCCGTCGCGCCCGGACGGCAGCGGCCCCGGCAACCGGCCAGACGGCACCCGCCCTGACGGCTCTCGTCCCGACGGCACCCGCCCGGACGGCTCCCGCCCGCACACCCCGGACGGCCCCCGCCACCGCGGCACCGACACGGCCGAGGCGCCCCACCGCGCCCCGGACAGCACCCGCCCGGAAGCCGCGACCCCGCACCGTCCCGACGCCGACGCACCCCGCCGCCCGGACGCCGACGCGCCGCACCGCCCCGACGCGGACGCGCCGCACCACGGCCCGGACGGCGACAAGCCGCACGACAACACCCCGGACAAGCCGCACGACGGCGACCCCGACAGCCCGAACAACCACGACCAGGACGCCCCGCCCGCGGATCGCCCCTCCCCCGAGGAGGCGCACCAGCGGCACGCCGAGACCACCCCGTCCGGCGTCTCGCACCACGGCGGCGACCCGGACATGGGTGACCTGCCGCACCGCGTCCCCAACGACCCGCGCTACTTCACCGCGGACGTCCACGTCACCCCGGACGGCCGGGCTCGCATCGGCGGCCACGACTACACGCCGAAGGAGTACGCGGACATGCTCCGCCGCTCCGGCTACGACGGCAGCAAGCCGGTGCGTCTGATCGGCTGCGACGCCGCCAGCAACGACTTCGCCAAGCAGCTCTCGAAGCACCTCGACGCACCCGTGCTGGCCCCCACCAAGCCGGCCTGGACGGACGCCAACGGCCGCGTCTTCACGAGCGACCCCGAGATCCGGCCCGACGGCACCCGCCAGCCGAAGATCCCGCCGAACGGCGAGTGGGAGACCCACCACCCGGACGGTTCGAGCACGAGGACCGGCGACGACGGCTACGCACCCGACACGCAGCGCCACGACCCGGATGCCGACACCGACACGGACGGCGCCGTCGACCGGGGCGACAGCTCGAACGACAGCGGTCCCACCGACTGGCGGGACGAGCCCGGTGGGACGAGCGGGATGTCGCCGCGCGACAAGATCGCCAGCGACGACTACATCAAGCACCACTACTACGAGCGCACGACGAACGGGCGAACCGAACTGGTGGTGCGGGCGGACCGCAGCCCGGACGTGGACGGGATGAAGCCGCCGCCCGTCGACCTCAAGGACGGCAAGCCGGAACTGAAGTCCGACCGGCCGCCCGCCGAATCTCTCGGCTTCGATGAAACGCGCGCGAAGGAAGTTCCCCGGGACGGTTCGGACGCCGACACGAATTCCGGCGGCGACACGGATTCCCGCCCGGACGACTACCGCCAGGACCAGGACTGGAAAGCCGCGGACGACCAGCGGATCGACGAGAAGACCAAGGCGCGCCAGGAAGCGATGGCCGAGCGCCAGAAGGCGATGGACGAGACCCCCAAGGGTTCGCCGGAACGCTCGGAGGCCATCGGCGCCCAGACGACCGCTTCGGAGCACTTCGGCGAGCAGGTGTCCTCCCACGCCCTGCGCGACCGGGTGCACTCGCAGTTCGCGCACGCGTTCCCGGACGCGGAGGTCGACTTCCGCACCAAGGGCGGCGGCGACTTCGACCCGTCGCACACCAGCCGTGACGTGCTGGAGGTCTACGACGCCAAGACCGGCAGGGTGCTGGCCGAGATCGAGCCCATGCACCGGCCCGGCACTCCTGGCAACAGCAACTTCGACCAGGTCTACAAGGTCGACTACCTGGACGGGCAGAAGCCGGACTACGTCGTCCACGAGGCCAAGGCGCCCAGCGGTCCGGCGAGCGAACGCATCGTGCAGACCGCGGAGGGCCCCAAGGTCTACCAGCAGGGCCACCCCGCGTACTTCGACGACACCCTGCAGGCGATGGAACGCCGGGGTGGAGCCGACGCGGAGCTCGCCGAGGAATTGCGAAAGGCGAAGAAGGACGGTCGGCTCGATTACGTCGAGGTGCGCGCACAAACGAATGAAACGGGCGTCGACCACGAGTTGACCGGATGGAAGTACCGGCCGTTCGAAGGCTACGATTACCAACCACGTCTGCCATTGATGCCCAGGTGAGGACCGGCAACGCGATGCACGAAATTCCCAGGCACGAGATCAGCGAGGAATTCGCCCGCGGTCAGGTGGACACGCTCCAGCGCTTGATCGAGTCGGCGCTGGAGGACGTCGAGTCGGACCCGGACGCGCTGAGCGCCGCACGCAGGCGCGCGCTGATGCGCTTCGAGTACCTCACCGTGCTCGACCCGGCCGCGGGCAAGGAAGAGACGTGGCAGGCGGCCGTGCTCGCGTCCCAGACGGCGAACGCGGTCTTCGCCCGCACGTCCAAGTCGGAGGACTTCGTCCCCTACCGGCTGGGTGACCGGGAGTACCGGCTGCCGGTGCTCGGCCCGAACCACCACGCCACCCCGGTCGACTGGCTGACCGCCGCCTGGCTCGCCATCGCCACGCGCAGCGAGCAGCGCATCGCCGAGCTGTGCCAGGTCGGCAAGTACACGTTGCTCGGCAGCGGCGCGAAGGTCGAGGAGTACGTCCTCCCCTGGGTGGACACGATGCAGCGCTACCTCCGCGGCGACCAGGTTCCCCCCGCTCTGCTCGAGTCCGTGATCGACCTGACCGATCCGGGGCAGGCGAAGTTCGCCTCCAGCGACTTCATGCTGCTCGTCGCGTACCCGCCGGTGAACGTCCTGTTCCGCGTCCTGCGCGGCGGGCAGGAGGACTTCACCGACGCACTGGTGCAGGCGACCACGGCGCACCGCGATTACTGGCGTCAGGTCGACTTCGCGGACAACCCCGACGGATTCGTCGCGCTCGCCGTGCTCGCCATGGCGATCCGCGGCAGGGACAACGGTTTCGCGGTCGAGGTCGAGTCCGACTACCTGCCGGAGAACCTGGTGAGCGGCACCTGGTCCAACCGCTGACATGGTCGAGGTCAGCCGGCACGAGGTCGATCCGGACTGGTCCGCCGAGCAGCTGGAGAAGATCGAGCGGCGGATCGAGGAGACGGTCGACTCCCTCCCGAACGTCCGCACGCTCGCGCTGAGCGGGTTGATGAGGGACGCGCTCCGCCATCTCGGCCACCGGTGCGCCGTCGACCCGCCGGGCAGCGACGGCGACACCTGGGACAGCCTGCGCTTCGCCGCGGAGGTCGGCGCAGCGATCTACGCCGTGGCCACGGCCGAAGAGGGCACGCCGGTCGAGATCACCCTGCGGGGCAAGCAGATTCCGGTCACCGCGACAGGTCCCGTGTACTTCGCGTCCGGCGGCACCTGGCTCACCACGAACCACCTGGCGGCCATCGCCAGGGACGTCGCGAAGACGGAGCAGCTCAGCGCGGTGCCTCTGGAGGTGCTGCGCGCCTCCGGCAGCGAGGAACCCGACTACGTCTTCCTCATGGTCGACATGTTCCAGAAGTTCAACCTCCAGCAGCCAGGCGTGCACGAGGCGCTGAACACGGCGCTGAAGGCCACCGCCGCGGACGAGGTCGACCCGGTGCACCGCGAGCACGTGCGCGTCGTCGCCTTCCCGCAGCTGAACGTGTTCCACAACATCATCGACGCCGGCCGCGAGGAGCAGTTCGACCAGGCGCTCGCGGAAGCGCTGGAGTTGTTCAGGGAACTCTGGTCGACGGAGGAGAACGAGGAGTCCCCGAACGGGTACGTCGCCATCGGCCCTCTCGGGCTGGCGAGCGTCGCGCACGACGCGGACATCCCGATCGAGGTCACGTCGGAGTACCTGCCGCCGTACCTGTACAACGGCTCCTGGACGCGCGAAAGCCTCTGACCGGTCCTGGAACCGCAGGGCCGGACACCCACTCAGAGTGGTGCGAACGGCGTGGGGTGTACGACCGGCCCGCGCGCGTCACGGCAGCCCGATAAGATCAGCGGGCTTTCACGGGGAGAGGGGCGAGGACCACATGAGCCAGCCGGCTACACCGCTGAGCGAGCAGGACCAGCAGCAGCTGGTGCGGCAGATCGGCCGTGCCATGCTGCCTGTCGTACCGCAGGGCTGGCAGCGCATCCGGGCCGAGTACCGGGCGGCAGGCCGGCACATCGAGGTCGACCTGGCGTTCGCGGGGCCCGATGGCCAGCTGCGACCGGTGCGGCCACCGATGGACGTCGTGCAGATGTTCGGGCACCTGCGCGGGGGCATGTACCACCCCGAGCGCGGCACCTGGCTGAGCGCGACGTACGAGATCGAGGCGCCTGCGGCGTTCACGGTGGACTTCAACGCCGAGGACGAGCCGCGCTGGCGGAACGCGCCGCCGCCCATCGGGTTCCGCGACGAGTTGCAGACGTTCCCGCGGCCGGACCGGATGATCCCGGACTGGTGGCGTCAGCGCGTCGGCCTGCCGCCGCTGCCCGCGCCCGAGCCGGAACCCCAGCAGCCGCAACAGGAGTACCAGGTGCCGGCCGCGCAGCCGGAGCAGCCGCAGGCTGGTTCGGACGAGCTGCGCACGGCACGCGTGTACGACGGCAAGAACGACGACGGCCGCATCATCGTGAACCGTCAGCCGGTCGACCCGCAGCTGCTCGACGGGCTGCTCGCCTACCTCGAGTCGGCGCCGGTCGTGCTGGCCGCGCGCAGCTACGACCTCGACGAGTTCTCGCAGAGCGGCGAGCAGGACGTGCCGCTGAACTTCCGCACCGACGGCACCTGGATCTGGGCCGGCGCCGTGCCGCACTACCTGCGCAAGTACGGCCTGCCGCCGGAGCCCGAGCTGGTGGCGCACGCGGCGGCGCGTGGCTTCCAGGTCGCCGAGGTGAACGAGCAGACGCAGGACCGGGCCGTCACGATCATCACGGGCCAGGGTTAGTCGAGGGTTTTCAGGTACGCCTCTCCCCGCGGGGAGAGGCGATACCCCACCCGCAGCGACTCGGTCAGTCCCTTGGCCTTGAGCTTGCGGACGTCCGCCTTGAACGGCAGCTTCTCGCGGCCGAGCGAGGCGGCCAGGTCCGCAGCCCGCACGCCGGGGTTCGCCGCGATCAGCCGCAGCACCGCCAGGGCGTCCTCCTTCAGCTCCACTCCGTCCACATCGGACGACGAACGCAGCTCGATGCGCGGATCGTCGCCCGCGAAACGCAGGCGGATCCGGTAGAGCGAGCCCTCCCGTCCGTCCACAGAGGACTTCAGCGCGGCGACGGAGGGAAATCCGGCCGCCACCGCCTCCGCACGGGTCACCCGCGACACGACCTCGATCTCGTCGATCGAGAGCACGCCCTGCGACGTCCGCAACCTCCCGCCGGCGCGCACGGTCGGCCGTTTCCACCGCCGGAACTGCAACGTGATCTCGCCGGATCGGATGCGCTCCCAGTCAGCCACTCGGATCAGCACCGGACGAGGGTCTCAGGTTGCCGAGCCCAGCAACAGCCGAGACGATCCTGAACATGCAACGGTGGTGGCTTTTCACGGTGCGCGGGGTGTTCGCGGTCCTGTTCGGCCTGGCCGCTCTTCTCTGGCCGGGCCTGACACTGCTGGCGCTGATCATCCTGTGGGGCGCCTACGCGTTCTTCGACGGCGCGATGATGCTGTACCTGACCCTCACCCACAAGGAGTGGCCCGCCCGCTGGGCGCTCGGCCTCATCGGCGTGCTCGGGCTGGTCACGGGCTTGATCGCGTTGTTCTGGCCGGGCATCACGGCGACCGCGCTGCTGCTCCTCATCGCGGCGTGGGCGCTCGTCACGGGTGTGCTGCAGATCGTCGACGCCATCCGCCTGCGCAAGGTGATGACGAACGAGTGGTTCTACGTCGTCACCGGCGCGCTCACGGTGCTGCTCGGCATCATCCTCGTCGTGAACCCGGCCGCGGGCGCGCTGGCGTTCGTGATCACCATCGGCGTCTTCGCGATCCTGTGGGGCGTGGTGCTGGTGCTGTTCAGCCTGCGGTTGAAGCAGCTCGGCGGCGGTCTCGTACGACCCGCACCGCGAGTGTGACCAGCACGGCGACCCCGACGAACACGTAGAGGTTGCCGATCACCTGCTGCCACCACGCCCAGTTCCGCTCGACGTCGTTGTCGCGCGGGAACAGCCAGTGCGGCCCGATCGCGAACACCGCCACGACCGCCCACGACGCCCACTGACGGCGCAACTCGGGCCGTGAGAGCAGCACGAGCGCAGGCGCGATCCACACCCAGTGGTGCCCCCACGACACGGGCGAGATCAGCAGGCCGCCGATCGCCACGACGAAGAACGCCTCGATGTCCCCGAGCTGCGAGGCCAGCCACCACACGGCCGCCACGACGACCAGCGCCAGCACGAGCCACACGCCGACCTGGGCACCGTTCTCCAGGCCGAAGCGGGCGAGCGTGCCGCGGATGGCCTGGTTCGACGCGTAGGTGAGGCGCCCGACGCGGCCCGGATCGAGCAGCGCGTGCGTCCAGTACTCCTTGGCGTCGCCGAACGAGACGAGGAACCCCAGCACCACGAAGAAGAAGAACGAGCCGATGGACACGAACACGGGCTTCCACTGCCGCCGTGCCACGAAGAACAACGCGAAGAACGCCGGCGTCAGCTTGATCGCGGCCGCGAGCCCGATCAGCGCGCCCCGCGGCCACCAGCGGGTGCGTTCCAGCAGGCAGTCGGCCATCACCAGCAGACCCAGCAGCAGGTTGATCTGGCCGAACCACAACGTCTCGCGCAACGGGTCGAAGATCGACGACACCGCCGCCGCGCCCAGTCCCCACTTCACCGCGTCCGGACCCCAGCCGAGCACGCGGCCCGCCGCGATCAGGCACAGCCCCGTGAGCATCGCGAGGTTCGCCGCCGCCACCGCGAAGATCGCGACCCCGAGCGGGACGAGCGCCAGCAGGCTGAACAGCACGGCGGCGATCGGCGGGTAGGTGAAGGGCAGGTCGGGACCACCGAGGGGTTTCGCGAAGCCCTCGACGTAGAGCGGGATGTCCTTGAGGAACGCCGCGCCACCGTTGCGGTAGACGCGCAGATCGAGCGACCACCCCGGTGGGCGGAGCATGACGTAGGTGATCGTGGCGACCATGACGGCGGCCCACGCCACCACGACCCGCTTGGCGGTGCGGTCGAGCTGCATCCGGGAATGGTATCGATGTGCCAGATGAGGCCCACGTCACCGGTCCGGACCGGGAATTCTCACGTAGCGTCGTCGCGTGAGCGCGCAACGTCGATCGTTCCTGCTTAGACCGTTCGTAGGGCGCACAGATGCGCACGCACGGGCTATTCTGTGCGCATGAGTCCTGCCCTGGAGACGGTGCTGGCCAAGGCCGGCCTGCAGGTGAGTCCCGACGAGTTCCTGGCCCTCGTGACCGACGCGGCACGAAGGCTCGCCCCGCCACACCCGGAACCGGCCACGTACTTCACGCCGGACCAGCAGGCGGCGCTGACCGACGTGGGCCTGGACCTCTCGCCGGCGGGCCCGTCCGACGCGAAGCCGCGCACCCGCACGGTCGTGGCCCACGCGGTGCTGCGCGACTCGGCGCTGACGGTGAACGACGCCGCGCGCCAGCTCCAGGTCGACACGAGCCGCATCCGGCACCGCCTGGGCGTCGGCAGGCTCGTGGGCTGGAAGGACAGGGGCAGCTGGCGCCTGCCCGCCTGGCAGTTCGCGGGCACGGGCGTGCTCCCGGGCCTCGAAACCGTGCTGGCGGAGATCCCGTCGGACCAACCGGCGCTCGTCGTCGCCGCGTTCATGACCACCCTCCAGGAGGACCTGCCCGTCGACGGCAAGCCCGCGACCCCGCGCGAATGGCTCCTCGCCGGAGGAGACCCCCGCCGCGTCGCCACCCTGGCCTCCACGCTCGGCACACCTGCCTGAGCGTTCCCGAACACCCGACAGGACCCGAATGTCACGGCTTCCGCAGCCGCCTGCCCCTGCCGTGCTCCAGGCACACCTGCGCCGCACCGAGGACGTGGTGGCGGTGCACCGGGCGACCCGCCTGGTGCGCGTGTTCACGGCGAAGGGCTCCCACCCGCAGCGCTGGAACACGTTCCGCTACACCGGCCCGCTCCCCCACGCCCGCTTCGACGCGCAACAACCGGCCGACGACGGCAGCCCCGTCCAGGACCACGAGAACGGCGTCCTCTACTTCGGCCTGTCCGTGCGCACGTCGATCGCCGAGGTCTTCCAGGCCACGTCGATCGTGGACCGCCGCACCCGCTCGCCGTTCCTGGTGGTGCTCCGGCCTCGCCGTACGTTGAGGCTGCTGGACCTGGGCGGGTTGTGGCCGACGCGCGTCGGGGCCTCGCAGGAGATCTCGACCGGGCCGAAGATCGTGACCCAGGCGTGGTCGCGGGCGATCCGGGCGGCTTATCCGGAGCTGGACGGGCTTTGGTACCGGTCGTCGATGGACTCGGGAGACCCGGCGATCTGCCTGTGGGACCCGCCCGGGGCTTCCGGGCTGCCTGCGGCGCCGGACGTGTTGCTGCCATTGGACCATCCGGGTCTCGATCTCCCGTTGGCGCGCGTGTGCGAGGAACTGAACTACACACTGCTCGGGTGAGCACGCACAACGAGATCAACGGACCCGTGCAAGGCACCGCGGTGCAGGTCGGACATCTGCAGCACGTCACGCACGTGCGGGACCGTGTTTCCGCGATCGCCTTCTACTACCCGTACATCCACATCCGCGACGACACGTGGCTGAAGTACGCGGCGATGTACTGGCCGGTGATCACCCGCCTGGTCCCCCAGAACTACAGGCCGGCCGACTCCCGGGTCTCGACGAGGTTCGCGAACGCCGGAGTGCTCAGCGATCTGTCCGCCGCGAGCACGTCCTTCGCGGACTCCGACGCCTTCCTCCACGTGGCCGTGACCCGCCCGGACGAGCTTCGCACCCGCTTCGGCGTCGAGAAGCGCGCGGAGTGGGACGCTCGCGCCGTCCCGTCATCGGCTGGACCGGCAGCGGACCCGCGACTCACCTACCTGCACCACGACAGGCTCAGCCGCGGGTTCGCCGACGTGCTCGTGGAACACGGCCTCGGTGAAAGGCACAGCGTCGGCGGCGAGAACTGGCTGGGCATGCACCCGGACTTGGCCACCGTCTACATGTGCCTGCTGGCGAACCGGCTGGCGGAACGGGAGTCGCTGCACCCGGTGACCGACCAGGTCCTGCCCCACGACGCGCTCCTGGAGCCGACCGCCGACCGCATCACGGAGGTGCTCTTCGGTCTGCCATCGCGCTCTCCGCGCCTGCAGACGACCCAGAAGTTCATCACCGCCGCGGTGCAGACCGTCATCCCGGAGGGACTCGCCGACGTGCCGGTCGAGAAGATTCTCGAGTTGCGTGAGACGTTCCCCAAGGACTTCCACCAGTTCCGCGCGCACGTCGGCGATCGGTTCGCCGAACTGCGGGCGGACGCGACCACGAGCCTGCACGTCGGGGTCGCCGTGGACGAACTCGTGCGCGCGGAACTCGCCGACCTGGAGGACAAGCTCCGCTCCGTCAAGCTGGTCCCGCGCCGCGTCCGCGTGTGGCTGAAGGCGGACGCGGTGCGGGAATCACCGGTCGGCTGGCTGTTCCGGGCAGGTCAGGCCTTGAGGTAGCGGCCCCACCACTCCAGAACTGCGTCGAAGCGCTGCCTGCGGTGCCGCGGCTGCCCGGTCCGGGTCAGCTCGTGCCCCTCGCCGGGGAAGATCAGCATCTCCGCCTCGACACCACGCCGCTTCAAGGCCACGAACATGCGCTGCGCCTGCTCCAGCGGGCAACGCCAGTCCTGTTCGGAGTGGACGACGGCGAACGGCAGGTTGATCTTCTCGGCGTAGGTCAGCGGCGACATCGCGCGCTGCGCCTCGGGATCGGTGCCGCAGTAGGCGTCGGCGAAGAAGTAGCCGATGTCGGACGAGCCGCCGAAGGAGTCCCACGCGTTCACGGCGCGCTCGGACCAGGCGGCGCGGAAGCGTTCGCCGTGATGCGCGGACAGCCACGACGTCATGAAGCCGCCGTACGAGCCGCCCATCACGCCGACGCGTTCGGAGTCGCAATCAGGACGGGCCAGGGCCACGTCCAAAAGGGAGAGGACGTCGTCCACGTCGACGGAGCCGAACTTGCCGATCACCGCCTGGCCGTGGGCCTGGCCGTAGCCCGCGGAGCCGCGCGGGTTCGGCAGCACGACGGCGTATCCGGCGGTGGCGTAGACCTGGGCCTCGTCGAAGAAACCCCAGCTGTGGTACATGAACGGGCCGCCGTGCACCGCCATGACGACCGGGTGCGGGCCGTCGCCGTCGGGCAGCACGAGCCAGCCGTGCACCGGGTAGCCGTCGGAGGCAGAGCCTTCCAGTTCGACCACACGGCGTGCCTCGACCGACGAGAACGCCGTGCGCACACCGGTTCCGACGAACTCGACCTGGCCCGGGCTGTCCGGAGTGGACACGACGGCGACCACAGTGGACCCGTCCGTCGCGAACGACCGGACGGCAGCCGACGAACCCGTCAGCACCTCGCCGGGTCCGCCGTCGAACGGGATCCGCTGCAGCTCCAACGCGCCGCGGTTGCGCACGACGAGCAGCACACCGGAGGCGTCGGCCACGGGCGGGCCGGAAAGTCGTTCCACGTCAACGGTTTCGACGTCGGTGAGCCGGACGGGCGACGACCCGTCGAGCGACGCCTTCCACAGACCGTGGTTGCGCGCGACGGCGTCGATGCCGGAGAACTCGGTGCCCAGCCAGTAGAGCGAGCCGTTGGCGACGAACGGCATCGAGGCCTCGCCGGCAGCGCGCACCAGCAACGAGGCCGAGCCGCCGTCAGCGGGAACGGTGTACAGGTCGGAGTGCAACGTCTCGGACACGCCGAGGTCGCGCGGCGCCACGAACACCAGCGTCGAGTCGTCGATCCACGCCGGATCGGAGACGTCGAAGGAGCCGTCGGTCGCCTCGGAAACCGTGCCGTCGAGGGAGACCACGTGCAGGCGCGGGCGGCGATCGGCGAGGAAGCCGACGTCGTCCACCCGGTAGTCCAGGCGCGTGATGCGGCGCGGCGCCTCGGCCTCGGGGCCGTCATCGGTCGTGCCGTAACGGCCTTCTTCCGGCACGCGGGCGACGAAGACGAGCCGCGACGAGTCCGGCGACCACACCGGGGCACCGGCGCCCAACGGCAGATCGGTCAGCTTGCGAGGCTCGCCGCCGTCCACCGGAACGACGTAGAGCTGCGGCTTCGACTTTCCGCTGACGCGCAGGAACGCGACCAGCCGGCCGTCGGGAGAAATGCGCTGCGCATTGTCACGATCACCGTGCGTCCACGGTGTTGTCGTGCCATCCGGGAACACCCGGTGCAGACCGCCCCGATAGGTGTTCTTGTCGAGGTCGGGCGTGGTGATGCTGACCAGCACCAGGTCTCCGGACACGGCGACGGTGCCGGGCGTGGTGAGCAGCTGCAGGTCTTCAGGGCGCACGGCCAGGACGTTAACAGAACTTGTTAGCAAGGCTCAGAGTTATTTGTTGACCGATCACAAAAATTGACTCAGCGCATAGATTCCCGCGTATGACGCGCATCGTGTTCTCTGGGGGCAGGGTCTTCACCGGACGGACGACCGAGCCCGGCGACGTGGTCGTCGAGGGCGACCGCATCGTCGACGTGGGCATCGGACTCGACGGTGACACCAAGGTCGACGCGACCGGCCACACGATCCTGCCGGGACTGTTCGACTGCCACGTGCACTTCATGTTCAGCGGCGCCGACCTCGTGCGGTCGCTGAACACGCCGTTCTCGCTGCCGTTCTACGAGGCGATCGGCAACATGAAAGCGACGCTGCAGTGCGGCATCACGACGGTCCGCGACGCGCTCGGCGCCGACCTCGGTGTCGCGGAGGCGGTGCGGCGCGGCCTGATCCAGGGCCCGCGCATGCAGATCGCGGTCAACATGGTCTCGCAGACCGGCGGCCACAACGACGACTGGATGCAGTGCGGCGCGCACATCTCACCGCCGCTGCACCCCGGCCTGCCGGACACCGTCGCCGACGGCCCGGAGGAACTGCGCAAGGTCATCCGCACGCTGGTCCGCCACGGCGCCGACATCATCAAGATCGCCTCCAGCGGCGGCGTGATGTCACCGCGCAGCAATCCCCGCCACGCGCACTTCCGCGACGAGGAGATCGCGATGATCGTGCAGGAGGCCAACGCCGCGGGCATCGCGGTCATGTCGCACGCGATGAGCGGCGACGGCATCCTCACGGCCGTGCGCAACGGCGTGCGGTCAATCGAGCACGGCGTGTTCCTCACCGACGAGGGCGTCGAGGAGATGATCAAAAACGGCACGTGGCTCGTGCCGACGCTGATGGCCCCGCGCATGGTGCTCGACCAGGCCGCGGCCGGCATGGCGATCTCGGACGTCATCCTGGACAAGGCCAATGCCGTTGTCTCGCAGCACTTCCAGGCGTTCCAGAAGGCGCACCAGGCAGGCGTGAAGATCGCGATGGGCACCGACTCCGGCGTCGGCCCCCACGGCGACAACCTCAACGAGCTCACGCTGATGGTCGAGTACGGCATGTCCCCGTCGGAAGCGCTCTACGCGACCACCACGTCCGCCGCCGCGCTGATGCGCCTCGGAAACGAACTCGGCGAGCTCGCCCCTGGCAAGCTCGCCGATCTCGTTCTCGTGGAGGGGGACGCCGAGCAGCACGTGAAGGCCGGAACGCTGAAGCGGGCCGTCCGCGCCGTCTACCAGAACGGCGTCTCCGTCAGCTGAGATCCACGACAGCACGCGAAAACGGAAGCGGCACGCGCCCCAGTGGGCACGTGCCGCTTCCGCACCAGCGCTGAGTTCAGTGACCGGCGTCGGCGCCGACGTGCTTCGCGGCCTCCGGGTCGCGCCGCACCTTGAGGAGGCTGGCGATGGTCGTGATCGCCAGCACGCCGATGATCACCGACAGCGAGACCTCGATGCCGATCGTCGGCACGTGGAACGGCTCGCCGCCGTTGAGGAACGGCAGGGTGTTGGTGTGCAGGGCTTCCAGGATCAGCTTGACGCCGATGAAGCCGAGGATGACCGACAGGCCGATCGACAGGTAGACGAGCTTCGCGAGCAGGCCACCGAGCAGGAAGTACAGCTGGCGCAGGCCCATCAGCGCGAACGCGTTGGCCGTGAACACCAGGAACGGCTCCTTGGTGAGGCCGAAGATCGCGGGGATCGAGTCGAGCGCGAAGAGCAGGTCGGTGGAGCCGATCGCGACCATCACGATGAACATCGGGGTCACGTAGCGCTTGCCGTCGATCTTGATGAACGAGTTCGAGCCGTGGAAGTCGTCGGTCACCGGGAAAACCTTGCGCACCATGCGGAGCATGAGGTTTTCCTTGTACTCCTCTTCCTCGTCGTGGTTCTCCCGCGCCAGCTGCCAGCCGGTGTAGATGAGGAACGCGCCGAAGATGAAGAAGACCCAGCTGAACTGGCTGATGAGCGCCGCGCCGGCCGCGATGAAGATGCCGCGCATGACGAGCGCGAGCAGGATGCCGATCAGCAGCACCTTGTGCTGGTGGATCGCGGGCACCTTGAACGTCGTCATGATGATCAAGAAGATGAAGAGGTTGTCGACGCTCAGCGAGTACTCGGTGATGTACCCGGCGAAGAACTCCGTGGCGTACTGACCACCCGAGAAGTACCAGATCCCGAGGCCGAAGAGCGCGGCCATCGCGACGTAGAAGACCACCCAGCGGGCTGCTTCACCGATCGTCACCTCATGGGGTTTCCGATCGACGATCACCAGGTCCACGGCGAGCAGAACGAGCAGACCACCGATCGTCGCGAGCCACATCCATGCGGGGACGTTCACAACCCAACCTCCGGGATTCTCAGCGCATGCCAGATAAACCCGGAGGTCTCCTCCGCCGCCGAGATGATCTCTCGAACGACCGACGGCACCGGGAGCTTCACGCCAAGCTCCGTATTGACGACACCGCCGCTTAGGGAGTACTCCCCTCCATGCTGCGTCAATATTGTGCTCCACGAAGTGCGGTTAGCGCCACACAGGGTGAGCAGACCCACGTAACCAGGCGCAACGGGAATACGCCGCGTGTCGTTCGGCCCTGAACCGCCGCTACCTGAAGGCCTGCTGAAGATCCACTCATACTGAGACCGCGAGCGGATCCTGACAGGCGGTTCTCAGCAAAACTCGCATATCGTCATCCCCGTGTCCCGCCTATCCCGCCTTCGCGGCAGGTGGACGATCCCCGCATTGATCGTGGTCCTCGCCCTCGTCGCAGGTGGCGTGTACTTCACTCGATCCGGAGACGACCCCGTAGCCGTTTCCTTCAAAGAAGCGAACATCGACGCACCTGAGAGCCCTGACAGCGCTCAGACGGTGACGATCGAGACGCGCCTCTACCTCCCCCAGCAGACGCCCGCGCCCGCGATCATGCTCGCGCACGGTTTCGGCGGCAGTCTGCGCAGCGTGCACACCCAGGCCGAGGAGTTCGCCCGGCGCGGTTTCGTCGTTCTGACGTGGTCCGCGCGCGGTTTCGGCCGCAGCACAGGCCAGATCGCGCTGAACTCGATCGACCGCGAGGTCCGCGACGCTCAGAAGCTCCTCGACTTCCTCGGCACACGTGACGAGGTGGAGAAGGACAGCGGTGGCGACCCCCGCGTGGGCGTGACAGGCGCGTCGTACGGCGGTGCGTTGTCACTGCTGCTCGCGGGCGTCGACAAGCGCGTCGACACCATCGTCCCCGTCATCACCTACAACGACCTCGCTCAGTCGCTGCTGCCGAACTCGGCGCTGGCGACACCGCGGGCGGACGCCACCCCGTCCGCCACCGCGTTCGGCGAGGACGGCGTCTTCAAGCGGTCGTGGGCGGGCATCTTCTTCTCCGCGGGCATGACGTCGATCGACCTCTCGTCCCCCACCGGTGACGCGCCGGAGACGGGCCAGCGGGAGTCGTCGAACCAGCAGGGCACCGCGCCCGCGCCGGGCGGCAACTCGGGTGCGCAGGGCCTCCAGCCGCCCACGCCGTCATTGGGCGCGTGCGGCCGGTTCACGCCCGAGGTCTGCACCGCCTACACCGAGGTCGCCACCACGGGCAGCGCTTCGCAGCAGACGCTCGAACTGCTGCGCAAGTCGTCCCCGGTCGCCGTGACCGACCAGATCAAGCAGCCGACGATGCTGGTGCAGGGCGAGCAGGACACCCTGTTCGGCCTCGACCAGTCCGACGCCACCGCGCGCCAGATCGCGGCGGCCGGCGGCCAGGTCAAGATGGTCTGGTACGCGGGCGGCCACGACGGCGGCAACCCCGGCACCGCGCTGCGCGGCGAGATCGCCGACTGGATGGACTTCCACCTGCGCGGCAAGGGAACCGACCCCGGCACCGGCTTCGAGTACACGGTTCAGGGCGCGTTCCGCTCGTCCGGCCAGCCGTCGCTGCGCACGGTCGTCGCGCCGTCGTACCCCGGTCTCGCCGCGGGTTCCACCACCGAACGCAAGACGCTGAAGCTCAGCGGACGCGAGCAGGTCGTGGTGAACCCGGCGGGCGGCAACCCGGCGTCGATCAGCAACCTGCCGGGCCTGGGTTCGGCGCTGTCACGGTCGTCGGCGATCTCGTCGCGGCTGTCGCTCGACATGCCGGGCCAGGCCGCGGTGTTCACGTCGGACGCGCTGGACTCGCAGGTGCTGCTGACCGGGTCGTCGACGGTGAAGCTGCGCGTCGCGCGCGGTGACCAGACGTCCGGCGAGGCGATCCTGTTCGCGAAGCTCTACGACGTCTCCGCGGACGGCACCCGCACGCTGCCCGGCTCGATCGTCGCCCCGTTCCGCGTGGCGCTGCCGACGGACGGCTCCGCCGCCGAGGTGACGGTGACGCTGCCCGGCACCGTCCGTCCTGTTGAGAGCGAGCACAAGCTGGCTCTCGTGGTGTCCACGACGGACCAGGCGTTCGCGAACGCCGAGCAGCCCGCCGCGTACCGGATCTCGCTGGCCTCCGACGAGATCTCGGTGCCCGTGGTGCCCGGCCGCAACGTCACCGAGGGCTTCCCGACGGAAGCCTTGTGGGGCATCGTGATCGCGCTGCTGGTGCTGATCGGCTCCGGCATCATCGCGATGTTCCGCCGGCGCATGGCGCAGGACTCGGACCCCGACCTCGCCGACGTGCCGCTGGTCATCACCAACCTCACGAAGGCCTACCCCGGCGGCGTGACGGCGGTGAAGGACCTGTCGTTCCGCGTGGAGCACGGCATGGTGCTCGGTCTGCTCGGCCCCAACGGCGCCGGCAAGACCACGACGCTGCGCATGGTGATGGGCCTGATCCACCCGTCCGAGGGCCACATCCGGGTCTTCGGGCACAAGGTCACGCCGGGCGCTCCGGTGCTGTCGCGGATCGGGTCGTTCGTCGAGGGCTCCGGCTTCCTGCCGCACCTGTCCGGCGCAGCGAACCTGCACCTGTACTGGGCGGCGACGGGCCGGCCGGTGGACGAGGCGCACTTCGACGAGGCGCTGGAGATCGCGGGCCTCGGCAAGGCGGTGCACCGCCGCGTGCGCACGTACAGCCAGGGCATGCGTCAGCGGCTGGCGATCGCCCAGGCGATGCTCGGCCTTCCGGACCTGCTGATCCTGGACGAGCCCGCCAACGGGCTCGACCCGCCCCAGATCCACCAGATGCGCGAGGTCCTGCGCCGCTACGCCGCGGCGGGCCGCACGGTCGTCGTGTCGTCGCACCTGCTGGCCGAGGTGGAGCAGACCTGTTCGCACGTGGTCGTGATGCACAAGGGTCAGCTCGTCGCCGCCGGCGAGGTGGCCGACATCGCGGCGGGAGGCGGCGAGGCGACGTTCCGCGTCGACTCCCCCTCGAAGGCAGCCGATGTCCTGCGGAGTCTCGAAGGCGTGCACGACGTGCACGAGGACGAGGATGCCGTGCACGCGTCGATGAACGGCGTCCCGCGTTCCGTCGCACTGACCGCTCTCGTGGCGGCCGGTGTGGCAGTGGACCAGGCGGGCCCGCGACGCAGGCTGGAAGACGCGTTCTTGGAGCTGGTCGGTGAATGACTTCCTGATGGCAGCGGCGTCCGCCACGGCGGACGCCCCGAACCCCGCCGCCGTCGAGGTGCTGGCCGAGGCCGGCCTCGACGTGGCGGACGAGATCGCGGCGACGCCCGCGTTCGCACCCGTGCGGACCGCCAACCCGAACCGCACGAAGGCACCAATCCCGCAGGAGGTGGACCGGTGAACGAGAACAGCGTCCACACCGACCCCGGCGCGCTCAAAGACCTCACCGACGCGGCCGCCCTGCAGCACACCAAGGTGGCGCCGGACGGCTCGTCGGTCGGGTACAAGGCGCGCCGCACGCTCCGCATCCACGTGGAGTTGCAACGGCAGATCCGCCGCCGCAGGACCCAGCTCGTGCTGGGATTCCTGGTGTTGCTGCCGTTCATCCTCGCGGCGAGCTTCGAGATCGGTCAGTCCGACCCGAACCGCCGCTCCGGCGGCTTCGTGGACCTCGCGACCGCCAGCGGCATCAACTTCGTGGTGCTCACGCTGTTCGTGAGCAGCAGCTTCCTGCTGCCGATGATCGTGGCGCTGTTCTTCGGCGACACGATCGCGTCCGAAGCGTCGTGGTCGAGCCTCAAGTACCTGCTCGCCGCACCGATCCCGAGGCACCGCCTGCTGCGGCAGAAAGCCGTCAGCAGCGGCATCCTCAGCGTCTTCGCCCTCGCCCTGCTTCCCGCGGTGGCCCTGGGCGTCGGCGTGGCCTGGTACGGCGCCGGTGAGGTGGTGAGCCCGACCGGCGAGGCCGCCCCGTTCGGCGACGGCGTGCTCGGAATGGCGCTCGCGGTCGTCTACATCGCGATCAACCTGTTCTGGGTAGCGGGCCTCGCGATGTTCCTGTCCGTGTCCACCGACGCACCTCTCGGTGCGGTCGGCGGCACGGTGCTCGTCTCGATCCTGTCGCAGATCCTCGACCAGATCGAGCCGCTCGGGGACCTGCGCAACTACCTGCCGACGCACTACGCGATGGCGTGGGCCGACCTGCTCTCGACCGACATCGACTGGTCGGAGATGACCCGCGGGGCGTTCTCCGCGCTCGTCTACGGCGGCATCTTCACGCTGCTCGCGGCACGTCAGTTCAAGACGAAGGACATCACCAGCTAGCGATCACTGCACGCAGAACTCGTTGCCCTCGGGGTCGAGCATCACGACCCAGTGGCCCTTGTTGTCGTTGAACTCGCGAACCCGCGTGGCACCAAGGGAAACGAGCCGATCAACCGCCTCCAGCCCGGCGTTCACGTCGAGGTGGAGGCGGTTTTTCGCGGTCTTGCCCTCCGGCACGCGCTGGAAGAAGAACCGCGGGCCCTTGCCCTCGGGGTCGATGATCGCCGAGTAGTCGTTGACCGACTCGAACGGGATGCCGTTCTTGACCGCGAAGTCCTCCCAGGACTCGAAGCCTGGAGGTGGCGGCTGCAGCACGTAACCGAGTGCCTCCGCCCAGAAAGCGGCCAGCTTTCCCGGGTCCGCCGCGTCCATCGTGACCTGGATTCCGATTGCCATGACGCCACCGTAGAAGCCAATGCGGACAACCACTGTCCGGAGTAGCGTGCCGTCTCATGTCGCGTCCTGTGCACTTCGAGATCCACGCCGCAGATCCCGAGCGAGCGCGGAACTTCTACACCTCCGTCTTCGGCTGGAAGATCGAACAGTGGGGCGACATCCCCTACTGGGTCATCACCACCGGCGACGACGACCAGCCCGGCGTGAACGGCGGCCTGCTCCCCCGCCGGGGCCCCGACCCCGACCCGGACGCGCCGATCCACGGGTACGTCATGACGATCAGCGTGATCGACATCGACGTCGCCATCGCCGCCATCGAGGTCAACGGCGGCACGGTCGCGCTGCCCAAGGACAAGATGCCCGGCGTCGGCCTGCTCGCGTACTACAAGGACACCGAGAACAACATCTTCGGCATCCTCCAGCCGGAAGAGCGCTAGGCAGGCCGCTTCCGCTTGGGCAACCGCGCGACGACGGCCTCGTAGGAGCCGTCGACCAGCTCCAGCAGGTCGTCGTCGGGCACGGACCCCTTGAGCGCGATGGTGTTCCAGCCGTACCGGCCGACGTACCCGCTCACCGTGACGTCACCGGGAAAGCGCTCTCGCCACACCGCGGCGGCCTCGGCGTCGGCACCGCACTTGAGCCCGACCGTGTGCACGTCAAGCCCGATGAAGGCGAACGCCTTCCCACCGACCTTGCACACCAACTCGGCCTCGCCCCACGGATACGTCTCTTCCGCGCCAGGCTTCCCCGCGCAGTAAACGATCAACTCATCCAGTGTCACAACAGGAATTATCGCGCGCCGAACACCGCGACGAAACGAGTGAGCAGCCGGGCGAACTCCGCCCGCTCCTCCTCGCTCCAGTCCGTCATGGCGGCGGCACAAGCACTTTGCCGGGCCCGGTGCAGCTCAGCGGACGTGGCCCGCCCCCGCGGCGTGCGCACGAGCAACACCCGCCGACCGTCCGCCTTGTCCGCGATCCTCGACACCAGCCCGGCATCGACCGCACTGGTGACGAGCTTGCTGGCCCGGGGTTGATCGACGTGCAAAGCCAAGGCAACACTGGAAACCGTGGCCTGAGCCCCGGTCCGTTCCGCCGTTTCCACGACATCGAGCACGTCAAAGGCCGGAACAGCCAACTCGGCCAGCGCCCGACGTGACTGACTGCGCCGCACAGCGATCAGCGCCTGCTCCACCGCGGCGAGGTGGGAGTCCACATCCACCCCGAGATCATGGCCGTCCCGCGCCCTGACGAAAGCTGTCAGCGAACATCTCACCCCAGAGGGCGATTTACGCGCGACGCGCGAATCGTTATACGCGAGCAGGATTACCCGCCGCAGTCGCCGATCTAACCGTGAGCGACGTCCATAATGGACGAACTAGCACTCGGCTCCGCGTGAACGAAGCTCCTCAGGCGACGGCACGCCGAGCCGCGTCATCTCGGCCAGGCACATCCGGACCGCCTCGGCGGCGTCGTACGTGATCTCGGGTTCCACCTGCCGGTTCTCGGCGACCGTGAACCGCCCGCCGGCGACCGAACGCACCCACGGGCCGGGAACCCAGTACTCGTCCGCCGTCGGCCGGAACGACATCCACCACATCGACTTGAACGGGTACATCCGTCGCAGCCGCGGTTCCCGCATCGCCGCCTCGACGAACTCGCCCAGGCCGTCCGTCCTGTTCGCGCGGTACTGCTGCCAGCTGAGTTCGGTCCGGTCGCCGCTCTCGTACGCGTCGGCGACGTCGACGAAATCGGCGAACGGCCAGGCGGCGGCCAGCTCCCGCGCGGTGGCGCCGCCGAGCCAGGCCGCGGTGGATCCGATGACCTCGGCCAGTTCGGTCGTGGCCACCCGGCTCAGGTGCATCTCCCGCACCTTGTGCCGCAGGTCGAACAGACGCTCGCCGGCGACCGGTGTGACGCGCACGGCCCGATCGCCTTTGCTCGCCGTGACCACGAAGCCCCCGAAGGCACCCCGGGAGTCACGAAGGTCGATGTCACAGCCGGGACAGGCAGCCTGAAGCACGGCCGTGAGTCCGCCCGCGTCGACCACGTCCTGGTACAGCGATTCCCCCATGCCTTCCCGAGGTACCCGCGGAACCAGGGGTCACTTGACCCCGGCGGCGTCCATCCCTCGCAACTCCTTCTTCAGGTCCTGGATCTCGTCCCGCAGCCGGCCCGCCAGCTCGAACTGCAGATCCCGGGCCGCGTTCATCATCTGATCGGTCAGCGACTGCACCAGATCAGCCAGCTCGGACCGGGCCATCCCAGCCCGCTCGTGCGACGCGACGACGCCGGAGGAACGACCGCCCTCGCCGGTGGCCCGCTTGCCGCGGGACTGGTTCCGGCCAGATCCGCCGACCGGGACCTCGTCCTCCACCTCGGAGTACACGGCCTCCAGGATGTCGGTGATCTTCTTCCGCAACGGCTGCGGGTCGAGGCCGCGCTCGAGGTTGTAGGCGACCTGCTTCTCGCGCCGGCGGTTGGTCTCGTCGATCGCGTGCCGCATCGAGTCGGTGATGCGGTCCGCGTACATGTGGACCTCACCGGACACGTTTCGCGCGGCACGGCCGATCGTCTGCACCAGCGACGTGCCCGACCGCAGGAAGCCTTCCTTGTCCGCGTCGAGGATCGCCACCAGCGACACCTCGGGCAGGTCGAGGCCCTCCCGGAGCAGGTTGATGCCGATCAGCACGTCGAAGTCGCCGAGCCGCAACTGCCGCAGCAGCTCGACGCGGCGCAACGTGTCGACCTCGGAGTGCAGGTAGCGGACCCTGATTCCCAGCTCCAGCAGGTAGTCCGTCAGGTCCTCGGCCATCTTCTTGGTCAGCGTCGTGACCAGCACCCGCTCGTCGCGCTCCGCCCGTTCGCGGATCGAGTGCACCAGGTCGTCGATCTGGCCCTCGGTCGGCTTCACGACGACCTCGGGGTCGATGAGGCCGGTGGGGCGGATGACCTGCTCGACGAACTCGCCGCCGGCCTGGCCCATCTCGTACGGGCCCGGCGTGGCCGACAGGTACACGACCTGCCCGATCCGGTCGGCGAACTCCTCCCAGGTGAGCGGGCGGTTGTCCAACGCGGACGGCAGCCGGAACCCGTGCTCGACCAGGTTGCGCTTGCGGGACGCGTCGCCCTCGTACATGCCACCGATCTGCGGCACCGTCACGTGCGACTCGTCGATGACCATCAGGAAGTCGTCCGGGAAGTAGTCGATCAGCGTCGCCGGCGCGGTGCCGGCACCGCGGCCGTCGATGTGGCGCGAGTAGTTCTCGATGCCGTTGCAGAAGCCGACCTGCTTCATCATCTCCAGGTCGTACTGGGTGCGCATGCGCAGGCGCTGGGCCTCCAGCAGCTTGCCCTGGCGCTCCATCTGCGCGAGCGTCGTCTCCAGCTCCGCCTCGATGTCGCGGATCGCGCGCTCCATGCGCTCCGGGCCCGCCACGTAGTGCGTCGCGGGGAAGATCCGGAGGTCGGAGACCTCCTTCACCACGTCGCCGGTGAGCGGGTGGAGGTAGAAGAGCTTGTCGATCTCGTCGCCGAAGAACTCGACGCGGATCGCGAGCTCCTCGTAGGACGGGATGATCTCGACCGTGTCGCCGCGCACGCGGAACGAGCCGCGGGTGAACGACATGTCGTTGCGGGTGTACTGGACGTCGACCAGCAGGCGCAGGAACGCGTCGCGGTCGACCTCCACGCCGGTCTCCAGCGGGATCGAGCGGTCGAGGTACGACTGGGGCGTGCCCAGGCCGTAGATGCACGACACCGACGCGACCACGATGACGTCCCGCCGGGTCAGCAGCGACATCGTGGCCGAGTGGCGCAGGCGCTCGACGTCGTCGTTGATCGAGGAGTCCTTCTCGATGTACGTGTCCGTCTGCGGGATGTACGCCTCAGGCTGGTAGTAGTCGTAGTAGCTGACGAAGTACTCCACCGCGTTGTGCGGGAAGAGCTCCTTCAGCTCGTTCGCCAGCTGGGCGGCCAGGGTCTTGTTCGGCGCCATCACCAGCGTCGGGCGCTGCAGCTTCTCGACCAGCCACGCCGTGGTCGCCGACTTGCCGGTACCCGTGGCACCGAGCAGCACCACGTCGCGCTCGCCGGCGCGGACGCGGCGTTCCAGGTCGGCGATGGCCGCCGGCTGGTCGCCGGCGGGCTGGTACTCGCTGACCACGCGGAACTGACCGTCGGTGCGCTCGATGTCGCCGACGGGACGGTGCTCGGAGTGCGCCTTGACGGTGCTTTCCTCTGGCGGGAGCTCGGTTGCGAAAGCCACGGGAAGCACGTTACGCCGGAGGTCTGACAATTTCCGATTGAGCCAGGTCAGAGGCCTAATCGCACGGACAGCAGTTGCAGTCGCAGTCGCAGTTCGGGCCGCAGTCGGGGCCGGGGTCGCAGCCGTCCCGCCGCTTGTCGCTCCACGGGCCCGGGAACGGGTCGCGGCAGCAGAACTGGCAGGTCCCGCACATGTAGAGGAACGCGCCGCAGCCCTCGAAGCACCCACGCGGCTGCCGCTGCCAGTTGAGCCTCGGATACGACCACAACCCGCTGCCGGGGTCCGACCACCGCGGCTTGCCCGGCGGGTAGTCGTGCCTCTTGCGCTTGCCGAACACCCGGATGATCGACTCCTCCAGCTCGTGCACGAGCAGCTTGTGCACGAGGCGGGCGTCGGTGAACTCCACCTCGTCGAGCGCCAGCCTGATCCCCGCCACGGCGTCCAGGCACAGCCGATGCGCCTCGGAGACGGGCGTTCCGGTGGCGAGCAACGGGTTCCACGCTCCAGAAGCGCGGTCCTCCTCCAGGTCCTCCGCGGCGTCGATCAGGTGCGCGACCCGTCCGAAGAGGCGCCCCACCTCGCGCAACGGCTCGACGTTCTGCGGCTTCCCGGCGATGATCGCGGTCTGCCCGACGGCGAACGCGGTCGCGGTCTCCGTGGGTTCGGTGACCACGAGCACGGAGCTGCCGAGCCCCGCACCGGCCTCCACCTCGGGCTGCCGCCGCACCGCGTCCACCATCACCGACGCGTCGAACCCGAGGTCGGAGGCGGTTCCCAGCCCCTTGGAGGCCCAGCGCCGCGCCACCGCGCGGCCGGCCCACCCGACCCGTCCGGCGAGCCCGTCGCCGTCCTCCACGTGGTCCTGGATCTTCAACGACGCCAGCACGAGCGACACCGAGGCCGCCAGCCGCGCCCCGGAACCGACGGCCACGTCGGCGGACTTCATGCCGCGCAACGCACACGGCCCGGCGGTCCGCCGCGAGACGCCGGACTGCGCCTCCACGGCGGCCGAGATCATCAGCCCGTCGTAGTTGGTGACGAGACGCGAGAGATGACCGTGCTCGTCGCGCAGCGACAGGCACATTCCACAAAGGTGTGAGAGCCACGCGGACCGCAGCTCAGCGCCCATTCTGTTGCGACAGGGGCGGATGATCCCGAACATGCGCGGCATCCTAAGTGGCCGCGGCGCCCAACGATGGCAGTATCGCGGACGTGGCACACATCCATCCGCCGAAGATCGAGTACTTCGACCTGGACGCCAAGAGCAACACCGATCCCAAGGGGCAGCTGCGCAGCGTCGACGAGTTCCGTCTCACGCCGACCGGCCTCTACATGTTCCGGCCGCTCGCGGGGCATCCGAAGATCAGCCACTTCGAGAGCTGGTTCCTGCCCAAGCTCAACATCCGCGTCACGCGCCAGTCCTGGCATCCCGGTCACGAGCTCGACTTCGACTTCTACGTGGACGTCGTGGAGATCAACGCGATCGGCAGCGTCTGGAAAACAACCGATCTGTACCTCGACCTGATAGTCCGAACGGGTCACAGCGTGATCGTTCTGGACACGGACGAGTTGATCTCCGCAGTTCAGCACAACCTGCTCACCCCGCAACGCGCGCAATGGGCACTGGAAACCACCTACACGGCGGTGTCCGGAATTTCAGCGCACGGTCACGATGTGGTCAGGTGGCTCACCTCTTCGGGTTGTCCTACGTCCTGGCGTTAGTACACAGAGCGTGTTCGTCACCTGACCGTGACGTAACAAATCGACCCGGCGTGTAACTGCGAGCACATATTTGACTACGCTCGGCGGCGTGGGAGCGGTCACTACACCTCAGTTGGTCGATGTCGTCGACACCATTTCGGGCGTGCGCGCTTATTCGTCCGGTGGCTCACGAACGCTCAGTTCGTGCAATGTCGAACGGTGGGGTCTGCGAATCGAGCATCCCACTCCGGAGGACCCGTTCTCGGACTCCGAGGTCACCTGGCTGATGCCCGAACTGGGCGTGCGCCTGACCACCTACCGCCCGCGTTCCCGGCACGCGCGCAGCACCCCGAGCGTGCTGTCCGCGGTGCGGGTCGAGCGCGACCACCGCCACTGGCAGACCACGGACCTGCTGCTGGGCCTGGCCGTTCCCGGCGGCACCACGGCCCGCATCGTGCGCAGCGAGGAGTTCGCCGCCGCCGTCGCGGGCCGCGTGCTGCGACCGGGCGACGCCGACCAGGCGTTGCGCACGGTCCACCGCACCCTCGAAGAGCTCAGCAACGTCAACCACAACCTGACGTCGTGGCTGACGTGGCACGGCATCTACGACTCCTGGCCGCCCCTGTAGGCCTCGACGCGCTGCACGGCCGCCTCCATCCAGGGGTCCTTCGCCTCACCGTAGGCGAACCCGGTGGAATCGGCCGCAAACCGTTGGGACAGCTCCAACTTGAGGTTCGTGTACTCCTCGCGTGCCTCGGCATCGTGCCGCAGCCAGTCGCGGAAGTCGATCGCCCACCGCCAGTTCGCCGTGCCCTCGACCCTCAGGTGCAGGTTCACGCGCCGACCGGGGTCAGCTCCGGCGTGCAACCGCTTGCTCCAGTCACCCTCACCGCGCGGCGTGTCCTCGTACGCCCCGATGTACGGGAACCCGGCCTGCGCCAACGCTTCCCGCAGCGAATCGGCCGTCTCCATGTCCTCGACCGCAAGCTGGAAGTCGAGCACGTCCTTGGCCGCGAGCCCCGGCACGGACGTCGACCCGATGTGCTCAACGTGACGCCCACCGGCCGCCATGCTGATCCGGCGAGCCACTCTCCGCGCCTGCGCAGGCCACCGCTCGTCATAAGGCACCACGATCGGCGGCCCAGACGCGTAGGCCCCCGTGCGCACGTTCTTCTCGAAGCCGACCAACCGGTCCCACAAGGCCGTGACGTCCGGAACCTCACCGCTGTTGTCCAGCCACACGTCCGCAACGGCCCGCCGCTGCTCATCGGTGGCCTGCGCGGCAATCCGGTTCTCGGCATCCTGCCGATCCATGCCGCGACTGCCGACCAGGCGCCCCAGCCGCGTGGCGGAGTCCGCGTACACGACGATCACCAGGTGGTACACGGCCGCCATGTCCCGCTCCACCAGCAACGGGATGTCGTGCACGACGATGGCGTCCTCGGCGGCCTCACTCATCCGCTGCCCGGTGAGCGCCCCGATCCGGGGATGCGTGATCCCGTTGAGCGTCTGCCGAGCCTCTTCACTCGCGAACGCCTTGGCGGCCAACGCAGCCCGATCAAGCGTGCCGTCAGCGTTGAGCACGTCCTCACCGAACGCCTTGACGACCTCCTTGAGCCCGTCAGTCCCAGGCTCAAGCACCTCACGCGCAAGCTTGTCCGCGTCGATGACCACAGCACCGCGCTCCACGAGCAACCGCGCGACCGTCGACTTGCCGGACCCGATTCCCCCGGTCAACCCCACCCTGAGCATGCGGGTCAGGTTAGACGGGCGGCGTCATCGACTGCTGAGCGAGTACCGGCAGAACAGCGACCAACTTCTCCTTGGGGATGAAGTTGTTCCGGTTGCGCACCACGAACGTCGACTTCCCGAGCGACCCGATGAGCAACTGCTCGTCCTTGCCCTCGACCAACGTCCCCTTCTGCTTGCCGACGTCGACCTCGGTGATCTTCGCCCCCTCGGCCCGCTCCGCCTCGACGCTCTCGTTCACACGAGTACGAGCCGTCAGGTCATCGGTGTACGTGGACAGCCCGATGACGATCTTGGCGTCCGGCAGGTTCTTCTTCTCGGGAATCCCGTAATAACAATCGATCTTCCCGGTCCGCCCGATCCCGGGCTCCTTGATGCCGACGATGATCCGAGGCTCCCCGCCAAGCTCCTGCCCGAGCGTCGCGTTCATGACCTCAGCGGGCACCACGAGCTCACAGTCGTCAGGCAACGCCCGATCCACCATCACCGGAACCCGCGACGGCGTAGTGGGCGGCGTGATCCGAGGAATCTGAGGCGGCGGCCCCTGAGTCTGAGGCACAGCAGCAGAACAGGCCGCACAAACCATCAGCAAACCCGCACCAAGCGCCACGACGAACTTGTTCCCACGCATAGGTTTGTCAACCTACACAACGACGTTGGGCCTCCACCACAGAGTGAACGGGTGTCGCACACACAGGCCCACCAACGAGAACACAGATCGCCCGCGAAGCCGAAGGCGAGCCGTCCTCACCAAGCGGGCTGGGCGGTGGGGTCCCGTCACGAGTCGCACCACAGCTCTTGCTGCATCAGAGAGGTCAGGTCAAGTCGACACGCTTTTCGTCGACTTGACCTGACCTCTCTGATGTGGCCCGCTCTTGGTGCGGCTTGGGACGGGACCCCACCGCCAACGCAATCCTCAAAGCAACGCGCAGCCGCCCAACGCAACAGGCGTGCCATCAACCCGCGTGTGGCGCCATCCCCCCGATCAGATTGCCGGGGGTCTGGGGGCAGAGCCCCCAGGGGAAGCACGCAACAGAACGGCCGCCCGCACGGTGACCACCCGCCCAGTCGCCACCCGCAACAGCCGCCCCCCAGAAACGACGAAGGCCCCCACACCCAAAGGGTGCAGGGGCCTTCGTTCAGTCAGCTAGCGCAAGCCAGGGAATCCCCGGACTCACATGCCGCCCGACAGCTTCTCCCGAAGAGCAGCAAGCTGCTCGTCGGAGGCAAGCGTGCCACCGGACTGAGCCGGCGCGCCCACGGACGCGGAAGGAGCGTCGCCACCGGAGGTGTAGTTGCCCGCACCCTCGGCCGAAGCCTCTTCCTCGGCCTCGGCGGCCTTGCGGATCTGCTTCATGTGGGCCTCGTAACGAGTGTGCGCCTCGGCGTACTGGCGCTCCCACTCCTCACGCTGCTTGTCGAAGCCCTCGCCCCACTCCTGCGACTCCGGGTCGAAGCCCTCGGGGTAGATGTAGTTGCCCTGGTCGTCGTACTCGGCGGCCATGCCGTACTGGGTCGGGTCGAACTCGGTGTCGACCGTGAAGCCCTCGTTGGCCTGCTTGAGCGACAGCGAGATGCGACGGCGGTCGAGGTCGATGTCGATGACCTTGACCATGACGTCGTCGCCGACCTGGACGACCTGCTCCGGGATCTCCACGTGGCGCTCGGCCAGCTCGGAGATGTGGACCAGGCCCTCGATGCCCTCGTCCACGCGGACGAACGCACCGAACGGAACCAGCTTGGTGACCTTGCCCGGCACGATCTGGCCGATCGCGTGGGTGCGGGCGAACTGGCGCCACGGGTCTTCCTGCGTCGCCTTGAGCGACAGCGACACGCGCTCGCGCTCCATGTCGACGTCGAGGACCTCGACGGTGACTTCCTGGCCGACCTCGACAACCTCGGACGGGTGGTCGATGTGCTTCCAGGACAGCTCCGAGACGTGGACGAGACCGTCGACGCCACCCAGGTCCACGAAGGCACCGAAGTTGACGATCGAGGACACGACGCCCTTGCGGACCTGGCCCTTCTGCAGCTGGTTGAGGAACTCGCTGCGGACCTCGGACTGGGTCTGCTCGAGCCACGCGCGGCGGGACAGGACCACGTTGTTGCGGTTCTTGTCCAGCTCGATGATCTTCGCCTCGAGCTCACGGCCGACGTACGGCTGGAGGTCGCGGACGCGACGCATCTCGACGAGCGAGGCGGGGAGGAAGCCGCGGAGGCCGATGTCGAGGATGAGACCACCCTTGACGACCTCGATGACCGTGCCCTTGACGGGCTCGTCCTTCTCCTTGAGCGCCTCGATGGTGCCCCAGGCGCGCTCGTACTGAGCACGCTTCTTGGAGAGGATCAGACGGCCTTCCTTGTCCTCCTTCTGGAGAACAAGCGCCTCGACCTCGTCACCGACCTTGACGACCTCGTTGGGGTCGACGTCGTGCTTGATCGACAGTTCGCGCGAGGGGATGACGCCCTCGGTCTTGTAGCCGATGTCGAGCAGGACCTCGTCCCGGTCGACCTTGACGATCGTGCCCTCAACGATGTCGCCATCGTTGAAGTACTTGATCGTCTTGTCGATAGCTGCGAGGAAGTCCTCCTCCGTCCCGATGTCGTTGATCGCGACCTGCTTGGGAGCAGCGGCAACGGGGGCGGTGGTGGTGTCGGTGGACATTAGGTAGGTGGCTCCGGTACGGATTGGCATTGATTGGCTGGTAGTGGTGCGCGCGCAGCGACACAGCGACCTGGAATCCCGCGGTTCTGGATCATGGGCAGCACTAACCCACTACGCACGCGATATCGTACGCGGCCGCGAGACGCGCAAGCAAACCAGCCCCCATGTGAAGGAGCAGTGTGTCCAACCAGCACGCGAGCGCGGAGCAAGCGCTCGGCACCACCGGCATCGTCAAGCGCGGGGCGGACGCCGCCGAGTCGCGGGTGGCGAACCGAATCTGGTGGGACGCGGACGCCGACGACTACCACGAGACGCACGGCGACTTCCTGGGTGCGGCGGACTTCGTCTGGTGCCCGGAGGGCGTGCGCGAGGACGACGTCCGGTTCCTGGGTGAAGTCGCTGGTCAGCGGGTCCTGGAGGTCGGCTGCGGCAGTGCCCCGTGCGCCCGCTGGCTCAAGGACAACAAGGCGGACGTCGCCGCTTTCGACATCTCCGAGGGCATGCTCCGGCACGCCCGCGTGAACAACGCGGCCACCGGAATCGACGTCCCGCTCGTCCAGGCCAGCGCCGACCAGCTGCCGTTCAGGAACGACTCCTTCGACGCCGCCTGCAGCGCGTTCGGCGCAGTGCCGTTCGTCGCGGACGTCCAGGAAGTTTTTCGCGAGCTCGCCCGAGTGCTCCGACCGGGCGCGCCCTGGGTGTTCTCGGTCAACCACCCGATGCGGTGGATCTTCCCCGACGACCCCGGCCCGCTCGGTCTCACGGTCACGCAGTCGTACTTCGACCGCACCCCCTATGTAGAGGTGGACGACGAGGGCAGGGCCACCTACGTGGAGCACCACCGCACGCTCGGCGACTACGTCCGCGCACTCACGAACACCGGGTTCGTGGTCGAGGACCTGGTCGAACCCGAATGGCCGAAGGGCCACACCCGCAACTGGGGCCAGTGGAGCCCTCTGCGCGGCAAGCTGTTCCCCGGCACCGCGATCTTCCGGACCCGCCTGACGTCGTAATCTCAACGGCCATGACCTCGGCACGCGGACTGGTGGCGGCCCAGTCGGCACGTTTCGCGTCGCTGGACCCGTTGCTCCCGCCCGCCACCGAACCGCCGATGGACGGCCACGTCATCACGGCGGCGCTGGCGGACGGCACGCGCGTGGCCGGGGTCGTCAGCCATCAGAGCTTCGAACCGCACTCGACCACGCGGCTGTGGTCGACGGCCGAGGTCTGGGAGATGCTCCCCCTGGTCGGGGAGGCGCAGGGCATGGACGCGCTGCTCACCCGCTTCCGCCGGCACCTCGACTCGCAGGAGGTCGGCGACGACACGGCGTGCGTCGTGCACTGGCCGAGCCGCGACAGCAAAGCCGCTCGGGCGTTCCTGGATCACGGCCTCGTGCCGCTGTCCGTGCTCGCCGTGCGCCTGAAAACGCCGGCCCAGCACGTCTCGCGCACGCTCACGATCCGCCGTGCGACCCCGCACGACCTGGAGACCGTGCTGGAGCTGTCACTCGCGGAGCTGGAGTACTCCTCCTACGTCGGCTCGACGATCGTGCGACCCGAGGCCGCGTCCACAAAGCGCCGCGCACTCACTGAACGGCTCAAGAACGCGAGCCCCATCTGGCTCGCCGAACGCGACGGCATCGCGGTGGCGCTCGCCGAGTGCGCGATCGTGTCGTCCGAACCCGGCACGATGGCGGCCGCACGACTCCCCCGCGGCCGCTGGGGCTATGTGAACTGCGTCTCCGTGCTCCCCGGCGCCCGCGGCAACGGCATCGGCCAGCAACTCCTCGCCCACGCCCACCAGGAACTTCACCGGATGGGCACGGTCGGCACCTACCTCTACTACAACCCGCCGAACCCGCTGAGCAGCGTCTTCTGGCCGCGTCAGGGCTACCGGCCGCTGTGGACCGTCTGGGAAGTACGCCCCGCCTCCGCCCTTAGGTGACCAATGTCCGAGTTGCAGTGCACCGAAGGCTGCGGGAGAATTTGTACTGACCGGTCAGTTTAAACGGAGGGTAAAGCCGTGGAGATCCACGCAAGTCGAGCAGGCGTCAACGGGGGCCATGGTCCCCTGCTCCGGCCGACTTCGCTGATCGTGAAGCCCGGCGAGCTCACGCTGGTCGCGGGCGAGCCCGGCACCGGTCACACGGCGTTCGGCCTGGTGCTGTCCGGCCGCATGAAGCCGTCCACGGGCACCGTGTCGCCGGACGCGAAGACGCTGCGCAAGCGCGTCGTGCTGATCGACGCCCCCGAGGTGAACGAACCGGAAGAGGCGCTGACCCTGTCCGCCGTCGTCGGCGAGGAGCTCGCGATGAACGGCATGCCCTCCGGCAAGAAGGCAGTGCACGACTGGTTGGTGGAGCACGCCGCCGATGAGCACGCGGCCAAGCGCTTCGAGCACGTACCGGCGCGCACACGTTGCGCCGTGATGCTCGACCTGGCCGCCGCACGCCCCGGCGTCACGGCGCTGATCCTCGACTGCCCCGACCGCTACCACCCTGATCCGCGCGAGTGGTTCGCACTGGCCCACGACCACGTGACCCCCGAACGGTCCGTCGTCGTCCTGTGCTCGAACTCCTCCGCTCACATCCTCGACCTCCCGCACGCGCGCCTTGGTGAGGACAACGACACCAAGATGGAGATCACCGCATGAGCGCCCTTCGCATGGCCTTCAACGAACTCCGCCGGATCACCTCCGGCAAGCTCCCCAAGCTCGCCGTCCTGGCGCTGGCGCTCGTGCCGCTGCTGTACGCGTCGCTGTACCTGTACGCCAACAAGGACCCGTACGCGAACCTCAACCACGTTCCCGCCGCGCTGGTCGTGAAGGACAAGGGCGCCAAGGACCTCAACGCCGGCAAGGACGTCGCGGACGAGCTGCTGAACGGCAAGAAGTTCAACTGGCAGGTGGTCGACGACGCCGACGAGGGCGTGCGCAAGGGCAAGTACATCTTCGCCCTGACGCTGCCGGAGGACTTCTCCGAGGCGCTCACGTCCGCAGAGCAGAACAAGCCGCGCCAGGGCGTGCTGACCCTGACGACCAACGACGCCAACAACTACCTGGGCAGCACGATCGCGAACCAGGTCGTGTCCGAGGTGCGCAGGGCGGTCACGGCGAAGGTCTCCACCGAGGCCGCGGACAAGCTGCTGCTCGGGTTCTCCACGATCCGCCAGGAGACCACCAAGGCCGCCGACGGCGCCAAGCAGCTCGCGGACGGCAGCGCGACGCTGCGCGACAAGATCGGCGAGCTCGACAGCGGCGTCCAGCAGCTCTCCACGGGTGCCGTGACGGCGGCCACCGGCGCCGCGCAACTCCGCGACGGCACGCACGAACTCCGTTCGCAGACCGCACCACTGCCGGAAGGTGCCAAGAAGATCGCGGACGGCGCGCGCCAGGTCGCCACCGGCAACGAGACCGCCGCGACCCAGGCCGAGGAGTACGCGAAGAAGGCCCAGGCGCTCGTCGGCGTGCTCGACCAGGCCAACGGCGACATCGCGACCCGCTTGCGCGCCTTGGGCTTCACCGAGGAACAGGTGCAGAACGTGCTGGGCACGATCGGCCAGGTCCGCAAGCCGGTCGACGACGCCAACGGCAAGGTCCAGGGCGCCGCCGGTGACCTCCGCAAGCTCGCGACCGGCGCGGACCAGGTGGCCGACGGCGCCGAGCAGCTCTCGTCCAAGATGCCCGGCCTCGTCTCCGGCATCGCCAGGCTCGACGACGGCGCCGCGAAGCTCGCCGACGGCAACGCCCAGCTCCGCGACGGCCTGCAGAAGGCGGCCACCGGCACGCCGCAGCTCAAGGACGGCGCCACGAAGGTCGCGAGCGGTGCGGCGGAACTGAGCGACGGCCTGTCCGGCGGCATCAACAAGATCCCGAACCAGGACGACCCGACGCGTGCCGCGATCGCGCAGGCGATCGGTGACCCGGTGGCGGTGCGCGGCCTGTCCCAGACGAAGGCCGCGACGTACGGCGCCGGCCTGGCCCCGTTCTTCCTGGGCCTGGCGACGTGGATCGGCGCGTTCGTGCTGTTCCTGTTGCTGCGCCCGCTCTCCCGCCGTGCGCTCGCCGCCGGTCAGTCAGCGCTGCGTGTCGCGTTGGGCGGTTGGCTGCCAGGTGCGTTGCTCGGCATCGTGCAGGTGCTGGTGATGTTCACAGTCGTACGGTTCGTGGTCGACATCGAGCCGTCGAACCCCGTCGGCACGTTCGGGTTCCTCGCGCTGATGTCACTGACGTTCGTGGCGATCCTGCACGCGCTGAACGCCGCGTTCGGCGCGGTGGGCAAGTTCCTGGGCCTGATCCTGCTGATCCTTCAGCTGGTCAGCGCGGGTGGCACGTTCCCGTGGCAGACGATCCCCGTGCCGCTGTACCCGCTGCACTACGGCCTGCCGATGGGCTACGCGGTCGACGGCCTGCGCCACCTCATGTACGGCGGCGACCTGGGAAGCGTCGGAAAGGACGCGCTGATCCTTCTCGCCTGGCTGCTCGGAGCCCTAGCCTTGTCGTCCGTGGCGGCCTACAAGCAGCGGGTGTGGACAGCGTCCAAGCTGAAGCCGGAGCTCGTGCTGTGAGCGCGCGCACGACAGCGACCAAGCAGAAGCTCTTCGACGCGGCGTTGAAGCTGGTCGGCGAACGGGGCGCGGCCTCGGTGACGGTCGACGAGATAGCCGCCGAGGCGGGCGTCGCCAAAGGCACGATCTACTACAACTTCGCCTCGAAGGACGCCCTCGTCGAAGCGCTGCTGCGCCACGGCGTGGAGATCCTCGCGGGCCGGCTGCGGTCCGCGGAGGGGTCCGAGGACTCGCTGGAGGCGCTGGTCGACGAGATGCTCGGCTTCTGGGCCGAGTACCCGGCGTTCGGCCAGCTGCTCGTCTCGGAGCTGTGGCGCACGCCGGGCCAGTGGCACGGCACTCTCTCGTTGCTGCGCGACGACATCGTGTCGATCGTGCGCGGTCAGATGAAGCGCCTGTCCGACGCGGGCCGCCTGCCGGAAGGGGTCGAGGTCGGCACCGCGTCGGCGGCGTTGTTCGGCACGTTGCTCGTGATCGCGCTGGACTGGCAGGTGTTCCAGCCGGAGCGGTCACGCGCGGAGGTGCGCGACTCCGTCATGCTGCTGGTGCGGGGGATGCGCTCGGCGCGTTAGAGCTGAGCGATCCGCTCCGGTCGTTGCAGAGCGGAGACCTGGGCGATCACGACGACGGCCAGAGCGGCGGCCACGACGGTGAGCGACAAGGACAGCACCGCCGCCGTGCGGTAGGTGGGCCCGTCGACGAACGTCTCGGCCGCGTTGGCGAGCATCATCGCGAGGAACGCGTACTGCCAGGGCTTGATCCACGGGCTGGGCACCCGTTCCTCGAACGGCTTGTCGTGCTGCGCCACGTCGGACGCACGCCACACGTCCGCCATCTGCCTGGCCTCGCGCAGGCCGATGGCCGTGGCGTTGACCGAGGCGTGCCGGACCCAGATCGCGAACGCGACCGCGGCGGGCAGCAACAGCAGTGACGCGAGCACGTCGCGCCTCGCCTCACCCGTGCTCAGGTCGAGTGCTGTGCCGAGCACGCTCGCCACGGCGACCAGCACGATCAGGCCCTGGGCCACGTACCCGGTGATGCGGACATCTCTCAGTTCGATGTGAGCGCTCATTCGACTTCCCCCGGAAAGCACACGTCCCCCGACGTCGGCACTGAGCGTACGACGTCAACGCCCGATCGAGCGATGCGTTTGACCGAGCAGGGCCCTGTGCCCGCCGGTACGAACGAAGACATGCCGAAACTGCTGACCATCGCCACCGTCCTGCTCGCGACCGTCACCCTCACGGCGTCCCCCGCGCTGGCCGCGCCGGACCCCGTGAAGGCCACCGCCGACTTCCAGGAAGCGTTGTTCACCCCGGTCGCCGGTGTCCTCGACTTCGAGGAGACAGCCGAGGGCATCAAGGTCGCCGGCGAGTTCAAGAAGGGCTTCGCCTCCGACGCGCCGTCGGACTACCAGCTGGTGGTCCTCGACAACGCGGAGGTGATCCTGGACTTCAGCAAGGACTTCCAGAAGGTCGCCGAGATCGAGGCGGCGGAGGTCACGGCGTTCGAGTTCGTCACGAAGACCAAGCAGAAGATCGCGGACATCCGCAACGAGGACGTGGTCGTGCGCCAGCTCGTGGACGTGGCGGCGGGCATCAAGGTGCAGGCGGAGATCGGCCGCGCGAAGGTGCAGAAGATCGAGGTCAGGCAGGGCTGAGGCGTCAGCGGGCGTCCTCGTGGTGCAACGAGGGCGCCCGTCCCGCCAGTCCTCGTTCGACGGCCTCCAGCACCGCACGGTTCGTGCGCGACGTCGCGTCGTGCGCGAAGGGGCCGAGCAGCACCTGTTGCGTCGGGTGCGGCAGCACGGGGTCCGGTACGGGCACGGACGTGTACACCTCCACCACCGGCGCGTCCTCTGCGAGAAGGTGCCGCACGGCGTTGAGCACGCCCACGCGATAGTTGTCGTGCACCCACGCCACCAGCAGGTTCACCGGCTGGCCGTCGAGTTCGTACTCGACCTCCGCCGCGAGCTTCGCGGGCTGTTCCCAATCGGCCCTGACCCAGGTCGGCCGATGGCCCCGCGAGAGCGACGCGCGCGCCGCC
The DNA here is from genome assembly GCF_033949975.1 of Lentzea sokolovensis. NCBI lineage: Bacteria > Bacillati > Actinomycetota > Actinomycetes > Pseudonocardiales > Pseudonocardiaceae > Lentzea > Lentzea sokolovensis. The sequence goes on from NZ_JAXAVU010000010.1 coordinate 128,331, forward strand.
CGTCCGGGACCGTCGTCGGCCATCAGCGGCTGCGTGCGCGACGGCAGCACCACCCGCCACCCTCGTGCCACGAGTTGTCCCGCGCAGCCGGCCAGCATGCCGGTCCCGCCGAGCACCAGAGCCGTTCTCATCGAGCACGCTCCTCCCCGACCGAGGCGAGCGGGCCGGAGAGCCAGCGCTCCACCTGCCCCTGCCCGCGCAGCCGCACGACCACGACGTCGTCGACCAGGGCGAGCACCCTGGCCCGGTTGCGACCGTAGCTCTTCCAGCCCCACCGCAGGATGTGCTCCGGATCGGTGAAAGCCGACCACAGCGACGACTCCCGGTTACCGTTCCACAACTCCACCCCTGCCGCGCGACGTCTGATCGTGCGGCTCACCAGCCGCGCCATCACGACCGGGAACCGGTGGTCGAGCCACACCACCGTGTCCGCCCGCGCGAGCAACGCGGGCCTGGCCGCCTTGTACTGGTATTCGGTGACCCAGTGGTCCTCGCGCGCGAACGCGACCACCTCGTCCAGGAACTCCGGCCGAGGCGTCCACTGTGGACCCCAGTAGAGGCTGTCCAGCTCCACGCGCCGCAGGTCGTGCCGGCGGGCGATGCGCAGGCAGAGAGTCGATTTGCCGGATCCGGCGTTGCCGGCGACGAGGATGCGCCGGGGCACGTGCGGCAGCGGATCGGCTGGTCCGAGCAACGGCATCGAGCCAGGCTAGGGCAGCCCGCAAGCCCCCGAGACACACGCAGGGCCCCCGGGAAGTCCCGGGGGCCCTGCGGTGTGAAACAACGTCAGAGAGCGGTGACGTTCGTCGCCTGCGGGCCCTTCTGGCCCTGCGTGACGTCGAACGAGACCTTCTGGTTCTCCTCGAGGCTGCGGTAGCCGCCGCCGTTGAGGGCCGAGTAGTGGACGAAGACGTCAGCGCCGCCGTCCTCGGGGGCGATGAAGCCGAAGCCCTTTTCGGCGTTGAACCACTTGACGGTGCCGTTTGCCATGTACTGCTCCTTCAATGCTGAAGAGCAAGCCGCACTTTGCGACTGCCCCGTGGTTGGTCGAGAGCCGACCGCCCCATCCGCGAAGAAGGAGAAGCGCTCGCAACTGAAGTTCGGCGAGCGTGTAAGACACGAACACAAAACCGCAACCAATGAAGAAGTCTACCGCATGCCCCCAGGACTCAGCCACGCCTGCGTTGAGGAACCGCGAACCTCTGCTGCATGATCGAGATCCGGAAGATGACGTAGCAGGCGAGCCCGGCCGCCCCGATCGCGCACAAGGTCGACAGCGTCGAGAACACGACGTACAGAGGCGTGTCGAGCAGCAACGACTCCAGCACGTCACACAGCACCATCGCGAGGAACGTGAGCTGCCACGGTCTGATCAGCGGACTCGCCACGCGCTGGGCGAACGGCACCTCGCGCTGGGCCGGGTCGCTCGCCTTCCACACCTGCGACACCAGGCGCACGCCGTGCAGCGCGATCGCCTCGGCGTTGTGGGTGGCGCTGCGGAACCAGATGACGAACGCCACACCCGCGGGGATGACCATCATGATGGCCAGGAAGCTCCACGAGGACGATCCGCCCTGCCAGTCGTTGATCGTGCCCCAGACGGACTCGGCGGCGACCAGCCCTATCAGTCCCATGCTGACGTAGCCGGTGACCCGGACGTCCTTCAGCTCGATGTAGGTGTCCAACGCAACACTCCCCGAACGCGGCGAACTGCGCGGCAGACTACCGCCCGAATCCGCAGCCCAGTTCGGTGAAGGTCGCGAGCTTCTCGGCGGCGCGCACGACGACCTCGTCGATGCCGTCGAGCACCACCCGGTCACCGACGCGGCGGGCGGGCAGCAACGGCACGTCGGCCTTGCCGCACTGCTCGGCGATCGACGTGAACGCCCGCGCGGCGGCCAGCGGCGCGACCAGGGGCTCGCCGGTCTGCCGGTGCCGGATGAGGTTCTCCAGCAGATCGACCGATGGCGCCACGGCCATGCGGTGGTCGTTGACCGTGAGTCTGTCGTCGTCGTACCACCAGACGGCCTGCCCGAGCGTTCCGTGCACGAGGACGACCGGTGGCAACGATGTCGTCGCACAGAGCGTGGTGGCGACAACGACCGGTGGCGCGCCGTCAGCCGTCACCCGCACGCAGGCCGTGTCGTCCGCACTGATCGTGTCGCGGCACCGGTACAGCTCCAGTTCGACAGCGATGTCGGTCCGTTCCTCGACATCGGCGAGCAGCAGCGCGTTCTGCAGTGCGTGCGCGAACGGGTTCACGAGCGTCCCGTCCTCACCCTGCCGTCCCGCCCAGTCGGAGCGTTCGTAGTAGGAGTCCGAGCGCACCCAACGCCCTGCGGCGCCGATGCCGGTGATGTCGCCCAGCGCGCCGGAGCCGATCAACGAGCAGAGCCGCCGGTACGAACCCGTCCCCTGCGTCTGGAACCCGACCTGGCCGACCAGCCCGCGTTTGAGCGCCTCGGCGGTGATGTCGTCGAAGTCGGTCGCCGACAGCACCGCGGGCTTCTCGACCAGCACGTCGCAGCCCAGTTCGAACGCTTCCAGGACGAGGTCGCGGTGCGTCGCGGGCGGCGAGGAGATCACGACGACCTCGGGATGGAGCTCGGCGGCCAGCGACGGCAGGTCCGGGTAGGACGGCACCGGCGCGTCCACGTCCACGACGTCGACCACGCCGACGAACGTGGCGAGGCCGTCGTGGCCGAGCCGGACCAGGTTCTCCACGTGCCGCGCCCCGTGTCCACGAGCGCCGACCAGCGCAACACGCATCGCTCTCACCCTTCTCGGGCGGACTCAGCCGCGGGCGCCAGAGGTCCGCCGATCACCAGCGCCAGCGGAGGCAGGGCCCACACCAGCACACCGGCGACCACCAACGCGGCCATCAGCATCAGCCGAGGTGGGTGGAATTTCAATGCGCCGCGCCAACCAAGACACGTTTGCGACAGCATCCGGGCTCCAACGGGGCCGAAGCCGTCAACACCGCCACCCGAACGGGCAATGGCGCCGGGAGCGCGGTCACCGCTAAGAGGACGCCGGCCGCGAGCACGGCCTCGACCGGCCCGAAGAGCACATGGACCCGAACGAAGAGGGGCGTCCGGTCTCAGCGAAGGTCGATGACGTCGGCGACGTGGACCGGTTCCCCGGTCTCGAAGCTGCGGTTGGCGGCGAACCCGGTCAGCAGCGAGAGCGCGCCGTCGTAGTGCGTTGCTTTGCGTCCCAACGGGTCTTCCTGCCCGGGCGGTCCGTACAGCGCGTCGACCATGCGCTGGTCGGCGCCACCGTGCCCGTCCCGGTCGTACTCCAGCGGGATGTCCTCGCGCTCCTCGAAGAGCCGCTGCAAGGAGAGCTTCGCCCAGCCCTGCTCCGGGTTGGCGTTGACTCCGTGCACGGCCGGGTCCTGGCCCGACACCCAGGAGTTCTCGACGACTTCGAGTTCGAGACGCCCCTTGCTGCCGTTGACCATCAGCCGGTAGCCCTCCCACGGCGAATAGGCCGTGAGGTGGTAAGTCAGGTTCGCACCGCTGGCGTAGCGGACGAGCACCGACATGTCGTCCTCAATGGACACGCCGGGCTCGAACGGGTTCTGGTCGCGCCGGTAGCCGTCCTCGTGCCGTGCGTCGACGTAGAGCTTCTTGAGCCAGTCGTTCTGCTCCAGCTTGATGTCGAACCGGTCGTCCTGGGCATAGCCGTGGCGCTTGCCGTTTTCCTCGCCGTAGAAGAACAACCGGCCGTGCGCGTACACGGTCTCGGGCACCGAACCGACCCACCAGTTGAGCAGGTCGAAGTGATGGGTCGCCTTGTGCACCATGAGACCGCCGGAGTTGGCCTTGTCGCGGTGCCAGCGGCGGAAGTAGTCGGCGCCGTGCCGGGTGTCGAGCAGCCACTCGAAGTGCACGGACCCGATCTCGCCGACAGCGCCGTCCGCGAGCAGCGCGCGCACCTTCTCGTGGATCGGGTTGTAACGGTAGTTGAAGGTGACCGTGACGTTGCCGTCGTTGCGGTGCACGGCGTCCAGGATCTTGCCCGCCGACGGGACGTCCGTCGTCATCGGCTTCTCCGTCACGACGTCACGCCCGGCGTCGAGAGCCTCCACGACGTACGTGTCGTGGTGACGGTCGACAGTGGTCACGACGACGACGTCGACCCGTTGCTCGTCCAGCATCTTGAGGAAGTCGGCCGCGTCGTAGGTGGGCACCGGCTCGGCCCCCAGTTCAGCCAGCCGGTCGTTGTGGACGTTCATCCTCGTGCGGTTCACGTCGGCGAACGCGACGAGTTCGCAGGTGTCCGCGTGTTCGACCGCGATGGCGTGGACGTGCCGCTCCGCCCGCGATCCCGTGCCGACCACCGCATAGCGCCTGCGAGCCATCCCCGGCCTCCTCTGCAAACGTTTTCCTCACGGTAGCCGCTTGACGGACGGGAACGGCAGGATGGCTTCATGCCGACTCCTGTGGTGCTCGACTGCGACCCCGGCCACGACGACGCGATCGCGATCCTGCTCGCGGCCGGCTCACCGGAGATCGACCTGCGCGCGATCACCACCGTGGCCGCGAACCAGACGCTCGACAAGGTCACCTCGAACGCGCGACGGGTCTGCTCGGCCGCGGGAATCTCAGTGCCGATCGCCCGTGGCGCCGCCCAGCCGTTGGTACGTCCCCTGCACGTCGCGGAGGACATCCACGGCGAGTCCGGAATGGACGGTCCGGCGTTCGGCGCGCTGACCGTCGGCGTGGTGGAGGAACACGCGATCGACGTGATGCACGCCCACATGCCGGCGACGCTGGTGGCGACCGGCGCGTTGACGAACGTGGCGCTTTACCTGCGGCGGTACGGGCCTTCCGCGGTGCGCGAGATCGTGCTCATGGGCGGGTCGACCGAGCGCGGCAACACCACGCCGTACGCGGAGTTCAACATCTACGTCGATCCCGAAGCGGCTCAGATCGTGTTCTCCAGCGGCGTGCCGATCACGATGATCGGGCTGAACGTGACGCATCAGGCGTTGGTGACGCCGGAGATCGTGGCGCGGTTGAACGCCCTGGGCTCGCTCGGCCGGATGTGCGGGGAGCTGATGACGTTCTTCGCCGCGACCTACCGCGAGGTGTTCGGGTTCGCCGCGCCGCCGTTGCACGACCCGGTGGCGGTGGCGCGGGTGATCGATCCGTCGCTCGTGACGTGCGTCGAGGCGTTCGTGGGGATCGAGACCACCGGCACGTTCACGCGGGGAGCGACCGTCGTGGACCTGCACGGCCGAATGAAAGAACCGCCCAACGCCCGGGTGGCCGTGGGCCTGGACGTGGAGCGGTTCTTCGAAGTCGTGCTGGACGCCGTGAAACGACTCAGCTGACGCTCTTGTCGCCGAGCACGGCCCACTGGCTCCAGCCGGCCTTCTCCTTGTAGAAGCGGCGGACCAGCTTGCCCTCGTCGGTGCGGGCGAAGACCTCGACGGTCTTCGTCTGCGCGTGGTACATCGCGGTCGGCGGCTCGGAGACCTTGGTGGTGCCGAGCTTCGCCCACGTGGACCAGCCCTTGTCGCTGGCGCGGGCGTGCTCGACGAAGCCGCCCTCACCGAGCTGCACGACGTCGATGGATCCGGTCGTCGAGTTGAAGACCGCCGACGGAGCGCCGGTGCCCTTGCCGCCCAACGTGGTCCAGACGCCCGCCGCGTACTGCTCGACGCTGCCGGACTCGGTGCGGACGAAGACCTGGTCGACGGCGACGCTCGGGTCGCTGACGATCTTCTTGTCGCCCTGCTCGGCCCAGGTGCTGCCGTCCCACTTGATCAGCTTGCCGTCGGCGGAACGCGCGTAGACGTCCTTGTCGGCGACGGCCGGATCGCCCTCGATCTTGCGGTCGCCGACCGGCGCCCACTTGTCGGTGAAGCGGAGCAGGAGGCCGTCCGCGCCGCGGGCGAGGACCTCGACGGCCTTGGTGCTGTCGTTCCACGCCGGCGTCGGGTCGCCCGCGACGGCCGTGTCACCCAGCGCGAGCCACTGGCCGTCGACGCGGCGGTAGATCTTGCCGTCCGTGCCGCGCGCGAACACCTCGACGATCTTCGTCTGCGGGTTCATCAGCGCGACCGGGTCGCCGGCGAAGGCCTCGGACCCGAGCTGCTGCCAGCCGTTCCAGCGACTCGTCTTGTGGAAGTTCGTGATGATCGTGCCGTCGGTGCCGCGCGCGAAGATCTCGAGCTGCTGCTGCCCGGTGTTGGAGATCTGCGGACCGGCGCTGACGACGAGCTTGTCCGTCACCGGCGTCTCGCTGCCGGAGCCACCGCTGCCGGCCTCGAGGATGTTGTTGTAGCGCAGCGGCACGTACTGGCGAGCCGTGGCGGCGCTCCACACGCGCTGCACCGGCCTGCTGCCGTCCGGCCCTGCCTGCTCACGCACGATGGGCCGCGTCTTGGCCGCGTCCGCCCAGCCGATGAACAGCGCGACGTGGTTCAGCCGGTCGTTGAGCGCGTCGCCGGGACGCAGGTCCGCCCAGTCGATGCGGTGCGCGACCTGTTCGAGGATGTGCGTGGTGTAGGAGATGCGCAGGCCCCAGGCCATCGACACGAAGCCGGAGCAGTCCGTGCGGTAGGCGCCGTACTTGTTGCCGAAGCAGTCGCTCTGGCTGTACGGCACACGGGCGCTGATCCACGTGCGCGAGCGCGCCAGGATCTCGCTGCGCGTGATCTTGGAGTTCGCCTCGTACGTCCCGCAGATCACCCCGCCCTCGGCGGCGACGGCGACGTCCGGCATGGCCAGCGTCGAACCGAACGTGATGGCCGCCGCTGCGACCGCCAGCATCCCCCACCGTTTCATGCCGGTCACGTTAGCAAGGCGGTGTGAAGTTTCGGTCCGGTCGAACGTCGGATGTTCCTGCGGTTGCGCACGGTCGGAGTGGCGGTTGCTCACGTGGTCGGCCTGTCCTTCCGGAGCGCTGACGGGGTCTCGATGTCAGTTCCATCGGAGAAACGGCCCAAGCGGTTACTCCACCACGCTCAGATACCGGCGCGGCACGTACAGCTCTTCCCCGGTCTCATAGGGATAGGTGACGGCGCGCAGACGCGTGCGGTTCTCACCGGCCTGCTCGTAGGCCCAGTACCGGCCAGGCTCCTCCGCCCACGCCGCGAAGATCACGACGTGCCGGGTCAGGTTGGTGCCGTCCGTGCGGATGACCACGTCGCCCGCCCGCAGTTCGGGCGCGGTGATCAGGCTGCTCACCACAGAGAGGCCAGAGGTGTCGAGGCCGCCGTGCCGGTCCTCCGGCCTGCCCGGCAGGCCCCACGCCATCGACACGAACCCCGAGCAGTCGGCGCGGTAGATGCCGTGTTCGTTCTGGTGAAATCTCGTCTGGCTGTAGGGGACCGAGTCGCGCAACCACGAACACGCGCGCTCCACGATCTCGGAGCGGAGGATGAGGCGGCCGGCGGCACGTGCGGTGGTCACCTGGCCATCGTCGGGGCTTGATCTCTAAATCTCCTGCAAGCTTTCTATAAGGTCGGCGTCGCTGATCTCGGCGATCACCCAGGCCAGCGGGTAGCTGAGCTGGATCGTGTCGATCTCCCTGGTCAGCCGCACGCCGGGCAGCACCTTGCGCACCAGCGCGAGCATCGCGTGGTTGTCGGGCAGGACGTCGCCGTGCAACTGCGCGACGCCCATCCGCGCCGCGATCGAGGTCAGCTCCTCCAGCAGCAGGCGGCCCACGCCGCGGCGCTGCCACAGGTCGACCACGGCGACCGCGATCTCCGCGCCGCACTCGCCGGTCTTGATCACGCGGGCGATGCCGATCGGGTCGCCGCCGACGCGGGCGCACACAGCCGCGTGACGTTCACCGTCCACGTCGACCAGCACCCGGCGGGCGGACGCGGTCAGCCGGGGCGTCGGCGAGTGAAACCGCAGGTAGCGGCTTCGCGCGGACAGTCCTTCGAACACCGCGTCGACAGCTTCCGGCGCGGTGTCGCGGTTGAGCTCGGTGACGCGCATGAGGATCGACCCCTCTGAGTTCGGAATCCGAACTGTAGCTGAGTTCGAAAATCGAACGCAAGGGATATCCTGGAGTCATGCCGTACTCGAACTTCGCGAGCATGCCCTGCACGCTGAGCCGCCCCGCGGCGCTGCTGGGCGAACGCTGGACGCTGCTGCTGCTCCGCCAGATCTTCCTGGGCACCCGCCGCTTCGAAGACTTCCAGGCCACGATGGACATCTCGCGAAGCGTTCTGACCGACCGGCTGAACGTGCTGCTGCAGGAGAACGTGCTCAAGCGCGTGCCCTATCACGAGGACGGCCGCACACGGCACGAGTACCGCCTCACGGAGAAGGGCCGCGACCTCTACCCCGTGCTGATGGCGCTGCGCACGTGGGGCGAGAAGTGGATGGCCCCGGAAGAAGAGGAGTCGTTCCACCTGCACCACCGCGACTGCGGCGGCGGCGTGCGGGCGAAGGTCGAGTGCACCGAGTGCGCCGCCGAACTGACCGCGCGCGACGTGCAGGTGACGGCCAAGCAGTGAACTTGTACTGACAACCGTCGAAGCCCGGGTGAACTTAAGACGCACTCCATTGCTGAAGACGGTTGCAGGCAGCAAGTCTGCCTGTCATGACAAGAGCTGCTCTTGCGTTGCTGCTGCCCCTCCTGCTGGTGACCCCGGCTGCCGTCGCGGCCCCGGCGAAGACGCCCAAGGTGCTCGTGATCGGGCTCGACGGCGCCCGGTACGACAAGCTTCTGTCCGCTGACACCCCGAACATCAAGGCGCTGCTGAACCGCGGCTACGGCGCCCGCAGCGCGTTGTACGGGTCGGGCATGGCCCAGACCTCCAGCGGCCCTGGCTGGTCGACCGTTCTCACAGGAGTGTGGCCGGACAGGCACAAGGTCAAGGACAACTCCTTCTACGGCAACGCCCTCACGTCGTACCCGAGCTGGCTGGAGCGCGCGAACACCGCGAACCCGGCCCTCTCGACGTACGCGGCGGTGGACTGGAAGCCGATCAGCGACCAGATCCTGCGCACCGGCCAGGACCGCAAGTACGTGCTCGACGGCGACGCGGCGGGCTACACCGGCTCGGACGAGAAGATCACCGTCGACGCCGAGCAGCACCTGAAGGCCGACGCCGCCGACGCGTCGTTCGTCTACCTCGGCCAGATCGACATCGCGGGTCACGACAACGGCGCCGACTCCTCCCAGTACGCCGCGGCGATGCGCACGAACGACGCGCAGGTCGGCCGCCTGGTGCGTGCGATCGAGTCGCGGCCGTCGTACGCGTCCGAGGACTGGCTGATCATGGTCACCACCGACCACGGCCACGCGGCGGCGGGTGGCCACGGCGGTGACTCGCCCGAGGAGCGGATGACGTTCGTGATCTCCACTGGCTCGGCGCGCCCGGCGGTGGCACCGAAGCTGGTGGACGTGGCCGCGTCCGCGTTGAAGCACCTCGGCGTCTCCGCCTCGCTCGACGGTTACGCGCTCGGCACCGCGCCGGTCGACCCGTTCGACTCGGTGACGCTGAAACCACGCCAGGACGAGACCGGGGTGCCGGCGAGCGTTCTGGGCTGGACGCACCAGGGTCCGGCCGGCTGGACGGTGACCACGGCGTCGTCGATGCCGCAGGGTGTCGCGGAGTGGCAGGGCTGGTCGTTCACCACCGACGACTTCTGGACCCGCACCGCGCCTTCGCAGTCGCGTGAGGCGAACGTCCGCGCACGCGGCGTCTTCGCCGTCGCCGACCCCGACGAGTGGGACGACAAGGGCGCGCCGGCCTCGCGCGGCAAGTTCGACTCGACGCTGACCTCGCCCGCCTACGACGTGACGGGCAGGTCGAGCGTGAAGCTGGACTACTTCTCGCACTACCTGCAGGAGGGCACGCAACGCGGCACGGTCAGCGTGTCGTTCGACGGCGGCGCGGAGCAGGTCGTCCGCACCCACGACGCGAACGGTCTCGCCCAGCAGATCTCGCTGACCGTGATCGTCCCGTCCGGTGCCCGCACCGCGCGCGTCTCCTGGCGTCTCTTCGACGCCGGCAACAACTGGTACTGGGCCGTCGACGCCCCGCGCCTGTCGTAAGCGGCTACAGGGCTGAGCGCCACTCCCCGGCGCTCAGTCCCGCCAGTTCCTTCGCCTCCCGCGCGCCCAGCGACGCGAACAACTCCCTGGCACGCGACCACATCTCGTCGTCCGCGGTCGCCGCCGCCAGGTCACGCATCGTGCGCGCCTGCCAGATCGGCAGCCCCAGCACGGTCCACTGGTTCAGCGCGTCCTGCAGGAGGTCCGCCGCCGCCTGCTCACGGCCCTGCGCCAGCGCGAGTTCGCCGAGCGTCCTGGTCATCAGCGCGACCCCGAACCGGTCGCGCTGACGTGTGCAGACCTCCAGGCACTCGGCCAGCAGATCGTCCACGCCGTCCAGTTCGCCGGTCCGCAGCAACGCCTTGGCCAGTGCCTGAACCGCATACGTGGCACCGAGTTCGTCCCCGGCCTCGCGCAGGACCTGCTCGGCCTCCCTGCTCAGTTCCACCGCCTCCGCGAACGCCCCCGCGGCCCGGTGGCACAGGCTCAGGCCGCGCAACGCCAGCGCCTCGCCGCGCCTGTCCTCCAGCGCCCGGTAGAGCTCCACGCACCGTTCGAACGCCTGGGTGGCCTCGGCGAGATCGCCGTGGTCGCGGTGGATCGCGCCGACGCCGTAGCTCGCCGCCGCGACGACCCCGTCGTCCCCCAGCGCGATCGCCTTGTCCAGCAGATCGCGGGCCAGGTCGAACTCGGCCAGGTCGCGCCGGACCGTGCCCATGCCGACGTAGGCGACGGCGAGCGTCTCGGGTTCATCGATGTCGGCCGCGATGTCCGCCGCCTGCTGGAAGTTCGCCAGCGCCGCCGCGAAGTCGTCCTGCTCGTACCGCAACTGACCGAGCCCGGCGAGCAGCACGGCCTCGGCCCGCCGGTTGCCGCGTTCGCGCGCCGACCGCAGCGCGACCAGGTGGGTGCGCTGCCAGTTGCCGAACTGGTTGCGTGCCGCGAAGGGCGACGACAGCAGCGACGTGATCACGGCCGTGGTCAGCTCGTCGACACCGAGGTCGTGCGCGCGTTCGACGGCGCGGACGACCGCGTCCGTCTCGGACTGGAGCCAGCCGGTCGGATCCTCCTCGACGTCCTCCTCCAGCCGCGGGTCCACCTCGATCTCGGCGTGCAGCCGGGGCCGCAGCCCCAGCGTCACCCGCGGCAGCTTCTTCGACCCGGTCTCGACCAGCGAGAGCCACGTCTCCAGCAGCCGCGAGACGGCTTCCGCGGCGGGTTCGCCCGAGGCCTGCTCGGCGCCGAAGAGCTGCACCAGGTCGTGAAACCGGTAACGCACCCGGCCGATCTGGTCGACACCGGCGACGTCCACCAGCCGAAGATCGACCAGGTGCTCCACGACGTCTTCCGCGTCGTACGGCGAGATGTCCAGCAACGGCGCCGCGACCCACGCGCCGAAATCCGGCAGGTCGAGCACCGACAACAGGTGGAAGGCCGTGCGGTGCAAGGTGTCCAGCTCGGCGTAGTTCAGCTTGAGCGACGAGCGGATCGCGAGGTCGCCCATCTCCAGTTCGTCGAGTCTCCGGCGTTCGTCGGACAACCGCTTCGCGAGCGTCTTCAACGGCCAGTGCGGCCGCGCCAGCAGCTTCGCGCCCGCCGCCCGCAACGCCAGCGGCACGCCACCGCACAGCCGCGCGATCCGTTGCGCCGCTTCGGGTTCCGCGCCGATCCGCTCGGCGCCGACGATCCGCCGCAGCATCTCCCCGCTGATCTCGTCGCTGAGGAACCCCAGTTCCACCGGCTCGGCACCTTCCAGCCCGGTGAGCCTGCTGCGGCTGGTGATGATCACGAAGCAGTTCGCGTTGCCCGGCAGCAGCGGCCGGACCTGGGCCTCGCCGCGGGCGTTGTCGAGCACGATCACCAGCCGCCGATCCGCGACCGTGCGCCGGTACAGCTCGACGCGTTCGTCCGGTGCGGTGGGCTGGTCCTGGCCGGGGATGCCGAGCAGGGCGAGGAACCGGCCGACGACCTCCTGCGGTTCGAGGTTCCGCCCGCCACCGCGCAGGTCCGCGAACAGCTGCCCGTCCGGGTACGACTTCCGCAGCAGGTGCGCGGCGTGCACGGCCAGCGCGGACTTGCCGGCGCCACCGAACCCGGACACGACCGCGATCGGCGTCGCGGTGCCCGCCCCCCGTCCCTCGGTGAGACCGAGGACCTGCTTCAACGCCTCCTGGCGGCCGATGAAGTCGCTGATGTCGGGCGGCAGGTGGTGCGGGACGACCTGCTGCGTGGTCACGGCCGCGGGGGCCGGCGTCACCGTCAGCTTCGGCGGAGCGACCTCCGGGGTGCCGCTGAGAATCGCCGAGTGCAGGTCCCTGAGCTTCTCGCCGGGTTCGATGCCCAGCTCGTCGAGCAGGTGCTCGCGGGCGTCGCGGTAGACGTGCAGCGCGTCCGCCTGCCGTCCGGCGCGGTGGAAGGCCCGCATGAGCAGTTCCCGCGTCTCCTCGCGGGTCGGATGGGCGTTCACCAGCGCGGACAGTCGCGCGATCGCGTCCTCGACCCGGTTCTGCGCGAGTTCGCAGCGGCCGAGTCCTTCCTCGGCGCTGAGCCGGGACTCTTCGAGCGAGAGCGCGTGCCCGCGGGCGAACTGCGCGTCGACACCGTGCAACGCCGGCCCGCGCCAGAACGCGAGTCCGTGCTGGTAGTGCGTGATCGCGGTGGCGTGGTCGTCGGCCCGCTCGGCCTGCCGCGCCGTCGTCAGGTGCTTCTGGAACAGCTCGACGTCGCTGTCCAGGTCCAGGAGATATCCCGGTGCCCTGGTGACCAGCGCCGTGCCGACCGCGCGCCGCAACGACGAGACGTAGGTGTGCACCAGCGCGCCCGCGGTCTGCGGCGGTGACTCTCCCCAGATCAGGTCGATCAGCCGTTCCACCGGCACCACCTGGCGCGGCTGCAACAGCAACGCGGCCAGCAGCGTCCTCGGCTTCGGCCCGCCGAGACTGACCTGTCTCTCGCCGACCCAGACCTCGATCGGCCCCAGCACGAGCGCTCGCACGCTCACACCCCCATCCCCCAGAAGTGTGGTGTGTTTAGGAGAATGCCTCATTTCCGTTGATCGCGACACGTTTCCGCGACGCGAAGTGTCAGCGCAGTGAGTCCAGGTGCCTGCGCAGCAACGACACGGTGAGGTCCGGCGTCATCCGGTCCGGATGCAGGATCCCGTCGACGGTGAGGCCGTTGAGCAGCGACGCCAGCCGTTCGGACTCCAGGGCGACGTCGTGCGTGGCCGCGACGGTCCCCGCCTCGCTCATCACCGTCAGCGCGCGGCGGCAGAGCATGCGCAGGCCGTCGTAGAGCCGTTCGGCGTGCGGCACGAGCGACGGACGGGTGCGGGACGCGGTGACGAAGGCCAGCCACAGCACGGCCTCGTCGCGCCTGCGGTCGTCGAGCGGGAGCACCTCGGAGAGGACGCGTTCGGCCGGGCGGCGGGGGTCACTTCGATCTTTCAGCGACTGCACGTGGGCCATGACGCGCTGGTCTATCGAGTCGATGAGCGCCTCGACGGCGAAGATGATCATGTCGTCGTGGCTGTCGAAGTAGTGGCGGATCGAGCCGATCGCGAGCCCCGCCTCCACCGCCACGTTGCGCAGCGAGGCCTGTTCGACGCCGTCGCGCACGACCACGCGGAACACCGCCTCGGCGACGGCTTGGCGGCGGGCGACGGGATCGACGACTCTCGGTGACACCTCCCTTTTGTAGCATGACCCTGCTAGTTTAAGTAGCAGGGTCATGCTACTTAGGGGGACGCAATGACATACCTGCTGATCGCGGCCGGCGTGCTGTACGTGCTCGTACGCCGGTTCATGGGGGAACCGCTCAACGCCAGGGACCTGCTGACGCCGCCTGCGTTCCTGCTGTTCTTCGGCATCCGCGCGGTCGACGAGTTCCACCTGATCTATCTGCTCCCGCTCGCCGCCGGGTTCGCGTTCGGGGCGTTCAGGGGCATGACGATCAAGTTGTTCGAGCGCGACGGCCACCTGTGGCAGCGCTACACGCCGTGGACCTTGCTCGTGTGGGTGACGTCGATCGGCGCGAGTTTCGGCCTCGCGTTGCTGCTGGACCACCACGCGCCGACGCAGTTGTCCATCGGCGTGAGCATGCTCGGCGAGCTGTGCACCGTGGGCGCCAAGGCGTTGAACACCGGGCTGCCGTTCGCGCCGGAGAAGCTGTCCAATGGACGGCATGGATCGTCGTGACTTCCTCGTGGGGGCCGGACTGCTCGCCGTCGCACCGACCGCGGCGTCGGCCGCGCAGGGAGTGGACTGGGGCGCCGTGCGCCGCGAGTTCCGGCTGGACCCCGGCCTGACCAACCTCGGGTTGTTCTACCTCGCGTCGAACCCGCGCGAGGTGCGGGACGCGGTCGCGGAGTTCCAGGTCCGGCTCGACGCCAACTCGCACGACCTGATGCCCGATCAGGCACAACAGGTCGCCGTCGCGCTCGGGGAGTACGTCGGCGGCGCCGCGGACGACATCGCGTTCGTGCCCAACACGACCATCGGGCTCTCGATCGTCTACGGCGGCCTGAAACTGCGAGCCGACCAGGAGTTGCTGCTCAACGACCAGGACCACGCGTGGCACCAGCAGGCCGCCAGGCTCGCGGCGTCACGGGTGGGCGCGAAGGTCAGGATCGGCACGCTCTACGAGAACCCGGCGAAGGCGACCGAGGACGAGATCGCTGTGCGGCTGCGGAACTCGATCACGCCGCAGACCCGTGCCGTCGGCATCACGTGGGTGCAGTCGAGCACGGGCCTGCGGATGCCCGTGCGAGCGTGCGCTTCCGTCGTCGCCGAGGCCAACAAGGGGCGTGCACAGCAAGACCGCTGTCTTCTCATCGTTGATGGCGTGCACGGACTGGCGGCCGTCGACGACGACGCCGCGCGCATGGGCGCGGACGTGTTCGTCGCCGGCACGCACAAGTGGCTGTTCGGGCCGCGCGGCACCGGCATGGCGTGGGTGAACCCCGAGGTGAGCGGCGAGATCGTGCCGCTGCTGCCGAGCCTGAGCGACCGCAGCCAGACTGCGGCGCTCGGGCCCGGCGGCTTCCACGCGTTCGAGCACTACTTCGCAGTGCAGGCAGCCGTGCGGTTCCACCAACGCCTCGGCCGCGACCGGGTGGCGTCACGCATCACCGAACTGGCCGGCCGCTTCAAGGACGGGCTCGCCGAGATCCCCGGTGTAGTCGTCCACACGCCGCGCGACCCGGCGACGTCCGCGGGCATGGTGTGCTTCGACGTGCCCGGCCACACCGGCCCCGAGGTCGTGGAACTGCTGGGGCGCAAGCAGATCCAGATCACCACGGCGTCCTACCGCATCCCGTACGCGCGGGCTGGCACGTCGATCCTCAACACCCCGGAGGAGATCGACCGGACGTTGCGGGAGATCAGCGCACTGGCTTGACGAGCCGGGGCAGCTCGGCCGTTCCGGGTGCTTCTAGCTGCACGCTGGTGTTCTCCATCTTCACCTGAGGCTGGTTCATCGCGTCGTGCGCGAACCACCCACCACCGAGAACGAGCACGAGCAACCCGGCCGCGATGAACGGCGTGGTCAGAATCCGCTGCTTCGGCTCTTCCTCCACGCGCGGCTTAGGCACCTCGATGGTGGCCTGCTCGGCGGGTTCAGGCTCCAACTGCTTGGCCTCGAGGTACGCACCCGTCGCAGCCGCGCCGTCCGGCGCCCTCATCACCGGGATGTGCAGCCGTTGCGCGATCTCCTTGGCCACCAACGGAATCCGCGACGACCCGCCCACCAACAGCACGACGTCGGGCAGACACAACCCGGCGCTGCCCGCCACCCGTTCCAGCGCGTCGACCGCCAACTCGACCGACGGCCGGATGATCGCCTCGAACTCCAACCGGCTCAGCCTGACCTCGTGCACCTCACCGTTCGTTGCGACATAAGGAATCCGCACCTCCGGATAGCTGCCGAGCAACTCCTTGGCCTCGACACAGCTCCGCACGAGCTCACGGCTGTGCGTACCGATCTTCGCGATCACGTGCTCCGCGACCAGTTCGTCCAGGTAGAAGCCACCGACCTCGACCCGCTCCGGCTCGCCGGCCAGCAACAACACACCTTGCTTGCGCAGCACCGTGATGTCACACCCTGTGGCACCGAAGTCGAACACCGCCACCGTGCTGTGCTCGGGCATCTGCGCGTCAGCGTCGAACGCGATGGCGGCAGCATGCGGCGCCGGCACGAACAACACGTCCGCACGCCCCGCCTCGATCAGGTCGTGGCGCAACTGCTCAAGATGCTCGTGCGGCCAGCACAGCGGATGCGTCATGGCGACACGACTCGGTGGCTCCCCGTGCCGATGCGCGAGGTCGTCGAGAACGTTCGCGACCTCCCTGGCGGGCGCCTGCTGACGCCGACCGTTGGTCGTGACGCCGCTGCCGGTCGCGACGGTGATGCCTGCGGATCCGAGATCGAGCCCAACCTGGTACGACATTGCGGGTCACCCCTCACTGCGGACACCCACAACACGTACGTCTTGGTTGGGCCGGTTCACTTCTTCTCGCCGCGGTGCGCAAACGGGGCAACAGCGCGTCCAGTTCCGCGGAGCCGGCGCTCGTCGTAGTCCTGGATCATCGGCCGACCAGTTGCCTCGCGAGCTGGTCGGCCTCGTCCGCGGTGAACTGGCCGGTGATCTGCGCGGCGCCACCGGTGATCGGCGACTGGATGCTCGGTGCGCTGAGCACCCGTCCGTTGATCAGGATCGCGACCTGGTTCCCCACGTTGGCGGTCGTGAAGTCGCTCCAGATCCGTGCACCCTCGGCGTCGAACTCGACCGTCACCACGTGGCCGGTGCCGTACTCGCTGGGACTGGCCTTGGCCTTGCCGACGCGGTCACCGTCGAGGAAGACCGGGCCGAGGTCGTACTTGAACTCGCCGGCGTCACAGGTCACCAGCGGGGCGGCCGCGTCGTCGTGACCGGCCAGCGGGTCGGGAGCGCCGCAGTCCAACGTGCCGAGCGCCTGCTCGCGGGTGGTGGCGTCCGCGCTCTGCCGCGTCGCTCGCGCCGTCTCGACGGCCGGGTCGCCTGCCTCGTTCTGCGGCGCCGGGTAGCCGGACGACGGCTTGGACGTCGGCGTGACGCTCTCCACCTTGCGGAACGTCAGCTTGCCCGTGATCCACGCTTCCCTCTTCGGCTCGCCCTGCTGGGTGGCCGTGCAGGCGGTGACGGCGAGGAGCAGCACCACGGCAAGGATCTTCATGCCGTTTGACTTACCACGCGGCCACCGCCCGCATCAGGCGAATCAGAGCGCCATCAGCCGTTCTGCCGCGACCCTCGCACCGTCCGTGCGCACCTGCACGGCGACTTTCGCGGCATGGTCGGAGAGTTGGAGCGCCTCGGCCAGCACCTCTGTCGTCACGGCGTTCGCCGAGCGGCCGATGTTCAGCCGTTCGACCTGGCCGCCCCAGTAGTACTGGTCGTACATGTGCGGCAGCACGATCTGCGGCCTGCCCGCCGCCGCGGCCGTCGTGGTGGTGCCGGCGCCGCCGTGGTGCACGATCGCGGCGGCACGGCGGAACAGCGCCTGCTGGTTCACCTCGCCGATCGCGATGCAGTCCGGAGCGTCGTCGGTGAGCTTCAGGTCTGCCCAGCCTCGTTGCAGGACAACGCGTTTGCCTAGCTTGCGGGCGGCTTCGACAGCGTCGCGCGCCACGTCCGGGGCGCCACGCATGCTGCCCAGACCGAAGTAGACCGGCGGTTCGCCGTCGTCCAGGAACGCTGCGAGTTCCGGGCTGAGCGGGCGTTGGTCGTCGGTCAGCCAGGCGCCGGTCTGAACGAGCTCGCCAGGGCCCGGCCACGGGCCGAGCACCGGGTCCGCGGCGAGCCACGGGGCGTCGCCGAAGATGTGGTCGCGGACGTCGTCGATCGGATCGAGGCCGAGTGTGGCGCGCTCCGCGTTGAGGGTGTCGCGCGAGAACGCGAAGTAATGGCGTTGCCGGTCCCAGTGCGCGAGGTTCTCCTCGGGCGTTCCGTTCACCGGAACGCGGCCCAGCATCGCGGGCGGTGCGTGGTGCGGCGACGGCAACGTGTTCGCGCAGAAGCTCGCGTACACGTAATGCGCGCCGATGCTTTCCGCCACGGAACGCGTCGCGTGCTGCAACGCGCCGCCTGCCACCAGCACGTCGGCCTGGCCGGCCGCCTTCGTGACGACGCGGAACTGTTCCCTGACCGACTCCTCGGCCAGTCCGCGCAGCTCGTCGGGTGTGGTCTTGACGGCCGTGGCATTGCGCAGGTTCGGGCCGACCGGCGTGAAGTCGATTCCGTTGCCGGTGACGAGTTCCTCGAAGTCGGGCGGCGCCACGAGCTTGACGTCGTTGCCCAGTTCCTTGAGCCGCACGGCCAGTGCGGTGACCGGCTGCGCCTCTCCTCGCGACCCGATCGTGGACACCAGAAATCGCATGGCGAAACCCCTCAATCCCCTGTTCAGGCCACGAATTGTGCGACCGGTCCCGGGTCTTGCGGCAAGTCCCCCGCTGCGTTATAAGTTCCAACGGGGGAAATGATTCTCGGCTTTGCACGACTCAGCCCGCCCGAGCACTCGGCTCGGACGGGCTGATTCGCGTTGCGGGCCCTAGGGCGTATCCCGCAAGTCTCGTCCGCGATAGTCGCGGCCGAGGGCCCCGGAAGCGGCACCGCCTCCGGGACTCTCGACCGTGACTCTCATCGAACGGACTTGCGGGACACGCCCTAGTGCGCCGCGTCGTCCCAAGAGCGACCCACGCCGACCGAGACCTCCAGCGGCACCAGGAGCTGGTAGGCGTTGCCCATCTGGTCGCGCACGAGGGCCTCGACGGCCTCGCGCTCGCCCTCGGCGACTTCCAGCACCAGTTCGTCGTGGACCTGCAGGAGCATCCGGGAACGCAGGCCGGACGACTCCAGCGCGCGATAGACGCCGAGCATGGCCACCTTGATGATGTCCGCGGCGCTGCCCTGGATCGGCGCGTTGAGCGCCATCCGCTCGGCCATCTCACGGCGCTGGCGGTTGTCCGACGTGAGGTCCGGCAGGTAGCGGCGGCGGCCGAGAACGGTCTCGGTGTAGCCGTCCTTGCCGGCCTTCTTCACGATCTCGTTGAGGTAGTCGCGCACGCCGCCGAAGCGGGCGAAGTACGCCTCCATCTGCTCGCGGGCCTCTTCGGTCGGGATGCGGAGCTGCTGCGACAGGCCGAACACCGACAGGCCGTACGCGAGGCCGTACGACATCGCCTTGATGCGGCGGCGCATCTCGCCCGTCACCTCGGAGGTGGGAATCGAGAACGCCTGCGAGGCCACGTAGGTGTGCAGGTCCTCGCCGCTGTTGAACGCCGCGATCAGGCCCTCGTCGCCGGACAGCGTGGCCATGATCCGCATCTCGATCTGGCTGTAGTCCGCGGTCATCAGCTCCGCGTAGCCCTCGCCCACGACGAACGCCTGGCGGATGCGGCGGCCCTCGTCCGTGCGGATCGGGATGTTCTGCAGGTTCGGGTCCGTCGAGGACAGCCGGCCGGTGGCGGCGATCGTCTGGTGGAACGTCGTGTGGATGCGGCCATCGTCGGCCACCGACTTCAGCAGGCCGTCCACAGTGGACTTCAGCCGCGTGACGTCGCGGTGGGAGAGCAGGTGCTGCAGGAACGGGTGCTCGGTCTGCTCGAACAGGTTCTGCAGCGCGTCCGCGTCCGTGGTGTAGCCGGTCTTGGTCTTCTTCGTCTTCGGCATGTTCAGCTCGTCGAAGAGGACCGCCTGCAGCTGCTTCGGGCTGCCGAGGTTGATCTCCTTGCCGATCACCGAGTACGCGTCCTGCGCCGCCTGCTTCACGCCGGCCGCGAAGTGCGCCTCCAGCTCCGACAGGTGGTCGACGTCGATCGCGATGCCGACGGCCTCGACCTCGTCGAGCACGTTCATCAGCGGCAGTTCGAGGTTCGCGAGCAGGTCGGTGCCGCCGATGGTCACCAGTTCCTCGTCGAGGCGGTCGGCGAGCTCGGCGACGGCACGCGCGCGCAGGATCGTGCTGGTGGCGACCTTCTGCGCTTCCTCGGACTCGTCGGACAGCAGCGACAGCTGGCCGTCACCCGACTCCTCGGCCCGCAGTTCGCGCTTGAGGTAGCGCAGCGCCAGGTCGTCCAGGGCGAACGACCGCTGACCGGGACGCACCAGGTAGGCGGCCAGCGCCGTGTCGGAGGACAGACCGCGCAGCTTCCACCCGCGAGCGCGCACGCGGCGCAACGGCAGCTTCAGGTCGTGGCCCGCCTTGGACACCGACTCGTCGGCCAGCCATGCGGCGAGCGCCTGCTCGTCGGCCTCGTTCAGCTCCTCGACGGCGACGTACCCGCCCTCACCGGTGGCGGTGCACAGCGCGACGCCCTCCAGGTCGGTCGTGATGCGCAACGCGACGCCGACTCGCGTCTTGCGCGCGTTCGCGTCGAGCCACTTCGCGAGCGTGCCCGCGGGGATAGCGCCACCGGAGACCTCGAAGCCCTCCTCGGCCTCGGGCTCCGCGGTCGTCAGCGTCTGGAACAGACGGTCGCGCAGGACGCGGAACTCCAGCTCGTCGAACAGCCGGTGCACGGCGTCGCGGTCCCACTGCTGCACCTCGAGCCCGTCGATCGCGTACGGCAGCTCGACGTCCTTGATCAGCTCGGTGAGCTGGCGGTTCATGATGATGTTCGCCAGGTTGCCGCGCAGCGCCTCGCCGACCTTGCCGGGCACCTCGTCGATGTGGTCGACGAGCTCGTTGAGCCCGCCGAACTGGTTGAGCAGCTTGATGATCGTCTTCGGGCCGACGCCGGGGGTGTTCGGCAGGTTGTCGGAGGAGTCGCCGCGCACCGCCGCGTAGTCCGCGTACTGCTCCGGGCGCACGCCGTGCTTCTCCTCGACGTACGCCGGGGTGAAGCGGCCCATCTCCGAGACGCCCTTGACCGGGTACAGCACCGTGACCTTGTCGTTGACCAGCTGGAACGCGTCCCGGTCGCCGGTGACGATCTCCACCTCGACGCCCTGCGCCACGGCCTGCGTGGTCAGCGTCGCGATGATGTCGTCCGCCTCGTAGTTCTCCTTCTCCATGGTCGGGATGGCCAGCGTGGCCAGCACGTCCTTGATCAGGGAGACCTGGCTGCGGAACTCGTCCGGCGTCTTGGAGCGACCGGCCTTGTACTCGGGGTACTGCTCGGAGCGGAACGTCTTGCGCGACACGTCGAACGCCACCGCGACGTGCGTCGGCTTCTCGTCCCGCAGGATGTTGATCAACATGGACGTGAACCCGTACACGGCGTTCGTGACCTGGCCCGTCTTCGTCACGAAGTTCTCGGCGGGCAGGGCGTAGAACGCTCGGTAGGCCATCGAGTGACCGTCGATGAGCAGGAGCCGCTTCACGTCTGAGGTAGTCACGGTCCCGAGTCTAGGGTGGGGGTCTGACAGTTTTGCTTGAGCCCTTGGAGCCTGCGTGACCCCCGACCTGCCTATCGAGTTCGCCGACGAGCAGTTGCATGTTCGGATGGGCATCGAAATCACCCAATGGGATGTTCAGGAAATGATCGGCACGATGCCGGTCAAGGGCAACCGCCAGCCGTTCGGCCTGCTGCACGGCGGCGCGAACGCGGTGCTCGCCGAACAGCTGGGGTCCGTCGCGTCCGCGATGCACGCCTCCCAGTTCAACAGCATCGCTGTCGGGCTCGAGCTGTCCTGCACCCATCATCGAGCGGCGCGCGAGGGCACCGTCACCGGCGTGGCTCGACCGATCCACCTCGGTCGCAGCACGACGACGTACGAGATCGTGGTGACCGACGAGGAGGGCAAGCGCACCTGCACCGCCCGCCTCACGTGTCTCATCCGCCCGAAGCCTCCCGGCGCCTGAGTACTGGGGTAAACCACACCATCGTTGTGCGGCTTGCCCCAGTGTGCGACCAAGATCAGCCCGACATCGTTGGGCCATGACCTTCACGACTCGACTCACAGCGGCAGTCCTGTGCGGCGCGCTGGTCGCGGCCTCGGTCCCGGCCACCGCGTCGGCCCGGACGGCCCGCGGCGAGCTCCTCGACGTCGTCCCGGTGTCCACGATGGACACCAACCAGCTGGTCACTTACCTGGGGGACCACGACCTGGACGCCTCGCGCGTCCGCTTCGCCGTGGACGCGAAGCGAATCACCTACCGCACCATCGACGCCTTCGGGAAACCGACGACGGCGAGCGCCCTGATCGCCTTGCCGCGCAACGGGAACCGAACACCCCGCCAGGCCACCTGGCTGCACGGCACCACCGGTTACCGAGGCTCGGTGGCGTCGGTGGCGGACGGCAACGACCGGGCCGCGGCCCTGCTCTTCGCCTCCGCCGGCTACCTGACCACGGCGCCGGACTACCTGGGTCTGGGCACCGGCCCTGGCTACCACCCGTACGTGGACGCCCCGTCCACCGTCACGGCGTCGGTCGACGCCTTGCGCGCGGCCCGTGAGTACGCCGCGTCGAAAGGCTTACGCCCCGACCCGCGCGTCATGATCACCGGCCACTCGCAGGGCGGCCACGCCGCCATGGCGCTGGGCCAGGCTCTGCAGTCGGGTGCCGACCGCCGTCTGAAGGTGGGCGCACTCGCTCCCATCGGCGGCCCGTTCAAACCCAGCCTGCTGGTGGCCAAGGCGACGAACGACGAGATCTCCAACGGCGTCGCGTACATGGCGTACTGGACGGTGGCGTGGAACCGCCTCCACCACCTCTACGACGACCCGGCCGAGGCTTTTCGCGACCCGTCGATCGAGTCCCTGTTCGACGGCGACCACCGCAACGAGGACATCTTCCCGCACCTCCCGGCCACCATGCGGGAGCTCCTGACCGAGACCTACTTCGACCGCGTGAAGCACCCCACGGGCATCCTGCGGGCCAAGCTCCACGAGGCGGACAGCTACTGCGACTGGCGCCCCGCGGTCCCGGTGACGATCTACTCGTCCGCCGGAGACAGGGACACGCTTCTGGAAACCTCGGCGTACTGCGACCAACGCCTGAAAAAGCACCACGCCCGTAGCACGCTGATCGACCTGGGCGCGGACGTGAACCACGGCAGGGCGGCCAAACTCGCCCTGCCCCGCATCCTGGCCGACTTCGACCGCGGCTGATCGCCGCGCCGGCCGGAGCACAGAGGGCGGGGGCGGAGGCCATCCCTCCGCCCCCGCCCGTTCCCGCCGGGCCTGTCGTCAGGCTCGATCGCACCTCAGCCGTGAACGCCCAACCTGCCCGGCAAACGTTCCTGCCACCGAACTCCAGGCGGGCAAACGAAAGCGGGGCGGAGGAAAGTCCTCCGCCCCGCTCCCACGACCGAGAACCTCAGTGAGCCTCACCCAGGTACGCGTCGCGCACCCGCTGGTCGGCCAGGAGCGAGTGCCCCGGACCGTCCAAAGTGGTCCTGCCGAGGTCGATCACGTATCCGTGGTCCGACAACGCCAGCGCCGCCAGGGCGTTCTGCTCCACCAGAAGGATGGTGGTGCCCAGCGACTGGAGCTCCTTGATGGTGTCGAAGATCTTCTGCGTCATGATCGGCGAGAGACCCATCGAGGGCTCGTCGAGCATCAGCAGGCGGGGCTTCGACATCATCGCGCGGCCGATGGCCAGCATCTGCTGCTCACCACCGGAGAAGAGCCCGGCCTTGTTGTGGCGGCGCTCCCCCAGCACGGGGAAGAGGTCGTACACGCGCTTCATGTCGGCCTCGACGCCGTCGTCCTTGCGGACGTAGGCACCGAGCTGCAGGTTCTCCTCCACGGTCATCCGCGGGAAGAGCCGGCGGCCCTCGGGGCAGTGAGCGATGCCCTCGCCGAGGATCGCGTGCGCCGGATCGCTGTGGATCGGCTTGCCCTGGAACAGGATCTCGCCGGACGCCGGACGCAACAGACCCGAGATGGTGCGCAGGGTCGTGGTCTTGCCCGCACCGTTCGAGCCGATCAGCGACACGATCTGGCCGGCCTCGACGGTGAACGAGATGTCGCGGACGGCCTCGATGGCGCCGTAGGCGACCGAGAGGTTGCGGACTTCGAGCAGCGCGGTCATGCCTGCTCCTCCTCAGCAGAAGCAGCGGCGGCCTCGACTTCGTGCGCGACTTCCTCCGGCGGCTTGCCGAGGTAGGCCTCGACGACCCGCGGGTCCGCCCGCACGACCTCGGGGCTGCCCTCGACGAGCAGTTCGCCCTGCACGAGCACGGAGACCGAGTCGCACAGCCCGAAGATGAACTTGATGTCGTGCTCGATGACCACGACGGACACACCCGTCTCGCGGATGCGGAAGATCAGCTGCTGCGTCGCTTCCGTCTCCTGCGGGTTCATACCCGCGGTGGGCTCGTCCAGCAGCAGCACCGCCGGGTCCGTCGCCAACGCGCGCGCGATCTCCAGACGGCGCTGGTCGCCGTACGGGAGGTTGCGCGAGAGCTCGTCGTCCAGGTTGTTCAGGCCGACGAACGCGAGCAGCTCCCGCGAACGCTCGCGTGCCGCCTTCTCACCGCGCTGGTAGGCGGGGCCGTGGAA
Organism: Lentzea sokolovensis; assembly: GCF_033949975.1. Taxonomy (NCBI): domain Bacteria; kingdom Bacillati; phylum Actinomycetota; class Actinomycetes; order Pseudonocardiales; family Pseudonocardiaceae; genus Lentzea; species Lentzea sokolovensis. The sequence continues at coordinate 152,847 of NZ_JAXAVU010000010.1, forward strand.
CAGCGAGGCCAGCGGGCCCTGCTTCATTCGCACGTGGCGGCCGACCATGACGTTCTCCAGCACGGTCATGCTGGGGAACAGGCGGATGTTCTGGAACGTGCGGGCCACGCCCGCGTCCGTCACCTTCGCCGGGTCGCCGGGCAGGATGTTGCCCTTGAGCAGCACCTCGCCCGTGGTCGGCGTGTAGAGACCGGTCAGGCAGTTGAAGAACGTGGTCTTCCCCGCGCCGTTCGGACCGATCAGGCCGACGATCTTGCCTTCTTCGAGCGTCAGAGTGACGCCCTTCAACGCCTTGAGGCCACCGAAGACCATCGAGACGTCACGCGCTTCCAGTACAGGCGTGCTCATGCCTTCTTCGCCTCCACATGCGCCTCTTCGGCGTTCTCATCAGCGCGCTCGATCATCTCAGCGCGCCTGTGCGCATCGGGGATCAGGCCGACCGGCCGGAACCGCATGATCAGGATCAGCGCGAGGCCGAAGATCATGAGGCGGTAGTCCTCGAAGTCGCGGAGCTTCTCGGGCAGCACGAACAGCAGCGCGGCGCCGAGAACGGCGCCCGGGATCGAGCCCATGCCGCCGAGGATGACCGCCGCGAGCAGCGTGACCGACTCGAGGAACTTGAACGACTCGTAGGACACGGTGCCGTTCTTGTGCGCGAACACCGCGCCCGCGAGACCCGCGAGCATGGCACCGATGAGGAACGCGAGGATCTTCATCTTGCCGGTGCGGATGCCCATCGCGCGGGCGGCGTCCTCGTCCTCGCGGATCGCGATCCAGGCACGGCCGATGCGGCTGAACTTGAGGTTCGCGAACACCGCCATCGTCGCCGCGACGAGCAGCACGATGAGGATGTAGTAGAGGACACCGGCGGGGAGCTTCACGGCGCCGATCGAGATCGACTTGTTGAACTCCGCGCCGAACAGCGACAGCGCCGGAACACCGGGGATCGCGTTGGAGCCGTTGGTGATGCCACCGATGTCGTTCTGCGCGGAGCGGGTGAAGATCTCACCGAACGCCAGCGTCACGATCGCGAGGTAGTCACCGCGGACCCGCAGCGTCGGCGAACCGACGATGGCGCCGAAGATGCCGGCCACGACGGCCGCGATGACCGCGGCGACCGGGAACGGCAGCGTGATGCCGAAGTGCGCGGTCGCGGCACCGGAGAAGTTCGCCGCCACGAGGGCACCGATGCCCATGAACGCCACGTACCCGAGGTCGAGCAGACCCGCGAGACCGACGACGATGTTCAGGCCGATCGCGGTGGCGGCGTAGATGCCGATGTTCGCCGCGACCGTCATCCAGTACTCGTTGCCCGCCTCGGTGAACGGCAGGAGCAGCGCGCACGCCGCCAGCACGATCACGCTGAAGACGCGGTGCTGCTCGGACAGAGCCGAGAGCCAGCGCACGAACCCGACGCCGCTCAGCGCGCCGAGCAGACCGGCGGCGAACCCGAGGAACGACAGGAAGATCGCGCCCGCGTACGGGTTGGCGGAACCGACGCCACCGGTGGTCAGCATCGCGGCGACGGCGTAGAGCACCGCGCCGAACGACACCAGCAGCACCAGGTACGCGACCGGGGTGGAGACCTTGAACTTCCAGTCTCCCACCGGCTCGATGCCGATGCCGTAGCCCGCCAGGATCGCCAGCACACCGGCGACGAGGCCTACGACGGCACCGAACGCGGTGGCACCGTCGAGGGCCGTGATGGCGCCGAGGCCACCACCCTTGACCGTGATGTACGCGGCGTTGACGAAGGAGACGAGGGCGAGGCCCCAGCCGAGCGCCCGGACGACGCGGCCCTTGGACGGGACCGGCGCGAACGCCGCGACCAGGATGAGGACACCCAGCAGCAGCACGTGCCAGCGGAACCCGGTGACCAGGAACGGCGCGTCGAAGAACTGCAGCGTCGCCTTGTCGGGCCAGTTGCCGTCGTTGAGGCTGAACGTGACCCACGGCAGCAACGCCGCGACGATGCCGAGGACACCACCGGCGGCCGCGAACGGCTTGCCGAGGGGTGCGAGCGCGGAACGCTTCGCAGAAGTGTCGACCGTACTCATGCGCGCACCCTTTCCGGCTCACCGAACAGACCCTGCGGGCGGAAGACGAGCACGAGGATCAGCACGACGAAGATCCACACGTAGTCGTACTGGGTGCCGCCCGGCATGTACTGACCGGCAACGGTCTTGATCAGACCGATGATGAACGCGCCGATGACCGCGCCGCGGATGCTGCCGACACCGCCCAGGACGGCCGCCGTGAAGGCGAAGATGCCGTTCTGGAAGCCCATGTCGATGTTGATGTTGTTCAGGTAGCCGCCGAACATGATGCCGGCGACACCGGCGAGCACGGCGCCGATGATGAACGTCAGCACGATCACGCGGTCGGGGTTGACGCCCATGAGCTTCGCGGTGTCGGGGTCCTGCGCGGTCGCACGCATCGCGCGGCCCATGCGCGAGCGGTTGATGTAGGTCTGCAGGATGATCGCGAGACCGACCGAGAGCACGACGAGCAGCACACCGGTCCACGAGATGTTGACCGAGCCGATCGTGAGGTTGCCCTCGGGGAAGACCTTGGGGTACGGCAGGTTGGACTTCGCGTTCGGGTAGAAGACGCGCACGGCCTCCTGCAGGAACACGGACACGCCGAGCGCTGTGATGAGCGGAGCCAGCCGAGGCGCGTTGCGCAGGGGCCGGTAGGCGAACCGTTCCATGATCACGGCGACGACGACCGCCACCACGATGCCGCCGACGAACATGAGCGGCAGTGCCACGGCAGGCGACTTCTTGAGGTCGTCAGGAAGAAGCGTGAACGTGGCGAGGCCTCCGTACGAGGCCACCATGAAAACCTCGCCGTGGGCGAAGTTGATCAGCTGGATGATGCCGTACACCATCGTGTACCCCAGGGCGATCAGGGCGATCAACGCACCCTGAATGACCCCGTTGGCCAGCTGTTGAAGCAGGACTGACACGACTACCTCCGTAAACAACGGGGGCGAGCAAACAACGCCCGCCCCCGCCGTGGCTTCAATCAGTGATTAGGTAGTCGATCAGCCGGTGAAGGTGCCGGTCTGAACGTCCTTCCACTTCGCCGAGGTGACCTGGTACACGGTCAGCACCTTGTTCGTGCTGTCGCCGTACTGGTCGAACTTGACCTCACCGGTGGCACCGGAACCGGAGTAGGTACCGACGTTGGTCAGCATCGCGTCACGCTTCGACTCGTCCCAGGCAGCGCCGTCGACGGTCTTGCCCAGGGCACCGATGATCGCGTTCGCGGCGTCGTAGGAGAACGCACCGTAGGCGGCGTAGTCCTCCTTGCCGAACTTCGCCTTGTACGCGTCGACGAAGGCCTTGGCCGTGGCCAGGGACTCGGTCGGGGCACCGACGGAGGTGGCGAGGTCGCCCTCCTTGCCGCCGAGCTCGATGTACTTGCCGTCGAAGATGCCGTCGCCGCCCATCAGCGGAACGTCGAGACCGGCGTCCTTCATCTGCTTGGACAGCGGTCCGGCGACCGGGTACTCACCGCCGTAGTAGACGGCCTCCGGGCCGAGGGCCTTGATCTTGGCGATGACGCCGGAGAAGTCGGTGTCCTTCTCGCCGACCTTCTCGGAGCCGACGATCGTGCCACCCTTCTTGGTGACCTGCTTGGACAGCTCGGCGGCCAGGCCCTCACCGTAGGTCTTGCCGTCGGTGATGATGGCGATCTTCTTCTTGCCGGCCTTCTCGACGAGGTAGTTGGCCGCGTACGGCCCCTGCAGGTCGTCGGTGGTGCAGACGCGGAAGTAGTTGTCGAACTGCCGCTTCGGGGCCGTCAGGAAGTCATTGCCCCTGGTCAGCGACGGGTTCGTGTTGGCGGGCGACACCTGGGGGATCTTCTTGTCCCGCAGGATCGGCTGCACGGTCTGGGCCACAGACGAGTTCAGCGTGCCGACGACACCGACAACGTTCGGGTCGGTCGACAGCTTCGTGGCGGCCTGGGCACCCTTGGCGGGGTTGGCCTCGTCGTCCTGGGCGGACACGGTCAGCTTGTAGCCCTTGACCGTGCACTTCTTGTTCGCCTCGTCCACGGCGAGCTCGGCGGACTGCTTGATGCCGACGCCGAGAGCGGACAGGTTCCCGGACAACGGGGCGACAACACCGACGGTCAGAGTGCCCTTCGACGTGTCGCAGCTGCCCCCGGTGGTGCCGCCGCCCTCGGTCTTGTTCGAGCCACAGGCTGCAAGAACAAGCAGCGAGGCGCCGACGATCGCTGCGGACTTCACAGAGTGCTTACGCACGTGATGTCCCTCCTATATCCCTGCTCCCGGCTACGCGAGATCTCCGCGCACCGCTCCATCACCCTCTCCTGAGGGATGGCCGGAACCTAGGCGATGACTGTGACCGCAGTCATCAAAGCCAATGGGCTCGTGACCATAACGCAACGCGGCGTTATGTTTCACTTAAGCAATGTCACAGACGGTAACCTTCGTTCACTCTTTGGACGGCTGCCATAACGTGGACGTATGACTCCGCGTCGTCGAGTGATCACCGCGGTGGGCGCTGTCGCGATCATCGTCGCGGCGGTGCTGGTTCTGCGCGAGTCCGATGATGCCCTGAAGAAGCCCAGTTCAGATGCCGTTCGCTTAACTAAGTACACAGCGGATTTCGTCAGGGTTTCGGCGACGCCACCTCAGCCCGGCCCGCCGTCCTCCGTATGGAGCAGCGACGGACGAGTCCAATGGGCGCCTGTGCCAGGTGCCGCCGGGTACGAGGTCTTCGGAAAACTCGTCGCGTCGCCCGAGATCACGGGCTCCGGACGGCCGGACGTGCGCGCGGTGGACGCCTTCGGCCAGCGATCCTCGCCGGTCAGGGCCGAGGAGCGGCCGAGCGACGACGGCTGGCGGCGGGCGGTCGACGGCTGGCTGGACGACTTCGACGACACGTTCCTCGACCGCCGCTACCACCTGAGCGGCCGGCGGGGGTGCGTGAACCCCGGTTCGGGCTCCGGCGGCCGCCTGGTGATCGACATGCCGTGTGGAAACGACACGGCCGTGCTGCGCTCACGGACGCCACTGCTGTTGAAGGAATCGGCCGAACTGGGCCGCGTGGTCGTCGTGACGGACGCGGCCGGACCGCGAGGGAAACTCGTGGTCGATTTGGCGCCTGGAACGTCTGATCGACTCGGACCCATACCTCCTGCTGATGCGGTTCACGTGGTGGTGGACGACTCCGTGGCCCCCGGAACGCGCGGTGCGGGCGTTCTGCATCGATTCGAAGTAGTGCTGACAGATAACGGCGTGCGGGTCCTCCAGGACGGCGCCGAGATCGCGACTTCGCCCGTCGTACCGCAGTGGCGAGAGGCGAGCGTGCTGATCGGCGTTATGCCTCCGGTCAGCTATCCGGGACGCGTGGAAATCGACGCGATCGGCATCTCCGGCTCGCGTGGCCCCGTGGACGAGGTGATCGAGACACCGCTCGTGGCGGGGACTCTGCGCGTGCTCGAACCCGAAGAAGAAGCACCGGGCATCGGCGTGGCGCGCGCACCGTTGCGTGGGGTCTCTTCAGCGCGCTTACGGGCAACGGTCCGGTTCGGCGACGGCGGCGACCCGAACGGCCTGGTCGCGCAACTCGGGACGGCGAAGGTGCCGCTGCGGCCGGCGGTGAACGGCTGGTCCGCGGCGGAGGACAGCGAGTTGACGCTGATCGGGGACGTGCCCGCCGAACTCCTCACCACGGACGGCCCGGACGCACTGACGCCCTTCGTGCTGCGGATGCCCGGCGCGTCACAGGCCCAGGTGCTGGAGAGCTACCTGGAGGTGCCCGGCCGGTCTTCGGTGAAGCTGGAGAACGCGCCGGACGAGCTACCGCCCGTTTTGCCCGTCCTGACCGCTGAGATCAACGCTAAGGGCCCGAACGACGCGGCGCTGGTGATCACCCTCGACGCGGCCCACGCGCGGTCAGTGGCGCCGATAGCGGGCTTCGAGGTGTACGTCGACACCTCTCTCGCGGCGACCGTGCCGATCCCCGGCGGCATAGGTGGCCGGCACGAGCTGGAGATCTCGCTGAAAGGCAGCCACAACGTAGAAGTCCGCCTGCGTCCCGAGGATCCGGGACGGCAGACGGACTCCGTGTGGCTCGAACTCAGCCGAAACTGACTAGCCGAAGTTCTCGATGACGGCCTCTGCGACGGCCTTCATCGTCGTGCGGCGGTCCATGGCGGTGCGCTGCACCCACTTGAACGCCTCCGGCTCGCTCAGACCTTGCTTGGTCATGAGAATGCCCTTGGCCCGTTCCACGACCTTGCGGGTCTCCAGGCGCTCGGTGAGCCCGGCGACTTCCTGCTCCAGTGCGGCCAGTTCGCTGAACCGGCTCATCGCCAGCTCGATCGCGGGCACGAGGTCCCGCTTGGCGAACGGCTTGACCAGGTAGGCCATCGCACCCGCGTCGCGGGCGCGCTCCACCAGGTCGCGCTGGCTGAACGCGGTGAGGATCACGACCGGCGCGATCCTGTTGCCGGCGATGTGCTGCGCCGCCTCGATCCCGTCGACCTTGGGCATCTTGACGTCCAGGATGACCAGGTCCGGATTGAGCTCGGTCGCGAGCTTGATGGCCTCTTCACCATCTGCGGCCTCGCCCGCCACGTCGTAGCCCTCTTCGCGCAGCATCTCGACGAGGTCGAGACGGATCAGCGCCTCGTCTTCGGCGACGAGGACGCGAGGGGCCTTGCGCGTGGCTTCGGCTTGGGCCTCGGCAGCCTGCTGGGTCACCGGGGTCCTCCTGACGATCGTTCCTGCGGGCGAAAGCGCAGTCTACCGGCGGTCAGGTCGCTGATCGGGCTGACCAGCCGTGACGGCAGACACGAACTCCTCAGGCCACGGATAGGTCCGCATGCCTTCCTCGACGTCCTCGGACGGCGCGTCGATGCGGCGCGGCGTGATCTCGTAGGTGGTCCCGAAGTCAGGGTGGCCGAGCTTCTGCCTGATCTCGTCCTCGGACGGGCCACCGGCCCACTCGACGAACCAGGCCCCGCCCATCGGAAGTGCTCGCAACCAGCTCGCGTCATGCCACAGGTGTACCCGGCGCAGGAGAGCGCTCCCAGTGGCCGATTCGGCGATCTCGTCGTCGTTGCCACCGCCGTCGGTGTACTCGACGCCGCGGTGCTCGTGCATCCAGCGCACGTAACGCATGCCGAGTTCCCACGCCTGCTCGTCGACCCCGGTCAGCACGACGCCGGCGTCTCCGGTGGTCAGCTCGGCCGACCGCCGGTACTGCCGGTGCTCGAGACCGGCGACGCCCATGCCGAACCCGGCCTCGGTGCGCGGCAGCAGTTCGAACAGCAGCGGGCCGAGAGCTCTGTCGCTCAGGTGCAACTTCAGGGGCTCCCCCGGTTCCACGGTCCGGAACGCGTGGGCGGGCCTGATGATGCTCGCGGGCGGCATCAGCTGGAGCATGCTCGCGGCGGCGCACCCGGCGACCAGCACCTTGGCTTCGAGCCGGCGCTGGGCCTCGGTGGCGGCCTCGGGCAACACGGAATTCCCGTCGCGGACGGCAGGGACCGCCTGGGACAGGTTCTCGCCCGTGTAGGTGCGCCGCAGATCGGCGAGCTGGTCCGTGGTGGACAGACGTGCCATGACAGCAGTCCTCGTTTCCGCCGCCCGGCTCGGCCGACAAGGACGCATGTGTCACGCGTCTACGTGGTCAGTTCGCTTCAGCGAGCAGGAGTTGCTGAACACTGCGGCGGAAAGTGCCGCTCACTGCCGGGGAGCGGCTCCAGCCTCACGTCTGCTCGGACGCCACGAACCACGTTACCGGACCGGCGCACCTGGTTTTCCGCTCTAGTCGGCGCCCACGATCAGCTTGTACTTCACGTCGACGTCCCTGCCGTTCGCGGAACCCCGGATCACGAGCTCGTGCTCACCGGAGGCGGGAGCGGCGATCCACGCGTACAGACCGCAGCCGACCGAGTTGATCCGGCCCGCCGACGTGCCGTACGGGTTGCCCGCGCGCGCTTCGTAGGTGAACGGCGTGGCGGACACCCTCGTCAGCGCCTGCGTCGAGCCGTCCATCAGCACCTCGCCCTGCGCGTTCTTCATGAACTTCTCGCAGCCCGCGACATCGGTCGCGAGGTTCACGACGGGCGCGAGCAGCGGCTTGGAGGCGGGGACGCGGCACTGCCGCTCGACCGGGCCCTCACCGAGTGACCCGGCGAGCAGCCAGACCTCGACGGGCTGATCACGCATGCAGTAGCGCCCGGAGGTGTCGGACACCGGGTTGCTGTTCGAGGGCTGGGATGCCCAGGTCCACCAGCGCGCCTGGAAATCGGCGGGCGCCAGTTTGTCCGAAGTGGACGTTTGAGTTGCGGGGGGTTGTGCCGCCATTTGCGCGTTTCCGCCACAACCGGCGAGCAGAACAACCAAGAACAGCAGGACAATCCTCACTGGTTCTCGCGTCCCTTGCGTCGTTGTTCCTCCGCGCGCTCACGGCAGCGGCGCAGGAACTCCTGATCGTCGTCAGCATCGGTGGCCGCGAACCGTCCCGGCCGGTCGTACTCGGGAAAAGCAGAAGCACCGCGCTCGTAGGCCGCGAATCGTGCGCGTCCGGTCCCCACCACCGGACGGCCCGCAACGAGCCACGCGATCGAACCCACCAACGGGAACAGCAAGACCAGAAGTAGCCACATCATCTTCGGCAGATTGCGAACAGAGCCTTCGTCGGTCGTGATCACGTCCACGACTGCGAAGATCGTCAGCCCTATCATCAGCACTCCGAACAGCCCACCGAAGTACAGCATCTCCACCCCCAGGTCATGCGGTCGCCGCACATCGTGGCACAAGGGGCCACTCCCTGAACACAGTTCAACTGTCAATCATCTGGCGACCAATTCACGAAGCCGTGAATCCTTCGAAACAAAAGCCGCGCGGAGGCCGGAAATGCCGTCCCGCGGCGGCCGGGCCGTACCAGACGGAACCTCGGGCGCAGCACGTCCCGTTCGGCCGTCAGGTCCACCTCCGCTGTCGGCCGACCCGCGCAACCAATTCGTCCCGCAGGACGAAAAGACGCGTCGACCACGTCGAATTCGGTGCCCGGCCACACCGGCCCGAATTGCCTTTCGCTCGATTCGAACGAGGTTTCGCGGACCGGAACGTTCACACCGTCCCAGGTGGACTGGACAACGTGACGGAACTCCCGTTCGAGCCGTTCCGCGCCTGACCCTGAGCACCAGACCTGCTGCGCACCCGTTGTCGGGGCAGTAAGCGAGCCTTAGCGTCGGACGCATGCCCAAGGGTGCTGAGAGCTTGCTGACCGTCCTGGCCGCGCACGACGTCGAAGTGGTGTTCGGCCTGCCCGGTGTCCACAACCTCGCCATCTGGGAGGCACTGGGGAAGCACCCCGGCATCCGCATGATCGGCGTGCGCCACGAACAGACGGCGGTCTACGCGGCAGACGGCTACGCACGTGCCACGGGCAAGCTCGGTGTGGCCGTCGTGACCACCGGCCCCGGCGCGGCGAACACGCTGGGCGCCACCGGCGAGGCGTGGGCATCGGGCAGTCCGGTGCTCGTGATCGCGACGGACATCCCGTCGACACTCCGGCAGCCCGGCGTCCATCGCGGCGTGCTGCACGAGACGCGTGACCAGAAGGCCATGTTCACACCGGTCACCAAGGCGTCGTTCGACGTGCCGTCCGCACCGGAGATCGCCGCCTGCACCGACAAGGCCGTCCAGCAGGCCACCCAAAGCCCGCACGGCCCGGTTTACCTGGGCGTCCCAACGGACTTCCTGTCCGCCGAGGTCCCGCACCCCACCATCACGAAGGTCACGCCCACTCACGCGGTGGCCGACCTCACCGAAGCCGAGAAGCTCATCGCCGGCTCCGAGAGGCCGTTGATCTGGGCAGGTGGCGGCGCGGCACGGTCCGGCGCCGGACCCGCGATCGGCGCGTTGGCCACCAAAATCCAGGCACCGATCATCACGACGTACGGCGCACGCGGCTTGACGGACAGCCCTCACGTCGTGCGCGGCCCAGTGCACGCACCGCCCGTCGGAAAGCTCTGGGACGACGCCGACCTCGTGATCGCGATCGGCACCGACTTCGACGGCATGATGACCCAGAACTGGTTGCAGCCGAAGCCGCACGCGCTGCTGGCCGTCAACATCGACAAGGCCGAGGCCGGCAAGAACTACCCGGCGGACGTCACGATCGAAGGCGACGCGGCCACCGTCACCGCCGCACTCGTGGCCAGAGTGACCGCCAAACAAGCCGCCGTCGACGTCGACGCGGTCAACGCCGAGGTGCGCGCGCTGGCAGAAGCCGACTCCCCCGAAGCCATGAAACTGTTGCGGGCGTTGGAAGACACCGATGCCACGATCGTCGCCGACATGTGCATCCCCGGCTACTGGATCGGCGGCTTCCACCACGTCACGAAGCCTCGCGGCCTCGCCTACCCGGTCGGCTGGGGCACGCTCGGCTTCGGTTTCCCGGCAGCCATCGGCGCGGCCGTCGGCCACCGCACGATCGCGGTGGTCGGCGACGGCGGCTTCCTCTTCGCGTGCGGCGACCTCGCCACCCTCAAACAGGAAGGCCTGCCGCTCACCATCGTGCTCGTGGACGACGGCGGCTACGGCATGCTCCGCTACGACCAGCAGGTCGCGAACCACACCATCAGCGGCGTCGACCTGACCCGTCCGGACTTCGCCAAGCTCGCCGAAAGCTTCGGCATCCCCGCGGTCACCCTGAACGGCTTCGACGACCTCAAGTCCGCTCTGGACGAGGCTTCCGGCCCGTCCATGATCGTGGTCAACGCGAGCCTCAAGCCACCGATCACCACCTCCCCGCGCTGGTACCGCAAAAACGCCACCTGATCAGACACCTCCTGGGTACCTTCCCGTTCATGGGACGTGGGCTGGGGATCGTGCTCGCCGTACAGGCGGTGGCGCTGACCGCGTTGTCGGGCCGTTACGGTTTCCATCGCGACGAGCTCTACTTCATCGCGGCGGGCAAACGCCCCGACTGGGGCTACGTCGACCAGCCACCGATCACCCCGATCCTCGCCCGCCTGACGACGGCGGCGTTCGGCGAAACCCCGGTCGGCCTCCGCGTGGCCGCGACCCTCCTGGCCCTCGCCATCACGGTCGTGGTCGCGTTGATCGCCAAGGAACTGGGCGGCGGCTCCACGTTCGCGGCCGCAGCCTCGGCAACGTCGACGTTCGTCCTGGCCGTGAGCCACATGCTCTCCACCGCCACCGTCGACCTGCTGATCTGGACGCTCGTCGGCTACTTCGCGATCAAGCTCCTGAAATCCGGCGACGGCCGCTGGTGGCTCGCCCTGGGCGCGACCGCCGGCGTCGGCCTGGCCAACAAGTGGTTGCTGCTCTTGCTTTTGGCAGCCATGGCGATCGCACTGCTCGCCGTCGGCCCGCGCACCGTCCTGCGCACCTGGTGGCTCGCCGCCGGCATGGCCGTGTGCGCGGTGATCGCCGCTCCAGTCGTGATCTGGCAGGCACTGCACGACTTCCCGCTGCTCACCGTCGCCCGCGGCATCAGCGAGGACGACGGCACCGAGAACCGAATCATGTTCGTCCCGATGCAACTCCTGATGCTGTCCCCACTTCTGGTCCCGGTGTGGTTCACCGGCTTCCGAAACCTGTGGCGCGACAGGACCTTCCGCTCGATCGCGCTCGCCTACCCGATCCTCTGCGCACTGTGCCTGATCACCGGCGGCAAGCCCTACTACGCGGTCCCGCTGCTGCTGGTGCTGATGGCAGCGGGCGCACGCCAAGCGCAGGAGTGGCTTTTGCGCCGCAAGGCGGTCGGCAGCGTCCTGGTAGCACTGAGCGTCATCCCCGCGTTGGTGGGTTCGCTACCGATCCTGCCGCCCAGCGCACTGGGCCCGGTCATCGCCATCAACCCCGAGCAGGGCGAACAGGTCGGCTGGCGCGAACTGGCCCTCACCGTCCAGGACGCGTGGTTCGAGAACGACCGCCCCGTCGTCATCACCCGCAACTACGGCCAGGCCGGCGCGATCGAGGCCTACACCGAGATCTACACCTATTCCGGCCACATGTCCTTCTACGACTGGGGACCTCCACAGCCCACCAGTACCAAGGTCCTGCTGGTCGGCTTCAGCCAGCCGCCCTTCAACGACTGCAAGGTCGTCGCCCAGCACCACAACCCCGTGGAGAACGAAGAGGACGGCACGGAGATAAAGCTGTGCACGGCCCCAACGGAACCATGGGACACCTTCTGGCCGAAGCTCCGCCGCTTCTACTGAAACAAAGCTGACCACTAGGACCAGTTCGCGACGTTCGCCTGATTTCACGTTCCTCGCGGACACGAAGGCTGACAAACTCGCCCGGTGACCCGAACCTGGCCCGAGAAGCTCGCCGCCGACGAAGGCGTGCTCGCCTGGGAGTTCCTGGACTTCCTCCGCAGAACCGCAGTGCTGAAGGTCGACGGCCTGACCCGCGAGCAGGCCGCGGCGGCGCCGATCCCGACTTCCCCGAAGCTGACGGCGCTCGGCGTGCTCAAGCACCTCACCGCCGTCGAGCGGTACTGGCTGTGCATCGCGGGCGCGGGCCTCGACCTGCCGTCGTTGTGGAAGGGCAGTCCGGACCCGTCCTGGAACCTCGAGGACGACGACACCCCGGCGTCGCTCATCCATGCCTACCAACAGGAATGGGCGAACGCCGAGGCACTCAAGAAGCTGGACCCCGGCGCGACGGCGGCGGACGGCGAGCGCACCGTGCGATGGATCCTGGCCCACGTGGCGCAGGAGACCGCGCGCCACGTCGGCCATCTGGATCTGCTCCGCGAACTCGCGGACGGGCAGACCGGCGAATAACCCAAGACATGGGTGTAGAACGAACCCGAGCACAGGCGCTCCGTGCGGCCAGTCGACCGCCGGTCACAGGATCACCAGCACGATCACCGGTCCCAAGGGGGGAAGTACCGGACGTAGTTCTTCACTGCCCCAGGACGCCTTCACACCGCCCCAAATCCGTGGTGCCCACTTGCCGTCGAGGTCGTTGACGTAGTCGAAACCGCCCGCGGCCGGATCGACGGACAGGAAACGGCCGAGCAGCGGGCTGTACGGACGTGCTCCCGTCTGCACGAGCGACAACGCACCGGCGCGCTCGTACGGGCGCTGGTGCTGTCCCAGCCGGCCGTGGTTCATCTGACCGGGCTGGACGTTCGGCACGGCATCCGCATCGACCCTGCCGAACAAATGTCGGACGTGCGCGCTCAGATCCGGTGAATCACGGGCTGGCTCATGTAACCGCCCACGGTGTTCTGACAGACTTCCCGCAACGCTGTCACCGCGTCGTGCAGCAGCGGGTTGGTGTTCGCGGTGCGGTGCACCACGTGCACGTGCCTGCGCAACGGCTTGTGGCGCAATGGCATCACGTGCGTGCCTGCCAGCTCCCGGTAGCCGAGCGCGGGCACGAGCGCGACGCCCACACCGGCCGCCACGAGCGATTGCACGACCTCGTAGTCGTTGCTTCGGAACGCGATCTTGGGCCCGAAGCCCGCCGCCGCGCAGAGGCGGGTGAGACAGACCGCGCCGGAGGTTCCGTCGCGTGAGGCGATCCAGCGTTCGTCCTTGAGGTCTTCGAGTTTGACGTTGTTCTTCGCGGCCGGATGGCCCGCCGGAACCATCACCAGGAGGGATTCGTCCAGCAACGGCACCACGGTCAGTTCTTCCGGCCACGTTCGCGGCACGAGGTCGTACAAGTACACCAGCGCGAGGTCGAGCTCACCGGCCAGCACGAGCGGCAGCACGTCGTCCGGCTCCGCCTCGTCCAGGCGGATCTCGGCTCCTGGCAGGTCCGCCTGCAGTCTTGCCAGCACCTTCGGCATGACCCGCGAACTCGCCGTCGGGAACGTGCCGATCCGCAGGCGCCCGCGCAGGCCCTGCACCATCGCCTTCACCTCGTGCTCGAACCCGTCGAACGCGGCCAGCAGTTCGCCGCCGCGGTCGGCGATCAGCAACGCGGTGCTGGCAGGCCTGATCGAATGCGCCTCGCGCTCGAAGAGCGTCACACCGACCGCCCGCTCGAACGCCGAGATCTGCTGCGACACGGCCGACGACGTGTAACCGAGGTTGCGCGCGGCCTCCGCGAAGGAACCCGTCCTCACGACCTCGACGAGCGTGCGCAGATGAACCGGATTGAGCACCAGCGCAGCTTACGCTCGACGTCGCGAGGTTTCATTCTGCAACCTCTGGCGGATTCCGCCGGCACCTACCAGGGTGGAGGCATGCCCTACGTCTCCACGAACCCGTCGAACACCTCCGACGTGGTCACCGAGATCGAGCTCGGGACCAGCCGCGACTTCGTGGCCGCCGCACAACGCGCCAAGGCCGCACAACGCGCCTGGGCACGCGTGCCCGCGCCCGTGCGCGGCCAGGTCATCGGCAACATCGGCCGCCTGGTCGAAGCGAACTTCGAACCCCTCTCCCAGCTCGTGACCCGCGAGATCGGCAAGCCGATCGCGGAGGCCCGCGGCGAGGTGCAGGAGATCGTCGACACCGCCAACTTCTTCGTCGGCGAGGGCCGGCGCCTCTACGGGCAGACGGTCCCTTCGGAGATGCCGGACAAGCAGCTCTTCACGTTCCGCAACCCGGTCGGCGTCGCGGCGATCATCACCGCCGGCAACTTCCCGGTCGCCGTGCCGTCCTGGTACATCATCCCGGCGTTGCTGTGCGGCAACTCGGTCGTGTGGAAGCCCGCCGAGTACTCCGCCGCGTCGGCCCAGGCCTTCTACGACGTGTTCCAGGCCGCCGGCATTCCGGCCGGCGTGTTCGAGATCGTCTTCGCCGAGGGCTCGGAGACGTTCGACGGCCTTGAACAGTCACTGCGACAGGGCCTCGTCGACAAGGTCGGCTTCACCGGGTCCAGCGAGGTCGGTGTGCGCATCGGCGAGCTGTGCGGTCGCCACCTCCAGACGCCGTGCCTGGAACTGGGCGGCAAGAACCCGATGGTCGTCACCGAGGACGCGGACCTCGACCTGGCCGTGCAGGGCGCGCTGTTCGCCGGCTTCGGTTCCGCGGGCCAGCGCTGCACCTCGCTCGGCACGGCGATCGTGCACGAGTCGGTGTACGACGAGTTCCTGACCCGGTTCGTCGAGGCCGTCGCCGGCGCCGCTGTGGGCGACCCGGCCACCGATGTCCTCTATGGACCGTTGCTGGACGAGAAGTTCGCGCTGGCGTACGAGAAGTACCTCGGCTGGATCGGCGAGCACCACACGGTGCACGGCCCGACCGGCCGCATCTCGGCTGCCAGCCCGCGCGACGGCTTCGCTGGTGAGAACGGCTTCTTCTACCACCCCGCAATCGTTTCCGGTGTGCGCGACGACGACGAACTGTTCCTGCAGGAGACGTTCGGGCCGCTCGTCGGCGTCATGAGGTACTCGGACCTGGACGAGGCGATCGAGCTCGGCAACAAGCCGGGCTACGGCCTGTCGTGCTCGATCTACACCACGGACCCGAACAAGGCCTTCCGGTTCCGCGCCGGCATCTCCGCCGGAATGGTGAGCGTCAACAACTCGACGTCCGGGGCCGAGGCGCACCTGCCGTTCGGCGGTAACGGCAAGAGCGGCAACGGCTCCCGGCAGTCGGGCGTGTGGGTGCTCGATCAGTTCACCCGCTGGCAGTCCATGAACTGGGACTACTCGGGGAAGCTGCAGAAGGCGCAGATGGACACTCTCGCGATCGAGGCGAACCTTGACTACCGCCTCGCCTGAGCTGCCTGCTCAAGCGGAGGTCGTCGTCATCGGCGGCGGGGTGATGGGCACATCCATCGCCTTTCACCTCGCCGAGGCAGGAGTCCGGGATGTCGTGGTCGTGGAGCGGGATGACCTGGGGTCCGGCTCCACCTGCAAGGCAGCGGGTGGAGTGCGCGCCCAGTTCTCCGACGAACTGAACATCAGGCTCGGAGCTCGATCCATCGAACTGTTCCAGCGCTTTCCGCAGCGCCCCGGGCAGGAGATCGACCTGCACCAGGTCGGCTACCTGTTCCTCCTCTCCTCCGACGATGACGTGACGGCGTTCGAGCGCAACGTCGACCTCCAGAACTCCCTCGGCGTGCGCAGTCGAATGCTGACTGTCGAGGAAGCCCGGCGGATGTCTCCGCTGATCGAGACGGACGGCCTGCTCGCGGCGACCTTCTCCCCGGACGACGGGCACTGCACGCCTGAGTCAGTCGTCCTCGGTTATGCCACCGCGGCCCGCCGATTCGGTGCCCGTCTGCACACCAGAACCACCGTGAGATCGATCGTAGGAACGGGGTCTGACACTTTTCGCGTCGAAACCGACCGCGGCACCGTTTCGACGCCGAATCTGGTCTGCGCGGCCGGCGCGTGGTCGCGGGAGATCGGCGAGATGGTGGGCGTTGACCTGCCGGTTTCTCCGCTCCGGCGACAGATCATGTTCACCGAGGCCATGCCGGAGCTACACGATCGGGTGACGCCGTTCACCATCGACTTCGGCAGCACCTTCTACTTCCACCGCGAGGGCCGGGGGCTGCTGTTCGGCATGTCCGACCCGGACGAGACACCGGGCTTCAAGCTGGACATGTCCGACGCGTGGCTGCCCAGGCTCACCGAGGCGATCGGCAGGCGCGCGCCGAGATTGCTGGACGTGGGCGTGCGCGACGGGTGGGCCGGGCTGTACGAGGTGACGCCGGACCACAACGCGCTGATCGGCTCGGCAGGGCGGTTCTTCTACGCCACGGGCTTTTCCGGGCACGGTTTCCTGCAGGGCCCCGCGGTCGGCGAGGTCGTGCGCGACCTCGTGCTCGGCCGCGAGCCCTTCGTCGACGTGTCCAGTTTGGACGCCTCCAGATTCGCCGCCGACCAGGCACGGCCGGAACTCAACTGCGTGTGAGGACTGTGATGGACGTACTCGAGCTCATGGACGAGTGGGGGCCGGAGAAGGTCGTCTGCGTGTCCGACCGGCGCACCGGCATGAAAGGCGTGCTCGTCATCGACAACACCGCGCGCGGCATGGGCAAGGGCGGCACGCGGATGACCCCGAACGTGACGGTCGCGGAGATCGCCCGGCTCGCGCGCGTGATGACGTGGAAGTGGGCCGGGGTCGACCTGTTCTTCGGCGGTGCGAAGGCGGGGATCGTGTTCGATCCTTCCTCTCCTGGCAAGGAAGCGGCGCTGCGGGCGTTCGCGCGCAAGCTCTCCAACGAGGTGCCGCGCGAGTACGTGCTCGGGCTCGACATGGGCCTCACCGAACGGGATGCCGCGATCGTCCAGGACGAACTGTCGGACCGCGGCGCTATGATGGGCGCACCGGCTCAACTCGGCGGTCTGCCGTACGACGAGCTGGGCGTCACCGGGTACGGCGTGGCCGAGGTGGCGGACGAACTGATGGAGCTGCGCGGTAAACGCGTGGCGGTGCAGGGTTTTGGCGCGGTCGGCGCCGCGGCGGCGAAGCGGTTCGCCGAACTCGGCGCGGTCGTCGTCGCCGTGTCCTCGGTGCACGGAGCGCTGGTCGATGCCGGCGGTCTGGACGTCACACGACTGCTGAAGCTGCGGGACGAGTTCGGTGATCTCGCGGTCAAGGAGTACGGCGATGTCCGCGAACTCGGCGCCGAGCTTCGCGTGCCGTGCGACGTGCTCGTGCCGGCGGCGCTGCAGGACGTGATCGACGCGGAACTCGCGGGCGAGCTCGACACCACCCTGGTGGTCGAGGGCGCGAACCTGCCGACTTCCGTTGCTGCGCAGGAGGTTCTCGCGGAGCGCGGGATCGCGGTCGTGCCGGACTTCATCGCGAACGCCGGCGGCGTGGTCGCGGCGGCGTTCGCCATGGACGCGCGGTACTCGCCGTTCCCGGTGAACCCCGCGACGGTGCTGGAGGCCGTGTCCTCAAAGCTGAGGGCGAACGCGGCGAACGTCATCGTCGAGGCGAGAAGTCGTGGCACCACAACACATGTGGCGGCGCGCGAGCTGGCGCAGGAACGCGTGCTGGCCGCGATGAGGCTGCGGGGGCGGGTCGCATGAGCTCGCTCGAAGGCGTGGTGATCGCGGACTTCAGCCGGGTGCTGGCGGCTCCGTACGCGACGATGATGCTGGGCGACCTCGGTGCCGAGGTCGTCAAGGTCGAGCGGCCCGGCAGGGGCGACGAGACCCGCACTTGGGGTCCGCCGCACTACCAGGACGAGGCGACGTACTTCCTGTCCGTCAACAGGAACAAGACCTCGCTGCAGATCGACCTGTCGACGGAGGCGGGCCGGGAGCAGGCGCGCGAGCTGATCGCGCGGGCGGACGTCGTGGTCGAGAACTTCAAGCCGGGCACGATGAAGAAGTTCGGGCTGGACTACGAGTCCCTCGGGCGGGACGACCTCGTCTACTGCTCGATCTCGGGGTTCGGTGCGGGCAAGGGCGCGGACCTGCCCGGCTACGACCTGCTCGTGCAGGCCGTGGGCGGGTTGATGAGCGTGACCGGGCCCGGTCCGTACGAGCCGGTGAAGACCGGGGTGGCGCTGGTCGACGTGCTGACCGGATTGCACGCGTGCGTCGGAATCCTGGCGGCGTTGCGGCACCGGGAGGCGACGGGGCTGGGCCAGCTCGTCGAGCTGGACCTGCTGACGGTGCTGTTGTCGAGCATGGTGAACCAGAGCGCGGGCTTCACACTGGCCGGCTCGGTGCCGAAGCCGATGGGCAACCGGCATCCGTCGATCGCGCCGTACGAGGTGTTCCCGACGGCCGACCAGCCGATCGCGCTCGCGGTGGGCAACGACCGGCAGTTCCGCCGGTTGTGCTCGGTGCTGGACGTGCCGGAGCTGGCCACGGACTCGCGGTTCGTCACGAACTCCGATCGGGTGAAGCACGTGGACGAGCTGTTCGAGGTGCTCGCGGCACGGCTGCGGGCGCGCCCGGCGCAGCACTGGTTCGAGACGCTGACACCACTGGGCGTTCCGTGCGGTCCTGTCAACGATGTCGCGCGCGCGTTCGCGCTGGCGGAGTCGCTGGACCTCGCCCCGACCGCGACGATCGACGACATGACGCTCGTCGCGAACCCCATCCGCCTGTCGCGCACGCCGGTGACCTACCGGCTGCGCCCGCCGAAGCTGGAGCAGTGAAGTGCAGGACCCGTTGCAGTTGCTGGACATCCCGTCGTTGCTGGGCGACGAGGAGCGCGACATCCAGGCCACCGTCGCGCAGTACCTGACCGACCACGTCCGGCCGCACATCGCCTCGTGGTTCGAGGAGGGCATCCTGCCGCGCGAGCTCGCGCGGGAACTCGGCAAGCTCGGCGTGCTGGGCATGCACCTGGAGGGTTACGGGTGCGCGGGGACGTCGGCGCTCGCGTACGGGCTCGCGTGCCTGGAACTGGAGGCGGTGGACAGTGGCATCCGCAGCTTCGTGTCCGTGCAGGGTTCACTGTCGATGTACTCGATCTGGAAGTACGGGTCGGAGGAGCAGAAGCAGGAGTGGCTGCCCCGTCTGGCCGCCGGCGAGGCGATCGGGTGCTTCGGGCTGACCGAACCGGACTTCGGCTCGAACCCGTCCGGCATGCGCACACGGGCCGTGCGCGACGGCGCGGACTGGGTGCTCAACGGCACCAAGATGTGGATCACCAACGGTGGTCTCGCGGACGTGGCGACGGTGTGGGCGCGGACCGAGGACGGAATTCGAGGATTCCTCGTTCCTCGCGGCACCCCGGGATTCTCGACGCGGGACATCAAGCAGAAGCTGTCAATGCGAGCATCCGTCACTTCCGAGTTGATCATGGAGGACGTGCGGCTGCCGGAAAGCGCCCGGCTGCCGCTCGCGACTTCCTTGCGCGCGCCGCTCACATGTCTGAACGAGGCGCGGTTCGGGATCGTGTTCGGCGCTGTCGGCGCAGCGCGGGATTCGCTGCAGGCGGCGCTGCGCTACGCCGGCACGCGCATCCAGTTCGACCAGCCGATCGCCGCGTTCCAGCTCACCCAGCGCAAGCTCGCGAGCATGACGGTGCAGGTCAGCAACTCGATGCTGCTGGCGTTGCACCTCGCGAGGCTCAAGGAGGCCGGCACGCTCAAGCCCGAGCAGATCAGCGTCGGCAAGTACAACAACGTCGAGTCGGCCATCGCGATCGCGCGGGAAAGCCGGACCATCCTCGGCGCGAACGGCATCTCGTTGGAGTACTCGCCCTTGCGTCACGCGAACAACCTGGAATCCGTACTTACTTACGAGGGCACTTCCGACATCCACCTGCTATCCATCGGCCACGCGTTGACCGGAATCGCATCATTTCGTTGATCTTTCGCCCTATCCTGCACTCCGCAACGGGGTTCGCGGGTGGGAGGACGTTCTGCCGGAGGAGACAAACAGCCGCAGTGACGCGCGTCGCAACCGCAAGCGATTGCTGGATGCCGCGACGCACGTCCTGCGGGCTGAACCAGCAACGGCGACGATGCAGTCGATCGCGCGCAAGGCCGCGCTTTCGCAAGCGACGGCATATCGGCACTTTCCATCCGTGGAAGCGCTCGTGGTGGCCTACCACGAAGACGTCATGGCGTCGTTGGTCGAACACGGCGAACGGTCTCGCAAGACCGGCAAGGAACTGTTCGAACACCAAGTCACGCGCTGGGTGAAGCTGCAGAACCTGCACGGCCCGGTGATAGCGCGGTTCTCGTCGCAGCGAGGTTTTCTGGAACGGCTGCAGTGCGGCGAGGCCGCGGCGGCGTTGTCGTGCAGCGCGTGGGACCAGGCGTTGCGCGGTGTGCTGATCGACCTGGCGCTGCCGGACGCTTTGTTGAACGTGGCACGGTTTCTGCACAACGCGTTGTTCGCCCCGCGAGAGATCCTCGACCTGACGAAAACCGCCGGACTACCTGACGAGCAGGTGGTCCGGCGGCTCTCCGACACGTTCTACGGCGCGCTCACGGGCTGGGCCTCGCACTAGATCCCGAGCGGGAGCACCCACTTCAGCTCGGACTTGACGTTCGGACGGCCGTCGAGCGGGTCCTCACCGGCGATGCCACCGGCCGCGATCTTGTCCAGGGTCTTCAGACCCTCGGGCAGGATCTGGCCGAACACCGTGTAGTTCGGACGCAGGATCGAGTCCGACTGCACCAGGAAGAACTGCGAGCCGTTCGTGTCGGGACCGGCGTTCGCCATCGCGAGCGTGCCCCGCGGGTAGATGCGGCGCAGGCCGGTCGGGTCGTTCGGCGCGGGCTGCAGGTCGGTCGGCAGCTCGTCCTTGTACTTGTAGCCGGGGCCGCCCTCGCCCGTGTTGGACGGGTCGCCGCACTGCAGCACCTTGAGCGTCGGGTAGGCGGTGAGCCGGTGACACTCGGTCTGGTTGTAGAAACCGCGGTGCGCCAGGTGGATGAAGCTGTGCGCGGTGCACGCAGCCTTGGCGCGGTCGAGCACCAGCGGGATGTCGCCCTGACTGGTCTTCACCTTCACCAGGACCTTGCCCTTGGTGAACCACGGGTCGTGCGGGATCGACACCGGGCGAGCCGCGGGCTCCTCCGGTGTCGCGGTGTAGCCGCAGTCGGGCCGGGCCGTCTGAACCTCGGCGGACGCGGTGCCCGTCGTGATGAAACCAACGGCCAGCGCCGCCACTGCCAGTCCAGCTGCGATTCGCCTCATGCGCGTTTCCTAGTGCAGCAGTGGTGGCCGGGCAAGTTTTAACGGATCACACGGCCGGTTCAGTTGTTCGTGGATTCGGTGATCCCGTATTCGCACTTCGCTTCCACGCCGGCGTTCGTGATCTCTTTTTCCTTCTCCGTCCGAAGCTTGCACGTCGCCTGGCCGGTCTGTGGCTTCACCGTGAGCGTGATCCTGCCGAGCGCGTTGGCGAGCATGGCGCGGTCCTTCACCGGCAGGTCCACGGTCTCGGACCGGACGCGCCACCGGCGAGCGCCTGACCCGGCCGACCTGGAGATCACCGTCGATGGCCGACTGACCGTGGCGGCGACGTTGTTCGGTGGAGTGCCGCTCGGCAGCGCGTTGCCGCACTCGTCTGATGTGGAGGGCGTGCCGGTCGACGTGGTGGCCGCACTTCACTCGATCCAGCGACGTGTACCGGATCCGAGACCGGGTACCCGAACTGCATAGGGAGGTAATGCAGTCATGGGATTCGACGAGTTGAAGAACAAGGCCAAGGACCTCATCGGCCAGCACGGTGACAAGGTCGATCAGGGTGTCGAGCGTGCGGGCCAGTTCGCTGACGACAAGACCGGCGGCAAGCACAGCGAGCACATCGACAAGGGCGAGGACAAGCTCAAGGAAGGCCTCCGGAACTTCGGCGGCGAGCAGCAGCAACAGCAGTAGTCACGCGAGCAGGGTGGTTCGCGTGTGAGTTACGCCGGATTGGAATCACTTCCGCGATCCCGGCGACCCGGTTACCGTCGTTCGCCGGGATCGCGGAGGTGACGGTGGATCCGAGCGGGGTGACGAGGGCGGCACGGCTGACGGCGTTGGCCGCGTTGTGCCTGGTCACCGTTGTTCTTCTGCTCCCGGCGGCCATCAGCGTGAGCACTGGCGGGCCCGTTCCGGGGTTCTTCGGCGAGTTCGGCCGGTGGTTGTGGCCCGCGGTGGGCGCAATGGTGCTCGTCGCGGTCGGTCTCGCGCTCTGGGAACGTGTCCGCGGTCACGAGACCAGCAACCGCGCCGCCGCGCTCGACCGGGTCGAGTCGCGGGTGAAGACGCTGCTCGCGGCCTCGCTGGCCGCCCAGACGCAGATCAAGCTCGGTGTTCTGCAGCAGCCCAAGCTCTCCGTGCGGGTCGAGGGCGAAGAAGTCTCGTCACCGGACCTGGAAGCCGTCTACGACCGCCTCGGCCACAGCATGGTTTTGATCGGACCGGTCGGCAGCGGGCGGTCGACGTTGTTGCGCGAACTGTGTCTGGCGTTGGTCGAGCGGGCGCGCAACGACCCCGAGGCGCCGATTCCCGTGGTCGTGGACTTGGCGACGTGGCGTGCGTACGGCACTCGCAAGCCCACGGAGTTCACCGCGTGGTTGCTGAAGGAACTGAACCGCCGTTACGGCATCAGCCGCTCGGCTGGCACGATCTGGCTGCGCCGCGAGCGGGTGGCCGTGCTCATCGACGGCCTGGACGAGGTGCCGCGCGTCGATCGCGCGCACTGCGAGTCCGAACTCGCGCCGTTCGCCTCGGTCGTGACCTCGACGGAGCCGATCGAGAACCTGCCCTCGGTGTTCGTCGAGCCGCTGTCTCGCGGTCAGGTTCTCGCGTACATCGCTTCGGTCAGCCCTCGGCTCGACAGCCTGGAAGCAGCGCTCACCCCGGCGATCTGGGAGCGGCTGGACTCGCCGCTGGCGCTGAACCTGCTGGCGCTGACACACCTGGACAAGCAGGTCGACGCGATCGGCATCGACTTCGTGGGTTCGTTCGTCGTGGAAAGGCTTTCCAGCCAGCGCGGCGCGGGCCCCACCATTCGCGCATTGAAGCTCCTCGCACGGTTGGGGCGGCCGGACCTCGGTGCGCCCGTGCACATGCCTCACCGCCGTGCGTGGCTTCCGCTGCTGCCGACACGTCCGTTGTGGTTGCTGTTCGTGCGCGCGGTGCCTGCCGCATATGCCGGTGGTGTGTGCGCCGTTGCGTTCATGACGGGCCTGCGCCTTGGGTTGTGGCCCGCATTGGTGTTCGTGGTGGCCGCGTCTTCGTTGCTCGTATTGGTCAACAAGCTGCCGCACGTCTTCCACCCGCCTGGACGCGCGCACGGCATTCTGACTGCCGCACTCGGATTCCTGGCCGGGGTGTTCGCGGGATTGCTGGTCGGGCTCGCTGGTTTGTGGCTGGGTGGAATCGGCACGCCGTGGCCGTACCTCGTGGCGTACGTGTTCGTGGTGGTGGCGTCATTCTTCTTGGCGCTGGGTTTTGTGCCGGGTTCCGCTCCTGTGCCGTGGGCGGTGCTGATCGCCGCCGCTCCGGGTGTCTCGATGATCTGGATCGGCCCGTACGTGGTGCTCGCGGGCATGGGCGTCGGCTTCTCCGCAGGCGTGGCAGGCGGAGTTTTCGCCGCAGCCGTCGGACGTGTGTGGAGCACGGTGCGCCCGGTGCAACAGCAACGCATGCGGCTGGGGCGCCCGTGGTGGGTGCAGCCGGCTGTCCCGGTCCTCGGCATGGTCGGTCTGCT
The DNA here is from genome assembly GCF_033949975.1 of Lentzea sokolovensis. Classification (NCBI taxonomy): domain Bacteria; kingdom Bacillati; phylum Actinomycetota; class Actinomycetes; order Pseudonocardiales; family Pseudonocardiaceae; genus Lentzea; species Lentzea sokolovensis. The sequence continues at coordinate 176,922 of NZ_JAXAVU010000010.1, forward strand.
GGGCGGGATCGGCGCGGTGGGGTCCTGGGGAACCGCACTGGGAGTAGCACTGGGATTGCTGGTGACCCCGACCGCCGCCCGCGACTACGTCTGGCCGTTCGACGCGCTCGCCGAGGTCGCCGCGGAGGGTGTCACGCGCCCCCTCTCACTGGGCGAGTTGTCCTTCCGCCGCAAGGCTTTGCTTCACCTCGCACAGGACCGGCTGCTGCTCACCCGCGTCGACGGCGAGTACCGCTTCGCACACGTCGCCCTGCGCGACCATTTGGCGTCGTGCGACCCGACGGCGCTGCTTCGAGCCACACGTCGTTGAACCTTCACCATCTGCGGGCCGTACGGCCTGACAGAGAGGTCGGGTGTTGCGCATGCGCTGGTCGAAGGGCTGGATCGCGGGGGCCGGGGTCTTTTCGGTCGTCGCGGCGATCGGAGGTACGGCCTTCGCCCTTGCCGGATCCGGCGGCTCCACGTCGCAGTCGGGGGTGGCGGGCAAAGAAGTGTGTTCCGGGCAGCAGGTGAGAACGGCGAACTCAAAAGGGCCGGCCGGTGTGCTGTCGGACCAGTTCCCGGTCGGGACGTTGGTGCGGCTCTCGAATCCCGTCAACGGGCGGGCTATCACCGTCTCGGTCACCGGGACGTCGACCGGCTGCGCGGTGCTGAACACCGCGGCGTTCGATTCACTCTGGTCCGCCGAAACAGGTCAGAACGGAGTGGACAGCGTTCTCCGGCGCATTCGGGTGGAGATCGTCGGAAACGCGCCGGCTCCGACACCCACCACCCGGACTCCCACTTCCCGCGTGCGGGCTTCCGGAACCGTGGGCCAGGTCGTCTGTGACGGTGCGACCGTCGGGTTGTCGGCCGTCGGCGGGGCTCCCGGGGCGTTCTCGTCACAGCTTCCGGTGGGGACTTCGGTGCGGGTGACCAATCTGGACAACGGAAAGCAGACGACCGTGCTGATCATCGGTGTCGGAACGGGCTGCGTCGTGCTGAACAGCGCGGCTTTCGACCTGGTCGGGGAATCGGGGAAGAACGTGATCAAGCGCGCCCAGATCGAGAGGGTGACCTGACCCGATCACCAGTCCATCGGCTCGTCGGGCTCCTCCGGTTCCGGCCACTCGTCCACGGCGTCGCCAGAGCCCCACGCCGCCCCGCCGGTGGTCGTGGTCTTCGGCTTGGCCTTGGGAGGCTGGGCGGCAGGCGCGGCCGCGGCGGGTGCGGGTCCGCCGGCCGCCACGACCTCCAGGATCTGCTCGCCGTACTTCGTGAGCTTGGCCTGGCCGACGCCGCTCACCGCGCCCAGCGAGGCGAGCGAGCCGGGACGTGACGCCGCGATGGACTTCAGCGTGGCGTCGTGGAAGATCACGTAGGCGGGGACGCTCTGCTCGCGGGCCTGCTGAGCCCGCCACTCGCGCAGCGCCTCGAAGAGCGGGCCCGCGTCGGCCGGCAGGTCCACCTTCACCTTGGCCGCGCCGGAGGAGGACGCCGTGCGCGTCGTCGAGCGGGCAGGCGTCGGGTCCTTGCGCATCTTGACTTCGCGCTTGCGGCCGAGGACCTCGGTGCTCGCCTCGGTGAGCACCAGCGTCGAGTACTCGCCCTCGACGGCCAGCAGGCCCTGGGCGAGGAGCTGGCGGACCACGCCGCGCCACTCGCTCTCGTTCAGATCCTCGCCGATGCCGAACGTGCTGAGCTGGTCGTGGTCGAACTGGATGACCTTGGCGGTCTTGCGGCCCAGCAGGATGTCGATGATCTGACCGGCGCCGAACTTCTGATTGCGCTCCTTGCGCAGCCGGTAGACCGTCGAGAGGACCTTCTGCGCGGCAACCGTGCCGTCCCACGACTCGGGCGGCGTGAGGCAGGTGTCGCAGTTGCCGCACGGCACACCGGACTCGTTGAAGTACTCGAGGATCCTGGTGCGGCGGCACGTGATGGTCTCGCAGAGGGCGAGCATCGCGTCGAGGTGCGCCTGTGACCGGCGGCGGAACGCGAGATCACCTTCCGAGGACTCGATCATCTTGCGCTGCTGCACCACGTCCTGCAGACCGTAGGCGAGCCACGCCGTGGACGGCAGACCGTCGCGGCCCGCGCGGCCCGTCTCCTGGTAGTAGCCCTCGACCGACTTCGGGAGGTCGAGGTGGGCCACGAAGCGGACGTCCGGCTTGTCGATGCCCATGCCGAACGCGATCGTCGCGACCATGACCAGGCCGTCCTCCCGCAGGAACCGGGCCTGGTTGCGCTGACGGACCGACGAGTCGAGGCCCGCGTGGTACGGCAGCGCGGGAATGCCGTTGGCCACCAGGAACTCCGCCGTCTTCTCCACCGACGCGCGGGACAGGCAGTAGACGATGCCGGCGTCGCCCTGGTGCTCGCTGCGCAACAGGTCCAGCAGCTGCTTCTTCGGCTCCTTCTTGCCGACGATGCGGTACTGGATGTTCGGCCGGTCGAAGCTGGAGACGAACTGACGCCCCTCGTTCAGCTCCAGGCGCGTGAGGATCTCCTTGCGCGTCGCCTCCGTCGCGGTGGCGGTGAGCGCGATCCGCGGCACCTTCGGCCAGCGTTCGTGCAGGTGCGTGAGCGAGAGGTAGTCGGGCCGGAAGTCGTGACCCCACTGGGAGACGCAGTGCGCCTCGTCGATCGCGAACAGCGCGATCTCGCCCTGGTCGAGCAGGCGCAGGGTCGCCTCGGACGTCAGCCGCTCCGGCGCGAGGTAGAGCAGGTCGAGCTCGCCGTTGACGAACTCGGCCTCGACCATCCGGCGTTCGTCCCAGGACAGCGAGGAGTTCAGGAAGCCCGCGCGCACGCCCAGGGCGCGCAACGCCTCCACCTGGTCCTGCATCAGCGCGATGAGCGGGGAGATCACCACGCCCGTGCCGGGCCGCACCAGGGCGGGCACCTGATAGCAGAGGGACTTGCCGCCGCCGGTCGGCATGAGCACGAGCGCGTCACCACCCGCGACCACGTGCTCGACGATGGCGGCCTGATCGCCGCGGAACTCGGGGTACCCGAAGATGCGCTGCAGGACCTGCAGCGCATCTCCGTGGTCGGTTGAACCCATGGCGCCGATGCTAGCGAGCAGCACCGACAGTCCGGTGTGCTAGCCCAGCTCGCTCTTCGTACCAGCGGAAACGCTGCCGGCGATCAGCGGAGCCGTGGAGGCGGCCGGCACCGAGCCCCGCAAGGGGATCCGCACCGAGGTGTCCGCCAGGTCGACGGTCAGCCTCGGCAGCTGGCTCGGGCGCACGATCGCGCTCGAGTCGGTGCCGCCGATGAGCAGGCCCAGCCGGTGCCCCGCCGGGATCACGTGGTCCGTTGTGGACAGTCGGAACGTCATGCGGTACTTGGTTCCCGGCGTGATCGTGCGCGGGGTCGAGAGCGACTGGTAGTTGGCGAGGTCCGCCCAGCCGCGCGCGATGATCTGCGCGTCGACGTTGCCCGTGGTGGCCTCCGTGTTGCGGTAACAGGCGTCATCGCCCGTACGGCTCTCGCCCCAGCACGACTCCGTGCTCAGGGTCCGGATGCCCTCGCCCGTACGCACCGTCGCCGGTCCGTAGTCGACGAGGTACGCCGTGAGGTGCGCCGTCGGCGTCGAAGACGACACCCCCACCGTGATCGACGACGTACCCGCTACGCGCAGGTCAGAGGTCAGCGCGGCCGTCGAGTAGAGCACCCGGCCGGTGTTCGAGCCGGAGAGCCAGGTCGACGGTGTCGCGTTGCCGTTGTCGGTGAATGCGGCCGTACCGGTGCCGGGCGCCGTGCCGAGTCCCGAAGAAGAAGGACGCAGCACGGTGCTGACGGTGCCCGAAGGCGGCCACGTCTGGTCGTCCACCCACTGGTTGGGCGCACGTTCCGAGGAGACCTGCGGTTCGTTCTCGATCCCGTTCTGCACGTTCAGCAGCCAGCGGTCGAACCACCGGTGCAGCGTCGGGACCCACTCGCTGCGCCGGAAGTCGAACGGGTCGACGTGCGCGGTCTGCGAGAACCAGAGCTTCTTCGGCACCGAGGCGGGCACCGCGTCCCAGAACTGGCCGTACTGCAACGTCTTCACGTTGAGGTCGTTCAGGCCGTGGATCGCGAAGATGGACGCCTTCACGTTCGACGCGTTGCGCACGAAGTCTCGTGTCTGCCACATCGCCGTGTAGTCGCCGTTGGCGGGAGAACCGTTCGTCATCTGCGTGCGCACCGCACCACACCGTGAGCGCGCGTTGGAGTTCTCGAACTGCGAACCCAGTCCGGTCGGCGAGCTGTAACCGGGGTACGCGACGCCGTCCGAACGGAACCAGTCGTACCAGGAACTGATGGCCGCGATCGGCACGATGGTCTTGAGCCCGTCGATCCCGGTCGACGCGACGCCGTTCGCGATCGAGCCGTCCCACGACTTGCCGATCATGCCGACGGCACCGGTCGACCAGGATGCGGTCTTCGTGGTGGCGCCGGTCAGGGTCGAGTAGCCGGTGCGGCGGCCGTTGAGCCAGTCGATCACGGCGGTGCCGGACGCGATCTCCGACTGGCCGCCGACGTCGACGCAGCCGCGCGACCGGTTCGTGCCGAGGAAGTCGACCAGCACGACGGCGTAGCCGCGCGGGACGAAGTAGTTGTCGTAGAAGAGCGGGAACTTCACCGGCAGCCCGGCGGAGTCGTAGGTCTTGACCTCGCTCTCGTTGCCGCGTCCGGCGCTCTGGTAGTAGGGACTGGCGTCCATGATCACGGGCACGCGCCCGGTCGTGGACGGCCTGATGATGTCGGCGGTCACCCGGTCACGGGTGCCGTCGCCGTCGAGGTCGAGCCCGGAGTCGACGTAGACCGTCTCCCGGACCGCGTCGGCCATCGAGTGGATCGGCGCGGACACGCCGCCGGAGAGGCTGAACGCTGGTGTCGCCGCTGTGGCAGGGATTGGCGTCAGGGTCAGGACCCCTGCTAACGCCACTACAACACGAACACGCTTCATGAAGATTCACGCTAAGGAGTGACGAAGTCGCCCCGTCAGAGCCGAAAGGCTTGACCCTCTGCTGTTGCGCCCGGCACTCCCCTCACGAATATTCGTTCTTCGTGAGCTTCACCTTCGAACCCGGCCGCACCCGCGTCGTCTTCGGCCGCGGCACCGTCACCTCGGTGCGCGCCGAGGTCGAACGGCTCGGCGCGACGCGGGTGCTGCTGATCGCCCGGCACGGCGGCGACAAGGTGGCGGCCGAACTCGGCCCGTTGCTCGTCACCCGGTTCACGGGCGCGGCCATGCACACGCCGGTCGAGGTCACGGAGCGCGCGCTCGTGTCGTTGCGCGAGCACGGCGCGGACTGCATCGTGTCGGTCGGCGGCGGATCGAGCACAGGGCTGTCGAAGGCGCTCTCGGTACGCGCGGGCGTGCCGCAGATCATCATCCCGACGACCTACGCGGGCTCCGAAGTCACGCAGGTGCTCGGTGAGACGACCGAGGGGCTGAAGAGGACGCGCCGGGACGCGGCGATCCAGCCCGGCACCGTCATCTACGACGTCGACCTCACACTGGATCTGCCACTCGACGTCACGGTGACAAGCGCGCTCAACTCTCTCGCGCACGCCGTCGCCGCCCGAGGCAACGAGAACCCGTTGATCGACGCCATCGCGGCCAAGGCGATCGAGGGTGTTTTGCACGCTTTGAGCGGAAACCCGTCCACTGTGGATGCGCGGACCGAGCTGCTGTCCTCGGCGTGGCTCGCGGGCACGTGCCTCGCGTCCGTCCCCATGGGACTGCATCACAAGCTCGCGCACGTTTTAGGTGGTTCGTTCGGATTGCCGCACGCCGCGACGCACACGGCGTTGCTGCCTCACACGGCACCGTCCGATCTGGCCGGTCGCATCCACGACACGGCCACGCGGTTCGGTGCGGCGACCTCGTTGCGCGAACTGGGGATGGCGGAGTCCGATTTGTCCCGCGCCGCGGAGATCGCCGAGCATCCGGACGCCCTGCGGGTCCTGACGAACGCCTGGCGCGACGCATCATCCGACTGACGGGTTGTCATTCTTAAGGCTGATGTTCACAGCTCTGAACTCAGACGAATCTCCGATGTGCTTCCTGAAGACTTCCTGAAGTATCTGGAGCATGCTCAGCCCGTTGGATCTGTCCCTGATAAACGGACCGATCCCCAAGGCCGCCACGGTCGCGGCCGCGCTCGCTCTCACCTACCTGGCAATTCGGAAGAACCGGACGTGGTGGGTCCGTGTGCTGCCGATCGTCGTGCTGACGTGCGCGCTCGTGGTGACCGGGCTGACGCTCGTGATCAACAACGTGTGGAAACCGTGGCCGGAGCCGATGCCGATCATCCTGATGGTGTGGCTGGGCGCGGCGCTCGTGGCCGTGAGTCTCGCCGTGGCGAGGCTACGGCGGTCGCGGTGGTACGGACGTGTGTTCACCATCGTCGCCGCTGTGGTCGTCATCTCAAGCGCACTGACGGCCACGAACGCGCACTACGGGCTGTACCCGACGTCACGGGCCGCGCTGGAGGTGTTCCACAACCCGAGCGTCGACCTGCCGGACAGCGTTCCGGTCGCGGACGTGCTCGACCTGCCCGCCGGCAAGAAGCTGGCCGACGTCTGGACCGGCGCCGGCGTGCCGGACAAGGGCACGCTGTCCGAGATCGAGATCCCCGGCGCGATGAAGACGCGTCCGGCGTGGATCTACCTGCCGCCCGCGTACGCCGCGAAACCCCGTCCGCGCCTGCCGGTGCTGGTCCTGCTGGCAGGTCAGCCCGGCTCCCCTCGCGACTGGTACGACGCCGGCCGGATCTCCGACAACATGGACGAGTTCGCGCGCGCCCACCAGGGTCTCGCGCCGATCGTCGTCATGCCGGACTCCATCGGCTCTCTCACGGCGAATCCGCTGTGCCTCGACTCGAAGCTGGGCCAGGCGGAGACGTACCTGACCCGCGACGTGCCCAAGTGGATCAAAGAACGCCTCACGGTCGACGAACGCCGTGAAGCGTGGACGGTCGCGGGCCTCTCGCACGGCGGCACGTGCTCTCTGCAGCTCGCAGTGCGCGCGCCTGACGTGTACGGCAACTTCATCGACCTGTCCGGCCAGCGCGAGCCCACGCTCGGCACGCGCGCCGAGACGGTCAAAGCCGCGTTCGGCGGTGACGAGGCGGCATTCGTCCGCGTCAACCCGCTGGACATCCTCGCCAAGCACCAGTTTCCGCAGCTCTCGGGCGTGATCGTCGCCGGCAAGGACGACGGTCAGTACCGCCCGGCGGGAATCGAGGTGTTCGAGGCCTGTCGCAGGGCCGGAATGGACGTGCAGTGGAAGGAACTACCGGGAGGACACGACTGGAACGTGTGGCGGCCGGGCCTCTACGGCACTCTGCCGTGGCTCGCGCAGCGGACAGGGCTGGTCAGATGATCGCCAGACTGTTCCGCGCCGCACCGCTGACCTGCGCGTTCCTCATCGTCTTCTGGACGGTCGGCGCGCTGACCGGTGCGATCGCCGACGCGAGCGACGACCTGCTGGCGCTCACCGGGTTCGGCACCGGGAGTCCGTTGTGGACCGTCCTGAGCTCGGCGCTGTGGTCGATGGACCTGCTGGGCTACGCCGCGACCACCGTGCTGCTGCTCGTCGCCGGGCCTCTGGCCGAACGCTCGTTCGGCGCGGCGCGGACCGCGGCGATCTTCCTGGCCACGCACGTGCTCGGCTCGTTCCTGGGGCTCGGGCTGGTGCTGATCGGGCGCGACCTGCACTTCGACTGGCTCGAGTCGCTCGTGGGCGAGGTCGCGGCGGGGCCGTCGATCGGCGGGGTCGGGCTCGTGCTCGCGCTGACGTTCCGGATGCCGCCGCTGTGGAGGCGCCGCGTCCGGCTCATGATGATCTTGTCGGTGCTGGTGCTTACGCTGTGGTCAGGTTGGCTCGAAGACCTGCTCCGACTGTCCGGTGGCGTGGCCGGGTTGCTGATCGGGGTGCTGTTCCTGAAGAGCGGGCCGGTGCAGAAGGCGCGCTCGCTGCAGGAGACGCGGGTGCTGGTGGCGCTGTTGCTCGCGGCGTCGGCGCTCGGGCCGGTGGTGTCGATGATGTCGCCGTACCCGAACGGACCGCTGTGGTGGTTCGCGGACGTCGTGGCGGTCGCTCAGCCGTCGCAGGAGGACGTCGACGCGGTGTGCTCCTCGGACGCGGTCGAGCTGTGCCGGACGATGGTGGTCCAGCTGTCGTACGGCCGGTTCCCCGCGCTCGTGATGTCGCTGCTGCCGGCGTTGCTGCTGCTCGTGCTGGCGGAAGGGCTGCGGCGAGGACGGCGGTTCGCGTGGCGGTCGGCGCTCGTGTTCAACGTGGCGTTCGCGGCGTTCATCGGTTCGTACGTCGTGTACGTCGCGCAGTTCCCGGACGCCAGTCTGCTGGAGCTGTCGGTCTCGTTCGGTGTGCCGATGCTGGCACCGCTCGCGATCATCGTGGTGTTGTTGTTGACGCGCAAGCACTTCGACGTGCGTCTACCTCGGCATGCCGTCGTGAAGTTCTGGCGGTTCACGGCGATCAGCGTCGCGTTGCTGTCGGCGCTGTACGTCTTCGGCGGGTACCTGGTCCGCGACCAGTTCACGCCGGAGCCGGGGTTCGGCGCGCTGCTCGCGGACCTGCCGACGCGGTTCCTGCCGCCCGGCTACCTCGACCTGGTGCCGCTGCAGTTCTCCGCCGAAGGGTTCGTCGGCGCGCTGCTGTTCGAGTACACGGGCGTGGTGTTCTGGCTGATCGTGCTGGCCGGTCTGCTGATGGCGTCGTGGCGGACGTGGCCGTCGTCGTGCGAGGAAGCGGCGACGCACGCCCGTGAACTGATGCAGCGCCACGGCGGCTCGTCGTTGTCGTACATGACGACGTGGCGTGGCAACCAGTACTGGTTCACGCCCGACGGCGAGACGGCCATCGCGTACCGCGTCGTGGCGACCATCGCGCTGACGGTCGGCGATCCGATCGGTCCGGCACGGGTGGACGCCGTGCGCGGGTTCGCCGAGTTCTGCGCGCAGAACGGCTGGACACCGTGTCTCTACAGCGTGGGCGCCGAGACGCGGGCCGCGGTGGAGAGCCTCGGGTGGTCCGCGGTGCAGGTCGCCGAGGACACCATGATCGAACTGGACCAGCTGAGCTTCACCGGCAAGAAGTGGCAGGACGTGCGCACGGCGTTGAACAAGGCCGCCAAGGCCGGCATCACCGCCGAGTGGTGCACGTACGCCGACGCGCCGTACGCGATCACGGACCAGATCCGCTCGATCTCGGCGGAGTGGGTGGCGGACAAGGGCCTGCCGGAGATGGGTTTCACGCTGGGAGGCTTGGAGGAGCTGGCCGGTGACGGTGTGCGCTGCCTGCTGGCGGTGGACGGCGACCGCACGGTGCACGGCATCACGAGCTGGCTGCCGGTGTACGCGGACGGCGAGGTCGTCGGGTGGACGCTCGATTTCATGCGCCGCCGCACGCACGGCTTCCGCGGCTCGATGGAGTTCCTGATCGCCTCGGCGGCACAACAGCTCCAGGCCGAGGGGGCGCGGTTCCTGAGCCTGTCCGGGGCTCCGCTCGCCCGGCTGGACCGGGGTGAGCGCCCGCGGGCGTTGCAGCGCGTCCTGGACTTCACCGGGCAGGTGCTGGAGCCGGTGTACGGGTTCCGCTCGCTGTTCGCGTTCAAGGCGAAGTTCCAGCCGACCTACCAGCCGATGTTCATGGCGTATCCGGACTCGGCGGCACTGCCGCGCATCGCGAACGCGGTGAGCCGCGCGTACCTCCCGCATCTCAACGCACGGCAGGGACTTCGGCTCGCGAGCAAGATGATCATCCGGACCCGCGAGCGCGTGGCCACGCCTGGTCGAACTCGCTAGCCCGAAAGGGTGGTGAGGAGATCCTCTTCGTCACACTTCCACGCAGCTAGGCGAAGATGCGCCGATGACCGTGCGGGGCAATCTGCCTGCCCAGACCACGACGTTCATCGGCCGCCGGGCCGTGCTCGCCGACACCGAGGCGCTCCTCGGCCGGGCACGGCTGGTCACGCTGGCGGGACCGGGCGGGGTGGGCAAGACCCGGATCGCCGTGGAGACCGGGCGTGCGCTGGCTCAGGCGTTCCAGCACGGGGCCTGGCGGGTGCGGCTCGGTGACCTCAACGACCCGGCGGCGCTGGCCCGCACGGTCGCGACCCAGCTGCGGATCGTCGACAACGCGCCGGAGGCCGGGCTCGGCCGACTCGTGGAATCGTTGTACGACAAGCACTTGCTGCTCGTCCTGGACAACTGCGAGCACCTGCTGGAGGCGGTCCGGCATCTCGTGCACCACCTGTTGCGCGACTGCGAGGGACTGACGATCCTCGCGACCTCGCGGGAGCCCCTCGGCGTCTACGGCGAACATCTGCTGCGGGTTCCGGCACTGGGCCTGGACGACGCGGTGCTGCTGTTCGAGGAACGGGCGGAGGTGGCGACAAACCTGACCGACGTCACCGCGTTGTGCGAGGGGGTGGACGGGCTGCCGCTCGCGGTCGAACTCCTGGCCGCGCAGCCGGGCGGCGTGCGGTCCGAGGTGCTCCAGCACGCTGAACCCGCCACGCTGGAGCAGGTGCTCGAATGGTCGGCGCGGCAGTGCACGGACGAGGAACGCCGCTTGTGGGCGCAGTTGTCAGTGTTCCCCGCGGACTTCGACCTCGCCGCGGCCGAGGCGGTGGCGGACGCGGACGTGCTGAAACCGTTGTCCGCGTTGGTGCTCAGATCGATCGTGACGACGGCGACGAGCCCGGTCACCGGGGAGACCCGCTATCGGTTGCTGGACACCGTGTCGCAGTTCGGTGCCCGCCTGCTGACGAACGCGGACGAGCCGTTACGTCGCCACGCGGTGCACTACAGCGGGTTCGTGGCAGAGGCTGCCCGCTCGTGGTTCTCGCCCGGCGAAGCACGGTGGATGGGCAGGCTGTGGGAGGAGTGGCCGAACATCCGTGCGGCGGTCGGGCACGCGCTGCGTACCCCTGATCTGGCCGCGGCCGGCGCGGCCGTGGCGATGAACGTGCAGCGAGTGCGTTTCACGTCGTTCGCGGGCATGCTCGGCCAGGCGTGGGACCTGCTCATGGCCGCCCGCGAGGTGATCACCGAGGCCCCGCTGCGGACATCGCTGCTGGCGCACTGCGCGTACATGGCTCAGGTGCGGGGCGACTCGGCGCTGGCGTTCCCGTTGATGAACGAGGCACGCGCGTTACCGCGGCTGCCGATCACCGACGTGCACCTGGTTCTCGCCGAGGCAACGCATCTCTTCTTCGTGGAGGGCTCACCGGACTGCGTGCCGTTGTACGCGCACGTCGTGGAGCTGTGCAGGGAGCACTCGTCGCCGGGTGACACCTACATCACCGAACTGATGCACGCGATGGCCTCGTGCTTCCTGCTGGACGCCGAGTCCGCGGACAAGGCCACGACGGCGCTGGCGAGGCAGGCGGAGAGCAACGGCGTGAGCTGGGCGCACGCCTGGGGTCTGTGGCACCGCGGCCTCTACGAACTGCTGCACGGCGACCCGGCGCAGGTGCATCCGCTGGCGATCCAGGCGTTGCGGATCCAGCTGACGCTCGGCGACAGCTGGAGCGCCCCGTTCAGCCTGTGGCTGCTCGCCTGCACGTGCGCCGAGCTCGGAGCGAACGACCGTGCGGCACGGCTGCTCGGCGCGCTGCGGTCGCAGGAACGGATCTCTCGGATCTCGTTCAGCGGCATGAGCCCGTTCCGCCGGCTGCTGGACCGCGCCGATCGCACCGTCCGCCGCTCGCTCGGCGACGACTACCAGGTGATCACGACGCTCGGCGCCGACCTGCGCCCCGAGCAGGTGATGGCGTTCGCGCTCGAACCGGTGCCGGACTCCGAACGCCGGCCGGTGAAGCCGCTGCTGCCCGGCGGCCTGAGCAGGCAGGAGTTCACCATCGCCGGGCTGGTCGCGGACGGGTTCACGTCGAAGCAGATCGCCGCACGGCTGTACATCTCGCCGCGGACGGCGGACCGGCACGTGGTCAACATCCGCGTGAAGCTGGGGCTGCCGAACAGGATGGCGCTCGCGGCCTGGCACCGTTCAACCTCCGGCGAGCGTTAGCGCGCCTCGAACGCCAGCTTCAGACCCAGCGCGACGAACACCGACGCCGTCAGCCGGTCCAGCAGAAGCTGCTGGCGCAAAAGGAAAGCACGGGCACGACCGGCCACCGCGATCAGGATCGGCAGCCACACCAGGCCGAGTCCGAGGTGGATCGCGACGAGTGCCGCTCCCCACGCCGGTTGACCGGCGGGCATGAACTGCGGCAGCAACGACAGGTAGAACACGCCGACCTTGGGGTTGAGCAGGTTCGTCAGCAGTCCCACTCGCAACGACGCCCCGGCGCCCGGCACCGGACGCGAGTCCTCCAGCGACGCCGCCTTGCGCGAGTTCCACAACGCCTTGGCACCCAAGTAGATCAGGTACCCGGCGCCGAGCCAGCGCACGACGTCGTAGGCCAGTTCGGACGCCCGCAGCAGGGCCGTCAGGCCCGCCAGACTCGCCACGCCCCAGACCAGGCACCCGAGCGTGATGCCCAGAACCACGCCCATCGCCGCGCGTTTGCCGCTCAGCAACGCCGTGCGCAACACCATCACCGTGTCCAGGCCGGGCGTGAGGACGGTCAGCAGCGCGACGAGCGTGAAGCTCAGGAGTGCGGCGGTCGACATGCCGCCATGAGATCACACGTCAGCGCGCGTCGACAGCGGTCTTCAAGCCGAACGCGATCAGCGCTGAAGCGGACAGGCGGTCCAGCAGAAGCCGTTGCCGCAGCAGGAAAGCGCGGGCACGACCGGCCGCCGTGATCAGGATCGGGAACCACACCAGCCCGAGGCCGAGGTGGATGGCCACGAGCACGCCGCCCCACGCGGGCTGGCCGACGGGCAGGAACTGGGGCAGCAACGAGATGTAGAAGACGCCCGGCTTGGGGTTGAGCAGGTTCGTCAGCAGCCCGACCCGGATCGCCGTGCGCACCGACGGCACCGGTGCGGGTTCGTCGATCTCGACCGGCCGCCTCGAGTTCCACAACGCCTTGACGCCCAGGTAGATCAGGTACCCGGCACCGAGCCAGCGCACGACGTCGTAGGCCAGTTCGGACGCCTGCAGCAACGCCGTCAGGCCGACCAGACCCGCGGTCGCCCACACCAGGCAGCCCAGCGTGCTGCCCACCACGACCGCCATGGCGGCCCGGCGGCCGACCAGCAACGCCGTCCGCAGCACCAGCAGGGTCTCCAGGCCCGGCGTGACGACGGTCAGCAGCGCGACGAAGGTGAAGCTCAGGAGCGCGGTGGTCGACATGCCGTCATGAGAACACGGAAGTCGAGCGCCACCAGAACATTTAACACACCGGACACGATCACACGGGCTTTGTGTAGCGGTGCGCCGGAACCGGGATCGGCCCGTCCGGATGCGGTGCCTGGTGGTCGAACAGGCCTTCGTCGGTCCAGCCCTGCCGTTCGTAGAACCGCCGTGCCCGCGCGTTCCCGGCGACGACGGCCAGCCACACGCGGGCGTGCCCGTTCGCCGCCACCTCGCTCTCCGCGGCGGCCAGAAGTGCCTGCGCGACACCGGATCCACGATGGCCGGCCGAGACGTAGACCTGTTCGACCTCGTCCCCGATCACCATCACGAACCCGGCGACCTCGCCGTTCACCGTCGCGACCGTGGTGTGGTCGACGTGCTCCAGCGCGCGTGGCTCGAAGGTCTCCTCCGGCCGTGCGTCGACGAGCCGCTGCGGCACGTTGCCGAGGTGCGCGTCGCACCAGCCCGGATACCAGATCCGGGCCACCGCGGCGGCGTCGTCCGAGGTGGCGCGCCTGATCTCCATCACTGGCGGTACCAGGCGCGAACGCCCAGGCGCCCGGTGCTGCCGAGGTCGACGAGGATGCGCCCCTGCGGCGTCGTCGCGACCAACGGCTGCCACGCGCCACCCGGCGCGGCCGCCATGTCGACGTGCTTGCCGACCTGCGGCGGGTCGGCCGACGCGTGCGTGTTCCGCCACACGAACGCGCTTTTCGCCCTCTCACCAGGCTGCACGGTGATCGGCTGCGGCGCGTCGTCGAAGCCTTCGAGCGACGCGATGCCGCCCGAACCGTCGAGGATCTCGACGTCCAACGGCTCGCGCTCCTCGCCGAACAGCTTGACCTGTGGATACCCGTTGAGCTGCAACGGTTCCGCACCGCAGTTGACCGCTTCGACGGACATCACGCGCAGGCCCATGGCCGCGTCCGTGACGTTCGTGACGAACCGCAGACCGGTGTCGCACGACGGAGTTTCCGTCGCCTGCGCACCCGTTCCGCACGCGACCAGGCCGACGAGCGCGGCGAAGACGACCAGAATTCTGCCCCCAGATCTCATGCGGCCGATGCTGCCACAGACCGGAGATGGTCCGCCGAAACCTTCACAACTCAAATGGTTGACATCAACTAGTTAGAGTCGGATAGTCGACATCAACCAAGGAGGACGCATGCGGCGCAAGGTGTCGAACCCGCTGGCGCTGGCGGTGCTGGCACATCTCGTGATGGGCCCCATGCACCCCTACGAGCTGGGCAAACAGCTCAAGGACACCGGCAAGGACCGCAACATCAAGTTCAACCGCGGCTCGCTCTACATGGTCGTCGAGCAGCTGCGGAAGGCCGGGTTCGTCGCCGAGCAGGAGACCGTCAAGGACACCCAGCGGCCCGAACGCACGATCTACGCGCTGACCGACACCGGGCGCGACGAGCTGCACGACTGGATGCGCGAGCTCGTCCGCGACCCGGCGCACGAGTACCCGCAGTTCGGCGTGGCGTTGTCGCTCATCTCGGTGCTGGACCCGGTGGAGTCCGTCGAGTTGCTGAAAGCCCGTGCCGACGCGCTGACGAAGGACCTCGACGAGACGCGCGCGATGGTCGGCAAGGCGACCGCCGACGGCGTCCAGTGGATCTTCCTCGTCGAGGAGGAGTACCGGATGTCGTTGGTGGAGGCCGAACTGCGGCTGGTCGAGAAGCTCACGGGGGAACTGTCGAAAGCCGAGTACCAGCACCAGTGGCGGGAATTCTTCGGGAGGGAATGATGAAGGCTTTGGTCATCGGGGGCGGCATAGCGGGCCCGGTCACCGCGCTCGCCTTGCGGAAGGCCGGTATCGACGCGGTGGTCTTCGAGGCGTACGACACGACCGCGGACGGCGTGGGCGGCATGTTGACCGTGGCGCCCAACGGACTGGCGGCGCTGAAGATCGCGGGTCTGGGTTCGGACTTCGGCGATCCCTTGCGCCACATGGTGATGGCCGACGCACAGGGCAGGACGCTGGGGCGCATCACCGGGGGCACCAGCCGGGTCGTGACGCGGGCCGAGCTGTACCAGCGGCTGCGCGAGCTGACGGTCGCCCAACGGATCAAGGTGGAGTACGGCAAGCGTCTCGTGGACGTGGAGAGCCACGAAAACGGTGTCACGGCGACGTTCTCGGACGGCACCAGCGAATCGGGTGACCTGCTGGTCGGTGCCGACGGCATCCGCTCAGTGGTCCGCGGCATCATCGATCCCGACGCTCCGGAACCCGAGTACGTCGGCCTGCTGGGATTCGGCTCGTACGCGGAGAACAGCGGCGTGCACGGCGATCCGGAGACGATGTACTTCGTGTTCGGCAGCTCGTTCCTCGGCTACTGGGAACTACCGGACGGCACCATCGCGTGGTTCAACAACCTCGCGGTCCCGCAACCGATGACGACGGCCGAGATCGCCGCGGTCCCGGCCGAGACCTGGATGGCACGGCTGCGCGAGGCCTACGGCGACGACCTGCCCGCCAAGCAACTCCTCGCGCACAGCGAGACGGTGATCGGCGCAGGCCCGCTGGAGATCATGCCGAGCGTGCCGCGCTGGCGCCGCGACCGCCTGGTGCTGGTGGGGGACTCCGCTCACGCCCCGAGCGCCAGTTCCGGTCAGGGCGCGTCACTGGCGGCCGAGTCGGCGGTGCAGCTGGCCCGCTGCCTGCGCGACATCCCTGATCTGACCGAGGCTTTCGCGACCTACGAACGGCTCCGGCGTCCCAGGGTCGAACGGATCGCAGCACGCGCGGCACGCACCAACAGCAACAAGCGCGGCATCGGCCCGATCACCCGGCTGCTCATGCCGATCATGATGAAGGCCTTCGGGGCCAAGGCGTTCACGAAGGACCAGAACTACCGCATCGACTGGGACGCTCAGGTCAGCCGATAGCCGTGCGCCGGGCGGTTCGCCATGCCGTACCGCGGCTGCACCTCCGCCTTGCCCATGGTCACCAGGTGCTCCAGATAACGGCGCGCGCTCACGCGCGACAGCCCGGCCCGATCCCCGACCTCCTGCGCCGAGAGATCGTTCTTGCTGTCCCGCAACGCTTCCGTCACCAGCCGCAACGTCACCGCGGACAACCCCTTGGGCATGGCCAGGGCGCGCGGCCGGTGGTGCATCAGCGAGTCGACCTCGTCCTGGTCCAGCACCTGCCCCAGCCGCTGCACCTCGATGCGCTGGGCGAGGTACTCCCGCATCCGATCGAGGAACGCGGTGCGCGTGAACGGCTTCACCAGGTAGTTGTCCACGCCGCGGGACATGGCCTGCCGCACGGTCTCCCGTTCGCGGGCGGCCGTGACGGCGATGACGTCGACCGGCGGCCCACCGCGAGCGCGCAGCCGTGACAGCACCTCGAGCCCGGACATGTCGGGCAGGTGGATGTCGAGCAGCACCAGATCGGGCCGCAACGCCTCCACGGCCCGCAACGCCTCACCGCCGCGGTGCGCCTCACCGACGACCTCGAACTCGGGCATCGCCTCCAGGAACCCGCGGTGGATCGCGGCCACGGCGAAATCATCATCGACAACGAGCGTTCGCACGCTCATCGGTTCCCCGTTTCCGGCAGCCACACGTCGAACGACGCGCCGCCGAGTTCCGAGTCGGTGATCGCGACCCGGCCGCTGCGCCGGGTCACCACCCTCGACACCAATGCAAGACCTATTCCTCTGCCGTGCGCGCCCTGGACGTCCTTCGAGCTGACACCCAGGTCGAAGATGCGGCCGCGTTGCGACTCCGCCACTCCCGGCCCGTCGTCGTCCACGACCACCCGCACTCCGCTCACCGACGAGCGCACCAGCACCCGCACGGTTCCACCGGTCTCCACGGCGTCGACCGCGTTGTCGACCAGGTTTCCCAGCACGGTCAACGCGTCGTCGCCCGCACGAATGTCGACGGAGCTGCCGGGATCGAGCCGGAGCTCCACACCTCGTTCGTGCGCGGTGGAGGATTTTGCCAGCAACAGCGCCGCGAGGGCAGGGTCCGCGTTCGCTCCGTCGATGATGTCGGCCGTGACCGACCCGGCGCCACCGACCCGTTCGATGTAGGCGACGGCGTCGGGGCCGCGGTCGAGATCCAGCAGACCACCGATGACGTGCAGGTGGTTCGAGAACTCGTGGGCCTGCGCCCGCAGCACCTCGGTGACGGTGCGCTGGCCGTCCAGCTCGCGCAACGCGTCGTGCAGTTCGGTCCGATCGCGCAACGTCAGCACGACGCCGACCGCGCGGTCGTCCGTCTTGGCCGTCATCCGGTTCGCGACCAGAACCCGTTCGCCCGCCAGCACCAGCCGGTCCGCGACGTCGTCGTCCCCTCGCGCCAGGTCGAGCAGGCCGTCGTCGAGCACCTCCGCCGCCGGTTGCCCGCTCGGGTTCTCCGCGAGGCCCAGCAGCCGCATCGCCTCGTCGTTGACCAGCACCAGCTTCTCCTGGTCGTCCACGGCGACAACGCCTTCGCGGATGCCGTGCAGCATCGCGTCCCTGGTCTTCAGCAGCTGCGCGATCTCGGCGGGTTCGAGCCGGAACGTCCGCCGGCGCACGTGCTGCGTGATCAACGCGGCGCCGAGCACGCCGACCAGCGCGGCCGCGGCGAGCCAGCCGATCAGCTCCGGCAGGTCCTCGGCGAGGTCGGCGGACAGCTGGCTCTCCAGGATGCCGACCGACGCGATGCCGATGATCCGGCCGTCCGCCGCGCGCACCGGCACCTTGGCGCGCAACGACGTGCCGAGCGTGCCCGTCTCCGTGCCGACGAAGACCTCACCGGACAGCGGCGTGCTCGGGTCGGTCGAGACGCGCTCGCCGATGCGCTTCGGGTCGGGGTGGGCGTAGCGGACGCCGTTGTGGTCGGTGACCACCACGTACGTCACGTTGGACGCCTTGCGGATCAGTTCGGCCAACGGCTGGATCGTCGCGGGTGGGTCAACGGAATCGAACGCCTCGATGACCGTGGGTAGCCGCGCCACGCTCTCCGCGACGGACAACATCCGGTCCTTGTAGGAGTCGCGAATCCGGTCGCTCTGCAGTTTGGCCGCGAGCAGGCCGGCGGCACAGGTCGTCATCAGCACGATGACCACCTGCAATGCCAGCAGCAAGGCTCCAAACGACACAGACCGACGGAACATGGATGGAATTCTGACGCATCAGCTGTGAAACAGGTCACGAACTAAACGACCAATACGGAACTTACGACCTAACCCTTACGAGGCACCCGCCAGTTACCTAGCGTCCCCGCCCAACGTTCGCAACGAAGCGAGGAGTAACTCGATGGGTACGGCATGGAGACGAGCGGTGGCGGTCGCTGCCGCCGGACTGGTGCTCGCGGGATGCGGTCAGGGGGCGAAGAGCGCGAGCGGCGGTGACTCCATCGCGAAGCTGGAGATCATGGCGCCCGCCGACCCCGGTGGTGGCTGGGATCAGACGGCACGGGCGATGCAGTCGGCGGTGAGCGGCGCCAAGCTCGCGAACTCCGTGCAGGTCACGAACGTCGGCGGCGCGGGCGGCACGGTCGGCCTGCAGAAGCTCCTCAACGAGCGTTCCGAGTCGTTCCTGATGATCACCGGCCTGGTCATGGTCGGCGCGGTGGAGACCAACGCGTCGCAGGCCCGGCTGGAGGAGACCACTCCGATCGCGCGGCTGACGGCCGAGGACGAGGTCGTCGTGGTGCCCGCCGACTCGCCGCACAAGACGATCGACGACCTGCTGGCCGCGGTCAACGAGAAGGGCAAGGGAGTCTCGATCACCGGCGGTTCGGCCGGCGGCACCGACCACATCCTCGCCGGGATGCTGCTCAAGGCGAAGAACATCGACCCGTCCAAGCTGAACTACGTGCCGTACTCCGGCGGTGGCGAGTCGCTGGCGGCGTTGCTGGGCAAGAAGGTCGACGCGGGCATCTCCGGCATCGGCGAGTACAAGGAGCAGATCAAGGCGGGCAAGCTGCGCGCGCTCGGCACGTCCGGCCCGAACCCGGTCCCCGACCTGAACGTGCCGACGTTCAAGGACCTGGGTGTCGAGCTGATCAACTGGCGCGGCGTCGTGGCGCCCGCGTCGATCACGGCCGAGGCCAAGACCCGCCTCACCAAGCTCGTCACCGACATGCACGCGAGCCAGCAGTGGAAGGACGAGCTGGCCAAGAAGGGCTGGACGGACACGTTCCTGACCGGCTCCGAGTTCTCCACGTTCATGGCCAAGGAGATCGGCCGCGTCAAGCCCGCACTGCAGGACATCGGGCTCGTCAAGTGATTGCCGCAAAAATCGAGGAGTACGCGTTCGGCGGTCTGGTCGCGTCGATCGGGGTCTTCACCCTGATCGACGCGGGCACGATCGCCGCGCGCGACGACAACGCCGTAGGACCACGCGCGTTCCCTTACGCCGTGGGGATTCTGCTCGTCGCGACGGGCATCGCGGCCATCATCGCGACCGCCCGCGGAAAGCTCGGCCAGGCCGAGGAGGGTGAGGACGTCGACGAGAACGTCCGCACCGACTGGGTCACCGTGGGCAAGCTGGTGGCCGTGCTGATCGCGCACCTGGTGCTGATCGACCTGATCGGCTGGCCGGTCGCGGCGGCGCTGCTGTTCTTCGGCGCGGCCTGGTCTCTGGGCGCGATCTGGTGGAAGGCACTGCCGATAGCGATCGTGTTGGCTCTCGTCGTGCAGGTGGTGTTCGCGTACGGCCTGGGCCTCTCGCTGCCGGCCGGGATCTTCGAAGGGGTGCCGTTCCTCGATGGATAGCATCACCATGCTGCTGGAGGGTTTCGCGACCGCCGCGCAGCCCGAGTACCTGCTGTACGCGCTGCTGGGCGTCACGCTCGGCACGGCCGTCGGCGTGCTCCCCGGCATCGGACCGGCGATGACGGTGGCGTTGCTGCTACCGCTGACGTACACGCTGGAACCGACCGCCGCGCTGATCATCTTCGCGGGCATCTACTACGGCGGCATGTACGGCGGCTCGACGACGTCGATCCTGCTCAACACCCCCGGAGAGTCGGCGTCCATCGTCACCGCCCTAGAGGGCAACAAGATGGCGAAAGCCGGCCGGGGCGCGGCGGCTCTGGCGACGGCGGCGATCGGGTCGTTCGTGGCGGGCACGATCGCCACGGTGCTGCTCACCCTGCTGGCGCCCGCCATCGCGGACGTCGCGGTGCAGCTCGGCCCCGCCGACTACGTGGCGTTGATGGTGGTGGCGTTCACGACCGTGGCGGCACTGCTCGGGTCCTCCCCCGTGCGCGGCCTCGCGTCGCTGGGGCTCGGCCTGTTCATCGGTCTCGTCGGCACCGACACGTTGTCCGGTCAGCAGCGCTTCACCCTCGGGGTGGCGACGATGGCCGACGGGATCGACGTGGTCGTGGTGGCGGTCGGTGTGTTCGCGGTCGGCGAGGCGCTGTACGTGGCGTCGCGGCTGCGGCACGGGCCGATCGAGGTCATCCCGATCGGCGGCAAGTGGATGACGCGCGAGTTCTGGGCGCGCTCGTGGAAACCGTGGCTGCGCGGCACGTTCATCGGCTTCCCGATCGGCACCGTGCCGGCCGGTGGCGCGGACGTGTCGACGTTCCTGTCGTACGCGGCGGAGAAGAAGCTCGCGAAACGGCCGGAGGAGTTCGGCAAGGGCGCGATCGAGGGCGTGGCAGGTCCGGAGGCGGCCAACAACGCCGCCGCGGCAGGCGTTCTGGTGCCGTTGCTGACTCTCGGGCTTCCCACGACCGCGACGGCCGCGGTGATCGTGGCGGCGTTCCAGAGCTACGGCATCCAGCCGGGACCGTTGCTGTTCACCAACAACGGCCCGATGGTCTGGGCGTTGATCGCGTCGCTGTACATCGGCAACGTGATGCTGCTCGTGCTGAACCTGCCGCTGGTGAAGATCTGGGTGAAGGTGCTGCAGATCCCGCGGCCGTACCTCTACGCGGGCATCCTGCTGTTCGCGGCGCTGGGCACCTACGCGGTGAACTTCGTCGTGGACGACCTGATCGTGCTGCTGGTGATCGGTGTGATCGGCTTCTTCATGCGGCGCCACGGTTATCCGGTCGCACCGCTGGTCGTCGGCCTGATCCTCGGGCCGATGGCGGAGGAACAGGTCCGGCGCACGCTGCAGATCAGCGAGGGCGACCTCAGCGCGTTGGTGACCAGCCCGTTCGCGGCGGTCGCCTACAGCATCCTGGTCGTGCTGCTCGCGGTCGCGGTGGTGCTTCGGTTGCGCCGCAAGAAGACCGACGTGACGGTCTAGTCCCGCACGGCGGCAAGCGCTTGTTCGTACAGTTCGAACGCATCAGCCTTGCCGCCGTGGCGGACCCACAGCTCCGACGCGGTGTCGACGCACGCGAACACCGTCGCGATGACGCCCATCGCGCGGGCGTCCGGGATCTCGCCGGACTCGATGCCCATCCGCTTCTCGATCACGGGCACGAGCGAACGCTGCCACCTCAGCCGCTTCTCCAGGTACCTGGAGTGCAGCGACGGGTTGGTGAAGATCAGCCCGGAGATCTCCAGCACCCGCTGCGGGGTGTGGTTGCCCGCGGTGAGCAGCGTGGTGAACCCGGCCCGCAGAGCGTCCCAGGTGGACATCCCGGGATCCTGCGCCTCGACCGTGGCGACCAGCAACTCGCCCAGCGCGTCCTGCTCGCCGCAGACGAGGTCTTCCTTGGTACCGAAGTACCGGAACAGCGAGCGCTGCGACACGCCCGCCCTCGTGGCGACCTGGGCCATGGTGGTCGCCTCGTACCCCTGCTCCGCGAACAGGGTCAGCGCCGTGTCGACGATCTCGGCGACCACGGCCTGACGCGACCGGTCCCACAGCGTCGACGACTTCTCCATGAACCCCACTCTATCCGCGTTGCACCATCCGCCCGATCATCCGCGCGCCCATCGCACGGGAGGTCAGGTGGCGGCCGGCGAACGCCAGCACCCGGTTCATCCGGCCCGAGATGACACCGACCGGCGTGACCCGGCGGTCCAGCGCGCGCAACGCGGTCTCGACGACCTCGCCGGAGGTCTGCATCCGCAGGCCTCCCGTCATGTCCTCGCTGCCGGAGACCTCGAAGAACTCGGTGCGGGTCGCGCCGGGTGACAGGACCATGACGCGCAGGCCCGTGCCGCGCGACTCGACCCACAGGCCCTCGGTGAAGCTCACCACGAACGCCTTCGTCGCGCCGTAGACCGACGACCAGGGCGTCGCCTGGTAGGCCGCCATGCTCGCCACGTTCACGAGGAAGCCGTGACCGTTGGCGCGCAACGACTCGATGAACGCCCTGCTGATCTCGACGACGGCGTTGACGTCGACCGCGACCTCCTGCCGCAACCGTTCGGGCTCCTCCTCGTGGAACGCCCCGAAGTTCCCGAACCCGGCGTTGTTGATGACGCTGGTGACGCCGAACTCGGCGACCTCCGCCGCCAGCCGTTCGCCGATGCCCGGCTGGGCGAGGTCCGCGGCCACGACGTGCACGGTCACGCCGTGCGCCGCCCGCAGCTGTTCGGCCAGTTCCTCCAGCCTGTCCTTGCGGCGCGCGACCAGCACGAGGCTCGATCCCCGTGCCGCCAGCCGCCGCGCGAACTCCGCGCCGATGCCTGAACTCGCCCCGGTGACCAGCACCGTCTGCTTCCTGAAGTCGACTCCCATGCCGACAGCGTACGCCTGGTTGGCAGTCACTGCCAACCTGTCTTTTTCTGCCCGAATACGTCCGTAACGTTGCCGGAGGAGCGACGATCTTGGGGCGTGGGAGGACAACGGTGATCCGGCGGCCCCGGCTCGAAGGGCTGCTCTGCGCGACGAGGCTCACGACGCTCGTCGCCCCCGCCGGGTACGGCAAGACGACACTTCTGACACAAGCGCACACCGACCGTCCGGTCGTGTGGCACACCTGCCAGGAAGGCCAACGGCTGGTGCAGCCGATGGCGTCCGCCCTGGCAGCCGGGTGGACCAGCGTGCCGTCGGTGTCCGGGGAGGACGAGGCCGGACGCGCGCACGCCCTCGCCGGGCTGCTGGCCGACGCCTGGCCGGAGGACGTGCTGATCGTTCTGGACGACATTCACGTGCTGAGACAGGAAGATTCGGCCGTTCAGCTGCTGGAGGCGCTCTGCCTGCAGCTGCCGCCGAGTGCTCGGCTGGTGCTGTCCGGACGGACGCCGGCGCCGTTCTCGTTGCGACGTCTGAAGGTCGACGGCGAACTGACCGAGATCACCGCGGCACAGCTCGCGTTCACGACGGAGGAAACCGCTGTGGTCGCCGGGAACGACGTGCACGACGTCACCGGCGGCTGGCCGATCGCGGTGCGGCTGGTGGCGGAGACGGGAACGGTCGAGGAGCTCGGCGACCTGGTGGACGAAGTCGTGGGCAGAGAACCACAACAGACCCGTGAGCTGCTCAGGACCGCGGCCGCGTTCGACCGGTTCACCATCGATCTGCTGACGTCGCTGGGACATGCGAAGGCCGCGGTGATCCTGCCCGATCTGGCCCGGCGCGGGCTGTTCGTGGAACACGTCCGCGCCGAACCGGGATGGTTCGCGCTCGTTCCGCTGGCGCGGGAGTTCCTGGAACCTGAGGCAGGAGTGCACGCGGCGGCGGCGCGCTGGTTCACCTCACGGGGTGAGTACGTCCGCGCGGTGGATTCCCTTGCGGCGCTGGAAGACTGGCCCGGCGTCACGGCGTTGCTCGGCGACGTGCTGCGAACGCGCGGCGCGGACGCCGTGCTGACCGCGACAAGCCTTGTGCCAGAAGAAGAACGCACGGCCGAGGTCTGGCAGCTCGAAGGCGTCGCGCACCAGTTGCGCGGCGAGTGGCTGCCGGCGGCGGACCGGTTCGCCCAGGCCACCGCGGACGGCCTCACCGCCGAACTGGCCTGGCGCATGGCGTGGATCCAGCACCTGCGCGGCGGGCCGCAGGACGCGCTGAAGATCTGCGACGAGTACGTGCCGGACGGCGCCGATCCCGAGGCGGAGTCGATGCTGCTGAGCACCGCCGCGAGTGCGCACTGGGCGTTGGGAGATCTGGATTCGGCTGCGGGGAAGGCTGTTGCCGCGTTGGAGATCGCCACGAGCGACGGTGGCATGGGCACCGCCCACACCGTTCTCGCGATGGTCGCCGCGGCACAAGGAAAACGTGACGAACTGACAGAGCACTACGACATCGCGCTCGACCACGCGCAGAAGGCCGGCGACGTGCTCGGTGTCATCCGCATCCGCTCGAACCGCGCGTCGCACCACGTCGAGGCGGGTGAGCACGGGGCGGCGTTGCGGGAGATCGAGGAGATGCTGCCGCTCGCGGACGTCACCGGGTTCGCCACCTACCGGGCGATCGGGCTGCACAACCGCGGCGAGGCGTTGCTCGGCCTCGGCAGGCTGGACGAGGCGGCGGCCGATTTCCACGCGGCGCAGAAGGTCTTCGACCAGGCCGGGAGCTGGCTCGCGGCGGCACCGCTGGTCTACCTGGGCGAGGTGCACCGGCTGCGTGGCGACCGCGCGCTGGCGGCGTTCGCGTTGCACGAGGCACTCAGGCTCGCGGCGGCCAAGAACACCGTGCCACATCTGGTCCTCGCTCATGTGGGGCTCGCCGAGCTGTTCTCCGGCGACGACCCCGACCTGGCTCGTGAGCACGCCCGCAAGGCGTTGGAGCTGGGAGAAAGCGTGGCGGCGCTGCTCGTGCTGGGGTGGCTCGACCACGACAAGGGGCTGTGCCAGGAGGCGGCGGAGATCGCGACCCGGCGAGGTGACCGGGCAGGGTTCGCGCGGTCGTTGCGGCTGCGGGGAGTGCTGGAACGCGACCCGGTGCTGCTCGACCAGGCACTGACGTTGTGGCGCGAGATCGGCAACCCGCTCGGCGAGGTCCGGGTGCGCACGGCTCAGGCGGCGCTGATCGGTGGTGCGGCGGGAGAACAGCTGGCCCTGGAGGCACGGCAGCAGGCCGCGGATCTCGGTGCGCGGGTGCTCGCCGAAGCCGCCGCAGGTGTCGCCGAGACGTGCCGGAAAGCGGCCAGACCGGCGTTGTTCATCCAGACGCTGGGCGGGTTCCGGGTGCTGCGCGACGGCGAACCGCTGCCGCCCGCCGCCTGGCAGTCGCGCAAGGCCAGGGACCTGGTGAAGATCCTCATCGCGCGGCGCGGGCGGCCGATCACCCGTGAGGCGCTGGGAAACCTGCTGTGGCCGGACGAGGAACCCGAGAAGGTCGCGAACCGGCTCGCGGTGGCGTTGTCCACGGCCCGCAGCGTGTTGCGGGCCGGCACGGGCATCGTGGCCGAGGGTGACGCGATCCGGCTCGACCCGGACGTCCTGCCCGTCGACGTGGCCTCGTTCCTGGCCGACGCGCGGGCCGGACTCGCTGCGGCACAACGGAACTCGTCCGAGGCGCAGTCACTGCTCGCGGCCGCCGAGTCCGCGTACCACGGCGACTTCCTGGAGGAGGACCCGTACGAGGACTGGGCGGCCCGGTTGCGCGAGGAGGCCCGGCTGATCTACCTGCAGGTGGTGGCGGTGCTCGCCGCACGGGCCGAGTCGAGTGGGGAGCACGCACTGGCAAGCAGGTACTGCCTGCGCGTGCTCGAACGCGACCCGTACGACGAGCCGGCGCACCTGATGCTGGTGCGCGTCCTCGCCGCGGCAGGGAGTCATGGCGAGGCTCGGAGGAGCTACCAGACCTACGTCACGCGGATGCGGGAGATCGAGGTCGACCCGCATCCGTACCCCGGGGTCTTCAGTGGGAGCACACGACGTAGGGCGTGATCGACCAGCGGATGGCCTGGCCCTGCGCGTCCGTTCCCTCACCGGTGACGGTCGCGCCGGCACCGGCCGGGGTGACGTCCTCGATGATCCCGCCGCCGACCGCGCCGCCGGCACTGACGACCTGCTCGTCACCTTGACAGGCAACGGACTTCGAGGCGGTCTTGGTGACCACGACCGTGGGAGTGCCGCCGCGCAGGACCAGTCCCGCCCGCGTGCCGCAGATCGCGTGCGCCGTGACGTCGCCGCCGGACGTCTCGACCAGTCCGCTCTTGAGGTTGCTCTTGGGCGCCATCTTCGTGAAGTGCCCGCCGGAGGTCTCGCCCCCGACACCGAGCGCCTTCTTGGTGCCGGGGCAGGACGCCTCGGCGTTGTTCGTGCCGCTCTTGGACACCAGCGTGAACTCACCGGGCGCACAGGTCGCCCGCACCGTCACCGTCCACGGCTGCACGGTCCCCGCACCGTGCTCGACCGCCGTGACCTCGGCGCTCGTGAGGTCGTCGCTCGGCCGCACGCGCGTGATCGTCGTCCGCTCGCCGGTCACCGCGCCGCCCGTGCCGACGACCTTCGTGCCGTTGGGGCAGTTGACCGAGACCGTCTTGCCCGCCGACGTGGGCGCGCTGGTGGCCTGCACCGTCACGACCTCCGTGCTCGCGTTCGCCACGCCCGGACTCGCCAGAGCCAGCACGAGCAGGGCCGTGCTCATCACCTTCACGTTCATCCCCCTTCGGGTCCGCGGGCCTGGTCAGCCCGCGGACCCGAAGGATGCCGCGCTCGCTTAAAGCCGTCTTAAGGCCGTCGACTTTCAGGGACAGCTGACCAGGACGTCGCCGTCGGTGGCGTCGAGGCAGGTGTCCACGCCGAGGCCGCCGTTGAGCGTGTCGTTGCCGGCCGCGCCCCAGATGAGGTCGTTGCCGTTCAACGCCGTGATGCTGTTCGCCAGCGCGTTGCCGACGAGGTGGTCGACGAAGTTGGTGCCGGTCAGGTTCTCCACGTCGCTCGCGACGTAGTCCTTGAGCGCCAGCGTGTCGTAGCCGTCGTCGGTGCCGGAGCCGATGGTGACCGAGACGCCGGAATTCGGGTGCAGCGAGCTGCCGACGCTGTAGTCGACGCGGTCGATGCCGGTGCCGCCGTAGACGTTCACGCCCCCGCGCTTGGGCCGCAGGTGGTCGACACCGTCGCCGCCGCTGATCGTGCCCTTGGCACGGGTCTCGATGACGTCGTTGCCCGCCTCGCCGTACACGTGGGCGGGCATCGCGTCGGCGTTGGTGTTGTCGTAGGCGACGTTGACCCGGTCGTTGAGGTCGTTCGCCCGGATCTGGATCGACGTGATCAGCTTCGTGGCGCCGGACTCGTAGACGCAGTTCACGTTGGCACCGCTGAGCGTGCAGCCTGCGCCGACGGCCAGCAGGTCACCGGAGTCGGTGATGGTGAGGCGGTGCAGCGCGGTGTCCAGGCCGACCGTGATGTTGTTCGTCTTGCCGGGCTCCGCCTCGACGATCAGCACGTTGTTCTGCACGTAGACAGTGGTGTGCGGTGCGGCGTGCGCGACGGCGGGCATCGCGATCGCGGCGAGAGCGGCGGCGCCCAGACCGATGAGCGTTCTCATGCTGTGTTCTCCCCTTGGTGGTCGTTGCCTTGCGGGGAACAGCCTGCTCAGCGCTCTTTCGGTCACCTTCGGGTCGATTTAGGGCCGTCTTTCTGCTGGTAGCAGAACGGCCCTTTGCGGCCGTCCCGATGCTGTCACCATGACGACATGGCGGAGATCCTGGACTTCAAGCGCACCCCGGAGCCCCTGTGGCGGGAAGCCCTGGGCCGGAAGCTTCGCGAGACCAGGGAGGAGCGCGGCGACCGGCTGGTCGACGTGGCCGAACGGGCGGGCATCTCGGTGCAGTACCTGTCCGAGATCGAACGCGGCCGCAAGGAGCCGTCGAGCGAGATGATCGCGGCGGTCGCCGGAGCGCTCGGCATCGACCTGGCCGATCTGCTGATCGGCATCGCCGGCCAGGTCCGCAACCTCCGCGCCACCGGCCCGTTCCAGAGCGGAAGCCACTTCCACACCTCACGCCCGACGGGCCGCCCCTCCGGTCCCGTGGCGATGGCCTTCGCCGCCTAAACCCGCTGGTCCAGCACGCGGTCGACCAGCCCGTACTCGACCGCGCCCGCCGCGTCGAACACGCGGTCCCGGTCGGTGTCGTGGCGCAGTTCGGCCACCGTCCGGCCGGTGTGCCGGGCCAAGATCGCCTCCAGCTGCGTGCGCACCCGCACGACCTCGTCCGCCGCGAGGATGAGGTCCGGGATCGTGCCCCGCCCCTGCGCCGCCGGCTGGTGCAGCACCACCCTGGAGTGCGGCAGGACCGACCGCCGCCCTTCCGCGCCCGCGGCCAGCAAGACCGCACCCGCCGCAACCGCTTGCCCCACACAGGTCGTGGCGACCGGCGCCTTGATGTAGCGCATGGTGTCGTAGAGCGCGAGCATCGCCGACGGGTCGCCGCCCTCGCAGTTGATGTAGAGGTTGATCTCCATGTCGGGGTTGTCGGCTTCGAGGTGGAACAGCTGCGCGATCAACGCGTTGGCGACACCGGAGTCGATTCCGGTGCCCAGGTACACGATCCGCTCGGACAGCAGGTGCGAGTAGACGTCCATGACCCGTTCGCCGCGAGCGTCCCGCGTGATGACGTTGGGAATGGTGTAGGTGCTCATGCGACGGCTCCCGAGTGCAGTCCCAGCTTGTGCGTGCGGACGGGGACGACCTGACCCAGGTCGCTGACGATGTGATCGATGAACCCGTACTCCAGCGCCTGCGCCGTGGTGAACCACCGGTCGTGCAGCGAGTCGGTGAAGATCCGGTCGAACGGCTGCCCGGTGTCCTCCGCGATCAGCCCGAGCACGGTGTCACGGGTGTGCCGCAGGTCGTCCGCCTGCACCTCCACCTCGACCGCCGACCCACCGATGCCCGCACTCCCCTGGTGCATGAGGATCCGCGCGTGCGGCAACGCGAACCGCTTGCCCGGCGTCCCGGCGGACAACAGGAACTGCCCGGCGCTGCAAGCCAATCCCAGCGCCAGCGTCGCCACGTCACACGGCACCAGCCGCATCACGTCACGAATGGCCAGCATCGACGGCACCGAACCACCCGGCGAGTTGATCCACAACGCGATGTCCTGCCGCGGATCATCACTCGCCAGCGACAACATCTGCGTAGCGAGCACCGTGCCGTTGTCGTCGTCGAGCGCGCCGTCGAGAATCAGCACCCGCTGACCGAAGAACCGTTCCCGCAGCCCTGGGCTGAAGAGCTTCTCGCTGTTCGTCATGGCACCGACGATGCCGGGCCGTGCGACCGGTCCGCTTCTTTCTCTGCTGTGGGCAGATCAGCTCACAGCAGCCCATTCGTCCGCCGGACGGCCCGGCACGTCGACGTCGATCGCGAACACCGCGCCGTCGTGCAGCGAGGGGCGGCGCAGGCCGTACTTGGCGGTGGTGATGAACAGGCGGGCCAGGTCCGGACCGCCGAGGCAGACGCTCGTGGGCTGGCGTGCGGGGAGGGTGATCTCCCGGTCCAGGCGGCCGTCCGGGCGGTAGCGGCGTACTGCGGACGCTCCCCAGAAGGCGATCCACACGTTGCCCGCCACGTCGGTGGTCATGCCGTCCGGGGTCTGGTGCGGGGTGTGCAGGAAGACGCGGCGGGCGCCCAGTTCGCCGCCGTGGCCCACGTCGAAGCGGTGGACCACTCCCCGTGCGCTGTCGGCCAGGTACAGGTGCCTGCCGTCGTGGGAGAACGCCGGGCCGTTCGGGATCGTCAGTCCTTTGAGGACGGGCGAGGGCGATCCCAGGCGGTGCAGGGCGCCGGTGCCGGGTTCGGTGTCGTAGGCCGTGGTCGTGACCCAGAACCGGCCGGCGGGGTCGGCCACGGCGTCGTTGACGCGCATGCCCTCGTCCGCGAAGGTTTCCCGCTGCGGGCCGTTCAGCAGGCCCGCGCCGGTGCCGAACGCGGCCATCAGTTCGTCGCTGTCCCGCACTGGTGCCACGGCGCCGACGGGCACCGGGAGGGTGGCGATCTCCTTGAACGGCGCGGGAACGTCTCCGCGGGTCTCCAGGACGCGGCCGGCCAGGAGATCCACGACGACCAGCCTGCCGTTGATCCACCGAGCGCCTTCGCCGAGTTCGAGCTGTTCGAAGTTCCACTGCGTCAGCGTCATCGGACGGTGCTCCCTGCTTGCAGGTCCAGCAGTTCCAGGTCGGCCCGGGTGGGCAGGCCCTGCCAGTCGCCAGGGGTGGCGACGGCGAACGCGGCCACGGCGTTGCCGCGCCGAAGCCGGGCTTCCGGGTCCAGACCGTCGAGGTGGCCGGAGAGGTAGCCCGCGACGAACGCGTCGCCCGCGCCGGTGGTGTCGGCGACGGTGACGCGATGGGCGGCGGTGGACCAGGTCCCGTCCGGAGTTCGCACGGTGGCGCCGTCCGCGCCGTGCTTCAGCACGACCTCGGGTACCCGGTGGTCTCCGGCGATCGGGAGTTCGTCGTCGGAGGCGATCAGCACGTCCACCCGCGCGAGGAGCGGCTGGATCACCTTGCTCGCTTCCTCGTGAGACCACAGCTTCGACCGGAAGTTGATGTCGAAACTGACTGTGCTGCCTGCCTCGTGGCCCAGGTGGATCGCCTCCGTGACGGCGGCGAGCGCGGACTCGCTCAGCGCGGGCGTGATGCCGGTGACGTGCACGATTCGCGGCACGCCGAAGTCGAACGATCGACGAACGTCCTCTGTGGACAGGCGCGATCCCGCTGAGCCGCCGCGGTAGTAGAGAACGCGCGTGATGTCGGCGGTTCGCGGTTCGAAGAGGATCAGGCCGGTGGTGGCGTCCGGTGTGATCCGAGCGGCAGCGATGTCCACCTGTTCGGCCAGCAGCGTGCGGCGGACGAGCGAGCCGATCTCGTCGGCGCCGTTCACGCCGGTCCAGCGCACCGCGTGGCCGAGGCGGGCGAGACCGATGGCCACGTTCGACTCGGCGCCGGCGACGGTGAGTTCCGCCGTTCCTCCCAGCCGGAACGGGCCGGCGGCGCGGAACGCACCCATGGTCTCGCCCAGGGTGAGCACGTCGGTCATGCCGTTCCTCCCGCACGAGCGGTGATCGTCAGGCGCCAGCGCACCGAACCCGAGGCGGGCACGACCGCCACCGGACGGGTGGTGTCGTGACGGTCGAAGGTGCGGCCGAGCATGGGTTCCACGCCGACGCTGCGGTACGGATCGCCTTCCGGCCAGCCCTTCAGGTTGCGCCACAACGCGATGGAGACGGGCTGGCCGGCGCAGTCGACGCGCAGGTCGAGCCGCTGGTCTCCGTCGATCACGTGAATCTGGCCGCGATCGAGCACCGCGCCGGTCGCCGTGCCGTCGTCGGGCCCCAGCGAGTCCAGGCCGGCGGGCCACTCGTGCAGCTCCGGAACCGGATCGGTGATCAGCACGGAGGTGCCGGTCGGAGCGTCCAATCGGGCATCGGGGCTGACGTCGAGCAGGGCGTGCGCGGCCCACACGAACCGGTAGCCGGGCTCGGCGATCAGCTCGTAGTCGGCGACGACCGCACCACCGGCGGACGACATCGAGCGGCGGAACGCGAAGTCAGGACAGTCCACACCGGTCCGATGCCACGGCCTGCTCCACGCGTCGCCGTGATCGGGCAGGCCGCGCACCGTCGGAACGCACTCCTCCAGGCCGCCCGCGTCGACGAACGCGGAGCCCGGCGTCACCTCGGCACGCGCGGGATCGGCCCGGTGCCACAGCCACTCGCGGTCGGCTGTGCGCAGCGAGGTCCAGCGTCCGCCGAGGCTCTGATCGACCTCGGCGTACAGCGGCACAACCCTGGTGACCTGCACGGTTCATCCCTGACATGATCAATCAGCAGTTAATTACTAATTTATCTTGCCATGGGCTGCCGCCAGGACCAACAGTCAGCTCGTCGCGCAGGCCGTCCCGTTGAGCGTGAACGACGCGGGCGCGGTGTTCCGGCCGCGGGCCGAGCCGAGGAAACCGATCTCCACCTCACCGCGGGGCGAGATCGACCTCGTGTACTCGACGCCGGTCGCGGTGACGGCCGGACCCCGCTGGGACACCGACGCGTTCCACATCTGCCGCACGGTCTGCCCGTCGGCGAACGACCACTTCAGCGTCCAGCCGTTGATCGCGGCGCCGCCGGTGTTCCTGATGGTGATCTTCCCCTGGAACCCGTCCTGCCACTGGCCGTCGAGCCGGTAGGCGACCGCACAGGGTGGCGGCGACGGAGTGGTCGTCACCACGGGAGGCGGAGGGGTGGTCGTGGGCAAGGACTTCGACGACTCGACGCGCTGTGCGGGAGGAGGAGCAGCAGTCGTTGTCGTGACGTCCATGCCGTTGCAGGGCGCTCCCCACAGGCCGCGGTCCTCGCGCGCAGCACCGAGTTCGGCGTCGGCGAGCGCACCGGCGGCGGCCTGAGCCCTCAGCACGCCCTCCCGCACGGCGAGCAGCGCGTAGTCGGTGCCGTCCTCCAGCCGGAGGTTCACCTCGCCGGGCGTGAGCGAGCTGACGCGAACAGGCTTGGCCAGCAACGCCTTCTCGGCGAACGTGCGCGCGGCGGCGGCCCAGCAGTCCGCGGGCGGCGCCAGCAACGAGACCTCGACTCGCTGGCCGGTGTCGAGTTCGACCGTGCGGCCGTCGATCACCGCACGCACGAGGGCGGACACGTCACCGGTCGCCTCGTTGACCAACGTCGGCTGACGCACCTGCACCGGGTCGGCGACGGGACGTGACTGGCCCTCGACCGTGCACGCGCACGCCAAAAGGACCAGG
This sequence comes from Lentzea sokolovensis, assembly GCF_033949975.1. Taxonomy (NCBI): domain Bacteria; kingdom Bacillati; phylum Actinomycetota; class Actinomycetes; order Pseudonocardiales; family Pseudonocardiaceae; genus Lentzea; species Lentzea sokolovensis. The sequence goes on from NZ_JAXAVU010000010.1 coordinate 209,700, forward strand.
AGAAAGGACAAGGACTTCCGCAACACCAAGGACTCCCGCGCGCGTTCATGCAAACCTGCACGACCGTAGCGGTCTCCCGGCCCTGCTCACATCCGCCGTTCGGCCTTGATCAACCGCGGAAGTGCCGTCACCGCGTCGACGTCCCGGCGTTTCACCGTCCCGCTGGGGCATAATGGCAATGTGCCCCGCCCCAAGCATGTTCCCGCGGACGATCTGGAATTCCCCGCCGAGCTGGATCCGGACCGCCCGAAAGGCGACCAGCTCAGGGAGATTCTGGAGGCCGTCGCGACCGATGCGGGGCCGGGCAGGCTGATTCCGTCGGAAAGATTCATGGCCGAGCATTATCAGATCTCCAGGAGCACCGTCCGGTTGGTGATCAACCGACTGGTGGCGGACGGGCTGCTGTACCGCCAGCACGGCAACGCCACCTTCACCGCGGAGCGTCCTCCCACGCAGATCGACATGTTGACGTCGTTCACCCAGGACGTCCAGGCGCGTGGCTCGGTGCCGGGTGCGAAGGTGCTGCTGGCTCTCGTGGAATCCGCGGGTACCGAGATCGCCGGACGCCTGAACATTCCTCCGGGCGCGCCGATTTTCCGGCTGGAAAGGCTCCGTTCGGTCGACGGCGAACCGTTCGCGCTGGAACGCACGAACCTCTCGCTCGACCATTTCCCCGGTATCGACGAATTCGACTGGTCGACGAATTCACTGCACCAGACGCTCACCGAGCGGTTCGGCGTGGTACCGGACTGGAATGACACGGCCATCAGCGCCGTGCTGCCGCCGGCGCAGGACGCCGCGTTGCTGGGGATCGAGCCGAGCCAGCCGTGTCTCGTGCTCAAGGGCACGCTGCACGCGGCGGACGGCCGGGTGATCGAGGCGGGGCGTTCGCTCTACCGGGCCGACCGCTACACCGTGTTCACCACCGCGCGCCGATCACGATGAGCGCGTAGCAGTTCGGCGCAGCGATCCACCAGCACGTCCGCCGCACCCTGTTCCACCAGCGCGATGTAGGACTCGTAGAGCCCCTCGCGGTAGGCGTCGTGGTCAGGCAGGTAGCCGGCGTACCCGTCGGTGTAGCCGATCACCCTGGTGTGCGCGAACGGGCTGGCGGCCCTGATGCGCAACGCGATCGAGGAGAACAACTCGAAGGGCGTGTGCAGCCAGGCGACCTCGCCCAGCGACACGACGGTGACCGGCACCTCCGCCTCACCGGGTAACCCCGCGGCGGCCAGGGTGCTGAGCATCAGCGTTCCCTCGTACCGGGTCTGCGCGATGCGGACGGCGGGGTCGTTCTCCTTGCCGGGCAACATCTTCCGCCACCCGCGTTCGGCGCCCTCGCGCAGTTGCCGGCATTCGGCGGGCGACGGCAGCGCGCGGTGGGGCAGTCGCAGCACGGTCCGCGTCAACCGGATCGGTTCCTCGACGGGCTGACCGGACGACAGCAGTCCCGTGATCGACTCGGCGAGCCTGCCGCCGAGCGCGGACACCTCGGCGTGACCACGTCCCTGACGGACGAACCGCGAACTGGCGTCGCCCGCCGCACCCTGCAGGAACGCGACCACCGGAGCGAGCCCGGCCAGTTCCCTGCGGGTGGCGCCCGGCCAGTCCGCCGACCAGTCGAGGTTGTCGGCGCCCAGCACGGTCGGGTGGCTGGCGTAGTCGAAGAGCAACGCCGCCACCGTGCCGTCCGGGTGGTGCAACGTCAGCACGCCCACCGATCCGTCGTGCGGCCCGTCCTGCCGGTTGCGGTTGGCGCCGACCCGTGCCGCCGCGCCTTCGTGCCAGCGAGCGCTCACCGGTGTCCGATGTGGACGGATGCCGCAGGCCACCGCCCCGACCTGTTCGATCAGCCGCTCGACGAGTTCGGGTTCCCGCTGTGCCGGCATCCCCGGATGGATCGCCCCGGTCCACCCGTCCGGCCCGGAATGGGTGTGCGAGGCGCAGACCAGCACGCGGTTCGCGGGAACTCCGGTCTCCTGCGCGACCACGGTGGCCAACGCGCGGGTGAGCGAGACGTCCGTGGCCAGCGCGTCGAGCGTCACCCACACCACGCCCGGATCGTCCTGCGACGACAACCAGACCAGCGTGGCCTCCAGGTCGTCGTGCACGCCGGTGGCGACGCCCTCCCTGGACAGGTAGCCGCCCATCGGGTGGCCGGAGCCCGGCGTGATCACCGTTCGGCCGGCCGCGAGCAGGAGCGTCATCGAGTCAGCACCGGTTCGGTCAGGACCCCGCCCCGGCCGGCCGTCTGTGCGAGCGCGGCCAGTTCGTCCAGGTCACCGTCGCGCACCAGCACCTCCAGCAACATCGGCAGGTTGAGACCGGTCACGATCCGCACGCCACCCCGGCGTGCGGCCAGCAGCTTCGCGGCGTTGGCGGGCGTGCCACCGGGAAGATCGGCCAGCACGAGCACCTCCGGCGCGTCGCCGACGAGGTCCGCGAGCCGTTCCCCGTACGAGTCCGGGCTTTCCGCCGGGCCGAGCTCACAAACCAGGAGCCGGGACTGCGGGCCGACCACGAGCTGGGCCGCGTCGGCGGCACCGGACGGCAGTGCGCCGTGCCCGGCCAGCAGGACGGGTGTGGTCATCGGTCGTTCCTAACTCTTGGGCGCGGCGGGCGCGAACCAGCCGAGCCAGCCCAGGGCCACGCCGACCACGACGAAGATGCCGATGACCAGCACGGGCTTCAGCCTGGCCTTGGTCAGCAGCAGGTACGCGGCGGCGGTGACGAGCACGGGAAGCAGGTGGGGCAGCAGGTCGTCGAGCCGGTCCTGGATCGGCACGGTCTGGGTGACCTGCTCGCCGTCGACCGTCGTGGTCTGCCGGTACGTCAGCGTGGTGACGACCTTGACGATCAACGGGATGAACCCGCCGAGCACGACGAACCCGAGCACGGTCGCGCCCCGGGAGAGGCGGTCCAGCGTGCCGACGGCGAAGCGGGCGACCAGCCTCTTGCCCTCGCGGTAGGCGAGGCGGAACTGCCAGCGGCGCACCAGCGCGTACGGAACCAGCACCATGACCATCGCGAACGCGGGCCCGAGCCAGTTGCCCTGCAACGCGAGCGAGGCGCCGATGGTGAAGACGATGCTGTTGTAGAGCGCGAAGACGAGCGTGTCACCGATGCCGGCCAGCGGCCCCATCAACGCGACTTTCGTGCTCTCCGCGGACTCCGGCGAGCGCGCCTCCTCCATCGCGATCGCCGACCCGAGGATCAACGGCCCGCCCACCAGCACCGAGGTGTTGAAGAACTGCATGTGCCGCTGCAGCCCCAGCGCGTAGTCGTGCGCGTCCGGGTAAAGCCTGCGCAGCACGGGTTCCATGGCGTACGCGAACCCGAGCCCCTGCATCCGCTCGTAGTTCCACGACACCTGACTGGACCAGAAGTACCGCCGGTAGGCCCTCTTGAGGTCCTGGTCCGTGAGCCGACGGTCCACATCGGACTCCTCGGCCGGTTCGGCGGGCACCGCCACCTGTTCACTCCGCCCGACGACCAGGAACGCGATCGCGACGCCCAGCAACGCGATGCCCAGCAACGGCACCTTCATGTATGCGAACGCCACGAACCCGATGAGCAGCAGGTACCAGTACTTCGACAGCTGCATCATCGACAGCAGCAACGCGAATCCCACCGCGGGCAACAAAGACCCGGCGAGCGTCATGCCGTTCACGAAGCCCGCGGGAATCCCCTTGGTGAGGTTCTCGACCACGCCACTGGACGCCGTCAGCGCCGCGAGGAACGTCGGCACCGCCCGAACTCCGCACCACGGCACGAGACCGAGCCAGTGAATCCTGGCCAGCCCGCGCGCGTCCCCCGCGGCCGCGTAGCGATCGGCGCGGTGCACCATCCCGGTCGTGATCATCTTGCCAACCGGGTCCAAAGTGGACAGCAGGACGGCAGCGGGCAGCGCCACCGCGATGCCGACCGCCACCTGCGCGCTCAGCGGTCCTGCCGCGCTCCCCGCGAGCGCGGTGCCGACGATGGCCCCGGTCTGGTAGTCCGGGATCGTCGCGCCGCCGTACTGGTAAACCCCCAGAGCCACCAGTTCGAGCGTCGCACCGATCGCCATGCCGAGCAGCGGGTCACCGGTGATGAGACCGGCGACCGACCCCGCCACCAGGGGCCGGCCCGCGAAGATGAGGAAGGGCCCGAGCACGTCGTAGGTGCAGATGACAGCCCACAGCGTCAAAGCCAGTGCCACGAGCATCGGCTTCTACAGCCCCTTCTTGTCGAGCAACGCGGTGAAGTCGGCGGCCTTGTCCCGAGGCATCATCTGCGCGACAACGGGAATCCCCTCGGCGGCGAGCCGGCGGTACCCCTCCGCGTCCTGCGCGGTCACCGCGATCGACCTGGTCACCATCGTGTACTGCTCGCCGGGGCGGGGTGCGACGTTCCCGACGTTCACCACCCCTGGCCGCACCCCGCCCTCGACGAGCCGGAACGCGTCGGCCGGATGCTTCGCTATCAGCATCACGTCCTCTCCCCAGACGCGTTCCACCACCTCGGCGACCGTGAGCACTTCGGTGGGCAGCCCCCTCGCTGCCTGCGGGAGCAACATCCGCTGCAGTTCGTCACCGGCGACCTCGTCGTTGCACACGACCAGCTTCCGTACGCGTAACCCCCCGGTCCACGCGACGGTCACCTGGCCGTGGATCAACCGGTTGTCGACCCGCAGATGCACTCCCGCCATGCCCACTCCCCCTGGTCAGCCGACGTGACTCCGATACTGGTGCAAACCAGTATCGGCTGTCAACGGGCAGCACCGAACCGGCCCAACAGGACCGTCGTTTCCACAGTGGATGTTCCGAGCCCGACACAATGCGGGGGTCCGGGGGCGCAGCGCCCCGGCTGGGGTCTGGGGGCTCGGCCCCCAGAAAACACCACGGGCGAGGTTAGGTTCGCGCTTTTCGCGAACACACCTCGCCCGAAGTACGTGCCCCCGGCGCGCCTCGTACAATATCTACACAGTCCCGCACCCGCCGTGAGCTGCAGGTTTCCGCCACCGTGGAGGTCCCACGTGGCCGCCGCCGTCGCACTGGCGGTGAAGGATGATGAATCCGAACGAGATCATCCACGGCCTGACTGACCTGCAGGCTGACGGCTTGGCCTGTCCGGTTTGCGCAGCGAACTTCATGCAGGTCCATGTTGCTTCGGTGCCTGTTGGTCGCTCGGTGACCGGCTCCCAGGTTCACGCGTGCGTCAACGGATGCGCCGAGTCAGCCATGGCGGCCATCGAAGCTGGGCGTCAAGTAGGCGGTGCGCGATGACCGCCACTATTCGGCGCGATCGCTCGCTGTGGGTCCAGTGCGCGTGCACGGCTCTTGTCGCGCTCGGCGCGGCGTACGCCTCGTACCGGCACGGGCGCGAGTTTGCACTTCGCTACGGCGCGGACGAGAAGACTGCAGCGATCTGGCCGCTGATCGTCGATGGCTTGTTGACCACCGCGACGGTCGAACTGTGGAAGACCGGTCGAGGTGGCGGGCGTTGGAAGGCCTGGCTGGCGTTCGTGTTCGGCATCGTGCTCTCGCTTTGCGCCAATGTGGCCGCAGCCCCGGAGTTGAGCGTGTTCGCCGTGGCGGTCGCGGCGTGTCCGCCACTCGCGCTGCTGTTGGCGGTCGAGCTGCTCAATCACGCACTGAAGCGTCGACGCGCCGAAACCACGAACGAGACTGGAATCGGGAACGATGCGAATGGCGACGAGACCGCCGGCGTGGTGCGACTCGCGGCAGTCTCGGGCGATTCCCATCCGTCGGCAGAGCCGACCGCTGAGCAGCGGATGTGGGCCTACTTCCGTGCGCAGGCCGCGCACGGCCGACTGCCCACCGGCGCCGAGCTGGACCGTGCCGCAGGAACCAACAACTACGGCCGCAAGGTGCTGCGCTTGTGGCACGAGAAGGGCCTCATAGCCTCCTCGGCCGCTCAACCTCGCCAGCAAGACCCGTCGAACTTCAGCACAGCGGTTGATCGTGACTCAGCGTTCGAGCCGAGTCGGTCCGCTGTGATGCCTAGGTGTACTGACCACTGAGGTTACGAACGGTTCGGCACGTAGTCGGATGATCTTGGAACTAGGGGTGAGCCTCCGGGTTTAGTGTGGAATGTCGACACCGCTCGACTCGGCTGCGCACAGGGCTGGTTCCCTCGATCCCTGCCGCTCTGCCGTTGTTGATGACGCAAGTCCAGGTGCCCTCCATCCGCAGGTGCTGGCGCGCCTTGCCTGCTGTCCGATGTTGGTGCGCTCAGTGCGCACATTTGTCGGCCTTGCCGGGGATACTGCCAAGTATCCAGGTCGTGATCGCTGTGATGGGAGCACGATTGGCGGGCAAGTACGCACCCCTGACGGGACACCTCGCTGCCGCGACCAGCGACGGTCGGCAGGTTGTTGAACTGTCGTTTGCCGAGATCGCTGACCTCGTTGGTGGTCTGCCGGCGTCGGCATACGAGCACCGGGCGTGGTGGGCCAACGGCCTGCTGTCCCAGCAGGCGGCGTGGCACCGTGCCGGTTGGCAGGTCGACTTCGTCTCTATAGAGCGCCGCCACGTGCGGTTCGTTCGACATGGCGCTCCGCTGGATACCGCAGGTGAGAGCCAGCCAGCCACGACGGCTATCGAACTACCCATTGACGACGGCACTCCCGCTCTGGACGTGCGCGTGCGTTGTGTCTGGCGTGTCGGCGGCGAGGTTGGACTGTCCAACGACAAGCTGGTGTTCCCGCGCTTGCCTCGTGTCGCCGCGATCTATCGTTTGACCTTCGCGAACTCGGCTGGAAGGCCTCGGATCTACATCGGTGAGACCAACAACCTCCGGCGCCGCGCTGGCAACTACCGCAACCCAGGGCCGACGCAGCAAACGAGTCAGCGGCTCCACGACGAACTCGTCCGCCACCTGGCGTCGGGTGGCACGGTCAGTCTGTCCGTGGCCATCGAAGTGGAGATCGAGACGAATGGACAGCGCTCAGCGTTGCCTCTGGCTCGCAAGACGGCCCGCGTTCTCGCAGAGCACGCCGCGCTCGCCCTGGCCTACGTCAACGATGTAGTGGACATCCTGAATGCGGATCGAGGGGCGGAGTGACGCGGTCAACGGCTGGCGAGCACGCTGACCAGCGTCGTTGCGACGAGTTTAGAACTCACCCAATCTCCACCGCGGCCACACCGCACTCGCAAGCCTCCCACCGGCCAGCCGCGTTCCTAACCTCCCAGGTCAGTACACCTAGGTCGTGTGAGGATCTGCATCGCTGGCCTTCATACTTCGGTTTTGGTCGTTTCTCGGTCGCCGTCTTGAGGAAGCAGCAGCGCCGAACTGCCGTCTGCGATGCGCACGACGTCAGCGGCCAAGAGATAGGTCCAGACGATGCAGGTCTCAGCTTCGGCGGCTGTCACCTCATCATGCACTCCCTTGCTAGCAAGGGAATCCAGCGACTTCAGGCGTGCTCCCAGGCTGTCGAGGGTCTTCTGGATCACGCTGCCGTGCGTGCGTTTGCCGAGCTGCTCGCGAACGTATTGCAGCAGGCGGTTGCGGTAAGCGTCATCAGTCATTTTGCGCTCGATACCATCGGAGCCAGTGACACCCTCGTCCGTTGAAGGGTAAAGCGCATCGGCGAGGGCCTTGGTCATGCGGCGACACGAAGTCAGCGCGTGGGCGAGGTCCTCTGATTTGCCGCTGTACAGACGCTCCTGAGCTGCCACGAACTTCTCGAGTGCGAGCGGCGCGTACTTCGCAAGCGCAGTGTTGATGTACTCCTGGGCGCGCAGGAAGAGCGGCGCGTCCTGTTGGCCTTGATCGAGTTCACTCTCGGTCGTAACCAAGAACGAGTGGATGGCGGATTTGATCCGCTCCATAAGCTGCTCTTGCTGTTGGATCACAGGAATGATCTTGGCCCTGGCGGAGTCCACGTCCTTCGCAACGAAGTACATATCTCCTGCTGTGAGGTTCGACGGCACGGTCAGGTCGTCGTACGCACGCCTCGACATCGCCAGTCTCTGCTCGATCTGGCCAAGCGAGTCACCCTGGAACTTCTCCTCGCCGTCAACCAGGAACGTGCGGTTGCGTTCGAACATGAGGAACGCACGCCTCCTCTCGCGTCCTCCTTCCTCGGCTCCGAGAAGCGCATCGAGTTGCGCCATGACCCACGAGATCGCAGGATCCTGCCGCTTCTGGATCCGGCCGGCTTTGAGGTCGGTCAGCTCCCACTGGAGCCAGAGCTGGTTGCCGTGGTCGCGGCGGAGTGCAGCAATCCGGACCGCCCGGCGGGCACTAGCGCTGACCGTGTTTCCGGGACGATCGAACTCGTCAAGAGCAACACGCAGCAGCTGACGGACGTCCGACGCAGGGCTCACTCGAAGATGGTAACGACGAGTACTGCCCGGTGAGGCAGACCTCTGCGGTCAACAGCGACCACCTTTAGCGAAGTCATCGCGCGATGATCAACTCCGCACCGCTGCGAGCCCACTGCCGTCAACGAGATCGGCCGCTCAGAGGGCGATGACGGTCACGACCACGCCCGCGATCAGGATCAGGGTTGGCAGCGCAAACCAGAACCGGTGCGCCGTACCTGTGAGCCGCCTGCTCCACCGGTAGAGCCGTCCGGCCTCATGACGTTGGTCCGAATCGTCGATGAGTTCAGTCATCGTCACTGCCCCGCCCGCAAAGTACTCCTCGTCCAGTGCAGCACGAACTGTCATCGCACGCCGCCAGTTCCGCGCGTAGAGCTCGGTGTACGTGGTTGCGAACGCCATCCCGAGCAGGCCTATGAAGATGACGACAACGCCCAGCACAAGATCTTTCCCGTTGACGTTGGCGTCGCTGGCGATGACCGCGATCAGCGCTCCCGCAAGCACAATCATGTAGTTGACGACGTTCGACCGCAGCGTCTCTGCATGCCTCGCATGAGCCCGGAGATCCGCGTACAAACCGAGAAGCAGATCTTTTCTGGCCTTGGTCCCGTCGGACAACTCGTCTGACATGCCTGCTCCCCTGTGCCTCGTGCGGCCGATTCAGTTGATCACGAACGAAGTCTAGATTCCTCACAGTGGTTCATCAGCGGCCAACAAGGGGAGGGCGAGATGGGAGGCCTCAGGAACCAGGACGAGTGGAGACCCCATCTGGACGAGGCAGTGCTGGCCGCGCTGGACCAGTGGCTGAAGCCGACCGGACAGGTGCTGGAGCTCAAAGAGTGGTTCGGCGACGGCAAGAGTGGCGAACCCGTGGGGCGGGTCGCGCGAACGTACGAGGACAACTCCACCAGTCAAGCCGTGATCAAGTTCTTCGGCGCAGACGCCCATCCGAGAATTAGCAACGTGGAGAAGGCATGGCGTGTCTCGCGCGACTTCCGGCGCCACCTCGCCGAGCTGGATGGGCGGACAGACGACCTTGACGGCTGGCGGGCGGTCTTCATGGTCCTGGCCGGCGACAGCCTCCACCGCGTCAAGCAGCTCAGCGTACTCAGCGGCGAACCTGAGTTCCCCGCACTGTGCGGCTCGATCACCGGATCGATCGTCCACGACTGGAACGACAACGAATCACGACAGGGGTCACCGAGGACCGTTGGGGTCCTGCTCGAAAAGCTACTGGAACGACGCCGCACGGGTGTCAACGACTGGATGACCGCGCGGGGTGCCGACATCTCCGGCTCCGAGGGGCCCATCAGCTCCGACCTGAAGTTCGGATACCTGACCAACCCCTTCTCGCTCGTCACCGGCAGGCACTCCGCTTTGCCGATCAGCCAGCTCATCACCGGCAAGGCACACGGAGATCTGAACGGACGCAACATCCTCGTCCCCCAAGCCGGCTCTGCCGCCGAAGTGTCGTACCACCTCATCGACTACGACCGGTTCGACACCGAGGCACCTCTCGCCAGGGACCCGATGCACCTGCTGGTCGCACTCGCCTTGGAGGAAAGGAAGAAGCTCAACGACCCCAAACTCTGGCCCGCGCTGGCCGAGGTGCTCGTCGATCCGGAGAGCGGCGAAGCCAAGTCCTACCACGAGAATCTCCGTCAGGTGAGCAGCGCTGTGCACAAGAGCACGGCACCGCGGAGCGGCACTGGTCTTGTCGACCAATGGAACGAGCAGTGCCTGATCGCTCTAACTGGTGCAGGCCTGCTGCACCTCGGCCGGAACATCGACCAGGACGCCAAGGAGTGGTGCCTCTACCTGGCGGCGTACGCGGCGGATACCTACGTGCGCAAGTTCGGCAAGACGGCAAGCACACCCGAAGCACACGTGGCACGCACAGATGCGGTCGAGGACGCGCGAGCGAAACACCAACTGGTCGATCGTCACGAGGACCTGCTCGGCTTGCGCACCAGGCTGACTAACGGGCCGTGGGGTGTCACGATGCTGAACGGCAGCAGAGGCATCGGCAAGACCAAACTCGTCCATGCCGCGCTCGACGCGGTCGAGGCAGGAGTACGCACGCCGCAGCGGCCTCGGGTCCATCGGCACGTCGTGGACATGGCAGGCAAGCTCGATGCGAAGACTCTCGTGGACTACCTGCAGGACAACCCTCCCGAGCACGAACCAACCGACGGCTCGGCCCTGGTCAGGCTCCAGGTCACCCTGAAGTCGCTCGGTGACGTTCCGGTCGTGATCGCGGTCGACAGTGCCGAGAACCTCCTGGATCCGGCCACGGGACTGCTCACTGACCCCTACCTGGACGAGGCTCTGGAGATCCTCGCCACCGAGGACGATCACCGAGTGACAGTGTTGCTGGTGAGCAGCGACCGGATGGTATCTCCAGGGAAGGGCACGTGGCCCGCGGCGGAGGAGTCCATCGGGCTGCCCAAGTTCCGCTCTCCGGACCTCAGGCAGTACATGAAGAGCATCGACCACAATGGCACCTGCGACCCGGACGAGCTGCCCGAAGACGTGTGGAACGAGCTTTACCGCAAGCTGCAAGGAAACCCTCGGCTGGCCCGACTCGCCAGCGTCATAGTCAGCACCGGCGAAGCCGGCCTCGACCTGCGGTCACTCACCAGTCGACTGCAAAAGCTGAAGAACAGGGACGTGCACGACTTTCTCACCCGTATGTTGTTCTCCGGCCTGAGCGAGGTAAGCAAGCAGGTCATCAGGGCGCTTGCGGCGTTCGGCACTCCCGTCCAAGCCTCCGCGGTGATCGGTCTGGTTCCAGAGAGGGCACCGGCTCAGGTGACCAGAGTGCTGGAAGTTCTCGCCAAGCATGGAGTCATCGACAAGGTCGGCAAGGACAAGTACGGTGTGCCGCCCCAGGATGCGCGACTGATTCTGGAGCCGGTTTCGGACGCCACCCGCTCGCTCTACTTCCTCGCAGCGACCCAACTCACTGAGCTGCACCACCCGGATCCCCGCAGCGTCAAGGATCTGCGAGTGCACTTCGCGGAGCTCGACGCGCTGCTGAACGCAGGTCATCACAGCACCGCGTACGAGATGATCGAGTTGACGCACGACATCCTGAAGCGGTGGAACTGCGCACATCTCCTGCTCGACCAACGCGAGCTGGTGAAAGGCAAGCTCCAGAACAAACTCTACGAAATGTCGAACCACAACGCACTCGGACACATCTACCTGTGGCTCGACGATTCTCGGGCCGCCGATGAGTACCTGACTGCGCTGAGGCTGGCCGACGGGCTCGGACGGCACGAGGACAGCATCAAGATCTACGTGAACCTCGCGGAGATGTACTGGGTCAGGGACAACATCCATGACGCGATCAGGCACTTCGAGCGAGCGCAGGAACTCGCCGTGGAACTCGATCAGCCGATGGCGTTGATGGGCGCCTTGGAAGGTGTCGCCAAGTGCCTGCGCCGCCGCGGCCACCACGAGCTGGCCGCTGAGACCGTGGAGCCCGCGCTCTCGCTCCCCGAGCACCCGCGCTTCCCCGACACGCCCAGGGCACAGACCTTCGCGGTCACTCGTCGTGTCGCGATCTCGTTGTGGCTTGCTCGGTGCTACGGCGAGCTCGGGAGGGCCGACGAAGCCGAACTCATGATCAACGCCGCGCTGGCCATCACGACGGAACGCCCGAACGACTGGTTGCTGGCCTCTTGCCTTGACGGCCAAGCAGACCTGCTGTTCGACCGTGAACGGTTCGACGAAGCGGAACAGGTCGCGATGAGAGCCGTGGCTCTGGCCGAGAACGTGCACAACGAGACGGTGCTGCTGCAGGCGCGGACAACGTTGGCCATGATCTGCTTGAGGCTGAGCAAGCCCGAAGAGGCCTGGAGCGAGATCGACAGCGTGCAGAGGCTACGCAGAAAACATCGATCGCTGCTCGCTCTGGCTCTCCACGCGCTGGCTGCCCATCAGAGGGAGAACGTGACCGCACCGGACTGCTTCCAACGCTTGTTCGACGAGTCGACTGCCCGGACGACCACGGACGCGGACGACTTCGCTGCCTGGAACCTCCGCGGCCTGGCGATCTGCGGCCTGCATCTGCACCGATCCGGCAGCCTCGAGGAAGCGGTGGCATCGTTCCGCAGGGGGCGGGCGCTGACACCGCCGTCCGCAGTGCTCGCCGGCCGAATCAGGTTCCTGGTCGCGCAGCTGAACGAGGCCGAGAAACTGAAACCCGCGCTCGAAGTGCTCGACTGAGCACGCCTCACAGCCAGCCACGCGCCTGTGCGTGCAGGATGGCCTCGATCCTGTTGTGCGTGCCCAACTGCCGGTATAGCGCCTGCAGCATCCGGAACATGGCACGCTCCGAGTAACCGGCCTGGTCGGCGAGTTTCGCCACGGTCACCCCTGCCGCCAGCCGGCGCAGCCACGACAGCTGATCGGCAGACGGCACAGGATGCGCGAGTGCTCCACCGCCCGCCACCAGCGCGGCCACAGCCACCGACGGCAGCACAGCCCTGCCCTTGATAGTCGCCTCCACCGTCACCGTCAGCGTCGCCGCGTCAACATCTCTAGGCAGCACCGATCTCGCCCCAGCACGTAAGGCTCGCATTCCCGGGACCGGTGACTCGTCCTCAAGCAGCGCAATGATCAGGTGGCGTGCAGCCGGGGCGGCAAGGCTCGCCAAGAGGTCCCAGTCCTGCTCGTCCACAACGCTCAGCAACACGAGCGATACCTCAGCTCGATCCAGCCACTTGACGACATCGCCTGGCATCTCCACCACATGTCCGGCTGCCGCCAGCACAGTGGCAGCCCCCTGCCGGAACATCGGCAGCGGGTCGACTACGGCGATGTGAACGGTCACTTGCGGAACAGACCCTTCCTCTGTTTTCCAGTACCGCCCCGAGATCATCCCTCCGCTGCCGACGTCGGGCGTACAGGTGGTCATGAACACGCCGTCGATGTCAGTGCCCTGCCGGCAACAGGTCATAGATCAGCGACGACGGTCGTTCCTAAGGTCGTTAACCCTTGGCAGTGCGCATGAGGGGGCTCGATGACCTACGACGACGAGACCGGCGGAGGCGCTCAGTACGACGTCGGTGACGACCGCGGAGCACCTGCTCCACGCCCGGCCCAACTTCCTTCACCCGAGCTGCGACGCGAGATCGTCAAGTTGGGGCGGAAACCCGGCTGGAACGCGGAACGCGTCCAGCGCCAGCTGTACGAAGACCGCAAGAACGTGCCGCTGGACGCCGTCAGGTACATCCTCGGTCAAGCGGACGCCGGTTAGCCCTGACCTTGCTCACAGTTGTGCTGGCGCGTCAACGACGACCTCCTTCGCAACGCCGCAGGTGAGCAGACGGAGGCCGCCCGGCCCAGCTTCAAATACCGCTCCGGCACTGGCCGCGCGACGCGATATACAGCTGGGCACTCCTGCGGTCGTGTTGACTTGTGGTCCAAACGGGTGTAGTTGGCCGAAGCCGCTCACGTTCCCGCCCGCAGCCCCGACGTCCTCGGTGTTGGGCAAGTGAGGGGCAGCGAACATGATCACGACCGGGGCGATCGACGATCATCCGATGATGTTGCACGGCCTACGTGCCTACCTGGCCGAGCACGCACCGGACGTGCGGCTGGCGACTGTGTGCCCGTCGGTGTCGGCGTTGCTGGAGGTCCAGCCCGTTCCTGCGGTGGTCCTGCTGGACCTGCTGCTCCCGGACAACGAGCCGGTCGAGGACAACGTCCGGCGGCTGCGCGATGCAGGCGCCCAGGTCGTCGTCTACACATCGGAATCGCGTCCCGGCTACGTGCACCTGGCGTTGAAGGCAGGTGCAGTGGGACTGGTGCTGAAGGGCGATCCCGAAGAGCGGCTGGTCGAGGCCATCCGTGCTGCGGCGGAAGGCCAAAGCTCGTGTTCGAGCCGGCTGGCGCACGCGATCATGGAAGACCGCCGGGCGTTCATCAAGTTCTCCCAGCAGGAACGGGACGTGCTGTCGCTCATCGCCAAGGGCCTGCCGCACAGGCTGGTCGCGAAGGAACTGGGGATCAGCGAGAAGACGGTTCCGACCTATCTGAACCGCGCCCGCGAACGCTACCGGGACGCCCTCGACATTCCCGTTCCGCCCAGTCCTGGCGAGACCATCGCGTTCGCGCTCGAAGACGGGCACATAGAGCTGCCGTACCGGCACCGTCAATGACGCACCCCGTTCTGACCGACACCTACCGCTACAGCGTCGAACGAGGCATGCAGCGGTCGTTCGCCGCGCTCGCCGTCCTCCTGGTGGGATCGCATCTCGGCACCATCTTGCCGACGCGCGAACGGCTGCCGGTGCTAGTGCTGGTGATGTCCGGTGCGTTCGTCGTGTTTCTGGCGGTGACGGCCGTGCGAGCGTGGCAGGTCCGGCTCTCGCCCACGGACAGCGTTGCCGCAGCCATGCTGTCGGTGGTCAGCGCGTTCACCTACTCGCTGCCGGCTGAGCAGGTGCTGCCGATGGCGACCAGGAGCAACGCAATGGTCGTGGCCGGCATTCTGGCTGCCGGTTATCAGCGCACCAAACCCGCCGCCGGAATCTGCACAAGCCTCGTCGTGGTCTACGTCCTGGCCGCAGTGCGAGTGGACGGCCTCGGGGGCGCCCTGCTGGGAACGTGGCCGTTGCTGGCCGCACCGCTCGCCGCTGGAGCTGTGAGCAAGGTGCTCAGGCAGACCGCTGCCAAAGCCGACGGAGCACGTCTGGCGGTGCACGAGGCGCAGGTCCAGGCTGCGGAGGACGAAGCGAAACGGGCCGCGCACAAGCAGTTCCAGCGCACCTTGCACGACGACGTGGCGTCCGCGTTGCGTGCCGCCGCCGTCGCAGGCGTCGCTCCGGCCGAGGTCCGCAACGTCTGCGTAGATGCAATCAGCCGGGCCGAAGCCTCGCCCGCACCGCCGTCAGGAGAGTGGGAGGACCTGCGCGCGCGTCTCGATCACCTGCCCGAACCCGGTGGTGCGCGAATCATCCGCAAGTGGGAGAGCGCGGTGTTCGCGCCCGCTCACGTCGTGCGGGAAGTGACTGACGCTGCGGCCGAACTGCTGCGCAACATCAGCAAGCACGCCCGTGCCTCGAACGTCTGGATCACGCTTTCCAGCGATGACAGCGGGTTCACGTTGCGGATCCGCGATGACGGCGTCGGCTTTCAAACCAGATCGGTGCGCGCCACTTCGCTAGGACTCCGCCGGTCTGTGGTCGGGCGGCTCGCCGAGATCGGCGGCAGTGCCGACATCAGCTCGCAACCGGGGCAGGGCACCACCGCAGAACTGCGGTGGCATCGACCCTCCGGCGGGCCGGCACGACCTGGGTACTCACGGATGCAGGACATGCGCTCCGCAGTGGACGATCTCCGGCAACCGCTCGCCGCGGTCTGCCTTCCCTATCTGTTCAGCATGGCCTTGCCGGTGGTGCGCAACCTCGACGCCGCGCCTGGCATGAACTGGCTCGCCGCCTGGTACGCAGTGATGGGCGCAGCCACCGTATGGCTGATCCTGGAAGCGCGCAGGCCTCCTCCGCTCTGGGCCGGGGTGCTCGCCGCCGTCTGGACGGCGGGCGGCGCGGTGGCCGGAGTGTTGGTCATCCCTGCGGACAGCCTCACGACGTTCGTCTCGTGGCCCATCGGTGCACCGGGCCCGATGCTCGTCGTGCTGGCTACGTTGTGGCGGTGGCCGTTGGCGGTGCTGACGTTGCTCGTCGAAGAGGCCGTGCTGATCACGCTCGTCTTGCGCGGCAGGTTCGTCACCGAGGCGTTCACCGACGCGGCGCCTGCGATCACCGCGCCAGTGCTCGCGCTCGCGATGGGGTTGGTGATCGCCAACACCATCGCGAGGCTGGGCGGGATCGTGCTCAGGTCAGCGGCAGAACGCACCGCGATCGCCACGGCCGCGGCGGCGCGCGAGGCCAGAACCTCCTTGCACACCAGCAGAATCGCCGACATCGGCGCGGAGATTCTTCCGTTCCTGCGTCAGCTCGCCGTGGGTGACGACGGCCTGATCGCCGCCGAGTCCACCCGCACGCACGCCCGCAGGCTGGAGTGGATGGCGCGCGACGAACTGCACATCCCCGGTGTGCTGGACTCCGATCTCCGGCACCGCATGATGGACGCCAGAGCCGACGGTTGCGTCGTGGTCGTGCAGGCGGACACCGACACGATCGACCCACCAGAGATCGTGCGCACGATCCTGGCCGCCGCGTTGTCGACCAGCCCGTTGCCGAAGGAGTTGACCCTCTCCCTGTCCTCGAAGGACTCGCTCGTCACGGTCAACCTGCTTTGCCAGCCCAACGACAGGGCACGCGCGGCTGCGGTGCGAACCGCCGTGCCCGATGCCGATCTCACCGAGTACGCCGATGATGCGATGAACGTCGAGCTGGCCGTGGTTCCCGCAGCGGTGTCCTGACTTTTACGGACAGCGCTGGACGCCCCTGCCGAGTCACGCTGGTGTCACCGGCCCACCAGGACCGGACACCGAGACTCATCAGGAGTGGACACAATGGATTCCTTGCGAGAGGCCTTCACCAGCCCGCAGCACGTGGGCAAGCTCGTCATGCACGTGACGCTGACCGACGCTGCGGCGATGAAGAAGCTCAGCGACGCGCACTGGCTGCCGACCATGGGGTGGTTCTACGACCAGGTCGGCGACGCCGTCGCCGGGCAGGGCGGCGTGATCTGCAAGTTCCTCAACGACGGCATCGTCGCGACGTTCTCCTTGGACCTCGGCGCGGAGGCCATCAACGCCGCGATCCAGGTGCAGGAACGGATCGCGGACGCTCAGCGCGAAAACACCTACAGATGCAACTGTGCCATTGGCATCGGCGCGGGCAAGGTCGTCGAGTTCAGCAACGGCGTCTACGCCGACTACATCGGCACCGTCGTCGACCGGTCGGCGCGGCTGGCCAACGCGGCCAACGCCGGAGCGATCTTCGTGGACACAGGCACCGTCGACGCGTCGAACATGATGCGAGTGTTCTCCAACTACGGCAACGTGATCAACCGCGAAGGCGGCCAGTACCTGGCGCAGATCGAGGAGCTGCCCGCAACGGACTTCCCGGAGCGGATCAAGTACCGCGAGATCCTGTGGGCTGCCCAGCCGTTCAGCGTCCGGGCCCGCGAGGTCACCAAGATCGTGGACCACCCCGCGCCTCAGATCCAGCAGGTCCAGGGTCCCCCGCAGCGCCGGGAGTGGTTGCGGGGGACAGTGACCCGGTGGGCCGAGGACCACGGCTTTATCACCGCCGTGGACGGCACGACCTACTTCCTGCACTGCTCGCACATCGCGGGGCAGAATACGAAGCCGGCCACAGGGACCACGGTGTTCTTCCTCAAAGAGGAGGCACGTGGTGACGGCAAGCACGCGAGGGCCGTGTGTGTGCTGCTCTTCGGCTCCGAGCTCACGGTGACGGTGGACCGGGTCTGTTCGACGTACGGCTTCCACCAGCTGACCGACTCCCGCGGCTTCAGCCAGGGTCTGTTCATCCACCTCGGTGCGGACGCGCAAACCCGCTTCAGGACCGGTCAGCAGGTCTACGTCCAGATCGAGCAGAACTCCAGGGGCCCGGTCGGCGCGATCGTGCCAGCTGAGCCGCAGGCCTTGTCCGCATGAACACCCGGCAACGCCGGAACGGCACCCGCTTCGCGATGGCGCTGTCCATCGCGGGCGGGGTCGCCGTCGTAACGGGAGGGATCGTCGACGGGTACGCCCAGTCGGTCGCGCTCGAGCTCGGTGCGGCGGTGCTGCTACTCGCCCCGCTGGTCTGGGCGGAACGCGCGCTGTCAGGCCAGATCAGGCGACAGGTGTCCGATAGCCTCGCCGAGGCGTTGAACGGCACGGCCAGCTCAGCTCACCCCGACGACGTCACCCGCATCCGCACCCACCTGCTGGACCGGCTCAGCGGCAATAGCTCTTGGCATGCCGTCCGAGCCGAACGCGCGACGTTCGACCTCGTGCTGGAGAACGAAAACCGCCGAGTCGCCGTCGCGATCAAACGGACTCCGTTCGCCCTCGACTCGGCAACCGTGCGCAGACTGCACACGGAAGCCAAACGCGCAGGCATCCCAGAGCTCGTGGTAGTCAGCCTGACCCTCCCCACCGATCTAGCGAGAAGCCTCGCTGCGCATACGCCAGGACTCACGTTGCTCGACGAGTCGGACGCGCTCGATGCCTGGCTGGAGAACTGACCTGACAGGCCCGCAGACCCGGAACTGTCGAGCAACCTGTCACAGGACAGGACCTCACACCATTGGACAGACTGGCGGCGTCGTCGGATCGAGGCCCAGCATACGAATCAGTTCTACGGCGTCTGGGATCGGTTGTATCAGCGCACGGCGAGGTACTTTCTGCGCGAGGTCGAAGTCCCGAGCGCGGGCGAGCGCAGCCGGAGAGAGGCGTCGATCGAGGCGGTACTGCCGCCATAACACCAGTCCGCTCTTGTCTCGCTCCACTCGGTAAAGATCCGGCTTACGCCATACCAACAGGGTCCAGCGTCCCTCGCTGTTGCTGGCCCATGCTCCGACGACTTCGTCACTGGCCACGGCCGCGATGGCGTCGAGAGCTGCAATAGCCGGGTTGCCGAGGTCGCCGGTCACGTGCAGAACGAGAGGACTGTCCACGTGTGCCTGCCGGCCTTGCTCGTGAAGGGCCAGCACTGCGTCCGACATCGGATCGGCTTGCACGATCTCGTCGGCAAGTGCCAGAACGGATTCGGTGTCGACCAGTCCTCCGAATCGCATCGTCAGCCTCGCCGAGTATTCGGTGACCAGGTCGGGTTCTGCGGCAGGCAGAAGGTGTGCGATCGACTCGGCTGACTCGCGGTACCGCATCGCTTCATCAGTCTGCTCGTGCCGCGGCGCATGCATCCGCAACAGCGCCAGGCCAACGGCGACCAAACTGCCTGTCTGCGCTTCGACATCGGCTGGCGGAGCCTCGCCTCGGCCCAGTGCGGTCAGTGTCGTCGCAACGAAGGGGAACCACTCAAGTTCGTCAGATCGCCAGGCTCCCATGGTTGTGATCGTGAGCAACAGGCGAGTGGCGAGCAGCCGTTCGATGGGGCCGAGGCTGTCGACGACTTCGACGAGTTCCTTCGCTGACCTGCGAAGCCACCGTCGTCTGGCCGGATCGGGGCTTCCAGGGTTTTCGTGTAGCTGCTCGTTCTCGGAGTGGTCTGCGGCCTGATCGGCAAGATCCTCAGCGCTGTCGTCCTCAAGGCCAGGTTCCTCGTCGTCGCCAGAGAGGTTCTCCGACCACACGGCCTTGGGGCCAGGAGCACTTGTCTCCTCATCGAGGCGGCGCCCCAATGCAAAATTGACCAACGGCAGTCCAAGGCGGCCACTGCATCTGTCCACGTAGGAGCGCCAGGACTCAGCTTCTCCAGCAGTCTCGGAGGATGAGCGACCTGGCGTGCGCGTCGCAGAGGCCATTCGTGGTGGATTGCCGACCAGGCCGACGCGCAGGCTCACGAGGTCCGCGATGAGTTGTTCGAGCAGGGCGTTGTCCGCAAGAAGCTCGTCCGGCTTTGTCGTGCGCTTCTGTGTCCGAACGTGAGCGGGTCGTTGTGAGGCCGTCTGCGGATCAACGACGAAGACAACCTCGCTCACAGCCCGCGCGCCTTCGTCGTCGACGGTAACGAGTCTGCACCTGCTGCCCGGCGCAATTTCGCCATGAACCACCAGCTCCAATACTCCAGCTGGCACGTCAACCACTTGATTCCAGTCATCCGGTGGCAGGTGCGCCGGCGACAGTTCCAGCACACCCGGTGCCCTCAGAGACCGGACGAGCTCGACGTGAACTCCTCCGTCGATCAGGGTTACGCCGAAAAGGGCTGGTCCCTCCTTCCGCGTCGCACGGATTGCGAACCGCTGCGATGCCACCTCGGAAGGAAGGGCCGAGCGCCCTTCCGGCATCTTCGATCGCGGTACTTCGGAAAGTACCGCCAGCTCACAGTTTCCGCCTGCAGCAGGTGTTCTGCACAACGCCGCCGAGGACAAGTTCGCGCTGCCGGTGAACGTGAAGGTCCTGTCACCGATCGACCATTCGACCAGCTTCCCATGCCGGTATCTGGCCTCGTCATCAACGATCAGCTCGCCGTTGTTGTCATGCAGCACCCGCGACAACGCGGAGCCGTCGAGGACGGTCATGCCAGGCTGAAAGGCGACCTTCAAGCTCGCCGGTGCCAACCGTTCGACCAGCGCCGTGAGCGCGACAGCGCCAGGGTCGTGAAAGGGTGCGGACACGCGCAGTTCGTCGACTGGCCCTTCAGGAATCTGGTCCAGCAACGGACGGTCGAGGTTATCCAGTACCAGCGGGCCATCCGCGGAGGGAAAGATCTCAAGATGAGATGCGGCGGCAGAGAGGGCATCCGCGACCCCTGCCGACAATCTCACATGTTTCGGAAGGTCGCGCATCCAACGGGAAACTTGCGAGATCGCCCTCGGTGCGCCTTCGGGCGTGCCGTGAAACACCGTCCACAGGTCGGCGTTGTTCTGCCATCCCGCGAGGGTGGTGTTGCCCGAGCCGATCGCGGTGAGGCATCGCTGCTGCCCCACCAGGACGACCAGTTTCGGATGGAAGGCGCCTGGGCACTGCGCAAGCCCCGCCAGATAGGAGCGCCCGGCTTGCCGAACCGCGCGCGGATCGGGTCGGCTCATCCCCGCATCGCCGACGACTGTGACGCGGGCGCCTGAGGCTCGGAGAGGTCCGAGCGCCATGGCCTCGAAGAAGCCGAGATCGAGGGTGAAGCTGAGGAAGAGCGCGTGCTCGAGCTGTCGATCTCCGTGACCTTCCTCGGCGAACAGCCAGGTAAGCGGTGATGCGGCGCCGAACTCCTGCGGATCGTCGCGCTCAGGCAAGCAACTCCCTCCCCAGGGCTGTCACGGTGCACGTGCCGTCTTTCCACGCAAGTACGCCGGCACCGGCCAGCACGTTGCCCAACCGGTCGAGCCGCATGTTCACGTCTCCGCGCCCCTCCTCGCCCACCCGGTAGAGCCAGCCGTCCTCCAGTACACGCAGCCGCGCTGGAAACCACAGAGTGCCGTCGGCACGACGCCGGGTCTTCGCCAGCGCTACGCGCTCACTGCGTGCTACCAAGATCTCGGTCAGCCTGACGCCGAAATCCTTGGCCGAGATCGACCGGGCATCGGCGAGCAATGCGGCGAACCAAGCGGGTGTGAGCTCCTGATCCCGACGCCCCGCGAACACGTCACGCGAGTCGCCGGTCAGCTCGTCAACCCTGTGCGCACCGACGGCCAAGATCGCCAGGTCACGGTCAGGCGCGTCATAGCCGTTCCACAGCTGCCGCTCGGCGTCGGCCGGCTGACTCGAGGGAAGGGTGGTGGCCGGCAGGCTGTCCAGGAAGGAACCGAGTGAACCAGTCGGCAGACGGTCGGCGAACGCGTCAGCAACATCTGAGATGTGCGTGAGTCCCTCCACTTCGTCGACCAGCCAGGCCCACAGGCGCCGCCACGCTCCCACCGCGTGGTTGCGCAGGACGAGTCCACGCCAGACCGCGGAAACAGGGCTGCGCGTGGTCTCTTCGTCTTGTACGAGGAAGTCACCGAACGCAAGAACGTCGCCCACGTCGCGCGTCAGATACGCAACCGAGTGGGTGTCGACGATGCGTGCGATCAGTCGGATTGTGTCTCTCCGCGCCTGTGTCTGCTCCTGATCTGGCGTGCGGGAATCGCTGCCGGTGAGGAGTCGCGCCAGCCAGCGTCCATCCGGCGCACCGACCGCTGAGCACATGCACAGGTGACCGTAGTCGGCCAGATCACTCAAGACGATCTCGTCTCGCCCGGCGATGTCCACCATCTCGCCCAAGGCCGATCGCAACACGTCCACGTCGCATGCCGGACCGGGACCTCGCTTCTCGTCGAGCAGGCCCAAAATGAGCTCGGACCCGAAGTACGCGCCGGAGAATCCCCAACTGGCCTGGACGTAGCCGCCCTTGCCCGCCACTGCGGCTTCCGGCATGGACAACGTCCGTGACCGCAAGCGGTCCGCCAACGAGTCGGTACCGTGGGCACGTCCGAGGCTAGTGTCCTTCCCGTCGTGGTGGACGAACGACACGGCTGCGAGTGCGACCTCCATACGCCGCAACAAGTCCTGTGCTTGGTGGCGATCGAGCGCACGCTCTTCGGCTTCCGCCGCGGCCAGCGTGTGCAACGCGTAGTACCGCGCATGCGGAGTCACGGTGGTCACTCCCGGTACCAGACGCGCCGCCAGGGCCATGACGTGCTGCTCGACGGCCATGGGGTACTTGCCCGCTCCAGTACGTAGACCTGGCGCGGTCCAAGCCGGCCCTTCCACGGTCATGCGATCACCGAGCGCTCGGGTCGAGGCCGAGCCGCTGACGTTCGGAGGCAATGATCCGCTGCTCAGCGGGAACCGCCTCGTCTCGTGTCACGTCGACCGGTTGATGCAGAGAACGATCGATCGCGCGAGCATCGGCCTCCTTGGCCGCACTCTTGCGGGCGTACTCATCGAACAACTGCTGCTTCGTCTCGATGATCTCAAGCATCCGCTCGTCCACGGAACCCTTGGCCAGCAGCCGATGCACATGCACCTTCCTGGTCTGCCCCATGCGGTGAGCACGTGCGATCGCCTGTGCCTCGGTACTGGGTTTCCACTGCGGCTCGGCAAGAATCACCACCGAGGCGGCCTGCACGTTGAGCCCCACTCCGCCCGCCTCGATCTGGCTCAGCAACACCGCATGCCCGTCGATCCGGGAGAACTCGTCGACCATCTCTTGTCGCTTGCCCGCTGCCACTGACCCGGTTAGCACGCCCGCCGTGTTGCCGGCGAGCGCTTGCTGCACCGCTTCGAGGACACCGCGGAAGTAAGAGAAAACGATGACCTTCCACCCGTTGTCCTTCGACTCCTCGATGATCTCGAGCAACCGCACCATCTTCGCCGAATCGCGGTGGTTCGGCGTGGCGTAGGCGGCCTGCCGCATCGCCATGAAGTTCCGCGACTCGACAGCCACTCGATAGACGCGCTCGTCTGCGTCGGACAGTTGGACCCAGTCCTCCATCTCCAGGCACTCCGGCAGCTCCTGCAGCACGTCCTCCTGGTTGCGGCGCAGGTACACCGGCGCGACAGCCCGCCGGAAGGTCGTCGCGCTCGTGATCCGTCCGAACCGGTCAAGCGAGGAGGCGATGCCCGGCCGCAGGTGGTCGACGAGCGACTGGAACTCCTCGACCCGGTTCTCCATCGGCGTTCCTGTCAGGAACAGAGCCCGCTCGGCATCGGTTGCCAGCGTGGCAACGGCCTGTGAGCGTTGAGATTCCTTGTTCTTGATGTAGTGCGCTTCGTCGACGATCAGCAGCTGGATTCCGTGCTCGTCGGGGAGCGGCAACTTGGAGACGGTTCCGAACGTCGTGACGGCGACCCCGCCTCGGCGCAACCACACTCGCGTCGCTCCGTCTCGGTCCGCGCCATGCAACGCGTGCGCGGTCAGCGTCGTGTGTTTGCCGATCTCGTTGATCCAGTTGATCAGCACGCTGGCCGGGCAGACGACCAGAAACCGCGTACGTCCGTTCGCCGCGAGATGAGCAGCGGTCGCGAGCGCCTGGATCGTCTTACCCAGGCCCATCTCGTCACCGACGATCGTCCGTTCCTGCAGGATCGCGTACTGCGCGCCAAAGACCTGGTAGCCCCGCAGCATGGTCTTGAGCCGGTCGGTGTTGAGCGGGACCGCCTGGATCTTCTTGACCAGCTCGGCCGGCGCATAGCCGTGCGACGCGTCGTCGTCGGCCGCGCGGATAGCGCCTGGGACGGTGGCCAGCAGAGCGTTGATGGCCGCTGCGTCGCGTTCGTACTCGCGCCACACCTCAGAGGCCTGGCGATTGCCGGACTGCGCGAGGTGCAGCACCGCGCTCGCGCGCTGATGCAGACCCGTCGCGCTACTGCTGGCAAGAAGCTGTTCCAGCCGTGCAAGGTCTGTAAGAGCAGCAGTGCGCGCGGTTTTGCCGGAGAAGAGCATCTTCGCCCGCGAGCCGGTCGGCTCCGCGGCGGCAGAGAGCCCGTGCAGGTGCGGTCGAAGGTTGGTGGCCAACGCATGCAGCGCGGTGGCGGCGACTCGCGTGTCACGCCATGCCACGAGCAACCCCAGAAGGTGGGTCTCGCCCCGGCCAGGCCGATCAGGGTCGAATCGAACAGACACCTCGCCCCGTATCTGCGCGGCCAGCTGCCGAGATGCCTGGTGGATCTCTTGGGCGGACGACGGACCGATGCCTGGCACGGTCTGCAGTACCGACGGCGGCACCGCCACCACGTCGGCCACCGTCTGAAAGTGCTTCTCCAACTCCCCGAACCGCACGCCCTTGCGGACGGCCTCCCGCAGTTTCGCCGCGGGAAGCTGACGGAGGTTGTTCGTGGCTTGCTGATTCAGCAACTCGCCGACGCGATGGCGAACCGCTTGTTCCACCTCGGCCGGCGCCGCGGCAGCGCGATCGACCAGGTCCGTCAGCGCCCGTGCGTGCTCCAGCATCTGACGAGCGGCGCCACCGACCTTGCGCTTGGCAGCAACGAGGTCAACGTCGTCTCCCATTTGTCCCCTCCCCGACGCACCCGTCGTCGAGAAAGAGCATCGACCATTCGTTACGCGGTGTTACAACGCATATGCCGCAGCCCACCGTCATCGACGAGCCAGTTGCGGCCTCAGATCACGCCGCCTCCGTCTGGCGGGTCTGCTCGCCCGACCTTGTTACGCAGCGCCGTGTACGTCCGCGGCGCTGCGTAGGTTCGGTACCCGTGGCCCCAGCCAACGCGCCACGGTGGCAAGCTCGTGGATTCCCCCTCCCCGCCGGTCAAAGTGGCAATGGCCGTGGTTCGCAGGAGCATGACGACGGTGCAGACGAGCCCGAGCGACGCGACCGCGTCCCAGTTGCGTTCCGCTTCATCGAAGCACCAGGTCCAGCCACTATGAGCCCCAGATCTGCCGTCTCCAGAACGACGCGAGCTGAGCCGTCGTTCACGCTCAGTACCTCGTCGCCCTTCATGCAGTGAGGCAGACGACCGAGGGGCGTGCTCGTGTCGGTGTAGTCGTTACGAGGCCCGTAGCGATGCCCACCATCACCGTGTACACCTGATCGGCGCAGGAATTGCCCTTGCTCGGCGTACCTCTGTAACGCCTTGTACTTCGGAAATGTCGCGCGTAGCCACTTGGACACCAGGCTGACCAGGTTCTTGATCTCATAGTTGAGGGCCGACACATCAAGGGCGTTACTCAACGTCACCGACAACCTGGCAGCGTCGCTGCCAACTTGAGGCGCCCAGCGTTTCCAGCTGCGGCTTGCCTCAAGTCGCTCGATAGAGTTAGCACGTTATTTGGATTCAACTCGTATGAGGAGCGCAGGACGGATGAGCCACAATGGGTGACACGTTTCCCGCGCCCGGTTCGGTGCTGCTCATTCGGGACGAGGAGTGGCTTGTCACGCGGGCGGAGCGCGCCAACGATGGCAACTGGTTCGTGACCGTGCAGGGAGTCTCCGAACTGGTCCGGGACACCTCGGCTACCTTCTCGACGGCACTTGACCCCGAGATCCAGCTGCTGCAACCAGAGGAAGCCAAGGTCGTCGCTGACGACTCGCCTGGTCATCGCCGTTCCCGCCTATGGCTGGAGGCGATGGCGCGCAAGACCGCGGTCCCTATCACCGACCCGACCCTGACGGTCGCGACCCAGGCTCTTGCTGACACCTTGCCCTATCAGCTCGCAGCAGTGCGCAAGGCGCTGTCACCCGAGAACCTGCGTCCCAGGATCCTGCTTGCCGACGCTGTAGGTCTGGGCAAGACGCTCGAGATCGGCATGATCCTTTCGGAACTCGTCCGTCGGGGCCGTGGAGAGCGCATCTTGGTTGTCACGCCTCGCCATGTCCTCGAGCAGATGCAGTTCGAGTTGTGGACGCGCTTTGCGCTCCCGTTCGTGCGACTTGACTCCTTGGGTATCCAGCGCATCCGGCAGAAGCTGCCTGGGAACCGCAACCCCTTCGCCTATTTCAAGCGTGTGATCGTCTCGATCGACACTCTCAAGAGCGACCGTTACATCAGCCATCTGCGCAAGCAGCACTGGGACGCCGTTGTCATCGACGAGAGTCACAACGTGACCGGTGCCTCGCAGAACAACCGCCTCGCTCGGTTGCTGTCGAGCCGAACAGATGCCCTCGTCCTGGCTTCGGCCACTCCACACAACGGTCGCAAGGAGTCGTTCGCCGAGCTCATCCGCATGTTGGAGCCGAGCGCGGTGACACCGGACGGTGACCTGGTGGAAGACGAGGTCAAGCGTCTGGTGATTCGGCGTCACCGCCACAGTGAAGAAGTCGCGAGCTACGTGGGTGGCGACTGGGCCGAACGTCTCCCGCCCGACAACAAGATCGTCAAAGCTTCCGCGATCGAGAACGAGATCGCTCGCGAACTCGACGAGGTCTGGCTCCATCCGGCGGGTGGCAGGAGTCCTTACTCGGGTCCGAACTCCTCGCTATTCCCTTGGACGCTCGTCAAGGCATCGCTGTCCTCGCCGGCCGCGCTGCTGGCTTCGGCGTCTGAACGCCGGAAGCGGCTCGGCTCCGACCTGTCGGAAGCCGCACGGGCGGAGGAGATGGCGCTGAAGCGCCTGGAAAACCTTGCACAGCGGGGTCTGCACGAACCAACAGCCAAGTACGACGCGATTCGTGCCCACCTCGTCGAGATCGGCGTTGGCAAGGGCAAGGCGACGCGAGTCGTGATCTTCGCAGAGCGCGTCCCCACGCTGTACTTCCTGCGCGACAGGCTGTGCGAGGACTTCGGCTTCACACGGGCCGCGGTCGAGATACTGCATGGTGGCCTGACGGACACCGACCAGCAGGCGGTGGTCGAGTCCTTCAAGCAGGAGTCGTCGCCGATCCGTGTCCTCGTGACCGGCGACGTCGCTTCCGAAGGGGTGAACCTGCACCTCCAGTGCCACCACCTGGTCCACTACGACATCCCCTGGTCGCTCATCCGCATCCAACAACGCAACGGCCGCATCGACCGGTACGGACAGAAGCACCCGCCGCGGATCACCACGCTCCTCCTCGATCCCGACGTCAAGAGTTCCATCGGTGACCTGCGTGTGCTCACCAGGCTGATGGAGCGGGAACACGAGGCACACAAGGTCCTCGGCGACTCTGCCTCCCTCATGGGCAAGCACGACGTCAAGACCGAGGAGGAGGAGATCAGAAAGATCCTGGCCGGCCAGCAGAGTTTCGAGGACACCATCAAGGAGGTCGACCAGGTCGGCGCAGGCGACAGCTTCGACGACCTCTTCGCCCGGCTCATCGCAGACACCGACCACACCAACACCCGGCCCGACGGCGACGGGCCTACCACGGTGTACGACGCCGACCTCGACTTCCTCCGCGACACCCTTGACGAGGTGCTGGAAACCCCAGGACGAGCGTGGCCCGACGGAGTGTCGTGGAAGGAACAGGCCGCGCACCAGATCGCCGACCTGACGCCATCACCGGACCTGCGCAAGCGCCTGGAAGTGCTGCCGCAGTCCTACATCAAGGACCGGCAGGTCATCGAGCGGCTACGCCTCGCGACGACCTCGCACCGCGGGAAGGCGGCCCTGGAGGCGGCTCGGGGCGCCGGTCAGCACACGCTCTGGCCAGAGGCGCACTACCTGTCGCCCTTGCATCCGGTTCTGGAATGGGCGGCCGACCGCGCGCTTGCCCAGTTGGGGCGGAATCAGGTCTTCGCGGTGCACGGTCCCGTCGCGGAGGTGTCGGTGCTGTTGCACGGCACCCTGAGCAACCGGCGCGGCCAAATCGTCGCCTCGTCGTTCATGCTCACAAAGTTTGTCGGGGGCGCACCGGACCGATTGGCATTGAGCGAACCGCATTCGAGTCTGCGCAGTGCGCTTGAGTCTCTGGGCATCGCCCAGGCTCACGTGAACTCCGGTGCGCCGAGTGACCTTGAGGCGTTGACCCGGTACGTGGGTCCTGCGGTGAGGCAGGCTCGCGAGACTCTCTCAGCGGTGGTTGACGCCGCTGAACAGCAGACCCGCGCACGTGTCGAAGCTTGGGCGGATCGGGTCAACAGGTGGGATGACGAGGCAGACGCCCTTGTGCAGCGCTCCGAGATCCGCGAGCGCCGCTCGCTCGTCGCCGGCGAGAAGGAAATCGCGGAGTCGTTGCTTCCCGACCAGCGCCTCGTCCGACCACTGCTCGTCGTCGTTCCGGAGGAAGGTGCCCAGTGAGCGCGAGCGATGCCATCCTGATCAGCGGAGACTGGATCAGCGAGCACTACTTCACGACCGACGCCACCGCCCAGTCGTTCCGCGCCCAGGCCCTTGGCCGGCGCAAGGAGTGGGACAGCCACCAGGACACTGGCTCGGTCCGTTCCCGTTTTGTCGCCACTCGTGGCTCCCTGCTGTCGCGGATGACCTCCCTCGAAGACGACGCCGGCCTGGCGACCGAGATTCACAAGGACCTCATCGACGTCCTCGGCTTCAACGCGTTGGGCCTCACTAGCACCGTTAGCGGTCCGGTGACATTCGTGCGGCAGGTGAGCCTTCCGGACGGGCCGACAGTCGCGTTGGTGGCGGCCAAGCCGATCGAGACAGCCGAGCAGCTGCTCGACAGGGAAACAGCGACGCTCGCCGAGCCGTACGACGTCGACGACACTTCCCAACTCCACTCGGTGTCGAAGTTGCTGTCGACGTTGTTCGTGTCCGAGGACTCTCCAGACTTCGCTCTTGTTCTGGCCGGTCGTGTTGCCCTGATCGCCGAACGTGAACGCTGGCCCGAAGGCCGATATCTCACCATCGACCTGCAACTGGTTTGTGAACGCAACGACGACAAGAAGGGCGGCGAGACCGACCTCGCGCTGACCTGCTTGTCGGCCGACTCCCTCGCACCGGACGCCGAAGGCTCCATCTGGTGGCATGCCGCGCTGGACGAGTCGATCAAACACACGGTGGGTGTCTCGCGGGACCTCCGCGAAGGTGTGCGCCTCTCCATCGAGATCATTGCCAACGACGTGGTGACCCGTCGGAAGTCCCTCGGGCTCGATCCGCTGCCGCCTGCGGAAGCACAACCGCTGGCCAAGCAGTCGTTGCGGTTCCTGTACCGAATTCTCTTCCTGCTGTATGCCGAGGCCTCGCCTGAACTCGGCGTACTCCCGACCGGCGCGCCGGAGTACGAGCAGGGCTACAGCCTCGATCGTCTTCGCGACCTCATCCAGACGTCGCTGACGTCGCCCAGGGCGGAAATCGGTACGCACCTCTACGAATCGCTGGCCGTCCTGTTCAGGCTCGTCGACGAGGGCTACACACCAGCCGAAGTGCGAGAGGATGAGGGGCTGCTGCAAGCTCTCACCTTCCGTTCGCTGAAGGCCGATCTCTTCCGGCCTGAAGCCATCGCGCTCATCAACGAGGTCAAGCTCGGCAACGCCAACCTGCAGCGCGTTCTCCAGCACTTGTTGCTGAGCAAGGAGAAAAAAGGCAGCGACCGCGGCTTCATCTCGTACGCCGAACTCGGCATCAATCAGCTCGGCGCGGTCTACGAAGGCCTAATGTCCTACACCGGACGGTTCGCCGAGACAGATCTGTACGAAGTGGCCAAGGGCGGTGACGGTGCCAAGGGATCCTGGCTGGTGCCGGTCGATCGCGCGAGCAGCATCGACGACAAGGACTTCGTCCGCTACGAAGACCCGATTACCAGCGAACGCAAGCCTGTGCTGCACCTCAAGGGCACCTTCGTGTTCCGGCTGGCAGGGCGTGAGCGACAGCAATCTGCGTCGTACTACACACCTGAGGTGCTGACTCGGTTCACCGTGGGCCAGGCTTTGGAAGAACTGCTCGACCAGGACGACACCGCGACGCCGGCCGAGGAGATCCTTTCGCTGACGGTCTGCGAGCCCGCGCTCGGCTCGGGAGCCTTCGCCATCGAGGCTGTGCGTCAGCTCGCCACCGAATACCTCAGCCGCCGTCAGGACGAACTCGGCGTACGCATCGAACCAGAGGACTATCCGAAAGAACTCCAGAAGGTCAAGGCGTACCTCGCGCTGCACAACGTATATGGAGTCGACCTCAACTCCACCGCGGTCGAACTAGCTGAGATCTCGCTCTGGCTGGACACGATGACGGCGGGCCTGCAAGCCCCGTGGTTCGGCCTCCACCTGCGTCGCGGCAACTCCCTCATCGGTGCCCGGCACGCCGTTTTCAGTCGCCTGCAGATGGAGAAGAAGACGTGGCTCAAGGACGCGCCGCGCGCGATCTCACTCACTGAGCTTCCCGACGACGTACGTGCGGGACGTGAAAGCGCGGCAGGCGGCCAGATCCACCACTTCCTGCTGCCGGCCGACGGTTGGGGATCGGCCATCAATGCCAAGGAAGCCAAGCAACTTGGATCTGAGGCACTCGACAAGCTCAAGCGATGGCGCAAAGAGGTCCTGGTAAAGCCGAGCAAGCTTCAGATTGACACCCTTGTCGGCCTGGGCCGCCGTGTCGAAGCGCTGTGGCAGCTCGCGTGGCGGCGCCTCACGATCGCCGAGAGTGAGATCCGCCGGTCTATCGACGTCTGGGGTGCGGAGGGCCTCACCGTCGGCGGTGCCGTCTCCCGCGAACAGATCGAGGAAAGTCTGGCTGACCCGAATGGCGCCTACCAACGGCTGCGCCGCGTCATGGACGCCTGGTGCGCGATGTGGTTCTGGCCGCTGACCGAGGCGACGGCGCCCCCGTCGCTCGACGAGTGGATCGAGACGTTGCGAGGCCTGCTTGGTCGAGTCGGGAAGGTGAAGAAGGCGCAGGAAAGCCAGTTGTCATTGGCTTCGGCCGCGACCTGGAAGGACCTCAGCACGGCTGAGGAGAGCGACCTGGGCTTCGCGATGGCCGTCGACGTGACCAAACTCCTGGACGAACACCCCTGGCTCGCCGCGGCCGAGCGCGTCGCCGCCCAGCAGGGCTTCTTCCACTGGGAGCTCACCTTTGCGCCCATCTTCGCCCAGGGCGGCTTCGACCTCCAGGTCGGAAACCCGCCGTGGGTCCGGCCCCGCTCCGACGTCGAAGCCCTGCTGGCTGAAGCCGACCCGTGGTGGCAACTCAAGTCCAAGTCGACCGCCGATGAAGACAAGACGCATCGCGAGTTCGCTCTCTCAATCGACGGAGCGCGCGAGCTGGTGCTCGATGGGACAACCGACATCGCTGCGACAGCGGCATTCGTGGGTGCTGCGCAGCACTATCCCCACCTCGTCGGCTTGCAGCCCGATCTCTACCGGTGCTTCATGGAGCACACGTGGAGGACCGCCAAACCAACAGGTTCAGTGGGCCTGATCCACCTGGAGTCGCACTTCACCGACGAGAAGGCCGGCCTGCTGCGCGCCGAGACCTACCGCCGGCTGCGCCGCCACTGGCAGTTCATCAACGAACTCAAGCTCTTCGAGATCCAGGATCAGAAGAGATTTGGCATCAACGTGTATGGGGGGAGCCGGGAGCCGTACTTCCTTCAGGCGGCGTCGCTGTACCACCCGGACACCGTCGTGCGGTCGATCAAGCATGATGGTTCGGGCGTCGAACCCGGTATCAAGGACCTTGATGGCAACTGGGACGTACGTCCTCACGCCTCGCGAATCATCGTCGTGACTCAGGAGACCCTGGGGTCGTGGCACGCTGTCCTTGAAACAGATGACGTGCCGGTTCGCCAAACTCGCATGGTCTACACGGTCAATCGGTCGACCGCCACCGTCTTGGAGAAGGTGGCCGCGGCGCCGAGGTTCTCCTCGCTGGCACTCCAGTTCTCGCCTGGTTGGCATGAGAAGAACGATCGTGGGAAGGGCTTTTTCGATGCGGAGTGGGGTGTGCCTGAATCGTGGGATCAGGTCGTCCTCCAGGGCTCACACCTCGGCGTGGCCAGGCCGTTCTACAAGACGCCCAACGAATCCATGCTCCACAACACCGACTGGACCGAGGTCGATCTGGAGGACCTGGCACCCGACGCTGTCCCCGTGACCTCCTACAAGCCCCGGGGAGATCGCGGCAAATACGATGCGGCCTACACCCACTGGACATCCAAACCAGAGGGGTCAGTGATCGCCGCCCGCGACCACTTCCGCCTCGCCTGGCGCAACATGGCCGCCAACACAGGCGAACGCACCCTCATACCCGCACTCATCCCTCCTGGCGCCGCGCACATCCACACCGTCTCCGCAGTGGGGCTGCCGGGTGACGCTGGAAGCTTGACGATGGCTGCCGGGTTCACTTCCTCGCTGATCCACGACTTCGCGGTCCGCTCTGCTCCGAAGTCGACGATCTCAGCATCGACGCTGAACCGACTGCCCTTTACCAATAACGACTTTTTTCGCCCGCTCATCCTGTTGCGAGTACTGAGACTCAATTGCCTGACTGACGCCTACGCGGATCTCTGGTCCGATTGCTTCGATGACGCATTCTTCGGCGACAAGTGGACAGGCGGGCTCGATTATTCCGGACGGCCCGACCTTGCCCAGGTGGACGTGTTGTGGTCGGCCGGCGTTCCTCTTCGCCGGGCGGTGGATCGTCGCCAGGCTCTGCTCGAGCTCGACGTGCTCGTAGCCATGTCGCTTGGCATCGAGATCAAGGAGCTCTGCACGATCTACCGCACGCAGTTCCCTGTGCTCTACGGCTATGACCAGCGGTCCCAGTTCTACGACGCGATGGGACGCCTCGTGCCGTCAAGCATCGTGAGTGAGTGGCGCAAGTGCGCAACCCGTTCGTCGACAGAGCTGCTGCGCGCACGCCATGCAGGCTCGGGAGTTGAGCACGAGTTCGTGCCGCCTCTCCTCGTTCTGGACCGCGAGGCGGACATGCAGGTCGCTTTCGCAGATTTTCAGGATCGACTCGTGACTCGTCGCATGAATTCGGCATAGGCAGCTCGAAGATCGCGCTCGCGGTCCAACCTTATGAAAGGAACGACGTACTGGTAAGCAATGCCGCTGCCCCGATGTTTCTCCGCGAGTTCGTCGTCCGTGTAAGTCCCGTCATTCATTCCTCGGCGACGCCACTGGGTGAGGATAGCGGATGGTACGAGGCGCCCGTTCCCGTCGTAGTAGGTGCTGCGGGTGTCGTATCCATGCAGGACGGGGAATTGGGTGCGGTAGATGGTGCACAGCTCGTCGGCGGTGATGCCGAGGCTCAGCGCGACGAGTGCATCAACTTCCAGGATCGCTTGCCTACGATCCACAGCCCTTCGCAGTGGAGTCTCCGGTGTCCACTCCGGTCCGACCTCACCGATGCGTGTCGATAGCGAGTCGGCGCTGCCCGGTGCCCACTCGTCGGTGCGAAAAGAGGTATCGAAGCACTCTTCCCAGAGCTTCGCGTAGGCATAGTTCACGCAGTTGAGGCGGAGGGTTCGCAGGAGGAGTTCCGAGCGCGTGCGATCGGTGAATCCCTGAGGTAGCCGCGATGCGGTCCCTGACCGGATCGTCGACTTCGGCGCGACCCTGACGGCGAAGTCAGAGATCAAAGAGGACATGGAGGCTGCGAGGCTCACGAGGACCCGAGGGTCAGCTGGCACAGCGAGCGAGTAGATGCCGTCCACGTGCGCGGCGCCAGGAGGGATGAGTGCGGGTATGAGGGTGCGTTCGCCTGTGTTGGCGGCCATGTTGCGCCAGGCGAGGCGGAAGTGGTCGCGGGCGGCGATCACTGACCCCTCTGGTTTGGATGTCCAGTGGGTGTAGGCCGCATCGTACTTGCCGCGATCTCCCCGGGGCTTGTACGCAGTTGCCGGGATCGCGTCAGTCGCGAGTGCTTCGAAGTCGGTTGTAGTCCAGTCCTGGTTGTGCAGCATCGTTGGGTTCGGAGTCTTGTAAAACGGGGTCGCGACGTGCAGGTGTGGACCTTGGAGGATGACCTCGCCCCAGAATTCAGGCACTCCCCACTCCGCATCGAACAAACCCTTCTTGCGGTCGATGCTCTCGTCCCAGCCGCGGGAGAACTGCAGTCCAAGTGACCCGATCCGGGGGGCTTGTGCAAGCTTGTCGAGTACGTCGGCCGTCGACTGGTTCACGGCGTAGACCATGCGGGTCTGGCCGACTGGGATCTCGTCAGTCTCCAGGACTGCGTGCCAGGAGGTCAGCGTGTCGCGGTTGACGTGGACAATCCGTGAGGAATGCGGTCGCTGGTCCCAGTTGCCGTCGGGGTCCTTGATGCCAGGCTCAACGCCTGAACCGTCATGCCTGAGCGACCGCTCGACCATGTCTGGGTGATACAGCGATGCTGCCTGTACGAAATGCGGCTCGCGACTGGCCGAGTAGATGTTCACCCCGTAGCGCTTGTGGTGCTCGATCTCAAACAGGATCAGCTCGTTGATGAACTGCCAGTGGCGGCGCAGCCGGCGGTAGGTCTCGGCGCGCAGCAGGCCGGCCTTCTCGTCGGTGAAGTGCGACTCCAGGTGGATCAGGCCCACTGAACCTGTTGGTTACGCGCTGTCGACTATTGATAGTTGCAGGGTGACCAACAACGTCGTCAGCCCCGCGTGGGCGACTGAGATCGATTCCTGGCGCGTCGCGATGAAGGCGATGCGCCTGTCGGCGCAGACGATCGAGCTGCGCGGCTATCACGTGCGCCGCCTTGCACGCGCACAGCTCGCCGCCGAGCCCTGGCAGATCGCTCGTTCCGACCTGCTGGAATGGACGGGGAGGCACGACTGGAGGCGGGAGACGGCACGCGCCGTCCGCTCGTCGTTTCGTCGATTCTGGGCCTGGGGCATCAGCACCGGGCGGACGACTGAGAACATCGCGGACGTACTGCCGATGATCCGCCCTGAGCAGCCACAGCCTCGGCCAGCCGCACCAGCCACCGTCGTCACGGCGTTGCGCGCTGCCGACAAACGGATCGTCCTCATACTCCGGCTCGCAAACGAACTTGGCATGCGCCGCGGCGAGGTTGCGCAGGTCCACCCTGAGAACGACCTTGTCCGAGACCTCGTCGGGTGGGCGCTCGTTGTCCACGGCAAAGGGTCACGCAAGCGGGTGCTGCCGCTCCCGGAAGACCTGGCTCAGCTGCTCCGTGAGGCACCACCGGGCTACCTGTTCCCGAGTCCAAATGGCGGTCATCTGTCGCCGCACTGGGTTGGGACCTTGGCAACCCGCGCTCTCGCCGACGGCACGACCATGCACCAACTTCGCCACCTCTGTGCGACGGAGGTACATCAGCAGACCCGAGACATCCGACTGGTGCAAACCCTGCTGGGTCACTCGTCGCTCGCAACCACACAGCGGTACGTAGCGGTCGACGACAGCAAGGTTCGGGAAGCGATAGCTGATCGCTCACGTCGGTGGCGAGACGGCTGAACAGTGTTGCGATTGAGTGCATACGGGCCCGAACTGTCGGGCCCACCATTAGACTTCCGCCGATGAGCGAGCTTCTTCCAGGTATCCAGGCGCCGGCAGTTCAAGACGGCATTTTGGATTACCTGTCGACGACGTTCGCTCTTGCCGACGAAGAAGCGCGCGTCGCGCTGGTCGACTTCCTCGCCAATCGGGAGAACGGCATCTTCAAAGGCCCCTACCTGCGGGTCCGACTGCCGTTCAAGGCCGCAGACGAGGGCTGGCGCGACACGCTGGAGTGGTACGAAGGATTCACGCCGTATGGCCATCAGGCGGCGGCGTTCGCACGCCTGAGCAGCTTCGACCTCGGAGAGCCCAGGTCAAGGCCGCTACCCACGCTGGTCACCACAGGCACAGGGTCGGGCAAGACCGAGTCGTTCCTGTATCCGATCATCGATCACGTGGTACGGGCCAGGCGTCGGGGCATCGCCGGAACGAAGGCGCTGATCCTCTACCCGATGAACGCACTCGCCAACGACCAGGCACAACGACTCGCTGCCCTCCTGAGCGCACACGAAGAACTTGCTGGAGTGACTGCTGCGATCTTCACTGGTGAGCAGGGGCCGCAACGATCGAAGGTCTCGAAGGACGGTCTGATCACTCGCCGCGAGGTGATCCGCAGCGATCCTCCCGACATTCTGCTCACCAACTACAAGATGCTCGACCAGATGTTGCTGCGTGAAGCGGACGCCAGGATCTGGGAGAAGAGCGCCACGAGTTTGCAGTATCTCGTGCTGGACGAGTTCCACACCTACGACGGCGCGCAGGGCACCGATGTGTCGATGCTGTTGCGGCGCCTCGGGCTGGCGTTGAAGTCCTACTGGTCCGCCGATGCCTTCACCGAGATCGAGCGGGCGCGTCCGCTGGGAATCATTACCCCGGTCGCGACCTCGGCCACCCTGGGCGACAAGGGCGACCCCGAAGCCATGCTGGATTTCGCCCGGACGGTGTTCGGGGAGGAGTTCGACGAGTCATCAGTGGTCACCGAGGCGCGCCTCACGGTCGATGAGTGGAAGGGACATGCGGCTCGCATCGAGCCGCGCGTCGATCACGAAGCCGTCAAGAACGCCGTCGAGCGCGCGTCTGGACTCACCGATGGTCGCGCGATCGCCGAGGCGGTGCTGGGCAGGCTCTTCGTCACCACGGCGGGTGGATCTCCGGTTCTCACCAGGGCCACGCCCGAGGAACTGCTGACACTCGCGAAAGCCCATCCCTTCACGCACGCTCTCACGGGACTCGCCGAACGGGCCTGCCCCATCAGCGAGTTGGCCGAGCATCTGCTCCCCACATTCGTGACCGACGAGCAGTCCCGCCAGACCGCCGAGACGTTCGTCCTGCTCTTCTGTGCCGCGCTGAGCCATGTGCGCAAGGTCGCGGGTCGCGCCGCGCTCTCGATTGACCTGCACCTCTGGGTACGCGAGCTCACCCGCATCGACCGGGTCGCCGTCGGTTCGCCGCAGTACCTCTGGTCAGACGACACCCATCTCGGCGATTCCGCGCTCGATGCCGAAGGAATAGGCGCCCCTGCGTTCCCTGCGGTGTTCTGCCGACATTGCGGGCGCTCCGGATGGGCTGTTCTGCGGGCGCCGGTGGGAGGTTTCGACCTCACTGCGGCCGAGTCGAACGACATCAGGCTCGCGCGACTCACCGACGACCAGGAGTTCCGCGTCCTCATTCACGCTCCAGCCGAGGCCGAAGCTGCCAATTCGGGCGACCGTAGTGGCCAACACAACCCCGACGAGCCACGTCTCAGCTGGTTCCACACCACTGAGCGACGCGTCTTCGCGGAGCGCCCGGAGGACGACGCTGAGGTCGCGGCCAGTCGCGTGCTTCCCGTCCTTGCGCACACCGGACCCCTGGCCGGCTCCCTGTCCGTCAATGACACTTGCCCGTCCTGCATGCAGAAGGACGGCATCCGGTTTCTCGGCTCGGCGATCGCAACGCTGCTGTCAGTTGCGCTGTCGACGATCTTCGGCAGCAACGAGCTCGACAAGGGCGAGAAGAAGGCGCTCATCTTCACGGACAGCGTCCAAGATGCAGCCCACCGAGCTGGGTTCATTCAGAGCCGCTCCCACAGCCTCACCCTTCGCGCCGTGTTAAGAGGAGCCGTAGGCGACGCCCTCGTCAGCCTCGACGTACTCGTCGACCGGGCACTGCAACAGGCTGGGGACGACTCTCACCTGCGCTACCGCCTCATTCCGCCGGACTTCGCCGATCGCACGCAGTTCGAGGCCTTCTGGCGACGCGAGAAGCAGAGCCAGGTTCCTGCCGCCGTACGGCGCCGCGTGAAGCGCCGCCTGGTGCTCGACACCGTCCTCGAATTCGGCTTGCAGTCCCGCGTCGGCCGCACCCTGGAGCTCACAGGCAGCCTCGCTGCCGAAGTCGACATCTCGCGTGCGGTGATGCTCAAAGTCGCCACTGAGGTCGAAAAGGCCGTGGGGCCCGAGCACTTCGAGGGCATGGGACTGACCGACGACCAGCGCATCGGCTGGGTTCGAGGTGTGGTGGAACGCATGCGCACCGACGGCGCGATCGAGCACGAGTGGTTCCGGAAGTACCAGGTTGAGGACGGCCGTCGCTACTCGATATGGGGTGGTCGTCCCCGTTCTGACGGCATGCCCGCCTTTCCGCGCGGGCGGGGTGCACCTGCCTATCCCCGAGCAGGAGGCGGTGGTGGTGTCCGGGATAGCGACCTTGTTTCGGTCGGCTCATCGCAGAGCTGGTACGCGGTGTGGACTGCCCGTGTGCTGACCTGCACACCCCACGAGGGTGCTTCGCTCTCGGTCGCATTGCTGAACCAGCTCGCTGCTCTCGATGTCATCAAGACGGTGAACACCAACTCGGGTGGACAGGTCTACGAGCTTCCGCAAAGCGGCGTCCTGGTCGGCCCCGTCGAAGACGAGGGGTATCGGCGCGGCCGCTACCTGCTGGCCTGCGATGTGTGCGGCGCCGAGGTTCCGGGCACGAATCGCGTGGTCGAGGAACTCGATGGGCTTCCCTGTTTCGTCGCCCGTTGTAATGGAACGCTCATCAGAGCCGTAGGCCAGCCCGACAACTTCTACCGGCAGCTCTACCAAGCCTTCGACATCACGCGAGTCGTGGCCCGCGAGCACACCAGCCTGCTCGACGACCTGATCCGGCTCAACTACGAAACACAGTTCAAGTCGAGCTCACGGAACCCGCAAGCACCCAACGTGCTGGTCGCGACCCCCACGTTGGAGATGGGCATCGACATCGGCGACCTGTCGACCGTGATGCTGGCCTCCTTGCCCAGGAGCGTCGCTTCCTACCTCCAGCGAGTGGGACGCGCCGGTCGTCTCACTGGCAGTGCTCTCAACCTGGCCTTCGTCTCGGGCCGCGGTGAACAGTTGCCCCGCCTTGGCGACCCGCTGTCCGTCGTCAACGGGCAGGTGCGCCCACCCGCGACCTACATCGACGCGGAGGAGATCCTCCGCAGGCAGTACCTCGCCTCGGTCGCTGACCAGCTTGCCCGTTCCGTCGACGCGCCCCATCCGACCTCAGCCACGCAAGCCATCGGATCTGTCGACCCTGAAAGCTTCCTCCGGGCGCTGATCGAGGGAGCTGAGTCGCCAGCCAGCCTGGAGGCGTTCCTCTCGTCTCTTGACACGTTGACTGAACAGGCTCGCTCCAGGCTCAAACAGTGGGCCACACCTGTATCAGGCCCGCTGTCGAGCCAGCTCTCGGTGCATCTCCACGCACGGCGCCACCACTGGGCCGGCGAGGTCGAGACCCTGAAGCACCGCATTCGGGAGATTCAAACAAGTCTTCCCGAACTTCAGGAACGGGCTGCACTGCCCGCCGCGACCGAGGACGACAAAGTCGCGTTCAGAACCGCGCGAGCCGCACTCCGGCTGGCGCGCAAACAGCTGGCCGACCTGCAGGGCGACTACTGGATCGGCGTACTCGAAGAGCAAGGGATCTTCCCGAACTACACCCTTCTCGATGACTCCGTCACGCTCGACGTGACCTTGAGCTGGATCGACCCCGACACCCAGGAGTACATGTCCGAACCTGCGACCTTCAACCGGGGAGCGTCGGCGGCTCTTCGAGAGTTCGCTCCGGGCGCCACGTTCTACGCCAGGGGCTACAAGATCCAGATCGACGCGGTCGATCTCGGCTCCGAGGGAGAGGCCATCCACAGCTGGGTGTTCTGCCCGTCCTGCGGATACGGTCGCCCACTCGACGGGGGTAGTCGGCCCACGGCTTGTCCGCGTTGCGGCGATCCTGCCATCTCTGACGTCCGGCAGATCATCGATGTCGTCGAGCTCGAGCGGGTGTCGTCCGCGATGCGCCGGGAGGAAGCCGCCATTGACGACGGGCGCGACGAGAGGGAGCGCACCAGCTTCCAAATCGTCACGGCGGCAGACGTAGACGAACCGCGACATCAGTGGTTCATCGAGAACTATCCCTTCGGCCTCAAACACCTGACCAACATGACCATCCGGTGGCTCAATGTCGGCAAGCTGTCGGATCCTGGAGCAGGCCCTCGTGTGTTGTCGGGCGAGGAGTACGCCGCGCCACTGTTCCGGGTGTGCTCAGGTTGCGGCAAGGTCGATTCGCGCACCGGCCAGAACTCCGCAGCCGAGCACAGGCCGTGGTGTGGCTACCGCAACACGACCCAGGAGAGTATTCGCCGGGTAGCGCTGGCACGCACTCTTCGGACCGAAGCGGTCGTGATCCAACTGCCCGCGACCATTTCGATCGGCGACCGGTTCGCCGTTCCAAGTCTTCTGGCCGCACTGCAACTCGGTTTGCGTGAGCACCTCGGGGGTGCCCCCGACCACCTGGCGTTCGAGAAGATCGTCGATCCTTACCTCAGCGACGGCACCGAGAACCGGGACGCGATCCTCATCCACGACACAGTTCCCGGCGGCACCGGATACCTCGCTGAGTTGGCTGACCCCGCACGGTTCTATGCCTTGCTCTTCCGCGCCTGGATCCTGGTCCGGGACTGCCCGTGCAAGGACGAAGGGCGGGCGTCATGTCACCGCTGCCTCTCCCCGTTCATCAACAGCTTCACCCAGAAGCACGTCTCGCGCGTGGCCGCTGAGCGTCACCTCAGGACCATTCTGCTCGCCGGGGCGTCCGAAGGCGCACCTGCTGGGCGTCTCAGCTGGGAAGTCACCGAGAAGCAGACTTCCGCCTACGATCCCGAAACACACATCGAGCAGAAGTTCCGCAAGCTGCTCCACAAGCGACTCATCGAGGGGCTCGGGGCCAGCGTGCTGGAGCAGCCCGGCCCCAACGGCAACAGGTGGACGATCAACCCCGGTGGTGACCGCACCTGGGTGATGGAGCCACAGCTGGCTCTGGGCGCCGTCAAGCCTGACTTCGTGTTCTACAGCAACGACCAGAACGTCCCCCGCCTCGCTCTCTTCTGCGACGGGTGGCAGTTCCACGCGAGCCCGGTCATCAACCGGATTGCCGACGATGCGGCCAAACGGGCGGCTCTTCGTGATCAGGGTTACGTCGTGCTGGGGCTGACCTGGCAGGACCTGGTCGACGCCGAAGCTGGTACTTCCGCACCACCGCAATGGTTTTCCGAGGCGCGCTGGCCCCAGGTCGTGACCGCGACGAACGGGAAGCTCAAGCCGGGACTGCTCGACATCGTCAGGGGCGGTCCGATCGACTTCCTGGTGCAGTGGATCAGCCGGCCCGATCCGGATGGGATCGCGGCCCTCGCCGAGGCCGTGCCGTTGTTGCTGGCGGGCTCCGGGCAGGTCGGAAAGGCCTCCGGTGCGGAGAACCTCGCGGACCTCGCTAGGTCGGCCCACGACACCGCCGTGCTGCCGATGGCCGGTGATCGTCGGGTTTGGATGTGGCGGCACAACACGGTAACCGCAGTCGCGCGCAACATCGCGGCGCAGGGCAACGGGACCGAGGTCGTCGTGATCCTCGACGACCGGGACGATCGCCTGGGACAGGACCACAAGCACGCATGGCGGGAGTGGATCAGGTTGGCCAACCTGCTCAATCGCCGCGACCAGCCCTACGAGGTCACGGCGTACTCGCTCGCGACCGCACCCACGGCGAAGACCGCTTCTGGCAGTGTCGAACTGCCTGAGCCGTGGAGTGCGCTCTACCGATCCGCGGTGAGTGAGGCCGAGAAGTCGATGATCGCGCAACTCGCCAAGACCGACGCCCCAGCACCAGAGCTCGGGTTCGAGACGGCCTCCGGCCTGCCGATCGACATTTCGTGGCCCGCCCTCCGCGTCGCGGTGAACCTCCACCTCGAGCAGGAAGATCGCGACGAACTCGCCGAAGACGGCTGGACGCTCGTCGAAGCGGAGCCGGAAGCCATCCTGCACGTGCTCGCAACAGTCGGAGGTCGGTAGTGCCCCAGATCATTCTCGGCCCCCAGCAGCACGCGCCCCAGATCGACGGCTCAGTGCGCGGGAGGGCCTACAACTTCCTCGCCAAGCTCGCTGAGAACGACTCCCTCCCAGGACTGCACATCGAGCCGATCCTCCGCGCGGTCGATCCTCGCGTGCGGACAGGGCGGGTCGACGACTTCTGGCGTGCGGTGCTCTTCAAGGTGCAGGGGCATGAACAAGCAGCTATCTACGTCTACCTCGGTGTGTGGCCGCACGACGCCGCCATCGACTTCGCGATGAAGACGAAGCTGCAGGTCAACCCCGTAAACGGCATCGCCGAACTGCTGTTCTCGGATACTCCGGTCGTACCCGTGACACCGCCGAGCGTCGGGACAGCTGAACCGAACGCCGAATCTGTCGAACCGCTCTTCGCTCGTCGGGGTCTCACCGTCGACGCCCTCATCGACGAATTG
Source organism: Lentzea sokolovensis (assembly GCF_033949975.1). Lineage (NCBI taxonomy): Bacteria > Bacillati > Actinomycetota > Actinomycetes > Pseudonocardiales > Pseudonocardiaceae > Lentzea > Lentzea sokolovensis. Next base: position 252,151 of record NZ_JAXAVU010000010.1, read on the forward strand.
GGCCTCGCGCCTCACATCGCCGAGTTGGCAATGGAGTGCCGCGAGGCGGAGGACATCACAGACCTCGCCCAGCAGGTCCCCGGCTGGCAGGGAGTGGCGCTCATCGACCTGAGTGCGGGCCTGTCCATCACAGCCGTGAAGGAGACACTGGCGATCGGCGAGGAGGACAGCGCACTCGCGGAAGATTCGGACAGCGCTCTCGCGACCGCACTACACCACCCCGCAGCTCGCCTCCAGTTCGCTTTCATCGAGGACAACGAGGAACTGCGACGGGCGATCGAGGACACCAACTTCGCCGCCTGGCGGGTGTTCCTGCACCCCGAGCAGCGCAAGTACGCGGAGCGGTCCTGGCGTGGTCCGTTCCGGTTGTCCGGAGGCGCCGGTACCGGCAAGACCGTCGTACTCCTCCACCGCGCGCGCAACCTCGCGAGGAAGAACCCCCAGGCGCGTGTCGTGCTCACCACGTTCAACAAGACGCTTGCCGACGCCATGCAGCGCGACCTGAAGATCCTCGATCCCACGCTGCCCATCGCGGAGAAGCTAGGCGATCCCGGCATTTTTGTTCGTGGAGTCGATGCGGCGGCGCGAGCGGTTGTCCAATCAGGTGGGTCCGGCGTCGCACCGGCCGTCGAGGCGGTCCTCGGGGCTCGTACCAGTCAGATCGCGCGGGTCACGGACCGCAACGCGTGGCGGGACGCCATCGCGTCCAACGGGGACGAGCTCCCTAGTCAGCTGAAGAGCCCGGTGTTCTTCCAGGCCGAGTACGACCTCGTTGTCCTTCCCAACCGGGTCACGAATCTTGAGGGATATGCGAAGGTTCGCAGGCCGGGCCGGGGCGTTCCCTTGGATCGGAACGCGCGCACCGCTGTGTGGAGCGTGATAAGCGCTTATCGGCTCAATGCAGGAATCCATGGAAGCGTCGACTTCATCGAGACGGCCTCGATCGCCGCCTGGATTCTCAACGCTTCCGGAGCGCGGCCGGCCGACCACGTTCTCGTGGACGAGGGTCAGGACCTGAGCCCAGCCCATTGGCAGTTCCTCCGAGCCCTCGTGGCTGACGGCCCCGACGACCTGTTCATCGCGGAGGACTCCCACCAGCGCATCTACCGCAGCCGTGTCGTCCTCGGCCACTACGGCATCAAGATCGTTGGGCGCTCACAGCGGCTGCGGCTCAACTACCGCACGACACAGCAGAACCTCCGCTACGCCGTGAGTGTTCTGACCGGCACCGACTTCGCCGATCTTGAAGACGGAGCTGAGGACACCAGCGAATACCGCTCCGCTCGCCTCGGCCCGGCCCCACGACGGATATCGGCATCGAATCTCACCGACGAACTCGATCAAGCGGCAACAGTGGTCGGCAACTGGCTCAAGGAACTCAAGGACGGAGAGGGCCCGGAGACGATTGGCATCTTGGTTCGGACCGAGCAGGCCGGGGAGCAACTGGTGCGGGCGCTCGACGAGCGGCTGGTGCCAGCGCGCTTCGTGTCTGACAAGGCCGTCCCATCGGGTAAACCCGTCGTGATGACAATGCACCGGGCAAAGGGGATGGAGTTCACCCGGGTATTGATCTTCGGGGTGGACGCTGCCGCGCTACCTGCTCCGTTCGCGTTGAAGAACGTCACCGACGCCGATCGCCAGGACATCCTTCAGCGCGAGAAGTCGCTCCTCTACGTGGCTGCCACCCGTGCACGCGATGAGCTCGTGATCCTCTGGGCGGGTGATCCGAGCAAACTGCTACCTAGCAGTGCTCCTCGCTAAGTGTCTGCGAAGTCGTCTTTGCGACCCGCGGGGACTGTTATCCCAACGCGTCCTCAATCTAAAGCTTTCGTACGGCCGGGTTTCGCGCGGACAGCGTGAGCCGAATGCGCCACGACGCCGCCTGCTGAGCGTTCGCGAGTACCCCTGGCCCGACTATTTGAGGTTAGTGCGTACCTGATTGGCGATGGAACTCGTCAAGTGTTGCGCTGAGGTCGACTATCAAGATGGTGTTTCGGACGCCGGTCTCTGGCGTTGCTGACCCAGTTGTGGTCGCACATCCAATAGTGCGTCTGTCGACGAGCATGAAAGAGACCTGCTGACTGAAGAAAGCGCACAGCGGGAGAGGAGTACTGGGCAGAGATGCATCGTCTCGGCTGGATTTATGGGTGTCGATCAAGGCAGTCGTCCGGCGGCGCGGGATCAGCAAGACACCCTTGAGGCGGGCACCAGCCACGGAGGCGACAGGCAAGACGGTCGAGCGTGACGAGGAGCCCGCACAGTCGTGCGTTGGGCGGCCGGCCCTGACAAGTCACGGTCGTGGAGCGCACCTGGGAGCAGGGCGCGACAGGTCGCGGAGCGGTCGAAGACGGAGTTCAGTGACAGCTGCAACCCAAGCACAGGACGGACTGCCCACCGGCCGTCCGTCCTGTGCGGTTGTTACTAAGGGCCTGTTCCGTTCCGCAGATCGTTGATGAAGCTGCCGAACGCTTTGCGCTGGAACCGCAGCGTTGCTGCGTGCGGGTTCTTGGAGTCGCGGACGCCGACGTCGTCGGTACTGACGGCGAGTTCCACGCACTCGTTGCCGGCTCCTCCCGAGTAGCTGCTCTTGCGCCACATGGAGTTGCTGCTGCTCATTGTCTGCCAAGCGCCCCTATCTGTCGGCCGATGCGCGCTGCCGTCTCGGTGGGCGACAACGCGACCAGGCTCACGTCGTCGAACATGGTGGTGAAGCGGACTACGTCAGCCTCATTGTCCACCCACGCGCCTCCGGCCGGGTATTCCAGGTAAACGCCCGGCGGATCGACCGGACTCGGGAAGCTGATGATCGTGCACGGCCCGGACATGCTGCCGTAGGCACCGGCGGTCTTGGGGATGATCTGCAAAATGACGTTTGCTCGTGCGCCCACGGTCAGCAGGCGGTGAAGCTGTTCCTCCATCACATCCGGACCACCGACCTCGCGCTCGATAACCGCCTCGTCGATCAGCGCGTGCAGCTGCAGTTCGCCGTTCTCCAGCCGTTTCTGGCGGTTGAGTCGTGTGGTGACGTGGCTGTCGAGCCGCACATCCTGCTTGTAGAACCGGTGAGCAGCCGCCTCGATAGCACGGGCATAGGACTTCACCTGGATCAGGCCGGGCACGGCCAGCGACTGAACGGTGCGCACCTTGTCGGCTTCGAGCTCGGCGCGGACGAACGTGCGGAACGCCTTGGTCGAGCCTGCGGGCAGGCGCACGCGCGGAGGTTCATCGCTCGCGTTCTCCCACAGCCGGGCCGCGGCGTCGAGGTCCTCGTCGCTGGCGTCGTAGGACGCGCACAGGGCGGCGACGCTCGCCCAGTTCGGCAGCACGTGTCCTGACTCGTACCGGCTGATGGTGCTGTCTGACGTCTTGAGTTCCTTTGCCGTCTGCGCGAGAGATCTGCCAGCGCTGTCTCGCAATCGCGCGAGGTGATCGCCGAGACGCTTCTTCGCCCGAGTTGGTGCTGCCATGCAGGCGAGACTAACGCTGCACGCTCCCATGCAACAGTTCTACAGCGACCCGATTGGGCGATAGAAATCGTGCTATTGCACGATATATGTTGCATGGGTCGGCGGGACTGCTGGCCTCGATGGCCGGGCCGTCACGTGGTGGTGAAGCGCCCCTGCAGTCCCGTCGGCCCCAGCAGAAGTGCCCGCCATGGGCACCCAGGCTCGACGGAAGGAGTGTCAGGGCGATGGACGTGGTGTTCGACGAGCTACACCGCAGGGTGAAGAGCTACCTGGCGACCGTGAAGAACGTGGCCGCCGGCGGCGGCGACGAGGCCGCACTGGTCATCGCTCGCGACGACCTGCCGTTGATCGTCGACGCCTTCGACGCACTGTTCGGCGGGCACATCCCGGACGACAACGGTCACTGCCGCCAGTGCCACCGAGCGGGCCGGTGGTGGCGGCGACGCCGGGTGCCATGCCGGGTGTTCCTACAAGCCCAGATCGCCCTGTTCCATCCCACCAGCCATGGCCGTCACGCCCTGACGAGGGCCGAGTTGTGAACGCCCGCGCTCTTGATGCGGTCACGCAGATGCAGCGCCTGCGGCATCTGCACCAAGTGCGGGGCTGGTCCTTCGACCCGGTCCACTCACCCGACCCGCCGCATGAGCTGGTGGAGCTGATCTATTCGTTCTGCCACGGCCTGTGGCTCGACGTGCTGCGGGTCAGGTCAGACACCGACGCCCAGGCTGGGCGGTTCCTCACCGAGTCGATGGTCGGCGGGGGTTGTCCTCGGGCGTGCTGGCTGGCCACGGGCACGCTCGCCGACGTGCTGGACGGCCTGGACGACCTGCCACTACCGATGTCGCGGCTGGCTCCCCGTCTTCTCCTACCCGCGATCGTAAGGTGACCATGTCCTTGCCCCGCAATGCAATTCGTCTCGGCATCGGCGTCCGAGAGGGACCTCAGACCGAGTTCGAGGCCGCCGCACAGTCCTATCAGGACGAGTACGGATGGACGGTGGGTGTATTCCGCGCTGGCGTGTGGCTGGTGTCCGGATGCGGGATCGACGCGCTGGATATGCCCAAGAAACTCGGCGAGCAAGTGCGAACCGCGCTGGGAGACACGGTCCCGCTGTTCGAGTCGCCTGACGACCACGGTGTGCGCTGGGTGTTCCTCGTCCTGTCGCACGCCGGTCCCCCTCTACCGGAGATAGCCGAACAGGGCATCGATCATGTCCTGGCCGGGCGGTGCGTCGATCTGCCACCCAGCCAGTTCGGGACGCATCGGTTGCGGTGGATCACCGAACCAGGTGGTGTGCAAGTTCCTGACTTCACGACCGTGGCACACGCGGCCCTCCAGGAGTGGTGATCGTGTGTGCACCCGACCGGAAATGACACCGCCGGAACGCAAAGTCATTGCGGTGAAAGGTCTTACGCCGCCCCGCCCCTTCCGCTGGCTGCCGTACCTCGGCGCACGACATGCGATCCCGCGGGCATTGGCGGCTCCGGGTGCACGCGGAGAGGCGCTGTGCGGTGCTGAGGTTGTGGTTCCGGAGAAGACGCCGCCCAAGTACCCGGACGGGTTGTGGAGCGAGTGCCCGCAATGCGATCGACAGTGGCGGCGGCAGACAGGTCTGGCGCAGCGGCCCTGGGCAGCCCAACGCCACCAGACATGAACGTCAAAATGGATTCACGAATCAAGAACAGGTTGATGGCACGTGGCGTTGAATCTGGTCGCCGGGAGAGCAAGTCTGGAAGTCCGGGCGTTGAGCCGGACCGTGCTGGGCTGGCGGACGAAACGTGGTTGGTCACTCGCAGAGCTGGGTGAGCTAGTCGGCTTCTCGGCGGCCAAGCTGTCACAACTCTGCAGGGCCGTTTTGCGTATGTCTCCTCTCGAAGTGGTGGCGATCGGCGCCGTGTGCGGCGCGTCCGACGAGGAAGTCGAGCTCTGTGTTCGCGTGGCGCAGCGGGCCGTCGACCCTGGCATGTGGGATCGGATCAACGGTGACGCGTGGGCGCGGCTGTCGTGGACGCCCTGGGATGTCATGGCCGAGGCAAGCGAGCTGGTGATCGTGGCGGACGACGTGCTGCCTGAGCTGGTGCGCGTCGACTCCTACCACGCGACTTTGCTGGAGTCCGGGGCTGCTGTCAACGAACTTGATCTTGCGCTGCAGCACGAGGTCCTGAAACGCCTGGGGATGGACGCCAAGGACGTTGCGCGGCCGGGCAGCCCGAGGCGGTTGCATGTGCGGCTGATCGTGCCCGAGTCGCTACTTGAGGGCGGCGTCGGTGGCGCGCAGGTGATGGCGGACCAGCTGGAGCGCTTGGAAGAGCTGAGCGAACTGCCTGGGTTCGAGTTCGGAGTTGTGGACGGTGACGCAGGGCTGTACTTCGGCCAAGGCGCGTCGTTCACGATGATGCGGTTCGTCGAGAAGCGTTTCGACGATGTCGTCCTCCTGCGCACTCTGCACGGCGGTGACACCTGGCTTGAGTCCGCGGCCGAACGCGACCCTTATGAGCGCGCACTGCTTGTACTCGATGGCGTTCTGCGATCCGAGGAAGAGTCCGCGCGCCTGCTCAACGAAGCTTCACTGCGACTTCGGGATCCATTGCCAGATAACGACTCTGGAGATCAGCAGCGACACTTGCAGTTGGTTGCCGATCGGGCGGGGAACTAAACATGCCGAAGCGGTTCTCCACCGCGCGTGGTCGTGAGTTCGGTACTGGCCTGCGGGCAGCCATCACGAGCGCAGGCCTGACCTCGCGCGCTGCTGCCGACATCGTGGACTGGGACGAGGCCAAGGTCTCGGACGTGGTGAACGGCAAGGGTGGCGCCACCCAGCTTGAGGTCGCCGTGCTACTGGGTGTCTGCCGCGTGAACGCCGATGAAATCGTCCACCTGTTGTCGCTCTACGGCGAGACTCACATCCGCGGCTGGTGGCAGCAGCACGGCACGTGCTCGCCCATCCGACTGCGCACGGTCATCGAGCACCTGAAGGTGGCCAAGACGCTGATCAGCTGGCACACGCACATGGTGCCGGTGTTTGTGCAGACGGCTGACTACATGCGTGAGGTGCTACGGGCATCCTCCACGGCGCCGGCAGACGAGCTGGCGGAGCGGGTGCAGGCGCAGCTCGCGATGCAGGAAATGGTCCGGCGCAACGTGAAGTGCACGGTCTTCATCCACGAGTTGGCGTTGCACCTCCGAGTCGGCGGCGCCGAGGTACACGCCGGGCAACTGCTGCACCTCATGTTCATGGCGAACCGGCCGAACATCAGGATTCGGATCGTGCCTGCGGCACACGGTGCGCATGCCGGACTGGCGGGGCCGTTCACGCAGTTGACCTTCGCGAAGTACGAGTCGCTGGTGTGGGTGGAGACCGAGAACTCCAGCCTCCTCGCCGAGGCGAGAGACGCGATCGACGGCTACGCGACGGTCGTCCGTGCGCTCGAGGCACAGAGCTTGAACGAGGCCGATTCGACGGCGTTGATTACCCGTCTGTACGAGGCCTTGCATCCTGGTCGCGACCTGGCAGCAACCGCAGAAGCACCCTCGACTGAGCCGTTTCCGCCGCCGGCTTAGAAAATCGAGGTGTTGGTCTGGCAACAGGCATCGCATCATCGGCCTTGATGTCCAGGTCTTTGAGACTGCGGGTAATTAGGTAGGCGCGTCCCAGTAAGCGGGTCCATTGGTCCAGCGACACGCGACGAGGCCCGCAAGCCCCGAATCGGGTGAATGGCTGAAGCGGATCATGTCGATTTGCAGACCACAAGCTCATGTAGGTGGCTATTGGCCCTGGGCGGTCGCGGAGCGGAGCGGCTGCGCCGACTGGGTGAGATCTTCAACAAGATCGGTGCGGTAACACTCTGCTGATGAGTGTTCAACTGGCAGTATGTCGCGCGGTCACGCACCGTGGGGAGCGGAGCGGCCAGCGAGAGGTGGTTACAGGAGTGTCGGGGGAGATCGTCTGTTCGTTCGCAGCGCTGGATGTGCTCAGCGAGGCGTTGCGGATCAATCTGCGGCGGTTCCCGTTCGCCATACCGCATCACGGCGCGACGCGTGAGGATCGGGTCCGGCTGGTCGAGGCTGTGCACCGGGACCTGATCGACCGGGGACTGGTCCGCGACGGCGAGTTTGTGCCGGAGCTGGTGGAAGCGTTGCACGTATTCGCCCGTGGGCACCTTGTGACCGCGCTGGTAGGCACTGCCGGCGACACGCAGCCTGTGGCACTCGCGGTCACCGACGACCGCACGGGCGTGGTCGCGGAGCAGCGGGACAACACGATCGTCTTCCGGATCTGCCAGCCCGACGCGGCCGTGCCTCGTCTGGTGCGGTTGCTACCTCCGATGCGCCCCGGTCCGGGAGTCTCGGTCACCGTGGCCGACACCTCGACGCCAGCTGGTCGACGGCGGGTGGAAGAGGACTTCTCCGAACACACCTTCAGAACCCCGGTGAAGGCGGCCGCGCCGTCGCCGGGCGGGCAGCGGGCGGCTGCTGAGGAGATTCTGCGCCGCCCACGGCTTGGCGCCGGCTACCTGCAGGTTTCGGCACGTGGCCGCAACGGGCAGGAGACCGAACTGGGGACGATCAGCTACCTGGACACCGATGTCGGGAGGTACGCGGTGATCCCCGCCACCGGCCCGGACGGACGACTGACAGCCACCTACACCCCCGCTGACCAGGCCGCGCTCGATCGCCACCTCAACAGGATCATCAGTTCGCACCGGTAACTCAGAGGAACCGACGGCGTGCGCGATGCGTCAGATTCGCCGGACAGGGCTGCGACTACTTGTTACCGTGAGGCGACGCAGCGTTAGGAAGGGGATTGGTCATGCCGGAGGCGTTCTTTGCCGGTATGCAGGGGATCAGAGACTCGGCGGCCAGTTTCTCAGCCTCGGTCGCCGCGGGCGTCGGTGTCAACGAGTCCGGTGGCCAGGCCCTGATCAAGGCTATTGACAAAATGTACGAGGGCGTGACGAATGCCCTCTCGAAGTCTGACTACCTCAGTCAGGAGCCGCCGCTGGGCACCACTCCAGCCGCGCAGGTGTACAAACCATTTCTGGCCAGCGTCGCCACCGACCCTGCGCAAGGGTTTATCACTGCGGCGACGAAGTTCAAGCAAGACCTGGAGCAGATGCGCTCCGACGTGGAAAAGGCAATGGCCGCATACCAGACCGCCGACCAGGATGCCAAGCAAGGCATCAGCAAGGCCGCTGGCCCCACCCTGTCGGCCTGATCAACCAGGAAAGCAACTCGTGAACTCTCGGATCGTCCTGATCAGCCTGGCCGCCGCCGTCCTGGTCGCTGTCAGCGCATGCACCGGGTCAACCACAGGTGACCCCAAGCCAACGCCGGGCACCGGTGATTCGGCTTCCAGCACGAACAGCCAGGACACGACGAGTTCGCCAACCTCGACCAAGCCGAGCGGCTCGCTGGCGGAAACCGATCCCTGCAGCCTGCTCACCCGGAGTGAGGCCGAGCAGGTGATGGGTCCGCTAAAGGAGGACCCCAAACCGGAGAAACTTGGTTCCTCGCAGACTTGCGGGTTCTCACCGAAGCTAGCCAGCCTCTCCGTCGGGACTCGGACGAATGTCGGTCTGGCAGGGGTTCAGGCACCGGGTGAGGTTGCCGATTTGACCATCGGCGGCCATCAGGCCAAGAAGTTCGTTGCGGCCGGCGGTAGTTGCATCGTTGCCATAGGTGTGTCGTCGTCGTCGCGTGTCGATGTAGTGCTGAACGGTCAAGGCGACCCATGTCCGCGCGCGTTGCAGATTGCTGAGCTTGTTGAGCCGAAGCTGCCGTAGCGGCTGCTGAGAGGGGTGCGGGGGATGAACGAGGGAGCGCCAGGAAGACCGTCCGATGTGCACTCGCGCTACGGCGTGCAGCGGCACTCGGAGGTGCAGACCGGTCAGCAGGTGCAGGAGCAGGTCAATGCCGAGATGCAGGTGCGCTACGGCCCGTTGATAGGTGTGGTCGTTGGTCTGGTGCAGGCGTCGGGCCGGGTGGACGACATGCTGGACGCGCAGGCAGCGCAGCTCAAGGGCCAGGTACTGACTCGCTCCGCTCCCTCTCAGCCGGACGCGCACTACATCGGCATTCCGCACCAGCAGTTGCACGACTCGGTCAACAACGGGGTCGATCCCGGTGCGATCGGCGAGATCGGCGACATCTGGACCCAGATCGGCAACGAGCTGACGACGTTCAACAACGATGTCGCCGCCGCGATCGGGGACAGCGAGACGAACTGGACTGGCAAGGCCGGTGACGGTGCGCGGCAGGCCCTGGCGAACATGGGCAACCGCGCTGGTGAGACCGGTACCGCCGCGCAGTTGGCGGGGACGCTGTTCACGCAGCAGTCGCGGGCACTTGGTGATGCGAAGAACAACGTGCCGCCACCACCCGCACAGCCGTACAACGCGGCGGCGTCGCGGGAGCGGTTGATGTCGATCACCGATCCGATTCAGTTCGTCCAGCAGGCAGCGGCGGACAACGCCGCGTTCCAGCAACAGCAGAAGGATCACGAACAGGCCGCGAGGGCGGTGGAGACCTACGACCGCACGGTCGCGCAGACCGCCGCGGCTCAGCCGGCTTTCGCGCCCGCGCCGCCCACCCCGCCGAAGGATCCGGGTGACCCTGGCAGGCCACCGATCGCGCCGAACCCAGGCTTCACCGGTCAGGGCAACACGCCACCCCCACAGCTCAGCAACGACACCACCAACACGTCCTGGACGGCGCCGCCGACGCAGAACCCTGGCACCACGAACACCAGCGGTCTCAACAACAATCTCGGGGGCAACAGCCCGAACCTGGGTAACCAGGGCGGCAACAACCAGCTTGGCGGCAACAACGTCAATCTCGGCGGCGGCCCCTTGCTTGGTAACAAGAGCTCCCAGAGTGGTCCTAACGCCCGAACTGGTGGCGGGCCAGGTGGCGGGCCTGGTGGTCGTAGCGGTGGCGGAGGCGTGGGCAGCGGCCGACTGCCGGGAGGCGGTGCCGCCCTCGGTAATCCCAACGCTGCCAAGGGGTTCGGCCCCGGCGGTTCGGCTGGTGTGATGCCGGGAAACGAAAGCGCCGCTGGGCGTGGCGGCGGCACTTCAGCTGGAGCGGCCGGCCGCGGCGGTGCCGCTGGCGGCGCGATGGGCGGCATGGGAGCCGGCGGCGCCAAAGGCAAGGGTGATGAGGATCTCGAGCGAACGACTCCGTCCTACTTGCTGGAACCTGATCCGGACGAGATCTTCGGCAACGACACGCTCGTCGCCCCTCCGGTACTCGGAGAATGACATCGTCGCAGGCGCTGCGACCTACCTCCGATTACTGTCCAAAGTAGAGCGTTCAGGCGCCTTTGGATGAGAAGAACAACGAGAAGGACCGAGTGGGCCGATGACTGACCCGGATCAGATCCTCAACCAGTACGAGGGCAAGCTGGCTGAAGCCCAGCGCAAAAGCGACGCGATACGCGAAACCTTGGCGAACCTGCGTGTCATGGAACGCAGCGCTGATGGTCAGATCGTCGTCACGGTCAACGATGCCGGCAACCTCGTGGATCTGAAGCTGGGTAACTCGTTGCAGCGCAAGGAAGGCGACATCGTCGCCCAGGAGGTGCTGCGTGTGCTGCAGGCCGCGCAGAGCCGGGTGGCCGCGACGGTGCAGGAGGCGATGTCGCCGATGCTCGGCGCCGACTCCGAGGCGATGCACTTCATGATGGACAAACTGCGCAGTGCCCAGCCGCCACCTCCGCCGCAGTACATGCCGGGAGGTGGCGGGTACGGCGAGGGCCCACCGCGGCTCGGTGCGATCGAGGACGACGCGCCACCGCCTCCTCCCCCACCAGTGCCGCCTCGCTCGCAGCGGCCCCGTCCGCCGCAGGATGACGACGACGACTTCAGCAACAAGGGGTTCCTGCGATGACCTACCGAATCGACCTGGTTGAGATGCAGGCCCACGCGACGAAGCTCAACAACGTCGGCCAGCAGGTGAACTACGCGCTGAGCGCAGCGCAGGTCGTGTCCAACATGGAGGCCTTCGGCAAGCTCGGCTTCCCACTCGCGGCTCTCTGCACCGGCGCGCAGAACGCTGCGATGGACACCATGCGCCAGGCAGCGGACGCCTCGGGCGACCACGTCAAGCGGTTCGACGGGTGGCGTAAGCACATCGAGGAACACGAGCAGGCGCAGTCCGACATCTTCGACGGGATGCACGACCGATGACCACGATGGGACCGGCGCCCACGCCAGGCCAGAACTACCTCGTGAACACCGGCGAGAAGACGCCGTTCACGGAGGGCGCGGGGATTTTCCATGATGCCACCGAGACGGTGAAGGGCTTCTCCAGCGGCAACTGGGCAGAAGGCCTGATCAACGCGGGCGCGACGGTCGCCGGAGTGGCGGGTGTTCTCGTCGATCCGTTGGCGGCGCTGTTCAGCGCGGGCTTCGGATGGCTGGTCGAGCACGTCTGGTTTCTGAAGGAGCCACTGGACTGGCTCATCGGTGACCAGGAAGCCCTGGACGGCATGGCGAAGACCTGGGAGTCCGTGTCCGACCACCTGAAGGACACCTCGGACGACCTCAGGAACTGGGTCAACAACGACACCACCGGGTGGACCGGCAAGGACAGCGATCAGTATCGGGGTTTCGGTGTCGATCGCGCCGACACCTACGCGGGCGTCGCGACCGCCGCCGGAGGGATTGCCAGCCTCGTCCGGACGTGCAAGATCGTGCTCAAGGTCGTCCGTGACATCGTGCGCGACATCATCTCCGACGCCATCGGCAAGCTGATCTCGATCTGCCTCCGATGGGCACCCGCCGTCGCAGCGGCCGGCGCGGGCCTCGCGGGCGCGATCGCCGAGTGCGTCCCCGTCGCTGTCAAGTGGGCGAACAAGGCTCTGGAGGCCTGCCGCAGGCTCACCAAGGCGTTCAGCAACGCCGGTGGGCTGTTCAAGAAGCTCGACGACATCCTGGTCAACGCCAAGACCTCGCTCTCCAAGAGCGGCGACGACTTCGTCAACGTGCTCAAGAAGGGCATCGACGCTGACATCCGGCGAAGCATGACCGACTTCTCCGTCACCGACATGGCCAAGGACGCGTACGGAGAGGCCAAGAAGGTCGCGGTAGACGGCGTCAAGACCGCTCCCGCCGAGTTCCTGCCCAAGCTGGGAATCGAGGCGACCAAGGAGTCCACGAAGTTCCGTGATTGGGAGGACGAAGCGAAGGACGGCGGTGGCTGGAGAACGTGGCGCGACCTGCGGGCCGAGGAAGAGAAGAAGCAGGAAGAGAACCGCAAGGAAGCTCGGGGCGGATGAAAGCCGTCCGCATCCTGCACCGGATCTTCGCGTTCCTGGTCATCCCCGTTCTCGGGTACCTGCTCGGCGCGACGATCTTCAACTACTTCTCGGACAAGGTCGAGACCGAAGACCTGAGCGACGCCAGTCACATCATCGTCGCCACGTCGTGCGACCGGCACGGTCCGGTGACGCTGCGCGGCTTCGGCTACGTGTACGAGTGCCGCGCCACGGTCACGAACAAGGTCAACGGCAACGTCGTCACCACGACGGCGCGAGGCTTCCTCCGGCCCGATCTCATCGGCAAGCAGGTGGCCGGTGAAGGGTTCAACCGCGGTGACCTGTATCCGGTGCGCCCGTACGCGGGGTGGGGCATGGTCCTGCTTCTGCCGTTCGGCATTCTCTGGTTCTACGTGTACATCGCGGTCGCGTGGCGGCTGTTGCCGGAGCGGCGCAAGTCCCGCCGCAAGCCGGTGCGCTATCAACGTCCTGACAACCCCACGGAACCCGATCGCACGGTTCGTGTCTTTGCCGGGCGCCGACGGGTGTGGTTGTTCTTCGTCTTTCTGCTCGGGTGTGTTGGTGTTTTCGTGTACAACTCGTCGGCGTTCCAGGACGACGCCGTCGCTACAGGTGTAGCGATCGGGTCCTGGGCAGTGGTTGTCCTCGTGATCGCCAACGTCGCGTGGCGGCTTGTGCGAGGACCGATGATCGCGATCTCGCCCGAGGGCCTGGAGTGGCGCGGCGCGCAGCTCAGCTGGGCTGAGATTCAGGAGGTGCAGCTGACTCGCCGCCAGGCTCTGATCATCCAGCCTCGCAACGGCGAAGTCGTGAAGATCGGTGGATTCAGCACGGAGGAGGCCACCCGCATCCATGTGGCCATGGGGCAATTCAGCCAGGCGACGTACGCCCGCGAGAGCACCAGCAGCGCGTGAACACTCTTGGGTGTGACGAGCACGGGTGGCAGGAGCCTGCCGGTCTGGACGGGGTCTCAGCCGGTCTGCGGTCTTGATCCTGGGTTCGACTCCAGTTCAGGCTCCAGCACGATCCCTGGGACAACTTCCGGCGGTGTCTCGTGCGGGGACTCGGGTGTGGGCTCCGGCCCTGTCTCGGGCCATGACTGCGGTGCCGGGCCGAACGCGCGCCGGGCGGCTCTGACAGCCAGGGCAGCGACGGTGGCGTTGGCGCCGCCGCCGATGACCGCGCCGATGCCGAACGGCACTACCCGGCCGAGCACGATGATCCCCTGCTTGGTGCCGTACTTGGTGATGAAGTTCTTGCCCAGGACGCGGTTGATCTGCTTCAGCGTCGTCATGGGCACCTTGGTGACGAGCTGGCGGGCCCAGTGCTGGCCGGTGCGCTCGGCGACCTTGCCGATGGTCGCGGAGCCGGACTCGCCGAGCAGGATCCCCATGACGAGTGTGCGGCGGCGTTCGATCTCGTCGATCTGGACGCCGTGGACCTCGGCGACCGAGAGCGCGAACAGGGTGCTCAGTTCGAGCGAGGTGAAGAACTCGCCCGCCGACAGCGCCAGCGCGACCCCGGTGCCGACGGCAGGTGCGGCTGCGGTGGCCCCGACCGCGGCCCCCGTGCTCGCCAGGGCGCTGACGTACATCTTCTCCAGGGTGCGGATGACCTCGGCCGGTGTCGCCTCTGGGTTGCGCTGGCGGGCACGGGCGATGTTCTTGCGCACCAGCGGTGTCTGCAGGCCGATGGCCTTATCCAGCAGGTCGAGGATCGACTGGCCCCGTCCGCTCGACGCCGGGATCGGTCCTTCGAGGGCATCAGAGGCCACGCCGAACTCCTTTGAGTCGTAACGTCCTCGACCAGTCTCGCACCCGAGCGGCCAGAACCAGCTCTTGCGCTTGAATCAGGCAGGGACGCAAAGGACTGGGCGGGCGGCCAACTGGAGGCAGATCCCCGAATCGTCGACGCCGTGCCGCTGAGCGCAGACCCTGAGATTTCGACCGCCTCGACACGGGCCGATGCGATGGTCGGCGTGCGACACCCATGACGCAGGCAGCTGCGCCCAGCATTCACCCGAATGGGGTATTGAACACTGCTCCGATCCCAGGTTACCTTAGAAGGTCCTAGCTCAGATCGCTTGATGTGCAGGTTCCGCCGAGAGGATTTTATCGCACAGGGCAAGTGATCACAAGGTAGGCGTCGCCGATGGACCGGCCGGGCGGCCCCCGCTGTAGGGGCGCTTGGAGTCGAGTGTCCCGGTGACGCGGAGCGCCACGGTAGGCGCAGGGATGCGGCGTCACGCCTGATCGGGCGTGACGCCAGACACGGTAGAGGAGTTCATGCCCCGGCTATCTGGAGCCGGCCCTCCTCGAGGACCGTGGAGTCCCTGCCGAATCTGGCTGCGCTCCTGATCTTTTCGTGTTCGTCCGCCGACACCGCGCCGCTGCGACATGCCCGCGCCACGAATCCGTGCGGGGCTCTCTGCATCGCGGCGCACCGTCGCGCGAACGGCTGCCCAGCGAACACGACGCATCCTCGCGCACCGTGGAGGTGGAGACGCCATGTCATCACGCGATCTACGAATCATTGATCATCAAGCCGGGCCGCCCCCTGCCCCGTCCACATCGGACGGGTGCACGGATGTGGACTCGCCAGTGGGGTCATTTCTGTGCGATCCGCCAAACCTGTGGGCATGGTTGTCCTACGCCTCGGGCTGGGCTTGGCGCACTATCCAAGTCTGGTGGCCGCTGTTGGTAGTGGCGGCCGTGGCGGCGCTGACGGTGGGCGCGCTGCTCGCCGTGGCGGTGCGACGAGCCCGTACAGAGGCGGCAGCGCAGGCATCGTGGGTGGAGATCACCCCACCCGCGGTGATGCCCGCCGACGGTGCGCGCGGACTGTGGCGGGCGCTGGCAGGTCTGCTGTCCCGTACCCGCCGTGGGCTGGCGCCGCGGCATCTGGCCGTGGAGTTCGTCGCCGACGCCACCGGAATGCGTGCAGGAGTATGGGTGCCTCCGACGTTGTCGGCATCGTCGGTTGCCGAGGTGATCAGCCGCTGCTGGCCCGGCGCCCGAGCCACCATCACCAACACCCCACCCACGGCGCACCGTGATGGTGCGGGGCGAGTGACGGCCGCGCACGTGCTGCCGCGCGGTGGCCCGTGGGCGCCGCTGCTGGACCCCACGCGCGCCACACGGCGACAGGCCGCCGACGTGGACGGGCTGCACAGCGTGCTGGCCGCGCTGGCCGACCGCGGTGAGACGGACAGCGCGTGCGTGCAGCTCATCGTGTCCGTGGCCCGCACCGGCCGCCCCCGGGGCGACCGGAGCCGGCCGTGGTGGGCGCGGATCGCACTCGGCTTCCTGAAAGCACCGTTCGTGATCATCCTCGCTATCGCGGACGTATTCCTCGGCAAGGGCTCGGCCGCCAGTCACCAGACTGCCGCGGCCACCAGCACGCCGGAGGATCCGGCGGTGGCCGCGTACCGCAAGGCGATCGCGACCAAGCAGGCACACGGCCCGCATCTGCAGGCGACCTTGCGCCTGGCGGTGTGCTCTCCGGTGTCGCGACGGCTGCGGCGGCGCGCGGTGAACACGCTCGTCAACGGCTACGACCTCGCCGCCCCTGCGGCGATCCTGGGGACTCGCCCTGTCCACCGCGCGGAACGGCAGCTGGTGCAGCGGCTGCCCGGACGCCGCCAGGACCGGTTCCTGGTCACCCTCGACGAGGCCGCCGCGCTGTGGCATCTGCCCGACCAGCCGGCGCAGTACGGCATCGCCGATGCCACCGCCCGTGTCCGGCGGCCCCGCCGCGACCTGCCCCGTTTCCATCCCCGCCGTCGGCCTGAACAGCCCGAGGGAGGCCAAGATGCCGCAGCCTGAACGCGACGAAGCATCCGCAGGTCGACACAGGTCGACGCGCCTGCGGCTCGTTCCCGCGAATCATCCGAACCGGCAGACACCGAAGCTGTTGGGAGTCGCCAACGACGGCCCGCCCGACGTGATCGGGCTGCGGGTCGCCGACGCCCGCCACCACGTCCACGTGCAGGGTGTGACCGGGGTGGGCAAGTCCACCTGGCTGGCCAACCACGTGCTCGCCGAGGCCGACGCCGGGCGGGGCGTGGTGCTGCTGGACTGCCAAGGAGATCTGGCCCGCCACGTGCTCGACCGGCTCCCCGCGTCATGCGGGAACCGTCTGGTGATCCTCGATCCCACCGAAACCGAGGCACCGCCAGCTTGGAACGTGCTCGCCCCGCTCGACCACCCCGGCGAGACGGCGAGACGAGACACCGAGACTGCCCAGCGAGACCGCGAAACGGCGCTACGAGACGGCGAGGCCGGGCGGGAGTGGGCCGCCGAGAGCGTGGTCGGTGTGTTCCGCCGCCTGTACGCCGCATGGTGGGGGCCACGGATGGACGACGTGCTCCGCGCCGCCTGCCTGACATTGGTGCGGCGACCAGGTTCCACGCTGGCCGAGGTGATCCCGGTACTGACGCGGCCGGAGTTCCGCCACGCCATCCTCGCGAAGTACGGGGAGCCGGAGGGACTGGACGGGTTCTGGGAGGGCTACGACGCCCTGTCCGCGGGGCAGCGCAACCAACTCGCCGGGCCGGTGCTGTCGCGGCTGCGGTCGGTGCTGTCCCGCCGGTTCGCCCGCGACCTGCTCGGCACCGCGGCCTCCACGATCAACCTCACTGACATCCTCGACGGCGGCATTCTCATCGCCCGGCTACCGAAGGGCGAGATCGGCGAGCACGCCGCCCAGCTGGTCGGGTCGTTGCTGCTGTCTGGGCTGTGGTCCGCGGCCACTCGCCGCGCGACCCTGGCGCCGGAAGACCGCAGGGACGCCACGATCGTTGTCGACGAGTGCCACAACTTCCTGCACATGCCGATCGGCGTGGACGACGCGCTGGCCGAAGCACGCGGCTACCGGCTCTCGCTCGTGTTGGCGCACCAGCACCTCGCCCAGTTACCGCCGGATGTGCGGGAGGCGGTGGATGCCAACGCCCGCAACAAAATCCTGTTCACCATCTCCCCGAACGACGCAACCAAACTCGTCCGGCACGTGGCACCCTATTTCGACGAACGTGACCTCGCCCGGCGCCCCGCCTTCGAGGTCCTGGCCCGCACCGTCCACCACGGACACGACGTGCCACCTTTCACGCTCGCTACGGAACCGCTGCCGCCTGCTGTCCCAGGGCGTGCTGAACAGCTCCGGGCCACGGCACGCAAACGGAGCGGCCTGTCCGCCGAGCAACGCGCCCGCTCCGCCCGCCGCCGGCACGTCGGCACCGCGCCGCGTGCCTCCCGACTGGGTGCCGATCTGCCCAGTCAGTCAGCGGGCTACTCAGCGGGCCAGCCACCGGCCACTCAACAGGTCACCTATGACTGGCCCACTGACTGACCGCCCCGGCACCGGCCTTTCCGCAGCTCACGGCAGAAGTGGAGGAACAGTGCGCGTCTCCCGACATTCATCGATACATCCGCACACACCCCCAAGGGTGGAGATCCGCCCGGCAAGCCGGGCCGACATGCTCACGCACTCGCGCGGGCTCACCGCCCGCGATGCCGAGGTGATCTCCTACCTGGCGCGGCATCGGGTGCTCACCGCACTGCAGCTCGCGCGGCTGGTGTTCGGCTCCTACTCCCACGCCCGCTCCCGGCTCGCTGTACTCCACGAGCGCGGCGTGCTCGCCCGCTTCCGCCGTGACATCTGGCCCGGCTCCCAGCCGTGGCGCTACACCCTCGGCCCCGTGGGCACGGTCGTGCACGCAGCCGCCACCGGAGCCGCACTGCCGCGTCCCGCTACGGTCACCGAAACCGTGCTTCGGCTCGCGCACTCCACTCATACCGAACACCGGCTCGGGGTTAACGACTTCTTCGCCACCCTGGCTGGACACACCCGAGACCACTCCGAGTGCGCACTGCGCGAGTGGTGGCCGGAAAACGAGATCGCCGAAACCTGCGCAGGCATCGTCCGCCCTGATGCCTACGGTGAATACACCGCTGCCGACGGCACACTCGCGTTCTTCTACGAACACGACACCGGAACCGAACCCATCACGACCCTGGTGGAGAAAGTCGGCAAGTACGCCGAGCTGGCCGACGCCGGCATCCGCAAGCCCGTCCTGTTCCAGCTCCCGAGCACGAGCCGCGAACACAACTTCCACGTCGGCCTCGCACAGCGCTGGCCGCACAAGACACCCGTGCCCGTGGCGACCTTGCCCACCGACCAACTCGCCCCGCCCAACCACCGCATCACGCCCGCCACACCATCCATCGTGGACGAGCTCTGGCTACCAGCTGGGCATGGACGCCGCCGCTCGCTCTCCAACCTCATGTCACGCCGCACGCAACCGTTGGAGGATGTTCGAGACTGCCACCTTCGTTCCGCCTGAAACTCTTCTCCCACAACATGTTCCGGACTCGCGTCGAACGCCCGCCTGTCTCGCCTCAGGTGAGACCAGCACTGAGACAGCGAGACGACGCCGAGATCGCAGCGAGACACCGAGTCTCGCTGGTCTCGGCCAGTCTCGCAGCTTGTCTCGCTGTACCAAGGGCAACAACGTCCGGAGCGCGACCACACAGCCGGTGATCGCCGGCCCCGACGGGTGCCGAAGTGCAGTCGGGGAGTCGAGGCCCACCAGTTGGCTTTCCTGTTCGACGCCACAACCTGGCCTGCCGAACAACCGCCCGTGACATCACGCGCACCAGGAGCGTGCTCACGGCATCTGGAGGTGCCGACGATGGACCCCCAACCGCACGACGAGGCAATTGTTGTTCCCCTGCCTCGAAAAGCACCCGATGGTGACATCGAGATCCCACCCCATGCCATCCCTGAACAGGTGGTTTGGCGGTATGATGGGACAGGGAAGCGCACGAAGAACTGGACTTTCTCCGGTCACGTGCGCTACATGAGTGGCGCCGAAGGCGATCGTTTGCGCGGCGAGCTGAACGCCGTGATCCACGATCTTCTCGACTGGGCTATGACCCAGGAACGCGCCGAACAGCCCGACGAGCGGGAGGCTGCATGAACACCCCGAACAACCCCGAAATAGACCCGCCCGCACCGGCACTGGCCGCACGGTTCCCCGCGGCGCTCACTGTGGTGCCGTCCGGGCCGTCAGGGTTGTCGGACTACGCGGTCTCACCACTCGGCATGCCGACAGCCTTGCTGCGCAACGAAGTCCGAGTCGCCTTCCTTGCTCGAACGTCCACAGACGACCAGCAGGATCCGCGCCAGTCCATGTTGCGGCAGCTCGGAAACTGCAAGGCCGCCATCCCTGAGTCGTGGGTGATCGTCGCTCACTTCTACGACGTCGAGTCAGGTCGCATGGAACTCGACCAACGTGGCCGTGGCGAGAACTACGAGCGCTACGACATCCCGATCGCTCGTGACGGTGGAGTCGCCGACCTTCTCGACGAAGCCACGCATCCAGGCCGCCGGTTCGATGTCGTGATCTGCGAGAGCGTCTCGCGAGTCGCCCGCCGCACTTTCGAGGGCCTCTCGATCGAACGGGAGTTGGAGCGAGTCGAGGTCCCGCTGTTCGCCTCCAACGAACCGATCACACTGGCAGGGAGTCGGGCGCAGCGAATTCTGCAGCGGCGGATCAACCAGTCGGTGGCCGAGTACGAGGTCCTCAACACCCTCGAACAGTCCTGGGGTGGACTGTGCACGCACGTGCGCGAAGGCTGGAACATCGGCAAACCGCCGTATGGCTACAAGGCCAAGATCTACCGCCACCCCAACCCCACCAAGGCCGTCAAGGGTCAGACCAAGACACGGCTCGAGCCCGACGGCCTGCAGGGCGAGACTGTCACGCAGATGGCCGCGTGGCGCTATCACGAAGGTCTCGGCTACGACACCATCGCCGACCGTCTGAATGCCGAACCCGCCAAGTACCCGCCACCAGTGCCGCCCGGCAAGGTCCGGGCACGCGGGGCCTGGGGCAAGACCAGCGTCTACGAGATCCTGCGCAATCCCAAGTACACCGGCTATCAGGTGTTCAACCGCCGCGCCTCCCGCTCTCGGCACGGCAAGATCAACGATCCGGTGAAGTGGGTGTGGTCCACCGAGCCCGCGCACGAACCGCTGATTCCGAAGTGGATGTTCGACGAGCTCAACGCTCGGAGGCAGGTCAAGCGGGGCTCGCGCGACGGCAACGAGTTGAACAGCCACCCCGAGACCACCCGTACGTACGTATTTCGCGGCATGGTGTTCGACTCCTGCGGGCGTCGGATGTTCGGCAGCCAGCGCGGTGAGCGCGCCTACTACCTGTGCTGGCCACGCAACAACAACCGCGGCCGCCCCGACAACTACCCCAACCACGCCAAGACGGTCTACATCCGCGAGAGCAAGCTGCTCGACGCGATTGCCGCGTTCTACGCCGACAGGGTCTTCGGCCCACACCGCCGAGCGATCCTCGCCGCCGAACTCGCCACAGTCGACGACCGGCAGACCCAGGAACGACAGGCCCAGCGAGAGCGACTGCAACGCGGCATTGCCGAGATCGCTCGCCGCCAGGACACCATCCTGCGGCAGGCACAGAGCGGCGATCCCGATGACCCGTTCAGCCGAGGACTGCGCCAGAGGTACAACGACCTCGAAACCGAGAAACAGGCCTCTCTGGCCGCCGTCACGGAACTCGACGCCATCGACGAGGCCGAGCCCACCAAACCCAGTGAAGAGGACGTCAACCTGATCGACGCACTCCCACAGCTGCGGATTGACCTGGCCAAAGCACCCGAGAAGCTGCTGCGGAAGCTGTTCGACACCACCCAGCTGACCATCCGGCTACATCCGGACAGCAACTACGTGACTCTGACCATCAAACTGCCGGCCGACCGGCTCACCATCATCGCCGGAGCTGCGGAAAGGATCGGCGAAATGTCCCAAGACGCACAGAAACCCGTGACCAGCATGGTCACGGGCTCCTGTGTGGACGTTGTACGTGCCCCCGGTGCGACTCGAACGCACACTGGACGGATTTTGAGTCCGCTGCCTCTGCCGATTGGGCTACGGGGGCGTAGCTGGGTGAACTGTAGCGGATCACCCAACCGAGTTTCTTGCTGGGGACCCCTAGGACTTAACGAGTCGGCCGATCGCCGCCGACGCCTCCGCCAGCTTCTGCTCGGCCACCGGACCACCTTCCGCGGCGGCCTGGGCCACACAATGCTTCAGGTGCTCGTCGAGCAACCCCAGCGACACCGCCTGCAGCGCCTTCGTGGCCGCGGAGATCTGGGTGAGGACGTCGATGCAGTATTCGTCGTTCTCGACCATGCGCTGGAGACCACGGATCTGTCCCTCGATGCGGCGCAGTCGCTTGAGGTATGCGTCCTTGTCCGCGGTGTACCCGTGCATCGGCCCCTGACCTTCCCTACCCCTGGCGGGTATGTCGAGGATACCCGCACCGGATGGGGGTGCGTTATGTGCGACGCTGCTCCGTCGGCTGGAATGGGGAAGCGTCCGGCAAGCCCAGCAACGGGCCGAAGTGAGACGAGTAGCACCACATTTTGGACCCATAACACCCGTGTGGTTTACCGGGTAAATGCCCCGACCGGGCGGTTGCGGTCACATTTTAGCGGCGAAAGGTTCGCCGTTTTTCCTCGTGTGGACTATGGTGTTGTCGAAGCACGTGGTTACGTCGAGGATCCG
Source organism: Lentzea sokolovensis (assembly GCF_033949975.1). Lineage (NCBI taxonomy): Bacteria > Bacillati > Actinomycetota > Actinomycetes > Pseudonocardiales > Pseudonocardiaceae > Lentzea > Lentzea sokolovensis. The sequence continues at coordinate 274,492 of NZ_JAXAVU010000010.1, forward strand.
CGTGCTATGTGAGTACCCAACGGAGGAACAGTGGCACAGCAGACCGTCGTCCAACTCATCGACGACCTCGACGGCGGAGAAGCCGACGAGACCGTGACCTTCGCACTTGACGGTGTCGAGTACGCCATCGACCTGTCGAAGGGAAATGCGGAGCGGCTTCGCGAGTCGCTGGCGGACTTCGTCGGCAAGGCCCGTCGTGCGGGTGGCCGCAAGCAGCGCAAGGGCACCGGCAAGTCCACGGTCAAGGCCACCGACAAGGCTGAGGCGCAGCGCATTCGTGACTGGGCTCGCGCGCAGGGGCACCAGATCTCGGACCGCGGTCGTATTCCGCAGAACCTGGTCGTGCAGTTCCAGGAAGCGCACGCCTCCTGACCTGCGTGAACAAGCGAGGTTTCCACACGTCGGCCGGGTCGCCGGCCGACGTGTTAACCCCAAAGATCTAACACATCCCGGTTCGTTCACACTATCCCCGGAACGCGGGATCAACGACCTGGAAAGTGTGCTCCGAACAGGCGTGACACCGCGGCGGCCTTGACCGCTGTCTCCTCGAATTCCTCGTCAGGGTCGGACAGTGAGATGACCGCTCCGCCGACTCCGAAACTCACCTGGTCCCCGTTCGCGACCAGCGTTCGGATGACGATGCTGAAGTCCGCGGCTCCGTTGAGCGAGAAGTAACCGAGCGCTCCCGAGTACACCCCACGTGGACCGGCTTCCAAGCCATCAAGGATCTGCATGGTCCGGATCTTCGGCGCACCGGTCATGGAACCGCCGGGAAACGCGGCTCGAACACATCGGACGGCAGAACTGTCCGGCCGAAGCCTGGCCCGCACGGTGCTCACCAATTGGTGTACGGTCGCATAGGTCTCGACGTCGAACAACCGCGTCACCTCGACCGAACCCACTTCCGCGCACGTGCCGAGATCGTTGCGGACGAGGTCCACGATCATCAGGTTCTCCGCGCGGTCCTTGACCGATCGCGCCAACGTTGTGCGCAACATCTCGTCGTCCGCCGCATCAACACCTCGCGGCCGCGTCCCCTTGATCGGCGATGACTCCACGACGCGATCTCGGCCCACCCGGATAAATCGTTCGGGTGACGTGCTGAGCACGGAGAGGTCACCGAAACGCATCAACGCCCCGAACGGAACGGGATTAGCGGCGCGAAGCAGCCGATATGTGTCCCACGGGTCGAGCGTCGCACGCCACGACATCATGTTCGTCAGGCACGCCTCGTAGGTCTCCCCCGCCGTGATCGCTTCCTGGCACGCGCTGATCAGCTTCAGGTAGTGCGCGCGCGGATGGCGCAACGTCACCTCCGACACGACCGGCCGGGAAGGCTCCGGCAATGGCCTGAGCTGTCGCAGAACAGCCGAAACCTCGCCGAACCAGGTGTCATCGGTCAGCGAGAGCAAATAGACGCAATCATCAACGTGATCGATGACCACGGCACGGTCCGCGAAGACGAACGACGCGTCGGGCTGCTCCGCGCGGTGCGTGAAGTCGCCGCCGCACTCCGCTTTCAGCTCGTAACCGAGATACCCGACCCACCCGAGGGCGAAGTCGAACGGCACATCGGGCTGCTCGACACCCCACGCCGTCAGGTCGTCGTCCAGCCAGGAGAAGAAAGAAGGACAGGGCCGTGGCACTCCGTCGAGGGTGAGCACCTGGTCCTGCACGGAGTACTGGGCGACGCGGGCGAGGGGCCCGGAGGCATTCCCCATGAACGAGAACCGCCCGCCTGACCCGCTGTCCAGCCAGAACGCGGCCTCAGAGGCCCCGTGGAGCGCCGCGAACACCTCTTCCGCGTCCACGGCCACGGCGAGCTTCCGGACGTGCACAGGACGCTTCTGAGGCGTTGAACGAACCAGCGCCGGTTCCGGCACCGCGGCCGTCCTGGTCGGGGTCAGCGCGGCGAAGTTCGCGAGCATCTCGCGACCGAATTCGGTGCAGATCGATTCGGGATGGAACTGCACACCCCACGCAGGTCTGTCGAGAGCGCGCACACCCATCAGCACGGAGTCTTCGCTCCACGCGATGGCTTCCAAAGAAGAAGGCAGATCCGTGACAGCCAGCGAGTGATACCGCACGACGTCGAACGGCGAGGGCAGCCCGGCGAACACGTTGACGCCCGTGTGCGTAACAGCGGAAACGATCCCATGGCGCGGCACGGGCGCAGGCCCCACGACAGCGCCGTACGACTGACACAGGCCCTGGTGTCCCAGGCACACGCCCAGCAAGGGAATCGTGGCGTGGTCGATCACCGCGCGGCAAATGCCGAAGTCGGCGGGATTGCCGGGCCGGCCGGGTCCGGGAGAGATCACCACGTTGTCGAACGACCGCAGTGAGGCAAGCCGGAAGCGCGGGTCGTCGTTGTGGACGACCACGGGCTCGGCGCCGTTCACCTCAGCCAGGTGCTGAAAGAGGTTGAACGTGAACGAGTCGTAGTTGTCGATGAGCAGGGTTCGCATTCCAGGACGGCACTCTACCTGGCAAAACACCCGATCGGAGCAACGAGAGAGGGCGGCCACAAATCGTGACCGCCCTCTGGACTCGAACGCGAACTCAGCTACCGAGCAGGAACTTCGGATCCGCCGTGAGCGCCGCCAGTTCCGGCGCGAAGAACGGCTGCCTGTCCAGCTTCGGATACCCGCTGTAGGAGTACTCCTCCTCCTGCGTGATCGTCACCGTCCAGCCGTTGGCCGCCCGGTAGGACGCCGTCGTCGCATTGCCCTGGGCGGGGTTCACGGGAGAGGCGACCCCGACCTGGTTCCCTGCGACTTCGTAGATCTTGCAGTCGGAGCCCGCAATGCCGTGCACACCGTTGGGCACCGCACACGGATTCGTCGGGCGCTTCGGATTCGGCATGGTCACGATGACGGTCAGCTGACCGACCTTGTCGTCCTTGCGCACCGGCACGTACGCCGTGTACTCCCAGATCTCGGGCGTCTCACCCTTGTTGCTCGAGACCTGCGCCTGGGCGCGGAGCATGCCGCCGTACATGGAGGGATCCTTGTACTTCAGATCCGGCGCGTCGTACCCGGCGGGCAAGGACGCCTTGGCCAGGTTCAGCAGCTGCGTGCCGCGGTCGGCCTGCGGCCCGTTGGTGGCCGTCCGGTCGGACTGCCCGACCGGCCACTGCTCGCCCCACTGCGTGTCCGGCATGCCGGGTTTGCCGGGATTGGAGCTGCTGCTCTGCCCCGCGCCGATCAGGTAGTCCTTCGTGCTCTGCGGGTTCAGCGCGAACGCCGACCCGAGCCCGACACCGACCACGAGCACGGCGACCGCGGCCCCCGTGATCGACGCCCGCCGCTTGGACCGGGCCTTGTGCGCCCTGTCGAGCGCGATGCCCGGATCCATCGACGGCGGCGGGCTGCTCGCCACCACCACATCCTGAAAAGCTCGCTTGAGGTCCTGTTCGTTCATCGAACCCTCTCCTGCTGTGAGAGCAGGCCGCGCAGCGTCTGCAGCCCCCGCGCGGCCTGACTCTTTACGGTTCCTTCCGAACACTTGAGAACGGAGGCCGTCTGTTCGACGGACATGTCCTCCCAGTACCGCAGGACGAGGCACGCACGTTGCTTCGGAGGCACCTTCGCCAGCGCCTCCAGCAGCACCATCCGTTCCTCGGGGTAGGCGCCCGGCGGAGCCGCCGAGTCGGTCAGGTCGTCACTCGCCGACTCGAACCGGAACCACCCGCGCCGTCGCTCGGACAGGAACGTCCGCACCACGATCTGCCTGGTGTAGGCGTCCAACGCCTCGTGCCGCTCGATCCGCCGCCAAGCCAGGTACAGCTTGGTGAAGGCCTGCTGCACGAGGTCTTCCGCGCGATGCCAATCGCCGCACAGCAGGTACGCCGTGCCGCGCATGACGTCGGAACGGGCCGCGAAGTACTCCTGGAACGCGGCGTCCCGATCACTCATCAGGTTTCCCCCTAATCTGCGGTGCCGGGTTAGTCACGCCACCTGGGGCCTGGCGGGTTGCACGAAGTTCTCGAAACGCATACTGATGTCGTGATTTTCCTTTTGCTCCTCGGCGTCCCGGTCGCGCTGGGCCATTTGTACCTGTGGCGGCGGCTGGTCGTGAACACGACGCTCCCCCGCACGCTCGGGCGCCGCATCGGCACCGTGGCGATCATCGGCGCGTTCGTGATGCTGATGAGCGCCCTGGTCGTGACGCGCAGGGTGCCGCCGGAGTACGGGAAGTTCTTCGCCTGGCCGGGGTTCGTGTGGCTGGCCGTGCTGTTCTACCTGGCGATCGCACTCGGCGTCGCGGAGATTCCGCGCCGGATCCTGCTCAAGCGGGCCACGCTCACGCCGGTGGCCGCCGGCGCCGCTCCCGTCGAGCCCGTGGAGGTCGTGCCGGACCCGTCGCGGCGGCTCTTCATCGCGCGCTCGGTGGCGATCGGTTCCGGCGTCGCGGCGGGCGGTGTCGTCGGGTACGGCATGACGCAGGCGCTGGGCGACCCGCAGTTGCTGAACGTGCCGGTGACGCTGAACAAGCTGCGGTCGTCGTTGTCGGGCTTCCGGATCGCGGTCGTGAGCGACATCCACCTCGGGCCGCTGCTCGGGCGTTCGCACACCGAACGGATCGTGCGGATGATCAACGAGCAGCAGGCCGACATGGTCGCGATCGTCGGCGACCTGGTGGACGGCACCGTCGCCGAGCTGGGCGAGGCGGCGGCACCGTTGCGAGACCTGGTGTCGAAGCACGGCAGCTTCTTCGTGACCGGTAACCACGAGTACTTCTCCGGGCACGAGCAGTGGATCGCGGAGCTGGACAGGCTCGGCGTGAACCCGTTGCGCAACGAGGGTTTGACCATCGCCGGCGGCATCGAGGTCGTGGGCGTGAACGACGTGACCGGGAAGTCCTACGACGACGGCCCGGACTTCGGCCGCGCGCTCGCGGGACGAAACCGAAACAACCCCGTAGTCCTGTTGTCACACCAGCCCGTCCAGGTCGCCGACGCGTCTTCACACGGCGTCGACCTCCAGTTGTCCGGTCATACACACGGTGGACAGATGGCGCCGTTCAACTTCCTTGTGCCGCTGCAGCAACCCAGCACCGCAGGGTTGTCGAAGGTGGACGACACCTGGCTCTACACCAGTCGTGGCGCGGGTTTCTGGGGTCCGCCGGTGCGCGTGGGCGCGCCCCCGGACATCACGATGATCGAGCTGCGTTCTGCTGGCTAAATCACACTCGGCTGTACTGGATTGCGCGATTGCGGTGTCAAGGCCGTAGAGTGGACGGCCGTGCCCGCGTACGGACCGCGAGGCGGATGAAGGGGGAACCCTGGGGAAATGACCGAGAGCTTCGCCGTCGACCGGCGTTACGAGGCAGAGGCTCGTATTCGGCGTTTCCTGGACCAGGAGAACCCGTCGACACCGTGTCTGGTGATCGACCTCGAGACGATTCGCGCGCGCTACCAGGCGATTCGCGCGGCACTGCCGTCCATCGACATCTTCTACGCGGTCAAGTCGAACCCGGAGTCCGACGTGGTCGCCACGCTGGTCGCGGAGGGTTCGCACTTCGACGTGGCGTCACCCGCGGAGATCGACCTGTGCCTGGCGCGCGGCGCCGCGCCGTCGTCGATCTCCTACAGCAACCCCATCAAGAAGGCCGCTGACATCGCGTACGCCCACTCACGTGGCGTGCGGATGTTCGTGTCGGACAGCGAGCAGGACGTGCGGTTCGTCGCCGAGCACGCGCCCGGTTCGTCCGTCCTGGTGCGGATTCTTGTCCACAGCAAGGGTTCCACCTACCCGTTCGGCAACAAGTTCGGTTGCGATCCGGAGATGGCGACGGATCTCTTGCGGCTCGCGCACCAGCTGGGACTCGTTCCTCTCGGCATCGCGTTCCACGCGGGCTCGCAGCAACTCTCCGTCGAGGGCTGGGACTCCGGCATCGCCGACGCCGCGCTGATCGCCGCGAAGCTGCGCGCGGAAGGCATCGAGACGTCGACGGTGAACCTGGGCGGCGGGCTTCCCGCCGTGTACCAGGCTTCCACGCCTTCCCTCGACGATTTCGCCGTCGCCATCGAGGCCTCGATCGCCCGCCACTTCGGCGCCGTGCGTCCCAGGGTGATGATCGAGCCCGGCCGCGCGATCTCCGCCGAGGCCGGGATGATCCGTTCCTCGGTCGTGCTGGTGTCGCGGAAGTCCTATTCGGACGAACGCCGCTGGGTGTACATCGACATCGGCCGTTACCAGGGCCTCGCCGAGACCGAGGGCGAGGCGATCGCCTACGCGTTGCGGACCTCGCGCGACGGCGGCCCGGTCGGCCCGATCGTCCTCGCAGGTCCGACGTGCGACGCGGACGACGTCATCTACCAGCACACCCGCTACGACCTGCCGCTCGACCTGAAGGCGGGTGACCACGTGGACATCCTCCACGCGGGCGCCTACACCTCCTCCTATTCGTCCGTGTGCTTCAACGGCTTCCCGCCGTTGGCCACGTACTGCGTCTAAGCCTGTTCGCAATTCACATAGTTTGGAGTGATTGATGTCCGAAGCGCCCTGTCAGACCGAGGAGACCGTCGGTTTGTTCGCGGGACAGCACGTACTTGCAGAGCTCTCGGGTGTGAGTGCGGATCTGCTCGACGACGAGCAGTTCCTGCGGCACGCCCTTGGTGAGGTTCTCACGCAGGCCGACGCAACCGTGCTGGAGGTGATCTCCAAGAAGTTCGATCCCCAAGGAGTCACCGTGCTGGCCCTGCTGTCGGAATCCCATGCGTCGATCCACACTTATCCCGAAGTGGGTTCGGTGTTCGTCGACGTGTTCACCTGCGGTACCCGTGCGAAACCAGCGCTGGCCGTCCAACTACTCGCTGACGCTCTGGGCGCTGCTCACGTGAGCACGGACCTCGTCACTCGTGGCGTCAAGGAGCATGTCGCGTGAACACGATCAACGAGCCGCTCGCCGATGGCATGACCCGCCACTGGCAGGTGGACGAGGTGCTGGTCGACACCAAGACCGACTTCCAGCACCTGGTGATCGCCCGTACGGCCCAGGGTCTGTCGCTGTTCTGCGACAACGACCGCCAGTCGACGGAGTTCAGCCAGCTGACCTACCACGAGGCCCTGATGGTGCCGGCGCTGCTGCTGGCCGACACCGTCGAGCGCGTGCTGGTCATCGGCTCCTCCGAGGGCGTCGTGTGCCAGATGGCCGTGCAGCACGGCGCTACGGTCGTCGACCACATCGACATCGACGAGCAGGCCGTCAAGCTGTGCGCGGAGCACCTGCCGTACGGCTACACGTCTTCGGAGCTGGCTGCCGCGGAGAAGGGTGACGGCCCGATCCGCGTGCAGTACATCGACGGGTTCGAGTACATCCGCACGACGTCGGAGAAGTACGACATCGTGCTGGTGGACCTGCCCGACGAGCGCGAGGAAGAGGCGCAGCACAACCGCCTGTACGGCGCGGACTTCCTGCGCATGTGCAAGGCGCTGCTGCGTCCCGGCGGCGTCGTCGTCAACCAGTCCGGCTGCCAGACGATGTGGCGCAACACCACCCTGATCCGCTCCTGGCAGCGGTTCAACGAGGTGTTCGACACCGTCGCCTACTACGGCTCCGACGAGCACGAGTGGGCGTACCTGTTCGGCCGCGCGGACGTCGTCGAGGACCCGACCGCGCTGATGGTCGAGCGCCTGAAGACGGCCGGGTACCAGCCGGAGTCGATCGACGACCTGGCGTTGCTGGGCAACAGCATTCCGCCCTACCGGGTGCGGCAGTCGCTGGCCTGATCGCAGGCTTGTCGAGAGGGGCGCTTCCCGTTCGCGGGAGGCGCCCCTTTCGCTCGTCCCCTAGGCGAGTGACCGTTTGAGGAAGTCGACCTGCAGGAGGAGCAGGTTCTCCGCCACCTGTTCCTGCGGGGTCATGTGGGTGACGCCGGACAGCGGCAGCACGGTGTGCGGGCGGCCGGCGGCCAGCAGGGCGTTGGACAGGCGCAGGGTGTGAGCCGCCACCACGTTGTCGTCCGCCAGGCCGTGGATGATCATCAGCGGGCGGGAGAGCTTGTCCGCGTCGGCGATGAGCGAGTTCGAGTCGTAGACCTCGGGCTTGTCGTCCGGGTGGCCGAGGTAGCGCTCGGTGTAGTGGGTGTCGTAGAGGCGCCAGTCGGTCACCGGGGCGCCCGCGATGCCCGCGTGGAAGACGTCCGGGCGACGCAGGACCGCCAGGGCGCTCAGGTAGCCGCCGTAGGACCAGCCTCGGATCGCCACTCGCGTGAGGTCCAGGTCCGGCTCGAGCGCGGCGGCCGCGTGGAGGGCGTCCACCTGGTCCTCCAGGGTGGCGCCGGCGAAGTCGAACGCGATCGCGCGCTCCCAGGCGAGGCCTCGGCCCGGGGTGCCCCGGCCGTCGGCGACGATGACCGCGAAGCCCTGGTCCGCGAGCCACTGCGAGGCCAGGAAGGCGTTCTGGGCCGAGACGACGCGCTGGGCGTGCGGGCCGCCGTACGGGTCCATCAGCACCGGGAGCTTGGTGCCGGGGACGTGGCCGGTGGGCAGCAGCAGGGCGGCGCGGAGGGAGCGTTCGCCGAGGGTCAGCATGCGCGGCGACGCCGTGAGGACCGGCGTGTCCGCCCACGACTCGATCACGTGGTCGCCGACGCGCACCCTTGCACCGAAAGTGTCCAAAGTGGCCGATACGAGGACAACCGTTTTACCGCCCCGAACCGCAGAATGCACACCGTCCTCAGAGGACAGTTGCTCGACCGTCTCGCCAACGGAGTAGACGTGCGTCTGCGTCGGGTCGTCGGCGGAGGCGGTGATCAGGATCGAGTCGTCGGCGATGTCGAGCACCCGCCGCACCTGGAGGCCGGAGGTCAGAACGTCGTCGCCCACCCGGAGCGCGTACTCGTCGCCCTCTTCCACGATCCGCACGAGGCGGCCGTCCGGCGTCCAGGCGGGAGCGCCGTCGGTGACCTCGAGCCACGTCGGGTCGGTCTCTGCCGCGAGCTCGGTGACGGTGCCGGTCTCGGGGGCCAGCGTGTAGATCTTGCGGGTGCGCTGGTCGCGGGTCTGCGTGGTGATCAGCGGGGCGCCACCGGACGACCAGTGCACGTCGTTGAGGTAGTCGAAGTCGAGCAGGACCGGCACGAAGGTGCTGTCCAGCGACACGACGTGCAGCGACACCGCGGCGTTGGTCGTGCCCGCCGCCGGGTAGGCGATCTCGGTGGCCGCGGTGGCGGGGTTCGCCGGGTCGGCGATGTACCAGCGCTGCACCTCGGCGTTGTTCACGCGCGCGACGATCAGGCGGTCGCCGTTCGGCTCCCACCAGTAACCGCGGTAGCGCGACATCTCCTCGGCCGCGATGAACTCGGCCAGGCCGAACGTCACGTCCTCACCGTCCGGCTCGGCGACGGCGTAGTCCTCGCCCGAGGACAGCTCGACCACCCGCAGAGTGCCGTGCGTGACGTACGCCACGCGCCGGCCCGTCGGGTCTACACGCGGGTCGATCACGCCACCGCGCGTCGGCAGCTCACGGACGGCACCGTCCGTCAGGTCGGCCACGAACAGACGCCCGGACAGCGCGAACGAGGCCACCGAGGCGTCCCGGGAGAGCGCGTAGCCGACGATGCCCGCGCCGGACTCACGCGTGCGCTCGCGGCGTGCCTTCTCCTCCGCGGGCAGGTCCTCCGGATCGGACAGCAGCGTCGCCGGGTCGGCGAGCAGCCGTTCGACGCCGGTGGTCGTGTTCAGCTCCCAGAGCCCGTTCGCACGGCTTGTGGCCGTGGCCGGGCGCAGGAAGAAGACACGTGCGCCGTCCGCCGACACCGCGAAGGTCCTCGGTGCTCCGACGGTGAACCGCTGGGTACGCGCCTGTTGGCGCGGGAAGGAGATGTCGTTGCCCACCCACCAACACTAACCCGCGCACGCGTGCCGCACGGGGGCCTGTGACGTGCGCTGCCTGGCGCGATACAGACCGGGAGGGGGTTGTGAGCGTCATGGCTGGGCGTGCGCCGCGGCCGCCTGTCCGCGCCACGGTGGTGACGGTTGTGGACGGACGGTGCGAGACGCGGACGGGTTGCGGTGCGGGACGTGGGCCCAGCGCAACACACCAGCGGTGCGCCACACACGAGTCGCGTACGCCGCGAGCTGGCGGGCGCCGGGTGCGAGCCATCGGCGCGGGGCGCGGGGCGACGAAGCAGGCCAGCAGCACGCCACACATGAGTCGTGCGCGCCGCGAGCCGACAGCGCGCGGGCAGTGGACGGCGGGTGCGGTCAGCGGCGCGGGACGAGTTGGCGGGCGGTGGGTAGCGGGTGCGGGTCAGCGACGCGGGGTGCGGGGCGGCGCAGCACACCAGCGGCGCACCACACACGTCGCGTGCGCAGCGAGCCGACGGCGGACGGCAGGTGCCGGGACGGGACGCGGTGGCAAGCCTGACGCCGTCCGTGCCGAGCGGAATGCCCGCCCAGCACGAACGGATACCGCACCCGGCCCGCCGCCTAGCTCACCTTGCTCTTGGGAGGCAACGGAAAGAAGCCGCTGGTGCGTCGCACGTACTCGGCGTAGCCGGGGCGGCGCGACACGATGTCCTTCTCCAGCAACGGTTTGCCGCTGCCCTTCGCGAGCAGCCACGTCATGATCACCGGGCCGATGATCGTGAGCGCGGCGAGCCACGAGTGCAGTGCGAAGAGGTACAGGCCCCACCACACGACCGAGTCGCCGAAGTAGTTCGGATGCCTTGTGTAGCGCCACAATCCGCGGTCCATCACGGCGCCCTTGTTCGCCGGGTCCGCCCGGAACCGGGAGAGCTGCCAGTCACCTACGGCCTCGAAGACGAAGCCGACCGTCCACACGCCAGTGCCCACCCAATCCAACACCCCGAACGGGGCCGAAAGATGCTGCGCGGCCTGGACCGGCAGCGACACGATCCACATCAGCACGGCCTGGATCAGGTAGACGCGGTACATCCGCAGGCGGGGGTTTCCCTTGGCACGCCTCAGGATGTCCTGGTAGCGAGGGTCTTCGTCCTTGCCCCGGTTGCGGGAGTGGATGTGCACGCCCAGGCGTACGCCCCACACCACGGTGAGTGCGGTGACCACCCACTGCCGAGTTGGTTCGCCCTCCGCGAACAGGAGCGTGATCACCGCGATCACGGCGAAACCCGGGCCCCACACGGAGTCGATCAGGTCGTAGCGCTTGCGGGAGTCCGCGTACAGGAACAGGCCGCTGAGCAACAACAAGACCACGACGAAGCTGATCAGGAAGCTCATCGGGCCACCAGCTCACGACGCACGCGCGGCATGCCGCTGCGGCCGTTCTCGCTCCTGCGCACCGCGAGGATCTGGTCCACGCCCATCCTGCCCTCCTCGAACGTCAGCGCGCCGCCCGCGAGGTACAGCCGCCAGACCCGCGCCTGTCCTTCGCCGACCAGGGCGACGACCTCGTCCCACCGCTCTTCGAGAGTCCGCGCCCACGCCCGCACGGTCCAAACGTAGTGCTCGCGCAACGCGTGCACGTCACGGATCTCCAGGCCGGCGCCTTCGAGGAAGCCGGTGGTGGCACTGACCGGGCGCATGTGCATGTCCGGCGCGACGTACGACTCGATGAACGCCCCGCCGCCGGGTGCGTTGTGGCCGCGCGACATCTGCTGAAGCAGCAGGCGTCCCTCGGGCTTGAGCAACCGGTACAGCGTCGAGGCGTACTCGGGGTAGTTGCTCTCGCCGACGTGCTCGCCCATCTCGATCGTGGAGATCGCGTCGAACGGTTCGCCGCTCACCTCGCGGTAGTCCTGCAACCGCACCTCGACGCGACCGGTCAGCCCCTCGGCCTCGATTCGGCCGAGGATGTGCGCGCGCTGCTGGGCGGAGATCGTCACGCCGGTCGCGTGCACGCCGTAGTGCTTCGCGGCGTGGATGATCATCGAACCCCATCCGCAGCCGACGTCGAGCAGGCGCATGCCCGGCCGCAGGTCGAGCTTGCGGCACACGAGGTCCAGCTTGTTGTGCTGCGCCTGCGCGACCGACTCGTCCTCGGACGTGAAGTACGCGCACGAGTAGGCCATGCTCGGATCGAGCACGAGCCGGTAGAAGTCGTTGCTCAGATCGTAGTGATGCGAAATGGCATCACGGTCACGGCTCTTCGTGTGCAGCGCGCCCCGCAGCCGTGCCTCCTCCTTCGGCGCGTCCGGGTTCGGCCCCAGCACTTTCAATCGCAATGCGAGTTTCGCGACCTCCGAGAGCCGAGGCCGCCGGGTCACTCCCCGCCGCACGAGCCCCCAGATCTGCGAGAGACCGGTCGCGAGGTCACCCTCGACGTCGAGCTCGCCGCTTACGTACGCGCGGGCGAGCCCCAGCTCGTTCGGACTCCAGACGAGCCTCCGCAACGCGTCGCGGGAGCGGATCACGAGCACCGTGCCGTCCTGCGGCCCGGCCACACTTCCGTCCCAGGCTCGAAATCCGATTGGCAACGGCGCGCCCAGCACCCGTTCGGCCATTCCCGCCAGCTGACCAGCGACGACCACCCTGCACCTCCTGCGTGACCTGGCTCCGCCAGACGTTCGAGACAGGACGAGGTTCGGTTCGTTTCTGAACCGAGACGCAACCCCGGCCGTATGGCCTGGATAGAGCGAACGGATGGACGAGGAGGACATGAGTGTGATCCGACGTAACCGCATTGCCATCGGGCTCGCCGCGGGACTGGCAGTTGTGCTGGGTCTGGGTGTCTGGAGCGCCACTGGCAGTGGCACGAACTCCAAGCCGGTGGCACAAACCGAAACCGATCTGGGCGTCCTCGGTGACTACGGCGACGTGGGTCAGCCCCCGGTACTCCAGGAGCCCGCACAGGCCCCCGAAGCCCCAGTTCAGCAGCAGGCCCCGGAAGTTCCGGCCGCGCAGCCCCCTGCGGCGCAGCCCCCCGCAGCAGCCCCGGTCAGCACGTTGAGGCTGGTCGGCAAGAGCGTGGACAAGATGGGCCAGGTCGTCCAGGACGGCGATGGCCGCACCCTTTACCGCTTCGACAAGGACGTTCCGAAGCCTGAAGGCAAGTCCAACTGCAACGACCAGTGCGCCGTGACGTGGCCGCCGATGCTGTCGGACACGATCCCGCAGCTGGAAGGCGTCGACTCGAAGCTGGTCTCGCTGATCACCCGCGCTGACGGCAAGAAGCAGGTCGCCATCGACGGCTGGGCTCTCTACACGTATTCGAAGGACCCGGCGCCGGGCAAGTGGGCCGGCCAGGGCATCGGCAACACGTGGTTCGTGATCCAGCCCAACGGCAAGCGCAACGTCGAGTGCCTCCCGCCTGGTGTGACGGTGCCGGCTGCGTAACCCCACAGCATCCCGTTAGGACGGTCCTTCTGAAACACACATCACCCTGACACGGTGAAACCCCGGCCCTGGGGAAGGGGCCGGGGTTCCCGTCGTTTCGCTCCAGGGTCACCCAAGCCGAAGGGGCGCCACCGGATCTCCGGTGGCGCCCCTTCGGTTTCTCGGATCAGAGCGTGGAGTACAGCGGGTGCTTCGCCGCCAGAACCTCAACGCGCGCACGCAGTTCGTCGATCGCCGCGCCCGGCTTCAGGGCCTCCGCGATCACGTCGGCGACCTCGATGAAGTCCACCTCGCCGAACCCGCGGGTGGCCAGCGCCGGCGTACCGATCCGCAGACCGGACGTCACCATCGGCGGACGCGGGTCGTTCGGAACGGCGTTGCGGTTGACCGTGATGCCGATCTGGTGCAGCACGTCCTCGGCCTGCTTGCCGTCGAGCTCGGAGTCGACCAGGTCGACGAGGACCAGGTGCACGTCCGTGCCGCCGGTCAGCACCTTCACGCCGGCCGCGGCGACGTCCGCCTGCGACAGCCGCTCGGCCAGGATCCGCGAACCCTCCAGCGTGCGACGCTGACGGTCGGCGAACTCCGGCGAGGCGGCGTGCTTGAACGCCACGGCCTTGGCCGCGATCACGTGCTCCAGCGGACCGCCCTGCTGGCCGGGGAACACCGCCGAGTTGATCTTCTTCGCGATGTCGGCGTCGTTCGACAGGATCACGCCGCCACGGGGACCGCCGAGGGTCTTGTGGGTCGTGGTCGTCGTGACGTGCGCGTGCGGCACGGGCGACGGGTGCAGGTCGGCGGCGACGAGGCCGGCGAAGTGCGCCATGTCGACCATCAGGTAGGCGTCGACCGAGTCCGCGATGCGGCGGAACTCGGCGAAGTCCAGCTGACGCGGGTACGCGGACCAGCCGGCGACGATCAGCTTCGGGCGGTGCTCGGTCGCCAGGCGCTCGACCTCGGCCATGTCGACGCGGCCGTCGGAGTCCGCGACGTGGTACGGCACGACGTTGTAGAGCTTGCCGGAGAAGTTGATGCGCATGCCGTGCGTCAGGTGACCGCCGTGCGCGAGGTCCAGGCCCAGGATCGTGTCGCCGGGCTGGAGCAGCGCGAACATCGCGGCCGCGTTGGCCTGCGCGCCCGAGTGCGGCTGAACGTTCGCGAAGCCCGCGCCGAAGAGCGACTTGATGCGCTCGATGGCGAGACGCTCGACGACGTCCACGTGCTCGCAGCCGCCGTAGTAGCGACGGCCGGGGTAGCCCTCGGCGTACTTGTTGGTGAGGACGGAGCCCTGGGCCTGCAGCACCGAGACGGGCGTGAAGTTCTCCGAGGCGATCATCTCGAGAGTGCCCTGCTGGCGCGCCAACTCGGCCGCAACGGCTTCGGCGACCTCGGGGTCGTACTCCGCGAGGGAAGCGTTGAACTGGTCGGACATCTGGAGAATCTCCCTACTTGGCGCGCTTGTAGAACGGAAGTGCGACGACCTCGACCGGCTGCTTCTTGCCGCGGACGTCGACCAGCAGTGAGGTGCCGGGCTCGGCACTGGCCCGCGACACGTAGGCCATGGCGACGGAGTAGCCGAGGGTCGGGGACAGCGCGCCCGACGTCACCTCGCCCACGACCTCGTCACCGTTGAGCACCGCGTAACCGTGGCGCGGGGCGCGGCGCTCGGGGGTCTTCAGTCCGACCAGGACCGAGTCCACCCCGGACTCGGCGACCTTGGCCAGCGCGTCGCGGCCGACGAAGTCGCCGGGCTTGTCGAGCTTCACGACCCGGCCCAGGTTCGCGTTGTACGGCGTCAGCGACGTCGTGAGCTCGTTGCCGTACAAGGGCATTCCGGCTTCGAGGCGCAACGTGTCGCGGCAGCCCAGGCCGCACGGCTTGAGCTCGTGCGCCTCACCCGCGGACAGCAGCGCCGCCCAGACGGCCGGGGCATCGGCGGGCGCGACGAAGAGCTCGAAGCCCTCCTCGCCCGTGTAGCCCGTGCGCGCGAGCAACGCTTCGACACCGGCCACGGTGGAAGGGTACGAGGCGTAGTACTTGACTGACGCCAGATCCGTCTCGGTCAGGCCGGACAGGATCTCGACCGACTTCGGGCCCTGGATCGCGATCAACGCGTAGTCGGTCGACTTGTCCGTGACGACGGTGTCGAAACCGGCGGCGCGCTCGACGAGGGCCTCGGCGACGACAAGAGCGTTGGAGGCGTTCGCGACGACCATGAACTCCTCGTCGCCCAGGCGGTACACGATCAGGTCGTCCAGCACGCCGCCGTCGGCCTGGGTGATCATCGTGTAGCGGGCCTTGCCGACGGCCAGCGCGGAGATGTGGCCGACCAGCGCGTAGTCGAGAGCCTCGCCCGCCTGCGGTCCGGTCAGGACGATCTCACCCATGTGCGTGAGGTCGAACAGGCCCGCGGTGGTGCGCACCGCGTGGTGCTCGGCGAGTTCGGACGAGTAGCGCAGCGGCATCCGCCAGCCCGCGAAGTCGGTGAACATCGCGCCGAGCTGCTCGTGCTCGGCGTTCAGAGGCGTGAGGCGGGACATCAGAACGCTCCTCCAGGGTGCGCCGAAGAGCCGGACGCGGCCGGCTGAGGCATCAGAAGAATGACACGGTCCATCGGAGACTCCTCACTAGAGCGAGCCTCCCCCTCTGTCATGAGCCTGAGAGCTTCACCACCGAAGTGGCTTGCACCGTGGGCGAGGCTGCCGAGCAGCCTGCTTTCCAGAGTTGCCTTCGTCGCGCGGTACCTGTGCCTGAGAGATTCCGGGGAGGGATTGCTCCTTCGGCGCCCCTGCTGGAGGGGTCTCTTCCGCGCGACATCGACGGCCGTGTTCAGTTGGTAGCCCCAGACGCTAGCAGGCCAAACGTCACAGCGGCACGCCCTGCGCCGTCTTCTCGACCACCTTGCGCTCCGCCCAGAACGACAGGAACGGGACCGTGCCGGCGAGCAGCACCAGCAGGGTGCCCTTGATCGACCAGCGGAGCTTGAGCGCCAGGTCGACGGAAATCACCAGGTAGATGGCGTAGAGGAAGCCGTGGATCGGGCCGACGACCTTCATCGCGCCACCCATGTCCGCGGCGTACTTGAGCACCATGGCCACGACCAGGAGCAGCAGGAAGACTCCGACCACGTAAGCCATGACCCTGAACCGGGTCAACGCACCCTTCATCTGCCCGCCTTCGCTCAACGACCGTCCCGCGCGTTGAGGTTCGCGAGCATGCGGTTGTAGGCCGCGAGCTCCGCGTCTTCTTCGTCGTCGAAGTGCTCGACAGGCGCGGGTTTGACGGCGTCAACGGTAGCCATCGGCTTCGGGGCGGCCGCAACCGGCTCGGGTGCGAGATCCGCGTCACTGTTCTGGCGCGCCAAACGACGGAACCGCCACACCATGAAGAGGGGGAAGAGGCCGAAGAGCGGCCACTGGAGCACGTACCCGAGGTTCTGGAACGTGCCGCTGGCGGACTCGAAGCGCTGCCACTGCCACCACGCGAGTCCGCAACAGGCGACCAACGCCGCCAGACAGGCGAACGCGATCAGCACTCGTTGGGGGGTAAGGAGGCCGCGCACGACCCCAAGACTACTTGGGTGAGGCCTCCTGACGGAGGCCACCCCGTGGGGGATCCGGGGGCTTGCCCCCGGCTGGGGCGTGGGGGCTTGGCCCCCACAAAACACGCGAAGCGATCGAGGTGAGCGCATTCCGCGAACATGGGGGCCCCAATCGTGGAGCCCCGTTCCCGACCTACGCCACGCCGTCTCGGCGCTGCCTCTGCAGACGAGCAACGCACCAGGCCGCGGCGGAGCCACGACGAAGGTGCTGGAGAACCGTCATCGGTCCCAGGCGCCTCCCGAGATCGGCAGGAGACAGGCCGGCCGCGCGGTAGTCGAGCGCGCGCTGGTCCAACGGGCTGATGCCCGCGTCCCACCACTGCTCGGCCTCGGCGACGTCGCCCACCAGCTGCCAGTAGCTCGCCGCGGCGGCGAGCAGTGCCTCGGGTGCCTCCGGCGCCCGCTTGCGCATCGCGGCCACGTAGGCCGGATCCGCAGAGTCGACCTTGACCAAGCCACGCGACCCGCTCCTGCCTCCCCGCTGCACGGGGATGCCTGGCGCCGAGGGGGGAGCCTCCGCGAGCCACGCGTTCTTGATCCGGTTCACCTCCTGCATCTCTGCGTCGTCAGACCGTTCAGCCGCCCACTGCTGCAACAGCTCGTGGACCCCGGAGTCCTCGACCATATGTGCCTCCTCGTCGGTCGGGGATCGGCCATTGCAGCGGAAGGTATTCGGTAGGTCTGACAATCGCCAGACCCTGAATCCCCAGAACACCCGTTACCAGTGCGTGATTGGCCTCATTCCACCCATCCGGCTCAACGCAGACGGCCGAAGATCACTCAACGTCACTAGCTGATCGGGGTGGCCGTGCCGAAGAGGCTCCTGACGAAGGTGATGATCGACTCCGCGCCGTCCCGCAGCCAGCCGAGAGCCGTCTGGACCGCCGAAGCGGACTCTTCTGGCCGGGTGATCAGGAGGAACAGCACCAGCGCGACGCCCGCCAGCACTAGCACCTTCTTGAGGTTCACAGGTACCTCTCCGTCCGTGTGGTTCACCGGTCAGGCGGCGGACCGCCCGTGTCACCCGTCATGGTCCCTCATTCACCCTTGCGATGAACAACGACCACGCCCAAGTCATCCCAGGATCCACCAGCGACGCACGCCTGCACGACGGCCAACGTCACCCGAATGGCGGCTAAAGACGGGCCTCAACAGCGCCGATGTCCTGGGCACGAGGTGAACACGGACTCCCTCGCATCCCACAGCTTGGAAGAGAGACTGTTGCACCGGGGCTCACCCGGATGCCGAACTCACCCCATCACGCACCGTCACGCCTTCGTGGCGCTATTAATGCGCACCCGAGCATTCATCCAATTACTCCAGACCGCCGCAGTTCCATAATTCGGCCGTCCGCCACACCCATGTCGGCAAGCACTTCCCGGGTGTTCACCCCGACGGGAACCGGTGCTGTCGGAACCGCCGCGGGAGTGCGGTCGAACCGGGGCGCCGGAGCCGGGTGCGGAGCACCGGACACGTCCACGAACGCGGCACGCGCCTCGTTGTACGGATGCCGCGCCGCTTCAGCGGGGGTCAGCACCGGAGCCAGGCAGGCGTCCGTGTCCCGCGCGAGGTCCGCCCACTCGTCCCGCGGCCGGGTCTTCACCGCCGCCGCGATGCGCTCCCGCAGCTCAGGCCAGTTCGCCGGATCGTTGCGCGAGGGCGCGTCCTCCAGGCCCAGCACGCGCACCAGGTCGGCGTAGAACTTCTCCTCCAGCGCACCCACCGCCACGTACTGCCCGTCGGCGGCCTCGTAGACGTCGTAGAACGGCACTCCACCGTCGAGCATGTTCTCGCCGCGACCGCCCGACCACATGCCCGCGGACCGCATCCCGTGCAGGAACGTGGTCAGCAACGCCGCCCCGTCGACCATCGCGGCGTCCACGACCTGGCCGCGTCCGGAGCGCTCCCGTTCATACAGCGCGGCGAGCACGCCCAGCGCCAGCAGCAGCCCTCCCCCGCCGAAGTCGCCCAGGAGGTTGATCGGGAACGACGGCGGCCCTCCGGCGCGTCCCAGCGGCTCCAGCGCGCCCGCGACGGCGATGTAGTTGATGTCGTGGCCGGCGCGGTCGGCGAGCGGCCCGTCCTGGCCCCAGCCGGTCATGCGTCCATATACAAGGCGCGGGTTGCGGGCGAGGCACTGCGCGGGCCCGATGCCCAGCCGTTCGGTCACGCCCGGCCGGAAGCCCTCGATCAGCACGTCCGAACGCTCGACCAGCCCGAGAACCAGCTCAGCGCCCTCGGGCGTGCGGGTGTCGATCGCGACCGAGCGCCGGTTGCGGCCGAGGAAGTCGCCGGGGATCGTCTGCACGCTCCCCGGTTTGTGCACCTGGATCACGTCGGCGCCGAGGTCGGCCAGCACCATGGCACCGAACGGCGCGGGCGCGAGACCGGCGAGTTCGACGACCTTCAGACCTGCGAGGGGCCCGCTCACAGGGACCTCGCGATGATTTCCTTCATGATCTCGTTCGTACCGCCGTAGATCCGCTGAACGCGGGCGTCGGACCAGGCACGTGCGATCGGGTACTCGTTCATGTAGCCGTAGCCGCCGAAGAGCTGCACGCACTCGTCGACGACCTTGCCCAACCGGTCGCTGGCCCACCACTTCGCCATCGCGGCCGTGGGGACGTCGAGTTCGCCCTTGAGGTGCTTCTCGACGCACTCGTCGATGAACGCCCTGGTCACAGCGGCTTCGGTGGCGCACTCGGCGAGCTTGAAGCGGGTGTTCTGGAACTTCATCAGCTCCTTGCCGAACGCCGTGCGCTCCTTCACGTACTTGAGCGTCACGTCGACGGCCGCCTCGATGCCCGCGATGCAGCAGACGCCGATGATCAGCCGTTCCTGCGGCAGCTGGTGCATGAGCTGGATGAATCCGAGGCCCTCCTGGTCGCCCAGCAGGTTCGAGGCGGGCACGCGGACGTCGTCGAAGAACAGCTCGGCGGTGTCCTGGCCCTTCATGCCGACCTTGTCGAGCACGCGGCCGCGCCGGATGTCGTTCTCGACGACGATCAACGAGATGCCCTGGGCACCCTGCGCCGGGTCGGTCTTCGCGACGACGATCACCAGGTCGGCGTGCACGCCGTTCGTGATGAACGTCTTCGAGCCGTTGATGACGTACTCGTCGCCCTCCCTGACGGCCTTCGTCCGGATGCCCTGCAGGTCGGAGCCCGCACCGGGTTCGGTCATCGCGATCGCGCCGACGTACTCGCCGGAAGCGAGCTTGGGCAGCCAGCGCTGCTTCTGCTCCTCGGAGCCGTAGGAGTTGAGGTAGTGCGCCACGATGCCGCTGTGGACGCTGTTGCCCCACGAGCTGTCGCCGGCGCGTGCCTGCTCTTCCAGCAACACGGCCTCGTGGGCGAACGTGCCGCCACCGCCCCCGTACTCCTCGGGGATGCTGATGCACAGCAGTCCGAGCTCACCGGCCTTGCGCCACAGGTCGCGGTCGACCTGCTTCTGCTCGGCGAAGCGTTCCTGGTGCGGCGCGACCTCCTTCTCCATGAACGTGCGGGCGAGCTGGCGCAACTGGTCCAGGTCGCTGTCCATCCACCGCGATCGACGCTCTGCCATGCGGTCCACGTAACCACCGGGCGGTGATCCACGCCATGACCGCCGCGCCTGCACGGGCCCGAAAAACTGAGCGAAATTCCCACCCCGGTCGTCCAGACTGCCTCGTATGCAGATCCACCAGGTCATGCCCGACGACTGGGAGCTCTGGCGCGACACCCGCCTGGACGCACTGGCCAGCAACCCCGAGGAGTTCGGCTCCACCCTGGCGCGCGAGCAGACGTACACCGAGAACGAGTGGCGTGACCGCGCGGCGGAGGGCCTGAAGCTCGTGGCGCTCGACGTCCGTCCCGTCGCCCTGGTCGCCGCCACCGCGCAGCCAGAGGGCCTCTACCTCTACTCGATGTGGGTGCGCGACTCCCACCGCGGCCGGGGCGTCGGCGAGGCGCTGGTCAGAACGGTGCAGACGTGGGCGGCCGAGGAAGGCTGGAAGGTCGTGCGCCTGCGGGTGTACGACCACAACCTGCCTGCTCGCCGTCTCTACGAACGTCTGGGCTTCGTCGCCGCCGAAGAGCCGGAGCACATGGAGTTCCGGGTGAGCTAATCGGTCACCCTTCACGGTCATGGCCAGCTCTCACGCGCGGGCTTAGCGTGGTGTCATGAGCGAAGCCTTGATCTTCGACGCGGTGCGCACGCCGCGCGGCAAGGGGAAGCGCGGATCGCTGCACAGCGTGAAGCCCGTCGATCTGGCCGCCGGTGTGCTGCGCGCGCTGTCCGAACGCAACTCTCTCGACACCTCCGCCGTGGACGACGTCGTGTTCGGCGTGGTGTCTCCGCTCGGTGAGCAGGGCGGCGACATCGCCCGCACCGCCGTGCTGGCCGCCGGATGGGACCAGCGCCCGGCCGGGGTGCAGCTCAACCGGTTCTGCGCGTCGGGCCTCGAGTCGGTGAACCTCGCCGCGGCCAAGGTCGCGTCCGGGTTCGAGGACCTGGTGGTGGCGGGTGGCGTCGAGTCGATGTCGCGCGTGCCGATGGGCTCGGACGGCGGCGCGTGGGCGATCGACCCCGCGACGAACTTCGACCTGTCGTTCGTGCCGCAGGGCGTCTCGGCCGACCTGATCGCGACGCTGGAGGGCTTCTCCCGCACGGACGTCGACGCGTGGGCCGCCCGGTCGCACGCCCGCGCGTTCGAGGCGCAGAAGGACGGCCGGTTCGAGCGGTCCGTGGTACCGGTCGTCGACCAGAACGGCACGGTGGTGCTCAAGGAGGACGAGACGATCCGTCCCGAGTCCACCGTGGAGTCACTCGGCAGGCTCAAGCCCAGCTTCCAGTTCCACGGCGACCTCGGCTACGACACCGTCGCGATCGACCGCTACCCCACCGTCGAACGCATCAGCCACGTGCACACGCCCGGCAACTCGTCGCAGATCGTCGACGGCGCCGCGGCGATGCTGATCGGATCGGCGGCGACGGGCAAGGCTCTCGGACTGACCCCGCGCGCCCGGATCGTCTCGGTCGCCGTGGTGGGCACCGAGCCGACGATCATGCTCACCGGACCGGCACCGTCCGCGCGCAAGGCGCTGGACAAGGCGGGGCTCTCGGTCGAGGACATCGACCTGTTCGAGGTCAACGAGGCGTTCTCGTCGGTCGTGCTGAAGTTCCTGCGGGACATGGACATCCCCGAGGACAAGGTCAACGTCAACGGCGGCGCGATCGCGCTGGGCCACCCGCTGGGCGCCACCGGCTGCATGATCCTGGGCACGCTGCTGGACGAGCTGGAGCGCCGGGACCTGCGCCGCGGCCTCGCCACGTTGTGCGTGGGCGGCGGCATGGGTATCGCGACGATCATCGAGAGGGTCTGAGGCATGCCGTTCCACTACGACAAGGGCGAGGACGGCATCGTCACCCTGACGATGGACATGTCCGGCTCCGCCAACGTGATGAACGACGAGTACCGCGAGCTGATGGGCGACGCCGTCTCGAAGCTCGAAGGTGACGAGATCACCGGTGTGATCATCACGTCCGCCAAGAAGACGTTCTTCGCGGGCGGCGACCTCAACGTGCTGATCGCGATCACGCCGGAGAACGCCTCGCAGGCGTTGGAAGGCGTCGAGGAGCTCAAGTCCCAGTTGCGCCGGCTGGAGAAGCTCGGCAAGCCGGTCGTGGCGGCGATCAACGGGACCGCGCTCGGCGGCGGGTTCGAGATCGCTCTCGCCTCGCACCGCCGGATCGTCCTGAACGACAACAGCATCCGCGTCGGCCTGCCGGAGGCCACGCTCGGTCTGCTGCCCGGCGGCGGTGGCGTCACGCGCATGGTGCGCCTGCTGGGCGTGCAGAAGGCGTTGCCGTTGCTCATGGAGGGCAAGCAGCTGCGGCCGGAACGCGCGCTGCAGGCCGGAATCGTGCACCAGGTCGTGGACACGCGCGAGGAACTGATCTCCGAAGCACGCGCGTGGATCCTGGCGAACCCGGCGCCGACACAGCCGTGGGACGTGCAGGGCGCGGGCGTGCCGGACCTGAAGTTCGGCGACCCCAACAGTTACGGCCTTCTCGCCGCGGCTCCCGCCGTGCTGAGCAAGAAGTCGCACGGCGTGTACCCGGCGCCGGAGAAGATCATGGCGACGGCCGTCGAGGGCGCCTACGTCGACTTCGACACGGCGCTCCAGATCGAGGGCCGCTACTTCGTGGAACTGGCCTCCGGTCAGGTCTCCAAGAACATGATCACGGCGTTCTGGTTCAACCTCAACGAGGTCAACGGCCGCGCGTCCGCGACGGGACAGCGCGTGGCCAAGCTGGGCGTGCTGGGTGCGGGCATGATGGGCGCCGGAATCGCCGAGGTGTCCGCGAAGGCCGGCATCGAGGTAGTCCTGAAGGACGTCAGCCTCGAAGGTGCCCAGAAGGGCGCTCAGGGCCTGGAAGGCATCACGCCGACCGACTCCGACGACGACCTCGCGGGCTGCGACCTGATCATCGAGGCCGTGTTCGAGAACCGCGAGCTGAAGAACAAGGTCCTGCCCGCGGCGGAGGCGAAGGCGTTGCCGGACGCGGTGATCGCGTCCAACACCTCGACGCTGCCGATCACCGGCCTCGCGTCGGCGGTGACGGCGCCGGAGCGGTTCATCGGCCTGCACTTCTTCTCCCCGGTGCCGAAGATGCGGCTGGTGGAGATCATCCGCGGCGAGAAGACGTCCGAGGAGACGCTCCAGCGCGCGCTGGACTACGTGCGGCAGATCGGGAAGACGCCGATCGTGGTCAACGACTCGCGCGGTTTCTACACCTCGCGGACGTTCGGCACGTACGTGATCGAGGCGATCTCGATGCTGGCCGAGGGCGTGGCGCCGGCGTTGATCGAGAACGTGGCGAAGAAGTCCGGCATGGCGGTCGGCCCGCTGGCGGTGTCGGACGAGGTGACGCTGTCGTTGCAGCTGAAGATCCACGACCAGACCGTCGCCGACGACCCGTCGCTGGTGTCGGAGAGCCCGGCGTACGACCTCATCCGCGAGCTGGTGTCCTTGGGGCGCAGCGGAAAGTCGACGGGCGCGGGCTTCTACGAGTACCCCGAGGGCGGCAAGAAGTTCCTCTGGCCCGAGCTCACCACGCGGTACGCGAAGGCCGACGCCGGGGTGTCCGAGCAGGACGTGCGCGACCGGCTGCTGTTCGTGCAGTCGCTGGAGACCGTGCGGTGCCTGGACGAGGGCGTGCTGACGTCCGTGGCGGACGCGAACATCGGCTCGATCTTCGGGTTCGGCTTCGCACCGTGGAGCGGTGGCACGCTGCAGTTCATCAACTCCTACGGCGTGCAGGCGTTCGTGGAGCGCGCGGACTACCTCGCCGACACGTACGGGGAGCGGTTCCGGCCGCCGGCCTCGCTGCGGGAGCGCGACAGGTTCTGACCTTTTGGGACGTTTTGGAGTGCTTGCGGCCGTCCTCGTGGCGGCCGCATTCTCTTTCACATGAGAAAATTCTTCGTCGCGATGGTGTCCGCCGCGGCCGCGATGCTGGCGCTGGCGGGTCCGGCCGCGATCGACTCGTACCTGCCGGCCACCGACACGGTCGCCGCCGGCGACGCCTGGGACTGGTGAGTCAGGCCCGGTAGGAGCCCGGCGACGAGCCGGTCCAGCGTTTGAAGGCCCGGTGGAAGGCGCTCGCCTCGGAGAACCCGAGGCGCAGCGCCAGTTCCTCCACCGACTCCCCGCCCCGCACCAGCGACGCCACCGCCTGGTCGCGCAGCAACTGCTCGCGCACCTCGCGGAACGACGTCCCCTCGCCCGCCAGCCTCCTGCGCAACGTCGGTGCCGACACCCCGAGCTGCGCCGCCACGGCCTCCAGCCCGGACACACCGCGCCCGAGCAGCCGCCGCACGTGCCCCGCCGTGTCCGCGCCGTGGTCCCGGCGCGACAACAACTCCGCCGGCGAGTGCCGCAGGAACCGCTTCAGCGCCGCCTCGTCCTGCACGACCGGCATGCGCAGGAACTTCGGGTCGAACGCGATCGTGGTCGCGCCCGCGTCGAACCGCAGCGGGCAGCCGAAGATCAGGTGGTACTCGGCGGCGTGCGCGGGCTCCGGGTAACCGAACTCGGCACTCTGCAACGGGATGCGGCGGCCGATGAGCCAGGACGAGAACCGGTGCCACAGCACGAGAAGCGACTCGGTGAGGAAGTGGTCGGGGTCGCCGGGGATGTGGAGCGTGAAGCGGCCGTCGTCGAGCGACAGCTCCAGCGGGTCGTCGAAGAGCGCGTAGAAGGCGAGCCCGCGTTTGAGGGCAGATTCGAGGTCCGGGCAGTGCACGGCGAGCAGGCACATCATGGCGAACGTGCCGCGCTTCGACGGCCGTGGCCCGAAGCCCATGAACTCGTCGTCGAGAACTTCCCAGAGCGTCTGGATGAACTTCGTGTACTGAGCGGGAGTCACGCGCGCACGGTCGTCCGCGAGAAGGCTTGAGGGGATGCCCGCGCCGTGCAGGACGACAGACGGCTCCTGGCACGCGCGGAGCGCCGCACGCACGTAGTGGATCGCCACGGTCCTGGTGTGCACGACCCACAGTAAACGCCACCGGCGGTGACGCGGCTCCGGGGAGAGCAGGAGTCGCGTCACCGCCGCAGTGGGCCCACCCAGTGAGCCGTGCTCCTTGCCAACGGGGCTTCCGCACGCCCATCGGCAAGGGACGATGTTGTGTCCGTTGACGTTAACGCTATGTGGTCTAGACCACGAAAGTCAATAGTGCGAAGAGAGCAGCCAGGAGGCCGATGTTTCAGGCTTGTTCCAGTGGCGCTACAGCGAAGCCCGCACTGAACCGCTGGCACCAGATCACGACACTCCGAATGCCGGAAACATCCACGCCGGAAGGAATTTCGTACACCTGGTCGCCACGATTCCCCTTCAGCTTGCCGAGGCTCGTGAATCCCTGCCCGAACGTCTTCTCCGACGAGTTCGACGCGTGCGGCGACAGGTAAACGTACAGGTCAGGACCATCGCTCGTGTCCAGCGCGGCGAACTGGACCGAATGCCCGCCTCCCGGCAGTTTGATGAGGCTGGCCTTGCCGGTGGTCGCGTGCTCAAGAGAACGCCACTGTCCCGTCGCGACCTCTTTCGCCGTTTCCGCGGGCACCGGGACGGACGCGGAGACCGACGTGGAGACCGGCGCCGAGACGGACGTGGAAGTCGGCGCGGGGGGCACGAGCAACGCGTCGTGCGTTTCGCGAACCGTGAGCAGCCTCCACGGCTGGAACAGGTACAGCCCGACCCCGAGCGCGACGACGAGCAAAACTGACACGGGGATCAGGAATCGGCGATGACGCATACCGAAAATACTGGCCCAAACCGGACCGAAAAGAGCTTACGGAGTTGTTAGGGTCCCTAGCCGTGGCGACACAGGCGAGGATCGGCCAGGCCGTGCTCGGCGTCCTGATGGTCGGCTGCGCGCTGACGGGCCTGTTCCCGAGACCCGTGCCGCTCCTCTTCGCCATCGCGGCGGTGGGCACGGCCAACGCCGCGTTCCCGCTGATGCGCACGTTCGGCTCGGCGCTGCTGGGCGGGGTGGCGGCCTCCTCGATCGCCCTCTCCTCGGTCCCGTTCGTCACCTGCTCCTCGGAACGCTTCACCGAGGTGTTCACCTGCTCGGGTGACGCTCCGACGTGGCATCTGACCGGAACCGTGCTGGTGGCAGGGCTTGCCGGGGCCAGTTTGGTGCTCGCCCGGATAACGGATCAGTGACGGCGATCACTCAACCGGGGCCGTCAAGGAGCCGATAAGGCATCCAGGCGAGCGTTCTCCTGCGACCGGGCTACCCGGTAATCTGCCGAAGAGCGTGATCGCCCGACTTCACACCGTGAGCATTGACGAGGAGGACTGCTGTGCGCGCACTGTGGGCCGCAGGTGGTTCCGCTGTGCTCGGGTCAGCGTTGCTCGGCGTGCTGGTAGGCATGGCGATCCACGGGGCGGCAGGCGAAGAACCGCCGGGCAGACCGCCCGCGTCCACCTGGATCTCGTCCACCCCCGGCACCGCGCCGAGCTCGACGGAGAGCTCGGCCGCGAACAGCAGCAGCGCGTCATCGAGCCCGAGCAGCTCGACCCCGAGCACCCAGCAGACGCCGAAGAAGACCACCCCGCCCCCGGCTGCGACGAACCCGGCCGAGGCCCCGCCCGCACCGGCGCAGACGACGACGGCACCACCGTCCTCGTCCGGCTGGCCGTGCAGCCCGCTGAACCCGCTGCCGCCGCCCACCTGCAAGAACCTGGGCAACTGATCCCAGCACTCCGTCGCGCACGGGTGTGCGCGACGGGGAGTCAGGACCTTCAGGCGGACTCGCGCCGCACCAGCACGGTGGGCAGCATCTGCTGCTTGCGCTTCACGGTCTCGTCCCTGAGCAGCTTCATCAGGTGCTCGACCATGTGCTTGACCTGCTCGTCCGAGTCCTGCCGCACCGAGGTCAGCGGCGGCGAGGTGTGCTCGGCGATGGCCACGTGATCGTCGAACCCGACGACGGCGACGTCTTCGGGAACGCGCTTCCCGGCCTCGTGCAACGACTCCAGCGCACCCGCGGCCATGAGGTCGGAGGCCACGAACACGGCGTCCAGCGCGGGAACCCTGGCCAGCAACGAGGACATGGCCTTCCGCCCGCCCTCGCGGGTGAACCCGCCGTCCTCGGTGAGCCGGGCGATCCCCTTGTCGTCCAGCGACATGGCGGACTTGAACCCGTTCAGCCGATCTATGGCGGACAGCTCGTCCAACGGCCCGGAGACGTGGACGATCTTCTTGCGCCCCAGCGACTTCAGGTGCTCGGTGGCGAGAACGGCGCCGCCCTCGTTGTCGTTGTCCACGAGGTGCATCCCCCGCAACGACCCCCAGGGCTTGCCGGCGTACACCACCGGCAGCGGCAGCTTCTTCACGACGGAGACGACCTCGTCGTTGCGGTGCGGTGCGAACACCAGGGCGCCGTCGACGTGGCCGCCGGCCAGGAACCGGTGCGCACGGGCCTGATCGTCCGGCGAGTGCACCAGCATCAGCACCATCTGCACGTCGACGTCCGCCAGCGCCTTCGCGCCCGCACGGATCAGGCGGGCGAAGTGCGGGTCATCGAAGATCTTGGGCTCGGGCTCGGAGAACAGCACGGCCACGGCGCCGGTGCGGCGGGTGACCAACGCCCTCGCGGCGCGGTTCGGCTGGTAGCCCAGTGCCGACACGGCCGCGTTGACCGCCTCCAGCGCTTCCGGGCTGACCCGCGGCGACGCGTTCAGCACTCGTGACGCCGTGGCGCGGGAAACCCCTGCCCTCGCGGCAACGTCTTCCAACGTCGGACGCGCGTGGTTGGACACGAGCACCACCACTCCTCGATGAAAACCTTTGAGTCGCTAAGCAGCTTAGCCCCAAGCGATCTCCGAGGAGGGTCTCCGCGCTGTTCATCGTGTTTTTTCGGCGACGTCCGTCGTGATCGGCGTCTTCAGAGCACGCTCGCGTGGCGTGATCGACACCCTCAGCAGACCGTCCTCCCGGCGTGTCGTGGCGGCGAGACCGGCGCGGGCGGCGGTCCGGACGAGAGCGGTCTCCGAGGGCAGGCACCACGCCACGAGCTCCGAGAATCCGGCGGCACGGGCGTCCGCCGCCAGCGCGTCGAGCAGGGCCGCGCCCACTCCCCGGCGTTGCCAGGCGTCCTCGACCAACAGCGAGACCTCGGCGCAGTCCGGTGTGCCGGTGTGGATGAGCTGACCGAGCGCCACGACCTGATCACCGCACTGGCCGACGATCGTGGTGCCGCGGGGCGGGCTGAGCAGGCGGTGCAGCCAGCGGCGGGGCACGGTGCGCATGCCGGAGTGGTAGCGGTTGAACATCGTCCTCATCGAACTGCGGGCGTGCAGGCCGGCGACGGCGTCCTCGTCGGCGGCGGAACCGGGGCGCAGGACCAGTGCCGCGCCGTCATCGGTGAGCAGTGCTCGCATCGACGGCGCCGGCGCGTCCACCAGGTCGAGCAACGCCTGGGCGCGGGTGAGTTCGACCTGGGTGAACCGGGCCCAGCCGCGCCGGGCCGCCCACTCTCCCAACTGGACCTGGCCGTCGCCAGCCTCGCCCACCGTGACGGAGTCGGCGGCCAGCACCTGACGGAGCGCCTCCCCGGTCTGGTCCGGGTCGGTCAGCGCCATCCGGGCCGCACGCAGCACGGCCGTCGGTTCGTCCACGAGATCGCGGATGTCGGCCCGGGTGATCCCGACGCACTTGGCGCCCTCGCTGCGCACGGCCTCGACGAGGTCCGCGGGGAGCACACCGACCGCTGCCCGCACGACGATCTCGTCCAGCACGCCGCCGGGAACGGGGATCACGTGCAGCGCGAGGACGTTGCAGTCGGCGGCGGCCAGCCGGACGGTGACGCGCGCGAGCGCGCCGGGGCTGTCGCTGAGTTCGAAGCGCAGGCGCCAGGTCGTCGTCATGACGTCAAGAGTTCATGGAAGTTGTTGCCGCGAGGCGAACCACGGGTAAAACGATTCTCATAGGGTCGCCGCATGAGGAGAACACTGGCCGTAGGCCTCACTTTGCTCACCGTCACGGCACTGGCCACGCCCACCAGCGCCGCTCCCGCCACGGCCGGCCAGAAGCCTCCCCGGCAGGCCACGCTGACGAACTTCGCCTTCCTCCCGGCACTGACCTTCCTGCCCGGCAGCGAACCGAGCGGCGCGGCACTGGGAACGGCCCCGATCAACGGGGTCACGCCGCCCTTCGCGGACCAGCCGGTCCAGGGCTTCAGCGGCCTCGTCCGCAACAGCGACGGCACGTTCGACGCCATCTCCGACAACGGCTACGGCACGAAGGCCAACAGCGCGGACTTCCTGCTGCGCGTCCACCGCATCGCACCGGACTTCAGGACCGGCCGCGTCGACGTGCTCGGCGGCATCACGCTGACCGACCCGAACGGCCACATCCCGTTCCCCCTGACCAGGCAGGACCGGGTGATCACCGGCGCCGACATCGACATCGAGTCGGTCACCCGAGGCGCGGACGGCAGCTACTGGATGGGCGACGAGTTCGGCCCGTACCTGCTGCACTTCGACCGCGCGGGCCGTCTGCTCGCCCCGCCTGCGGCGCTGCCGGGAGTGCGGGCTCCGGAGAACCCGGCCGGCAACCCGAACCTGGGCGGCAGCAAGGGCTTCGAGGGCATCACGCTCTCCCCGGACGGCAAGAAGATCAACGCACTGCTGGAGGGCACCGTCGCCGGTGACACGCCGGGCACGCTGCGCCTCAACGAGTTCGACATCGCGTCCGGCTCGTTCACCGGCACGACGTGGAAGTACCAGCTGGAGGACCCGAACTTCGCCATCGGCGACGCCATCGCGGTCGACGGCAACCGGCTGCTGATCATCGAGCGGGACAGCGCGCAGGGCGCCGACGCGATCGTCAAGCGCGTCTACCTCGCCGACAAGCGTGACAAGAACAAGGACGGCAAGCTCGACAAGACGGTGGTCGCCGACCTGTTGAACCTCGCCAACCCGAAGCACGTCGGCGGGCAGGCGGACCCGTTCAAGTTCCCGTTCGTCACGATCGAGGACGTCACGATCCTCGACGACCGCACGATCGCGGTGCTCAACGACAACAACTTCCCGTCGTCGTCGGGCCGCACGCCGGGCAAGCCGGACGACAACGAGTTCATCACCATCAGGCTCGCCGAGAACCTGCACGCGGATCCCAGGGTCCTGCGCAGGCGCTAAACGAGAGAGCGCTCTCACCTGTGGACACAAGTATCCGCAGGTGAGAGCGCTGAGCCCCCTCGGCCCGTCCTGTCGGCTAAACGGTGTAGCCGTGCGCGGGAAGCCCGTTCTGCCCGATGATCCGGGACAACGCGGCCGCGCTCTCCTTCACGGTCCGCTGCTGCGTCTCGAAGTCGACGTGCACGATCCCGAACCGCTGCGAATATCCGGCCGCCCACTCGAAGTTGTCGAGCAGCGACCACGCGAGGTAGCCGCGGATGTCGGCGCCTTCGGAGATCGCCCTGTGCACCGCGCGAACGTGGTCCACCAGGTACTTCTTCCGCTGCACATCGTGCACCCGGCCCGCGGGGTCGACGACGTCCGGGAACGCGGACCCGTTCTCCGTGACCACCAGCGGCACCCCGCCCGCGTCACGGGACAGGCGCACCAGCAGTTCGGTGAACGCGTCGGCGTTCTGCTCCCACCCGAACCCCGTGAGCTCGCCCTGCGGCGGCTGCAACGCCACGCCGCGCAGCCCCGCGTGTGGACCGGCCGGCACGAAGTCGGGGTCGGCGGGCGCGACGCGGGTGGGGTTGTAGTAGTTCACGCCGATCCAGTCGATCGGGGTCGCGATGGTCTCCATGTCCCCGTCGCGCACCACGTTCGTCCAGTCGCCCAGCCACGACGTGTCCTGCAGGACGTCGAGCGGGTAGCCGCGGCCGAGGACCGGGTCGAGCAGGATGCGGTTCTGCAGGCCGTCGACCTTGCGCACGGCCTCCTTCGACGCCTCCGAGTCGCTGTCGCCCCAGATGGTGCTGAAGTTCAGCACGATCGAGAGCCGGTGCGAGTCGGGTGCCTGCGCGCGCAACGCCTGCGTGGCGAGCCCGTGGGCCAGCAGCAGGTGGTGCGCCGCTTCCAGGGACGCCGTCGCGTCGGTGATGCCCGGCGCGTGGATTCCGTTGCCGTAGCCCAGGAACGCCGAGACCCACGGCTCGTTCAGCGTCGTCCAGGCCTGCACGCGGTCGCCGAGCCGTTCGTGCACGATGGCCGCGTACTCGGCGAAGCGGTAGGCGGTGTCGCGGTTGCGCCAGCCGCCGAAGTCCTCCAGGACCTGCGGCAGGTCCCAGTGGTACAGCGTCGCCAGCGGCTGGATGTTCTTCTCCAGCAACGAGTCCACCAGCCGGTCGTAGAACGCGAGCCCGCGCTCCTCGACCTGGCCGCTGCCGCTGGGCTGGATCCGCGGCCACGCCACGGAGAACCGGTACGAGGCGAGCCCGAGGGACTCCATCAGGTCCACATCGGACTGATAGCGGTGGTAGTGATCGCAGGCCGGGTCTCCCGTGTCGCCGGCCAGCACCTTGCCGGGCGTCGCGGCGAACGTGTCCCAGATCGAGGCGCCGCGACCGTCCGCGGTGGTCGCGCCTTCGATCTGGAACGCCGCGGTCGCCGCTCCCCAGAGGAAGTCCGGCGGGAAGGTCAGCACCTCCTGCCCGACCTCGACGTCCGAGTCGGTCGTCATTCTCATCCCTTCACCGCGCCCTGCATGATTCCGCCGACGATCTGGCGCGACAGCAGGACGAAGATCGCGATCACCGGCAGCACCGCGATGGAGGCGCCGGCGAGCATCAACGAGTAGTCGGTGTAGTACCCGCTGGCCAGCGTCGACAATGCGACCTGCACCGTCGGGCTGTCGTTGGGGTCGAGCACGATCAACGGCCAGAAGAAGTCGTTCCACGCCGTCATGAACGTGAACATGCCCAGCACCGCCGCCTGTGGCCGCACCGCCGGGAACCCTACGTGCCAGAACGTCCGCAGCACCGAGCAGCCGTCCATGCGTGCGGCCTCGATCAGCTCGTACGGCACGGTCTCCTCGCACGCCTGACGCATCCAGAACACGGCGAACGACCCGATCAGCACCGGCACGATGACCGCCTGCAGCGTCCCGTACCAGTCGAGGTCGGACATCAGCATGTACAGCGGGATCACGCCGAGCTGCGTCGGCACCATCGCGGTGCCGAGCACGACGAGGAACAGCGAGTCACGGCCCTTGAACCGCAGCCGCGAGAACGCGAACCCGGCCAGCGTGCCCAGCACGACGTTCGAGATCGCCACGCTCGCCGCGACGATGAACGAGTTCTGCATGGCGAGCCAGAAGTCGACGGTGTCGAAGACGCGGGTGATGTTCTCGACCAGGTTGCCGCCGGGGATCAGCGGCGGGACCTTCTCGCCGAGGACGGAGTTGTCCTTCGACGCGACGATGAACGAGTAGTACAGCGGGAAGATCGAGGCCGCCAGCACGGCGACCAGGAACCCGTAGAGCAGTGGACCTGCCTTGGCGTTCTTCATGGTCACTCCTTGCCCGCGATGCGCCGGGTCAGCGTGAAGTTGATGACCGCGACCACGAGGACGACCAGGAACAACATCCACGCGACGGTGGCCGCGTAGCCGGCGTCGAACAACCGGAAGCCCTTCTCGTACATGTAGAGCACCAGCGTCTGGAACTGCCGGTCGGAGCCGCCGGTCGAGTTGTTCGCGGCGAACCCGGGGTCGAACAGCGCGGGCTCGGCGAACAGCTGCAGACCGCCGATCGTCGAGGTGACGACGGTGAACAGGATCGTCGGCTTGATCGACGGCACGGTGATCGACCAGAACATCCGCCAGCGACCGGCACCGTCCAAAGTGGCCGACTCGTACATGTCCTTGGGCACCGACTGCATCGCCGCCAGGTACAGCAGCGCGTTGTAGCCGGTCCAGCGCCACATGACCATTGTGGACACCGCGAGGTGCGAGGCCCACGTCTCGGCACGCCAGTCGATCGGGTCGATGCCGACGAAGCCCAGCAGGAAGTTCACGATGCCGAAGTCGCGGCCGAAGAACTGCGCGAACACCAGCGCCACCGCGGCGACCGAGATGACGTTGGGCAGCAGCACGCCGGCCCGCCAGAACGCACTGCCGCGCAGACCCCGGTCCAGCAGCGCGGCCAGCCCCAGCGCGGCCAGCAGCTGCGGCACCGTCGAGAGCACGAACAGGCTCAGCGTGTTGAACAGCGCGTTCCAGAACTTGGTGTCGCCGAACAGCTCGACGTAGTTGGCGAGACCGACGAATCCCTGATTGCCGTCGATCAGCTGCCAGTCGTGCAGCGACACCCACGCCGTGTAGATCAGCGGGTAGAGCCCGAAGATCCCGAACACCAGGAAGAACGGCGCGATGATCAGGTACGGCGTGTACCTGGCGTCCCAGTGGCTCAGCTGGAACCGCTTCGGCTCCTTGGAAGGCGAAACCGAGACGGCCGGGGCCGTCTCGGTCTCTTGACGCGTCACCGTCACTTGGCGGCGTCCGTCGCTTCCTTGAGCGCCTGCGTCCAGGCGTCAGCAGCCGACTGCTTGCCCTGCTCGACGCGGGTCAGCGCGGTGCCGAACACCGGTCCGACCTTCGAGTCCTTCGTGCCGCGGTAGGTCGGCTTCAACGACTCGGCGGAGGTCGCGAAGATCTGACCCACCGGCGCCTTGTTGAAGTAGTCGTTGACCGTGGCCTGCACCTCGGCGTCCTGGTAGACCTTCGGCTGGCTCGGCAGGTTGCCGGTCTCCTTGAAGATCCGCTTCTGCTGCTCGGGGGCCGTCAGCCACTTGGCCAGCTCGTAGGCCTCCTTGGGATGCTTGCCCTGCTTCGGGATGGCGAGGAACGAGCCACCCCAGTTGCCGCCACCGCCGGGCGCCGTCGTCACGTCCCACTTCCCGGCAGCCGCGTCGCCGGCACCCGCCTTGATCAGCGCGAGCGCCCAGGCCGGGCAGGTGGTGGTGGCGAACGAACCCTGCTTCAGCGCGACGTTCCAGTCCTGGCTGAACGGCTCCAGGGCACCGGTCTGCTGCTTGGTGCCGAGCGCCGCCGCCGTGTCGAACGCCGTCTTGACCTTGTCGTTCTTCTCCGCGATGTACGAGTCGTCCTTCGCGAAGTAGCCCTCCTCGGTCTGGTCGAGAATCGCCTTGTAGACGTTGCGGCCGGTGTCGACGAACTTCACGTTCGGCGTCTTGGCCGTGAACGTGTCCGCGGCCTTCGCGTAGTCGGCCCAGGTCGGCCACAACTTGGCGACCTCGGCCCTGTCGGTGGGCAGACCGGCCGCCGCGAACAGGTCGCTGCGGTAGCAGAGCCCCAGGCTGCCCATGTCCGTGCCCAGCCCCAGCACGAACTCACCGCCGTCGGCCGTGCCCTGGTTCCACTTCCACCCGGCCCACTGGTCCTTCAGATCCTTGGCCCCGTACTCCGCCAGGTTCACGAACTTGTCCTTGGAGGCGCGGAACTGCGAGACCACGCCCTCCTCGAGGGCAACGATGTCCGCGGCACCACGGCCACCCGCGAGCTGAGTCGCGAGCTGCGTGTTGTGCTGCTCCATCTTGACCTTGCGCTGCTCGATCTTGACGTTCGAGTGCGAGGCCATGTACTCCTCGATGAGCTTGTCGTACCCGAAGTCGGAGAACAGACCCAGCGACAGCTCGATCTTGCCGTCGGCCCCGGAACTCCCGCCGCATCCTGCGACCAGAACCATCGCGAGGGTCGCAGCGACGCTGCCGACCAGTCTTGTGCTCATCCGTCCTCCTCGACGACGCCGTGAGCGGCGCTTAACTGTGATGAGAGCGCTCTCACACTCAACCGGAGAGGCGCGGGTGTCAAGCGGTCGACATCGTTCCGTAACTTTGTCGTGGCAGGCAACAAAAACCTGGACCGAAACGCCGAGCGTCTCGGATGGGGCGGCCATCGGGCCCCTGAGAACGACGAAGAGGGACGACCGGGCCCTCGCTCCGGTCGTCCCTCACCCCAGGTAGAGGGGGTTGCAGGCCAAAAGTGACGCGTGCCGTCCAAGATTTTTTCCGAACTCGTGGTTCAGGTGCTGCCAGGCGGGTATCGGCGTGGGTTGTTCATGCAGGTGAACATGTATTTGAGTGGCTTGCGGGCCGGGGCGTTCGTGGGTCTGGTTGCGTGCGGGCCGTCGTCTTGCGAGGGCGAGCGCCGGGTGGCACCGAGCGAGAGCGGCCAAGCCGTGAACGCAGCGGAGGCCCGGTGCCCCGACAGCACCGGACCTCCACCGATCCCCCGGTCGTGCGGCCCCTGTTCCGCACTCCCGAACCCACCTGGCCGTGGCCCCCGACAGCGAGGCCAGGCGGGGTGTCCTACGCCTCCGCCATGCCCGCGACCACGGAGTTCCGCGCGGCCCGCCGAGCGGGCAGGGCTGCCGCGATGATCGCCGCGACCACCGCCAGGCCGAGCATGATGCCGATCTGGCCGAACGGGATCGAGAAGCTGATCTTGAACTCCGAGTTGGAGATCGCCTCGACCAGCAGCCACCCGAACCCGGCGCCGAGGAGCACGCCGACGACCGCGCCGATCAGCGCCATCAGGATCGATTCGACCACCAGCATCTGCCGCAGCTGGCCCCTGGTCAGGCCCAGTGCCCGCAGCAGGGCGGACTCGCGGGTCCGTTCCAGCACCGAGAGCGTCAGCGTGTTCGCGATGCCGAACAGGGCGATGATCAGGGCGAGGCCGACGAGGGCCCAGATGAACATCAGGATCTGGTCGATCTGGCCGTTCAGCTCCGCCTTGGTCTCGGCGGCGGAGTTCAGCACCGCCACCGGCGAGGTCGCGATGAACCGCTCCAGGTCGGCGCGTGCCTGCGTGATGTCCGTGCCCGGCGCGAGCTTGACCAGCACGTTCTGGTAGCCCTTGGCGGGCTCCTTGAGCAGCGACTGGGCCGAGGCGAGCGTCACGATGCCGGTGCCGTAGCTGTTGTCCTTGATCAGCGCGACGACCTTGAAGTCCTTGCCGCTGATCGGAACGGTGGAGCCGACGGTGAGGCCCGCTTCCTTGGCCTCCTTCTCCCGCATGGCGATCTCGCCGTCCTTGAGACCGGTCAGCGTGCCGGCGGCCGTGTCCGGGCGCACCAGGGAACCGATCGCGTCGGTCGGGTAGCCGGTGACGTCGGCGTACTGGAGCTTCGGCGACTCGCCGTAGGCCCTGAGCTCAGGCGCGACCTGTGCGACGTTCTTGACCTTCGCGAGGTCGTCGGTGAACTTCTGCGAGAGCGGCTGGCTGTAGACGTTCGACTTGACCGCGTAGTCCGCGGGGAAACGCTTGTCGACCTGCTCGTTCATGGTCGCGCGGCCACTTCCGGCCACGACCGTCACCATCGCGACGATGGTCACGCCGATCATCAACGCCGCGGTCGTAGCGGCCGTGCGCTTGGGGTTGCGGCCCGCGTTGGCCGAGGCCAGCTTCGCCGGGACGCCGCGCAGCGCCTTGCCGAACAGGCGGTTCACCAGCGGCACGTAGAGCGGACCGACCAGCAGCACCGCCAGCAGCAGCACCATCGTGGCGCCACCGGTGATGAACATCGCCGGCTCTTCCTTCTCCTGCTGGAGTCCGAAGTAGACGGCGGCGCCACCGGCCAGTGCGATCAGCGTCGCGATGACGATCCGCAGCTTGCCGGTGCGGGCGACGTCGTCGGAGCTGTCCGGCTGCGAACGCAGGGCGGCCACCGGGGCGACCTTCGTGGCACGGCGGGCGGGCAGCACGGCCGAGAGCACGGTCACGACCACGCCGACACCGAAGCCCGCGGCGATGGTCACCCACGAGATCGGCAGGCGGATCGGGGCGTCCTCCCCGCCGGGACCGCCGACGGTGCTGATGAACGCCTGCAGGCCCGCCGAGACGCCGACTCCGCCGAGGAGGCCGAGCACGGACGCCGTGAGGCCCATGAAGAGCGCTTCGGCGAGCACGCTGCGGAACACCTGTGAGCGGTTCGCGCCGACGCAGCGCAGCAGTGCGAGTTCCTTCGTGCGCTGGGCGACGAGGATCGTGAAGGTGTTGTAGATGACCATGCCCGCGACGACGAGCGAGATCGCGGCGAACGCGAGCAGAAACGTCTTGATCTCGCTCGCGGCGTCACCGACCTGCGCCAGCGTGGCCTGGGTCAGCTGCTCACCGGTCTGCACCTCGTAGCCGGTGCCGATGGCCTTGGTGATGTTGTCGACGAGCTGCTGCTGCGACACACCGGGCTTGGCGACCGCGACGATCTCGTAGATCTGCTGCTCCGGAATCACCGTGCGCAGGCCCTCCGGCGAGACCAGGACGTGATCGCTGCCGGACATCGAGATGCTGCTGGCGCCCTGCTGGTAGGTGCCGACGATGGTGAACGCGTGCTCCGCGTTCCCCTCGTCGAGCAGCTTGAGCTTGTCACCGACCTTCAGCTTCGCGACCTGGGCGGTCTTGGTGTCGATCGCGGCCTCGTCGGCCTTGACCGGGAACTTGCCGTCCTTGAGGTTGAAGTCGCGCAGCTTCTCCGTCGTCGGCAGCGGCTGCACCAGCGCGCTGCGCGCCTTGCCCTCCCCGCTGAGCAACGCGGCGCTGCCGAACTCACGCGAGTCCGCGCCGTCGACGCCGGGGGTGTTGCGGATCTTCTGCAGGAAGTCGGCCGGGATGCCCTTCTCCCGGTCCGGGCTGTTCTCGCCCATGTGCACGGCCGCGTCGACGTTGCGGGCGCTGCGGGCGAAGTTGTCCCTGGTCTGTTCCCCGACGGCGTCGCCGAGCACGAGTGTGCCCGTCACGAACGCGACGCCGAGCGCGATGGCGATGCTGGACAGCACCAGCCTCGCCGTGCGGGCTCGCAGGCCCGCAAGGATCGTCTTCAGCATCGGTAGCTCACGCCCCCAGGTGCGTGAGGGCGTTGACGACGGACTCGGTGGTGGGCTGGTGGATCTCGCCCGCGAGCCGGCCGTCGGCGAGCAGCACCACGCGGTCCGCGTAGCTCGCGGCCACCGGGTCGTGCGTCACCATGATCACGGTCTGGCCCATCTTGCGGACCGACATGCGCAGGAAGTCGAGGACCTCGGCGCCGCTGCGCGAGTCCAGGTTGCCGGTCGGCTCGTCGGCGAAGATGACCTCGGGACGGGCGACCAGTGCACGGGCACAGGCCACGCGCTGCTGCTGGCCACCGGACAGCTCGGTCGGGCGGTGCGTGAGGCGGTCGCGCAGGCCCAGCACGTTGACGATCGTGTCGAACCATTCCTTGTCGGGCTTGCGGCCGGCGAGCTCCAGGCCCAGCAGGATGTTCTGCTCGGCGGTCAGCGTCGGCAGCAGGTTGAAGGCCTGGAACACGAAGCCGACGCGGTCGCGGCGCAGCTTGGTCAGGTCCTTGTCGTTCAGCTTGGTGATCTCGGTCTGTCCGATGTGGATCGCGCCGCTGTCCACCGTGTCCAGTCCCGCGAGGCAGTGCATCAGCGTGGACTTGCCGGAGCCGGACGGGCCCATGATCGCGGTGAAACGGCCGGCCTGGAATGCCACGTTGACGCCGTCGAGCGCCCGCACCGCGGTGTCACCCTTGCCGTAGACCTTCACCAGGTTGTGGGCCGCCGCGGCGGTCCGGGTGCCGACCTCGGACACCAGTGCAGACATGTGACTTGCCTTCCTCACAGGGGATGTTCCTCGATGAGGAAGAAGCTATGAGGAAGCTGAGTGCGCGGACATCAACTCGGCGACGCGTTGCGCGTCAGCCTGAGGTATGACAACCAGGGCTATTCCAGCAGACCCCGGTCGTACGCGATGGCCACGGCCTCCGCGCGCCGCGACGCGCCCAGCTTGGCCATGATCCGGGAAAGGTGCACGGAAACGGTCTTCTCGCTGATGTAGAGCTCCTCGCCGACCTCGCGGTTCGTCCGTCCCGAGGCCACCAGGCCGAGCACTGCGCGTTCGCGCGGGGTGAAGAGGTCGACCTGCTCGCGCACCGGTTCGTCAGCCCTGAGGGTGATGCGGGCCCGCTTGGCGCACGACGCCACGGCCTCGGCGAGCGGAACGGCCTTGAGCCTCGTCGCCACCTCGTCGGCCAGGCGCAGCTGCTCGGCCGCCTCCTCGCGGCGGTCCGCGCCCAGCAACGCCTCCGCGAGTCGCCACCGGCACAGCGCCTGCTCGAACACGACCCCGTAGGCGAACTCGTCGACGGCGGCCTGCCACAGCTCCGGGTCACCGGCGCCGGTCAGCCTGGACTCCTCGGCGAGCCCGCGGGCCAGCCACGCACGTCCCTCCGGGCCCAGCACTCCGGCGCGCGGCTTGCCGTTCTCCGCGGTCAGCCGCACGTGCTCGGCGAGTTCGTGTCCTGCCGCGACCGCGTTCTTCTCGGCCTCGGCGTCCCGCTTGCGACGGGCCTTCGCGGCGATCTCCGCGTGCGCCGCGATGCCGATCGCGCCGATCCTGATGCCCGCGAGCATCCACGGACCACCGAGCTTGCGCGCCCACGCCAAAGCGTCCGTGACGCGCTCGACGGCCAGTTCGGGACGGCCGCGCCACAACGCGAGCTCCGCGCCCGTACCGCCGTTGATCAGCGCGATCTGGATGTCGCGGTGCCAGTCGCTGCGCAGCTTCGTGATCATCCGCTCGGACTCGGCGAGATCGCCGCGCGAGACCGTGAGGTGCGTGCTCGCCGACGCCAGCCGGGCCAGCACCGTCGACGACACGGACATGCCGGGCGGTTCGCTGGCCCACGCCGCGTAGTCCCAGTCGCCGATGTAGTAGTGCACGAGCACCTGCAGGATGCGGATCTCCAGCCCGTACATGCTCCACGTCAGGCCGGTCTCCTTGGCCCGGTCGCCCGCGAGGTTGTAGACGCGGGCGGCCTCGGCCAGTTCGCCGCGGTCGTAGTGCATCAGGCCGTAGTAGTACCAAGCCCTCAGTTCGTTGTTGAACGCTCCGACCTCGCGTGCGCATTGGATGGCGCGCTCGAAGCTGGCCTTCGCCCCCTCGGGCTGACCGGCGTGGTCGTCGAGGATCGCCAGGGTGCCGAGCCCGTCCGCGACCGCACCCGGCGCGTTCGCCGTCTGGCCGTCCGCGATCGCGAGTTCGGCGGCCTCCCTGGCCTTGGCGTCCTTGCGTTGCTGGCGCAGGGAAGAGGCCTTGCCCGCGAACACACGGGCGCGGGTGGGGCTGGGCTCGCGGTCCTGCACGAGGGCGAGCGCCTTGCCGAGGACCAGGAAGTGCTCTTCCTCGTTGCCGTCGAGGATCGAGAGCGCCTGCGAGAGCCGCAGCCAGACCTCGGCGGCCTCCTCCGGGGTCTGCTCGGCGCCGATGGCCTTGGTGGCGCTGCGGGCGAAGGCGACGGCGCGTTCCGGTTGCCCGGCCGTGCCCGCGACCCAGGAGGCACGCCGCAGCAGCACTGACTCGTCCACATCGGACGGACGGTCGGCCGCGGCGACGGCGTTCCACAGGTTGAGGGCCTTTTCCAGGTACCGCAACGACTCCGCGGGCGCGCCGGCGCGTTCGGCCTCCTTCGACGCCTTGATCGAGGCCTCCAGGGCCTGCGGCAGGTTGTGACTCTCGAACGCGTGGTGGGCCAGTGCCGCCGCGCCACCGCGTTCGTCCGGCCGCTGGGCCAGGTGATGCGCGTAGGCGGCGTGCAGCCGGCCCCGTTCGCCGGGCAGCAGGTCGCCGTAGACCGCCTCCCGGACCAGGGCGTGACGGAAGGCGTAGACCTCGTCGTCGTTCACGACGAGCAGGTGGTGCTGGATCAGCTCGCGCAGGGCGGTGTCGAACGCGATGTCCGCCATGCCCGCGACCTCGTGCAGCCGGTAGTGCCGGACCCGGCGGCCCCAGACCGATGCGACGCGGACGACGTGCTGTGCCTCGGGGCCAAGGCCTTCGACCCGACTGAGCAGCACGTCGGCGAGCGCGGACGGCAACGACCTGGCGTCGTCACAGGTGGCCACCGCGATGAGTTCCTCCGCGAAGAACGCGTTGCCCTCGGAGCGTTCCGCGACCTGCTGGAGGACGTCCTCCGGCAGGTCGTCGGACAGGGCCTCGACGAACCGGCGGGCATCCGCCGCGTTGAACGGCGAGAGGTCCAGGCGGTCGACGGCGGGCAGCCGGACCAGCTCGGACAGCAAGGGGCGCAACGGATGGCTGCGGTGCAGGTCGTCCGCGCGGTAGGTGCCGACGACCAGCAGACGCTGGGAACGCAGGCGGGACAACAGGAACGACAGCAGGTACCGGGTGGACGCGTCCGCCCAGTGCAGGTCCTCGACCACGAACAGCACGCGCTGCCGTTCGGAGAGATCACCGAGAAGCCCGAGCACGGCGTCGAACAGCTGGAGCTGTCCCACGTCCTGCTCGGGCCTGCGGCCTGGAATGAGGCTCGGCGCGATCATGCCCTCGGTGCCGGGTTCGCGTTCGGCGGGCAACGTCAGCTGCGGCAGCAACATCGCGAGCGCCGGCCGGTTCGCCACGTCGCCCTTCAACTTGCCCAGCGCCTCGGCGAACGGCAGGTACGGCAGGCCGGTCTCGCCGACGTCCAGGCACCGTCCCATGAGGACGAGGGTGTCGTCGGCGCTGGCGGCCAGTTCGTCTATCAGCCGCGTCTTGCCCACACCGGCGTCACCGGCGAGCAGCACCGCCCCCGCGGTGCCCTCCCCGGCCTGTGCCAGCGCGGCACGCAACCGGTCCAGTTCCCGATCGCGTGCGACCAGCGGAATTCCGGAACCCAGGCGCGCCACAAGAGGCATGCTGTCACAGGTCATGAGCGGGTGCTGCTGGGTTTTCCAGAGGTGCGGTGGATCACCCGGCTCAGCCACGACGGCCCGTTGCCGTTCGAGCGCTGCCAGTTGCAC
This sequence comes from Lentzea sokolovensis, assembly GCF_033949975.1. Lineage (NCBI taxonomy): Bacteria > Bacillati > Actinomycetota > Actinomycetes > Pseudonocardiales > Pseudonocardiaceae > Lentzea > Lentzea sokolovensis. The sequence continues at coordinate 316,671 of NZ_JAXAVU010000010.1, forward strand.
GCCGCGGTACCACGTCGGTAGTCGATTTCTGCCTTGATCGCCTCAGGGGTCCATTCGGTCATGGACAGAAGGTTCGTCCTGAGGCCTTACCTCAGGCATCGGGCGATCGCGCAGTCCTGCCCGCGAAACCCCTTACCCGACCGTCACCGCACGTGCGCGAGCCAGCCGAGCCCTTACCCCGTCGGCCTCCGGCGCTCCCAGCTCGCTGAACAACGCCAGCGCGCGCTGCCAGTGCGCCGCCGCCCCCGCCGCGTTCAGCTGCTCGAACACCGCGGCGAGCCGGTCGTGCGCCAACGCCTGGTGGTACGGCGAGACGGCATCGCACGCCACCGCCAACGCCGTACGGGCCGAAGTCAGCGCACCGTCCGTGTCACCGGTCTCCAGCAGAGCCGTGGAGATGTCGACGTGGCAGGCCGCTTCTCCGCACTGCTCACCGACCTCGTGGTACATCCGCAACGCCACGCGCAGCCACGGCATCGCGTCGTCGAAGCGCTGGGTGCTCAGGTACAACAGGCCGAGGTGGTGGTGGGCGTTGGCCTCGGCCCACTTCGAGCCCGCGATCCGCGAGATCTCCATGGCCTCGCGGTAGTGCGCCTCGGCCTCGGCGGCCCGGCCCAGGTCCTGCAACGTGCCGGCCACCGTCGTCAGGGCCCGCGCCTGCTGATGCACGTCTTCCTTGCGCCGGGCCACTTCCAACGCGCCCTGCTGGGCCTGCAACGCCTCTTCGAAGCGTTCGAACTGCAGCAGCGCGACGCCGAGGTTGAACTGCATGACGAACCGGGCGTCGTCGTCGTTCAGCGCGATCGCGGCCTGCAACGCGGCCTCGGTGAGGCGCAACGAGGTCTCGCGCTCGGTCCGCAGCCAGAGATACCGCGACAACGTGTACGGCAGCTGCCACGCGTGGACGTGCCAGCCGGAACCCGAGGCGAGCTCGGCGGCGGCGATCAGGTTGGCGCGCTCGGCGTCGAACCAGGCCGTCGCGTCCGCGGCACCGGAGATCGCCGGCACGTGGACGGGCCGGTGCTCCGGCGCGACCAGGACGCTGCCGCGGTTGATCGGCAACAACCCGTCGGCGAGGTCCGCGCAGTGCAGGTAGTAGTCGAGCATCCGGCCGGTGGCGGCACGGCGCTCCGGCTCGGACAGCTCTCCTGCCAGCGTCTTCGTGTAGACGCGGACGATGTCGTGGGCGACGTGCCTGCCGGGTTCGCTGACGGACAGCAGGTTCGCGGCGGTCAACGCGTCCAGCGCGCGTTGGGCTTCCAGCAACGCCACGTCGCCCATCGCCGCGACCACGTGCGGGGTCAGGTCCGCGCCGGGGTGCAGGCCGACGATCGCCAGCAACCGCGACGGTTCCGCGGGCAACGCACGGCGTGAGGCGTCCAGGGCGGCTCGTACGGTGCCCTCACCGTCCTCCAGGCCGAGTGCGGCCAGGCGGCCCTGCTCGTCCTGCAGTTCCTCGACCAGTTCGGCCACGCGCAGACGAGGGGACACGGCGAGACGGGCCGCGGCGATCCGCAACGCCAGCGGCAGGCCGTCGCACAGCTCGGCCAGTTCGCGCAGCGCACCGGCCTCGATGTCCGACCGGCCGGCGATGCGGCCCAGCACGTCGACGGCGGCGTCCGGGTCGAGCATGTCCAGTTCGATCAGCTTCGCCTCGACCTGCGCGACGAGCCCGACCAACCGGCGGCGCGAGGTCACGACGACGCACGAGGGCGCGCCCGGCAGCAACGGCAGCAGATCGGCCGAGCTGCGGACGTTGTCGAGCATCACGAGCATCCGGCGATCGGCCAGCAACGTGCGCAGCAGCGCCGAGCGTTCGTCGACCGAGACCGGGGTGTCGCTGGCCGGAACGCCCAGCGCGCGCAGGAACCGGTTGAGCACCTCGCCGATCTCCAGCGGCTCCCGGTTCGGGTCGTAGCCGTGCACGTCGACGTAGAGCTGGCCGTCCGGGAACTCCTCGCGGACCCGGTGCGCCCAGTGCAGGGCGAGCGCGGTCTTGCCCACCCCCGCAGGACCGGTCACCAGCATCACCGGGCCGTCGTGGCCACGCAGCAACGCGTCCATGAGGCCGAGCTCGGGGTCCCGGCCGACCAGCGCGACCGGAGCGCGCGGTAACTGGGCGGGGATCGTCATCGGCACGGGTTCGGGAGCACTCGGCTGGTGCGGCACGCGGACCGGCGCGCGTTCCGGCTCGGGACTGTCGCCCGCCAGCACCGCCTGGTGCACCCGGCGCAGTTCGGGACCCGGCTCGACGCCGAGCTCCTCGATCAGCACGGCGCGGGCCTCCCGGTACGCGGCCAGTGCCTCGGCCTGACGGCCCGCCTGGACCAGCGCCCGCATCAGCAGACCGTGGCCGCGTTCGCGCAACGGGTGCTCGGCGACCATCGACCCGAGCTGCGAGACCAGTTCCGGGCCCTGCCCGATCGCGAGGCCCAGCTCGGCGCGTTCCTCCAGCACCGCCAGCCGGCGTTCGACGAGACGGCCGCGCTCGACGTCGGCGTGCAGGCCCGAGACACCGCCCAGCGGTTCGGCGCGGAACAACGCCAGCGCGTCGTCCAGTTCGACCGCGGCTCCGGCGAGATCACCGGCGGCGCGCATGCGGTTCGCGAGCAGGACCTGACGTTCGAACACGTCGAGGTCCAGGGCTCCGGGCTCGACGCGCATGAGGTAGCCGTCGCCGACCGAGGTCAGCAGCTCGGCGGGAGCCCTGCGCGCACGGGTCGGTTCGAGCGCCCTGCGCAGTCCGGCGACGTAGGTCTGGACCAGGTTCACCGCACTCGAGGGCACGTTGTCGCCCCACACGGCCTCGATGATCTGCCCGCGGTTGACCGGTGTGTTGCGCTCCAGCAGCAGGACCGCGAGGACGGCGCGTTGCTTCGCCGCACCGAGATCAACCTCTTGACCTGCGCGAACGACTCGGAGAAGGCCGAGAACCTCGAACCGAAGGGGTTCCTCGCCGTGCGTCACCGATCTGTCCTTCGCCTGTGGTCCACCTGGAGCTTGAAGATCACTTCAGTCGGGCTCCAGTCGTGCTGTAGAAGCCATTCTTACGCTTAGCGTGTCCAACCAACCACAGACCGCGAGATCAACGGAAACCGGAGATCGCGGAGTCCGTGCAGGTTGGACCGGACAGCGGAACACCCGCTGCTCCCCATGATCGACGTGGGTCGGCCGGCGTGCAAGGGGCATCCAGCCCGCGGCGGCGGAACGCCGGCCGGCCCACGTCCCCTTACGCGAGAAGGCCCCGGCTGGTTGATCCAGCCGGGGCCTTCCTCGTTCTCGTCTTTCGATCAGCTGACAAAAGACCCTGTCTTCGCGGCGGTGAGGAACGTGTCCCATCCCGCGCCGCCGAACCTCAGCCGCGCCCCGTCCGCGTTCTTGCTGTCACGAACCGCCGCACCTGATGAGACGAGCGCGATCTCGACGCACTCGGGCCCACCGGCCGACGACCTGCTGCTCTTGCGCCAACGCAAGCTTTCCACTCTGTTCACTCTCCGGTCGCGGTCACGCGAGAGTGCGAGCGATCTCACGAATCAGGGTTGCCGATTCCCGCGGTGTCAGGGCGGAACTCACGAGACGCTCGAACATCTCGGCGTAGGAATGGACGTCCGACTGTTGTTCCAGGTAGACGCCGCTTCTGGTGCTCTCGATGTAGACGACGTCGGAGTCGAGCTGCTCGGGAAAGCTCAGGATGACGAACGGGCCGTCCATCGCAGCATGACCTCCGGCGCTGAACGGCACGACCTGCATCGTGACGTTCGGAAAAGCACCGACTTCGAGAAGACGCGCCATCTGCACGCGCATCACCTCGGCGCCGCCGACGAGCCGGCGCAGGGCGGCTTCGTCGATCACGACGTGCAGGCGCAACGGGTCGTCCTCGCTGAGCAGGGCCTGCCTGGCCTTGCGCAACCGGACGCGGCGGTCGATCTCGGCGGTGCGCGCGTCCGGCAGCACCTGGCAGATCAACGCCCTCGTGTACGACTCGCACTGCAGCAGGCCCGGGATCATCAGCCCCTGGTAGGTCCTGATCGAGTCCGCGTCGGCCTCGTACCCCACGTAACGACCGGGCACGATGTCGCCGAACTCGTCCCACCACGCCTTGCGACGGGCTTCCCTTGCCAGCTGAACCAGTTCCTCGAGGGTGGCGGCGTCCGCGCCGTAAACGTTGAGCATGTCCCGCACGTCACGCGGGCTCACCCCCACACGGCCGGTCTCGATGCGGCTGATCTTGGAGGCCGAGCACTCCAGGCGCTCGCCCACCTCCTCGATCGTCAGCCCTGCCACTTCACGCAGTCGCCGGAGCTCGCTCACGAGCCGGCGCTTGCGCAGAGTCGGGCTGCTACCCCGCATGACTCCTCCTGGACGGCATCCACACCTCCTGGCCGTACCCAGTTTGAGAGCAAAGGAGCTCGTCGCAAAGAGACGTCATCCATTCGTGTACTGCAACTTGCAGATCGCAGGTTCGACGCGACAGTCTGCTGGGGCTGCTTACGTAAGGACTGGAGCTCTGAGCCTGATGGCCGTCACGGTGTTCAGCCAACTGGACAAGTCGCTGCACTCCCACCTGGCCACACTCACCGACCTCGCCGCACGTGGCGACGACCAGACCGCTCTCGTACTCGCCAGGGTTGAGTTGCCGAGGGTGGTCGCGGTGGTGAAGGCGTTGCTCGACGAGCACCAGCCCGACGAGCACGGCCGGTGCGCGACCTGCAAGCGCGGCTGGTTCTCACGGCGAATGCCCGCACCGTGCCGTGCTTATCTCTCGGCGCAGCTGATTTTGACCGTCGTGGGCCAGGAGACTGCGCACGGCAAGCATCTGCGCTCGGTAGGCTGAATTCCGGAACTCGATAGTTCTTCAGTTCCGACCCGACTTGGGCCGGCTCCGCACCCCCCGACCGGAGCCGGCCCTTCTTCGTGATCACCTCGCGTGACGACGCCGCCCAAGATCAACACGGTTGGCTGAAAGATCTGTCACAGCACCGATTCCGGCCCCATCATTGAGGGCGACGCGGCCTGATCCCGCCCCATGATGCCTGTGCCGACACGGAGGTGTTCCCGTGCCGACCCCACATGACCGCGCCGACGAGCTCGATGCCGTCCGGCCGCGCCGCATGCTGCCTTTAGAGCGCCTCTAGAGCGCCATCTCCTGAGCTCACTCCCCTCCCCGCCCTGTGCAGCCGTCGCACAGGGCCATGCCGCTGTTCAGCAAAGGGAAATCTCGTGAACCATCAGCCCAGGTCCAACACCGGCGACCACACCCCGCACGGTCCACCGCTCATCCTCAAGCACGACCTGCCCGCGAGCTTCGTGCTGTTCCTCATCTCGATCCCGTTGTCGCTCGGCATCGCGCACGCCACGGGCGCGCCGCTGATGGCCGGGATCATCTCCGCGATCATCGGCGGCGTGGTCGTCGGCGCGATCAGCGGAGCGCCGTTGCAGATCAGCGGGCCGGGGACCGGGCTCGTGGTGATCGTGGCCGGGCTGGTCGCGCAGTTCGGCTGGGCGGCCACCGCGGCGATCACGCTGGCCGCGGGAGTCCTGCAACTCGCGTTGGGGCTCACCGGGATCAGCCGCCTGGTGATGTCGCTGTCCCCCGCCGTGGTGCACGGCATGCTCGCGGGCATCGGCATCTCCATCGCCGTCGGGCAGCTCGTGGTGGTGCTGGGCGGTACGGCGGCGTCGACGGTCCCGGCGAACCTCGCGCTGCTGCCGGGAGAACTGGCCGGAGCCCACCTCGGGTCGGTGCTGGCCGGTGCCGTGGCGATCGCGGTTCTGCTGCTGTGGCCCCGTGTTCCGCGTGTCTCGCTGATTCCGGCGCCGCTGGTCGCCGTCGCCACGGCCACCGCGCTGGCGTTCGTGCTGCGCCTCGACGTCGCCAGGGTCGACCTGCCGGACAGCCACGCGCTGGTGTTCCCGGAGATGCCGCGGGGCAGCGTCGGCACCGTTCTCACGGCGATCGTCACGGTCGCGCTGGTGGCGAGCATGGAGTCGTTGCTGTCGGCCGTCGCCACGGACCGGCTGCACGACGGGCCGCGTGCCCGGCTGGACAAGGAGCTCATCGCGCAGGGCACCGGCAACGTGCTCGCGGGCGCGCTCGGCGGGTTCCCGATCAGCGGTGGCCTGGCACGCAGTTCCACGAACGTCGCGGCGGGCGCGAAGACCCGCTACGCCGCGATCTTCCAGGGCGTGTGGATCGCGGTGGCGGTGCTGGCGTTCGCCCCCGCCCTGGAGCTGATCCCGTTGTCGGCGCTCGCGGGTGTGCTGTTCGTCGTCGGACTCCGGCTCGTGTCGGTCGCCCGGATGCGGAACCTGGTGCGGCACCGGGAGTTCCTCGTCTACGCGGCGACCGTGCTCGGCGTCGTCCTCTTCGGACTGCTGGAGGGCGTGGTCGCCGGGCTCGCCATCGCGTTGCTGCGCGCGTTGTACCGGCTGACGCACTGCTCGGTGCGGGTCGAGAGCAACCGGGTGTACGTGCGGGGATCGTTGGTGTTCCTGGGAGTCGGGCGGCTGGTGCGGGAACTGCGCAGGATGCCGCAGGGCGAGACCGTCGTGCTGGAACTGCACGTCGACTACCTGGACCACGCGTCCTACGAGGCGATCAACGACTGGCGCGAGGGCTACGAACGGCTCGGTGGCCGGGTTCAGGTCGACGAGGTGCACGACACCTGGTACGACCGGGCGAACCAGGGCAAACCGGGGCGGCGCAAGACGTTGCCCGGCCCGCTGCCGCGCTGGTTCGCTCCGTGGTCGCACTGGCAGGGAACGCCCGGCCCGGTGACGCTGCCGGAGCAGCGGTCGTCCGTGGAAGGCGATCCGATGCTGCGCGGGATGCACGAGTTCGAACGCCGGTCCGCGCCGTTGGTGCGGCCGTTCCTGCACGAGCTGGCGGTGCGCGGCCAGCAGCCCCAGCAGCTGTTCATCACGTGCGCGGACTCCCGCGTGGTACCGAACCTGATCACCACGTCCGGGCCGGGCGATCTGTTCTGCGTGCGCAACATCGGCAACCTGGTGCCGATGCCGGCGGCGGGTGACAGCTCGGTCGGGGCGGCGATCGAGTACGCCGTGGAGATCCTGAACGTCACCACGATCGTCGTGTGTGGACACTCCGACTGCGGCGCGATGAAGGCCCTGGTGAACGGGTCCGCGTCACGCGGCTCGCACCTGCACTCGTGGCTGCGCAACGCCGAGCCGTCGTTGATCCGGTTCCACGCGCCGACGTCGCCCGGTTGCACGGACCTGCCGGTGGCCGACCGGCTCGCCGTCGCGAACGTCGCGCAGCAGCTGGACAACCTGCTCGCCCATCCGAGCGTGCGGGAGGCGATCGCCGCGGGCACGCTCACGTTGAAGGGCCTGTACTTCGACATCTCGAACGCCCGCGTGTACCTGGTCGACCCGGACCGCAACGGGCTCGAGCCGGTGACGGCACCGGCCTAGAAGAGCGAGAAGCCGCCCCGAAAACGCTCGGGGCGGCTCCTTTGACGCTTCTGGCTAGCAGGTGCCGATCCAGGAGCACTCCACGTCGAAGCGCTCCTTCGCGGGAACCTTCGTGCGGTCCTGCGCCGGAGCCTTGCGCTGCTGCGGCACCGACTGGACCTGCGGCGACACCAGCTGCGTGCCACCGTCGGAGGCCAGGCGCACGGCGATCCTGTCCTCGATGTTCTTCGGGCTGTTGAACAACAGGACGTTGTTCTGCACCACCGAGAACACCAGCTCCCGGCCGGCCTGCGTCTTCACGTAGCCGGACAGGCCCGAGACGCCGGAGAGCGACCCGGTCTTGGCCTTCAGGTTGCCCGCGGCCGGGGTGTTCTTCATGCGGTTGACCAGGGTGCCGTCGACACCGGCGACCGGCAGCGACGCCTGCCACGCGGCGAACCACGGCTTGGTCTTCGCCTTGACCAGCACCGAGGTGAGGTCGTCCGGCGAGAACTGGTCGAGCCTGGACATGCCGGAACCGTCGAAGACCTCGACCGCGTTCGGGTCGACGCCCAGACCGGACCACTTGGTGCTGAGCTGGTTGACGCCGTTGGTGAACGAGCCACCCGCGGTCTTGACCAGCACCTCGGCCAGCATGTTGTTGCTGTCCTTGAGCAACGGGACGATCAGCTCGCTGAGCTTCATCGACGTGTCGGTCGCGAGGACGGCGGCGTTCGCCGGCGCCTTCTGCCTCTTCACACCACCGGTGACGGTGATCCCGTTGGCCTGCAAGGCCTTCTGGAACACCGACGTCACCAGCCCGGTCGGGTCCTTGACCGACGAGAGCGCGGTGGTCTCGACGGACGTGGAACCGCTGACGAAGATCCGGTTCGTGCCGTGTTCGCGTTCCACGGAGACGCCGCCGTTGCCGGTCGTCGCCGTGGACACGATCTGCACGTGGTCGTTCGCCGGTTCGGTCGTCACGACAGCCGGGGCGCCCGCCGCGGCGCCCGGCTTGACGCGCACGACCACGGTGCCCGCGCTGAACTTCGCGTCCGGCGAGAGCGTGAGCGCCGACGTCTCCGCGCTGTAGGCGTACGGCTCGTCGTCCCACGCCCAGCCCGTTCCGTACGGCTGCGCGTCGAACTTCGTGTCGTCGATGACGAGCGCGCCGTTCACCGTGGTGACGCCACTGGCCTTCAACGTGTCCGCGAGCTGCTGGTAGCGCAGCCGGGACATCGTCGGGTCGCCGCCACCGCGCAGCACCAGATCGCCGTTGAGCGCCGTTCCGGTCTTCGTACCGGCCGAGACGAGCTCGGTCTTCCAGCGGTAGTCGGGACCCAGCAGGTCCAGCGCCGTCGTCGTGGTGAGCAGCTTCATGTTCGACGCCACCTGGGAACGCCTGCTGCTCTGCCTGGTGTAGATCACTTCACCCGAGTTGGCGTCCCGCACGACCAGGCCGACATCCGCGCCCTTCAGCGCGTTGTCGGCCAGGATCGTGTCGAGATCAGCCGTGAGGGCCTCGTTGCCGACCGCCACGGCGCCGCCGCTGGACGTCAGGGTCAACCCTGCCGTCACAGCGACGACCGCCCCCAGAATGCCTAATTTCACGCTTCCACCTCTGATCGATCACCCGACCACAACGTGTGGAAGCTACCGGGCTTGTCGATGCGCCTGTAGGTGTGTGCCCCGAAGAAGTCCCGCTGTCCCTGGACGAGCGCGGCCGGCAGACGTTCCGACCGAAGTCCGTCGTAGTAGGCCAAAGCGGACACGAAGCCCGGCGTCGGCACGCCGGATTCCACTGCTCGCACCACAACCCGGCGCCACGCGGCCTCGGCGTTGCGCACCGCGTCGCGGAAGTAGTTGTCCACCAACAAGGACTCGATGTCCGCGTTCGCGTCGTAGGCCTCGCGGATGCGGTTGAGGAACTGCGCGCGGATGATGCAGCCACCACGCCAGATCGTCGCCATCGCGCCGAGGTCGATGTTCCAGTCGAAGTTCTTCGACGCCTCACGGATCATGTCGAAGCCCTGCGCGTACGCGACGACCTTCGACGCGTAGAGCGCCTGGCGGACGTCGTCGACCAGTTCGGCGTCCGGCTTCGCGACGACCTCGCTGGCGCCGAACGCCTCGCGCACGGCCTTGCGCTGGTCGGTGTGGCCGCTCAGGCTGCGCGCGAACACGGCCTCGGCGATACCGGTGACCGGCACACCCAGTTCCAGCGCCTCCTGCACGGTCCAGCGGCCGGTGCCCTTCTGCTCCGCCGCGTCCTCGATGACCTGCACGAGCGGCGTGCCGTCCGCGTCGACGTGCTTGAGCACCTCGGCGGTGATCTCGACCAGGTACGACTCCAGGTCGCCCGAGTTCCACTGAGTGAAGACCTCGGAGATCTCCGCCGGCGTCTGCCCGCCGATGCGGCTCAGCAGGTCGTACGCCTCGGCGATCAGCTGCATGTCGGCGTACTCGATGCCGTTGTGCACCATCTTCACGAAGTGCCCGGCGCCGTCCGGTCCGACGTGCACGCAGCACGGCTGACCGTCCACCTTGGCCGCGATCTCCTCGAAGACCGGCCCGACGTGCTTGTAGGACTCGGCGGGACCGCCCGGCATGATGCTCGGGCCGTTGAGCGCGCCCTCCTCGCCGCCGGAGATGCCGGCGCCGACGAACAGCAGCCCCTTCTCCTTCAACGCGGCCTCACGGCGACGCGTGTCGTTGAAGTGGGCGTTGCCGCCGTCGATGACCATGTCGCCGGGTTCGAGGATCCCGCTCAGCTCGTCGATGACGGCGTCGGTCGGGCCACCCGCCTTGACCATGATGATGATCTGGCGCGGCGTCTGCAGGCTGTCGACCAGATCCTGCAGCGTCTCGGCGCCGACGAAGTCGCCCTCGTGGCCGTGCTCGTCGAGCAGGGCCTTCATCTTCGCGGGCGTCCGGTTGTGCACGGCAGTTTTGAAACCGTGCCGCGCGAGATTCCGCGCGAGGTTGCTGCCCATGGTGGCAAGACCGGTGACCGCGATACGTGCTTTGCCTTCCGTCATACGCGACAGCCTGCCGTGTTCCGCGCCTTTACGCGAGACGTCACAGGGTGTTCTCAGACTCCGTTTTGCCAGGTGAACCGCGTCACGTGCCGGTACGTATTGCTAGGCGTAAGTTGGCTTCATGACGGAATTCACGAGCGTGGGACGCTCGGCGACCGACCGTGCCCCCAGGTACGGATCGCAGCTGGTGAAGCACTTCACGGCGAAGGACCTCGAAGGGTCCTGGGAGGACACGCGCGGCTTCGTCCGCTTCTCGGCCGGACTCGCGGAGTTCGAGGCCGCGGACGACGCGTTGATCATGCGCGTGGTCTGCACGTCGGAGGAGGACGTGGCCCGGCTGCGGGACGTCGTGGAACGGCACCTCGTCCGCTTCGGAACGCGCGACGAGCTGTCCGTCACGTGGGACTCAGGTAGCGAGAACTGACGCGGCCAGTCCGATGAGAGCGGTCCCACAGACCCTCTCGAACATCGCGCGCGTCCTGGGCCTGTTCAACAGCCTGCCCAGCTGACGCGCCGACGGCACCACGATGACCCAGAACACCGCGAACACCCCGACCGTGACGGCGCTCAGCACGGCCGCCTGGGGAAGGGGCGCGGCGTTCGGGTCCATCGCCTGCGGGATGAGACTCAGGAACGTGAGCATCACCTTGGGGTTCAACAGGTCGCACAGCATGCCGCGCAGGAACACGTTCTTCTGCTGAGGCTGCTCGTCCAGCGGCTTGCTGGCCGACCTCAGCGTCATGAACCCGATGTACGCGAGGTAGACCGCGCCGATCGCCTTGACCACGAACAACGCCGCCGGAGCCGCCGCCACGAGCGCGGACAACCCGACCGTCGCGAGCGTCGCGTGGATCAGCAGCCCGGTCAGCACACCGAGCGCGGCCTCGACGCCTTTCTTGAAGCTCCGGACCGCGTTCCCCATGACCAGTACGAAGTCGGGACCGGGCACGACCGTGATCACCACGAGTGCCAGCAGGAACGACGTCCACGCGATGTGCATGGCGCTGATCGTCCGTGGTTTGTTCGTGCGAGTTCCAGCAGGTCAGTACGATGTTCGGTTATGCGCGAACAAGCCGAACTGGATTCGGTCGACTGGCACATCCTGGAGGAGTTGCAGAACGACGCGACCCTGCCCAACCGCGCGCTGGCGGAGATCGTCGGGCTGGCGCCGTCGTCGTGCCTGCAGCGGGTGCGGCGGCTGCGGGACCTGGGCGTGATCACGGGGTGCCACGCCGTCGTCGACCCGGCTACCACCGGGCTGCCGTTGGAGGCTGTCATCTCGGTGAACGTGCGGCCGCACACCCGTGCGGTGGTGGCCGGTTTTCGCGCTTTTGTGATGGCTCAGCCGGAGACACGGTCGATCTTCCACGTGTCCGGGCAGGCCGATTTCCTGATCCACATCGCTGTCGCAGGATCCACGCATCTGCAGGCGTTCCTGATGGACAAGATCGCTTCGCGGACCGAGGTGCGGAACCTGACGAGTTCGGTGGTGCTGGAGCGGGTGGAGACGCGGGCGCTGACGCCGCCGGCGACCCTGCGGCCGACTCACCGGCGACGCAAGGCCTGATCAGCAGGCTCGGATCGATGCCACGACCTGATGTCTTGGCGTGAGCGGCGGCATCTCCACCGGCATCCCGTCGACGCGGCACGAGCCGCCCTTGATCACTCGCACAGGGGTGCGAGCTCACTGCCCATCGGGTGATGACTTGATCACCCGGATCAGCCCCTCCTGCACCACGGTCGCCACCAACGCCCCGTCCTGGGTGAAGAACCGCCCGGTGGCCAGCCCACGATTCCCCGAAGCAGACGGCGAAGTGGTGTCGTACAACAACCACTCGTCTGCCCGGAACGGCCGGTGGAACCACATGGCGTGGTCCAGAGACGCCCCCAGAACCTTGTCCAGTCCCCAATAAACGCCGTGCCGAGCCAGCACCCCGTCCAGCAGTGTCATGTCCGAGGCGTACGTCATCACGCAGAGCTGCAGCATCGGGTCGTCCGGCAGCTTGCCGTCGGCCTTCATCCACACCCGTGACGCGGCCTGACCCGGACCGTCCTCACGCGACTCCCACGGCGGCTCGGTCACGTAGCGGACGTCGATGGGACGCGGGAACTTCAGGTTCACCAGCGGGTAGCTCTTGGCGGACTCGCTCCACGTCGGCAGTGACTCGGGGTCCGGCACGTCGGGCATCTCCGACGAGTGCTCGACGCCCTGCTCGTCCTGCTGGAAGGACGCGGACAGCGAGAAGATGGCCTTGCCGTGCTGCACGGCCACGACGCGGCGGGTGGTGAACGAGCGGCCGTCGCGGATGCGGTCCACCTCGTAGACGATCGGCACGCGCGGGTCGCCGGGGCGGATGAAGTACGAGTGCAGCGAGTGCACCCGCCGTTCCACCGGGACGGTGCGGCCCGCGGCGACCAGGGCCTGGCCCGCCACCTGTCCGCCGAAGACGCGTACGGGCGACTCCGCGGGCGAGACACCGCGGAAGATGTTCTCCTCGATGCGTTCCAGGTCGAGCAACGCGACCAGGTCGTCCACTGCGGATTGTCCACTCAGGCCCGAAGGGCTCGAAGCGGCGGCACGGGCGGCCTCAGTCACGGCGGAACTCTCCTAGGTCTGGGCAAGGCACCGGCCCTGCTCCCGGCACACGTCCAGTATGCGGGAGCAGGGCCGGCATCACGACGGGCCTGACTGAGAGTCAGAGCACTTACGCGTGGTCGTCCTCGCCCAGGCGGTGCACCCGGATGAGGTTCGTCGACCCGATGGTGCCGGGAGGCGATCCGGCGACGACCACCATGAGGTCACCGGCGGAGTAGCGGCCGATCTCGATCATGGCCACGTCGACCTGGCGGACCATCTCGTCGGTGGACTCGACGCGCGGCACCAGGAACGTCTCGGTGCCCCACGTCAGCGACAGCTGCGAGCGCACGGCCGGCTCCGGCGTGAAGGCCAGCAGCGGCAGGTGCGTGTGCAGGCGGGCGAGGCGGCGGACCGTGTCACCGGACTGCGTGAACGCGACCAGGGCCTTGGCGTTGAGGCGCTCGCCGATGTCGCGGGCCGCGTACGAGATCACGCCGCGCTTGGTGCGCGGGACGTGGGTCAGCGGCGGCACGACGACCGACTCGGTCTCGACGGCCTCGATGATGCGGCCCATGGTCTGCACGGACTCGATGGCGTAGCGGCCGACCGAGGTCTCGCCGGACAGCATCAGGGCGTCCGCGCCGTCGAGCACCGCGTTCGCGACGTCGGACGTCTCGGCGCGGGTCGGGCGGGAGTTCGTGATCATCGAGTCGAGCATCTGGGTCGCGACGATGACCGGCTTGGCGTTCTCGCGGGCGATCTGGATCGCGCGCTTCTGCACCAGCGGGACGTGCTCCAGCGGGAGCTCGACGCCCAGGTCACCGCGGGCGACCATGACGCCGTCGAAGGCCAGCACGATGGCCTCGAGGTTGTCCACGGCCTCCGGCTTCTCGATCTTCGCGATCACCGGGAGGCGCTTGCCGCCGCTGCGGTCCATGACCTGGTGGACCAGGTCGATGTCGGCCGGCGAGCGGACGAACGACAGGGCGATGAAGTCCACGCCCAGCGAGAGCGCGAACTCGAGGTCCTCGACGTCCTTCTCGGACATGGCGGGCACGGAGACGTCCATGCCGGGCAGCGAGAGGCCCTTGTTGTTGCTGACGGGACCGCCCTCGGTCACCTCGGCCACGACGTCGGAACCTTCGACGTCCACGACCACGAGCGCGACCTTGCCGTCGTCCACGAGCATGCGGTCGCCGACCTTGGCGTCCTTCGCGAGCTCCTTGTACGTCGTCGACACGCGGTCGTGCGTGCCCTCGACGTCCTCGACGGTGATGCGGACGATGTCGCCGGTGTTCCAGTCCACCGGACCCGCGGCGAAACGGCCGAGGCGGATCTTGGGGCCCTGGAGGTCGGCGAGGATTCCCACGGCGCGGCCGGACTCGTCGGCTGCCGCGCGGACCATGTCGTAAACCTGCTTGTGGTCGGCATGGCTGCCGTGGCTGAAGTTCATCCTGGCCACGTCCATACCGGCCGCTACCAGGTCACGGACCTTTTCCGGCGTGCCAGTGGCGGGACCGAGGGTACAGACGATCTTTGCGCGTCGACTCACGTGTAGAGAGAGTAGACCCCGTTCCTGGACCGATCCCGAACTACTACTCAGTAATGTTCTGACCATGGGTCGAGTACTGCCTTTTGTGATCGCGGCGTCGCTCAGTGTCGTCGTGTTGTTCACCCCCGAGTCAGGTGTGCCGAGCTCGCCACCTGGTACGGACAAGGTGGTCCACACGCTGCTGTTCGCCCTGCTCGCGTTCACCGGCCTGTACGCGAAACTTCCTCGCATTTTGCCGCTGCTGGTCGTCTACGCAGGCGTTTCGGAGGTGCTCCAGCAGCTGGTCACGCCACTTCACCGCAGCGGCGACGTGCTCGACGCGCTGGTGGACGTCCTCGGGATCGGCCTGGGGTGGGCTACCGCGACCTGGTGGTCTCGCTCACGCCGACGTGGTCCTCGCACCACGCGTTGAGGTCCTTGAGCTGCTTCCACGACTTGCGCACCCGGTCCAGACAAGCCGGCTCGTGCAGCACGTCGTCCGGTTCCCAGACCTTGCGGACGTAGAGCGACCGGTGCTTGAGCAGGTCGAGGTGCGGGTGGTCGTCGTCGAACCCGCGCGGCTTCGACTTCATCACGTCGCCCGCCACCTGCCAGCCCTGCTTGACCAGCTTGTCCACGATCTTGCGCAACAGAACGCCGTGCGCGTCGACCGAGGCCCGGTAGCGGGTGAGCTGGTCGGACTGCATGTGGAACGAGCCGCCGCCGGTCATCAGACCCTCGGGACTGAGCTGCACGTAGTACGCACCGCCGCCGCGTCCCTTCTCGATGACAGCGCCGCAATGGTCCTTGTACGGCGTCTTGTCCTTGGCGAACCGCACGTCGCGGTAGGGCCGGAACACCTTGCCCTCGCCGAACTCCTTCTGCAGCGCGAGCAGCAGCGCCTCCATCGGGGCCCGCACGTCGCGCAGGTAGGTCTCCTTGTTGTCGTCCCAGTACGCCTTCGAGTTGTCCAGGACCAAGCCGTCGTAGAAGTCAATGGCGTACTCGCCGAAACCGCTGAACGTCACCGAGTCAGCCTAGGCGGATCGCCCATGTGCGTGAAAATTCGTTTGAGAACACACAATCAGGCCATAATCCGGTGAATGCCACGCCGTATCAACGCGCTCGCGACCTGGCTCCTCCAACTCGGGCCGGACGAGGTGGCCGCGATACTCCTGTACCGCCGCGACGTCGCCGACCGCTTCATCCGGACGTTGAAGGACCTCGCGACGCAACTGACCGACTCCGACTCGGTGCACGCCGTCGAGGACACGCTGGACCAGGGTGCGCTCGACGTGCTCGGCGCGATCGTGGCCCAGAACAACACGGGCACCGTCGACACGGTGTGCGCCGAACTGCACTGCACGGTCGGTGATTTCGAACGGGCGCTCGGCGAGCTGAAGCAACGGGCGCTGGCCTGGCCGGAGGGATCACGGCTCGTCGCGGTGAACTCGGTGCGGACGAGCGGCGCGGCGCAGGGCGAGCTGACGTTGCGGCCGAGGGCCCCCGGTAAGCGCAAGGCGTCCCAGGTCTCCCCCATCGTGTCCGCTATGTCCACTGTGGACGGAGTGGCGCGCCTGCTGGCGTACTGCGAGCAGGACACGTTCGACGCCCGCTACACCGGTGGCGTGGCGACCGTGGAGATCCGGCGGGTCGCGCGGGCGCTGCGGGTCTCGGACGGCGTGCTGCGGCTGTGGCTGGAGCTCGCGGCCGAGGCCCAGCTGGTCGGCGTGGAGCGGTCGCGGCTGCTGCCGACCAGCCAGGGTGACGCGTGGCTCGGCTCACAGCCGGGTCCGCGGCTCGCGGCGCTGGTCGCGGCGTGGCGGCGGATGGACTGGCGGCCGGAACCGGATCAGGCGCGGGCGGCGTTGCGCGACTACACCGGCGCCGCCGGGCTCCTGCTGCGCCGCAGCGCGCTGGAGCGGTTCTCGGCGGAGGAGGCCTTCACGAACATCAACGAACTCGTCGACGATCTCGTCTGGGAACGCCCCGCCGTGCACGACCCGCGGGCGACCACGGCGGTGATCAGCGAAATGGAGTCGCTGGGACTGGTGGCCGGCGGCGCGCTCACGCCGCTGGGAGTGGCGGTGCTGCACGACGGCGACGTCGACACGGCCGCCGGCGAGCTGATGCCCCCGGCGACGGAGAAGGCCGCGTTCCAGACGGACATGACCGCCGTGGTGAACGGCCTGCCGTCGCCCGAGCTGAGCGCGACGCTGAACCTGGTGGCGGACCTGGAGGACAACGACGCCGCACGGGTGTGGCGGCTGTCCGCCGGGTCGGTGCGGCGCGCGCTGGACTCTGGGCTGTCCGCCGACGAGGTGCTCGCACGGCTGAACGCCGTGTCGGAAGCCTCGTTGCCACAGGTGATCGAGTACCAGGTGCAGGACGTGGCGCGGCGGCACGGACAGCTGACCGTGACGGACGTGGTGAGTTGCGTGCGGGGCTCGGATCCCACCCTGCTGCAGGAGATCGCCAGGTCGAAGCGGCTCGCGTCGCTCAAACTGCGCTTCCTCGCTCCGACGGTGCTGGCGTCCGCCCAGCCGATGACCGAGACGCTCGCGGCGTTGCGCCGGTGCGGGTACGCGCCGACCGGGCTCGACGCCGGTGACAAGTCCATTGTGGAGAGTGTCGGCCGGCTGAGGGCCTCCGCCCGCGGTGAGCGCAAGCCGGAGCGGTGGTGGCGCACCGAGATGAACGACCTGGAGCTGACCCAGCTGGCGGTCCGGCTGGTGGAGCAGGAACGGCCGAGCGTCGGACCCGGCGCGCCACGGGCCAACGCGGCGCGGATGCTGCGCGACCAGAACGTCTTCCTGCGCGACGAGGAGGTCGTGCTGCTGTCGTCGGCGCTGGTCGACGGGAGCCGCGTCGAGATCAAGTACGCGACCGGGCCGCGCAGGACCGACACGCACGTGATCGTGCCGACCAAGCACCTCGAAGGCGTGCTGAGCGCGGACTGCGAGGACGGCACGAGCCGGGAGTTCGACATCGGGCACGTCCGCAAGGTCGCGCTGCCGGAATGAACAGAGCCGGTTGCCCGGCTGGAAGAGTTCCGCGCTCAGCTGCTGCCTGCGGCAAGCATCACCACTGAATGTCGTCGAGGCTGCCCAACGGCTTCCTCTCCGCCTCTTCCAGCAGCTGGACCGACGCGGTGTCGGCCGCGTGCAGTTCGGCCGGGAAGGTGAGGCTCAGGCGCTTCTCCAGCTCGGTCAGCGACACCTGGAACACCCGGAACTCGTCCAGGTCGAGCGCCTCGGCCAGGACGATGTTCTGGGTGAGCAGGAACGCGCTGCAGCGCAGCTCGCCGTCCACCACGAACGCGATCGCCTTGTAGAACTCGCGCGGGATCGCGACGCCGCGGAACACCCTGTCGTCGGCGTTGAAGACCGGGCCGCCGTAGACGCTGACCTTGAGGTTGTCGACGTCGACGTCGGCGAGCACCGCGTCCTCGAGCCGGCCCCAGAGCCCTTCCTTGGTGCTCTGGTTGAAGTCGTCCATCTGCGGCGTGATGTTCGTGAAGAAGAACGAGTCCTTGTTCGCCTTCTGCGCCTCGGCCTTCGGGCCCCAGCACAGGTCGGCGCGGCGGGCGAGGTGGCCGCGGTCGAGCCGGTTGTCGCGGTAGAGCTCGTCGCCGGTCTGGAACTCGGCCGGGACGCGCGGGTCCTTGACGAACGGGATGCCGGTGCGGCTCAGGGCCTTCATCTCACCGCCGTCGATGTTCCACGCGACCCAGCTCGCGAACTTGCGCGACTTGCTCATCGCGAGCGAGAAGTGCGTGTAGTCGATCGTGGTCGAGCCGTCGAGCTCGACCGCGTCGGCCGCTCCCGAGTCGGTCAGGACCGGAATCCCGGCGGTCGTGCCGAGGAACTTCGCGTCGAAGCCTGCGCTGGTCATGTGTCGCCCCCTACTGGTTCATCTTGAGGGTCGACATCTCCCACAGGGCCGTTAGCCGGATACACCCGAACGGCCCAGTGTTCATCAGCTCTTCTTGACCAGTTTCCCGTCCGCGGCGATGGCGAACCACTCGTCGTCGACGCCTTGGCCGTTGACGTCACCGGCGACCTGGTCTCCCACGTAGTAGTAGAGCGGCCACTTTCCGTAAACGGCCTGCGAGCTCTCGTCGAGTTGCGAGACGAGCTGCACGTCGGCGCCGTCCTTTGCGTCTACTTTGGACTCGGCGGTGAGGGCGGGCCACACGGCGATGCAGTCGGCGTCGCACGCACTGGACTTGTTCTCGTCCTTGGTGAAGGCGTAGAGCGTCCGTCCCGTTTGGTCGACGAGGATCGGGCCGAGATCGGACTGCGCGATCTTCACCTCGACCTTCGCGGGAGCATCCTGTTGCGGTGCCTCGTTTCCGCAGGCAGCGAGTCCGGCGAGCAACACCGGCAGCAGCAGAATTCCCTTACGTGCGCGCATCTTCGTCTCCTAGCGGGCTGTGTCCTGTTCCGACGTTGACACGTAATGAGACGCGGTTCGGTTCATCGGAAGATTCCCTGAACCGAATCTGATCGACGTCCGTGTTGGTCATGTCGGGTCCGCCAGACCCCCCGACTCCCACAGCGGAGCCTTGGAGCACATCCCATGTCTGTCAACAAAAACGTCGCTGCCGCATGCCTTCTGGGCGCCACGCTCGGACTCGCCGTGGTGACACCGGCGTCCGCCGCCCAGGACACCGTCACCGTGAAGATCACGAACACGGCCGGCTACGAGGCGAGCCTCTGCGCCGCGGACCAGCTGGAAGGCCGTTGCCTCGACGGCGCCAAGAAGGGCGAGTCGCGCACCTTCACCGTGAAGCCCGGCCGTGGCCGGATCGAGGTCCGCGTGGTCGTGAAGAACGGCGGCTCTGCCTTCGAGTTCTTCTCCGCCGACGGCCCCACGCTGAACATCGACGCCGGTGGTTCCGCGCAGAAGCCGACCGCCACGAAGTCCGGCGGCGCACCGGATCACAGCACCTCGCACGGCGGCCACGACACGACCTCTCCCGCACCGGACCAGACCCCGCCGGTCAAGCCCGCCACCGGCAAGCCCGTGTTCTTCTCCGCCGAACTGGACGGCCGCCAGGAGGTCCCGACCGCCGGCGGTCCCGCCGTGGGCGACGCGGACGCCTCGGCGAAGGCACTGGTCGAGGTGCGCGGCGACCGCGTGACGTTCGCGCTGGAGTGGAAGAAGACGGCCCAGCTCACCCTCGGCCACATCCACCAGGGCGCGGCGGGCCAGAACGGCGCGGTGAAGGTCGGCCTCTTCACCACCCCGATGCCGGAGACGCTGGGCGCGGCCGCCGGCCAGACCGTGGTCGACGCGAAGCTCGCCGAGGACATCCGCAGGAACCCGGCCGGCTTCTACGTGAACCTGCACAGCACCGAGAAGCCCGGTGGCGCGGTCCGCGGGCAGCTCAAGCCTCTGAGCAAGCAGATCAACCCGCTGGACATCATCAAGGGCGGCAAGCTCCGCGCGTTCTCCAACGGCCGCAACGAGGTTCCGGTGCAGGACGGCCCGAAGGCCGGCGACCCGGACGGCCAGGCCATCACGTTCGTGCGACCCACCGCCACCGGCGTCGACTTCTCACTGGCCTGGGTGAACGTCGACGCACCGACGCTCGGCCACGTCCACCAGGGCGCGAAGGGCGTGAACGGCGCCGTGAAGATCACGTTCTTCGGCACGGCCGTCCCGAACGGCATCTTCGCGGTCTCGGGCACGGCCACCGCAGACAAGGCCACGCTGGACGCGCTGAAGCAGTCCCCGAAGGACTTCTACTCCAACCTCCACACGGCGGCGTTCCCCGGCGGCGCGGTGCGCGGCCAGTTCACCACTCACTAGCCAACTGAATGGAAAGGCGCCGCGACCGCGACCCCCACGGTCGCGGCGCCTTTCGCTACCTGCCGACGAGGTCGACGGTCTTGCCCGCCCGCCGCGACTCGTCCACCCACTGGTCGATCGCCTGTCCGCAGGCCTGGTCGAGGTGCCGGACCCCGCTCAGATCCATCCGGACGTGCTCCCGGTCCACGCGGTCCAGTTCGTCGAGCAGCACGGGCAACTTCAGGAACGTCGCGTTGCCTCGCAACGCCACACCCTCCGGCGTCACGGTCACCTGCAGCCTGGACACGTCCCAGGCCGTCTTGATGACGGCGGCCAGCAGACCGGCAACGGTGCCGGTCAGCAGATCGGTCGCCACGATGAGCCCGGCGGTCAGCACGAAGATGAAGCTCTCGGCCTTGTCCGTGCGCCACGACGTGACCACTTCCCGCAGGCCCAGCAGCTTCCAGCCCGCGTGGACCAGGACGGCCGCCAGCACGGCGACCGGGATCAGCGTCAGCAACCCCGGCAGCAGCACCACGAACAGCAGCAGCCACACGCCGTGCAGCACCCTGGACGCCTTCGTCCGGGCTCCTGCCGACACGTTGGCCGCGCTGCGCACGATCACCGCCGTCATGGGCAACGCGCCGAGCAGGCCGCAGATCGTGTTGCCGACGCCCTGCGCGACCAGTTCCTTGTTGTACTGAGTGCGCGGGCCGTTGTGCATGCGGTCGACGGCGGCCGCGCTGAACATCGACTCGGCGGAGGCGACGAGGGCGAACACCACCGCCGTGCCGATGATTCCGGTGTTGAGCAACGAGAAATCAGGCAGGTGCACGTCCGTCGACAACGTGCCGACCGTGATGCGGTCGACCGGTGACGCGAACACCTCCGCCAGCGCGGTGCAGACGACCACGCCGACCAGAATGCCCGGCACGACCCGCAACGGGCTTCGCTGCCACAGCAACATGATCAGCACGGTGAGCAGGCCCAGCGCCAGTGCGACCGGGGACACGACGAGGTGCTTGAGCTGGCCGAAGATCAGCACCAGCCCGATGCCCGCGAGCATGCCCTGCACCACGGACGGCGAGATCGCGCGGAACCACCGTCCGCACCTGGCTAAGCCCAGCGCCACCTGCAGCAGGCCTGCGCCGAGCACGATCACGCCCAGCGCCTGGATCCCGTGCCGGGACACGGCGTCCGCCACCAGCACCGTCAGCCCGGCGGCCGGTCCGCTCACCTGCATCGTGCTGCCCGGCAGCAGGCCGACGACGATGCCGCCGACCACGCCGGTCACGATGCCGAGCTCGGCCGGCACTCCGGACGCCACCGCCACGCCCACGCACAGCGGCAGCGCCACGAGGAACACGACGACCGACGCGCCGAGATCGGTCCAGTACTTCTTCATCACGTCAGAAACCCCTACAGCGGAAGGAAGGCGTGCTCGGCACACGCGGAGACCTCGCCGGTCTCGATGTCGTAGAACCAGCCGTGGACGCGCAACGAACCCGAAGCGACCTTCTCGGCCACGAACGGGTACGCCAGCAGGGTTTCCAGCTGGGCGCGCACGTGTTCCTGTCCTTCCGTCCGCATCGCCGGATCGGACGCCTTGCGCGGCCGTCCGGGACGCAACCAGCCGCGCATCGCGGGCAGGTGGTCGATGCCGCCGCCGTTCAACGCGCCGACCGCGCCGCAGTGCGAGTGACCGCAGACGACGATCTCGCTGACGCCGAGCTGCAGGACGGCGAACTCGATCGTCGCCATCTCGCTGGACGGCGCGGTCAGCGAGTAGGGCGGGATGACGTTGCCCGCGGTGCGGAGTTCGAACAGCGAACCGGGCTCGGCGCCCGTGATCGCGGCCGTCACGATGCGCGAATCGGCGCACGTGATGAACATCGTGGTGGGTTGCTGACCAGCGGCGAGCTTGCGGCCGAGTGCGCGGGAACGCGATGCGGCGTGTGCGCGGGCATGCTGAACAAAGCGATGGAAGTCCATGGGAGTCCCTCACTGCTAAGGAAAAGTGTTTCGGTTCGATCGGGGAGTGGGGACCGATCAGTTTCGGAACACCTGCAGCGCAGGGGGTGTGCGCCAGACCAGTATTGGTTCGGCGTTGGACACGAGCGCGAGAACACCGGGAACGGCGCGCGGCGTGAACACCGTGAAGAAGGACGGAGCGGCCACGCCGGACGTGCGGTCGACGGACGTGACCAGCAGACGCAGGCGGCTCGTCTCGCGCTCCTCGCGCGGAGCTTCTTCCTTGGGGACAGAGGTCTTCGACTTCGGCGGCGGCGCGCCGATCGACACAGTGGACACGGCCGGGGTCAGCACGGCGCACAGGGCGACGACGACAGCGAGAAGAACGCTGCGCATGCTCACACCCCCCGACCGAGTTGATCTACGAGTATCAGTTTCGCCCAAAGTGGACAAGTTCCGCGATATACGAGACCGACTTTGACCGAATCACACACTAGTTTCACCCGAAAGGGCTTCTCATTTCACGGAAACGTACGTATGCGGAGAGTGGTCCTGCCGCGTTGTAGATGCGCCAATTAGTGGACAACCGGCCGCCGATCCCTGCCAGCTCTGCACAATCGGTGACCGAATGCCAAAGGAGACGGTCGTGGCGAGGGTGTTCATCAGCCACGCGACGCAGAATGTGGCGATCGCGACACATATCCGCAACTGGCTCGAAGGTGATCACGAGATTTTCCTGGAAGTTCACCCCGAGGACGGGATTCAGGTCGGCGAGGCGTGGCGCGAGCGTTTGCACCACGAGCTGCGCAGGGCGGACGCCGTCGTGTGCGTCGTCAGCCAGGCGTCGGTCACGTCGAGCTGGTGCAACGCCGAGATCGCCATCGCGGACGCGCTGGGCACTCTCCTGCTGCCCGTGCAGCTCGACGGCGTCATCCACCCGTTGATCGGGCACCTCAACCACATCCCGCACGCCACCGCCCGCGGGCACCTCGAGAAAGCGCTGCGGCGGTTCGACACGGGTGGCCGCAAGCTCGCGAAGGACCAGGAACCGTTCCCCGGCCTGGACGCGTTCACCACGGCGCTGAGCGCGGTGTTCTTCGGCCGTGACGCGGAGACCCGCGCGCTGGCCCGCAAGGTGCGCCGCGGCCCCGGCCTGCTCGCCGTCGTCGGCCCGTCCGGCTGCGGCAAGTCGTCGTTGGTCAGGGCCGGTCTGCTGGCCCAGCTGGCGGACGATCCGCGGTGGCTCGTCATGCCGCCGTGGCTGCCGGGCAACGACCCGCTCGACGCGCTCGCCCGCGCGGTGCGCAAGACCGCCGCCCACGCCGGTCTCGGCTGGACGTTGCGGGAGACCAAGGACCGGCTCGTCCTCGACGGGCTGCGCGGCGTCGCCCAGGAGCTCGTGGACGAGGACCGCAGACTGCTGATCACGATCGACCAGGCCGAGGAGCTCTTCACCCGTGCTGGGGAGAAGGAGCGCCAGATCGTCGCGAGCCTGCTCAAGGGCGCCCTCGCGGACAACGTGCGAGTGGTCGCGACGCTGCGGTCGGAGTTTCTGGACGACCTGCGGACGTTGCCCGAACTGAGCGGCGTCCACCTCGGCAGCTACGTGCTGGCGCCGCTCGCGCGCGAGGTGCTCAACATCGTGATCACCGGCCCTGCCCGCGTGGCCGGGCTGAAGGTGCACCCGGAGCTCGTCGCGTTGCTGGTCGAGGACACGGCGAGCGGCGAGGCGTTGCCGTTGCTCGCGTTCACGTTGCAGCACCTGGCAATGGGCGTCCCGAGGGGCGGCACGCTGTCCAGTGAACTGTACGAGCACTTAGGTGGCGTGCACGGCGCGCTCGCCCGCCACGCCGACGACGTGCTCGACAGCGCCGTCGCGGAAACCGGGATGGGCAAGGAGGAACTGCTCGCCCGGCTCGCGGCCCTGGCCACGCTCGACCACACCGGCAGGCCGACCCGCAAACGCGTCAGCCCGGCCCAGCTGGACTCGCACGCCCGCGCCGCGCTGGAGGTGTTCGTCCGGCACCGCCTGCTCACCGCGAGCGGCGACAAGCAGGGCCGCTGGATCGGTGTGGCGCACGAGGCGTTGTTCACCGAGTGGCGGCCGTTGCGCGGCGCCATCGAGGAACGGCAGATCGGCCTGCGCGCGGCCAGGTCCGTCGAGCTGGACGCCTCGCAGTGGATCGAGGGCGAACGCGCGGACCACCTGCTGCTCAACGAGGACACGTTCGCCGCCGTCGCGCCGCTGGTGGCGAACGACGACCTCTCCCCCGACGCCCGCCGGTTCCTCGCCGTGAGCCGCAACCGGATCCACACGCTGCGGGGGCAACGCCGGCGCGACCGCAGACGGACGGTCAGCTGGCTGGCGGTGTTCCTGGTGGCCGCCATCGGCGCGGCGGGGCTCGCGGCCTTCCAATGGCACAACGCCAGCGTCGACCGTGACAGGGCGACGGCACGCGCACTCGTGGCACAGGCCCAGGTCGCGCGCACCTCCTCGCCACGGCTGGCGTTGCGCCTCGGCCTGACCGCGCACGCGCTGGCGCCCAGCCAGAACACGAAGACCGAACTGGCCACCACGTTGCGCGGGTCGTCCGGGGAGCCTGCCAACCTGTTCAGCCACGCCTGCGAAGTCGCGGCGGGAGGCCTCAGCCCGCTCGAATGGCAGCAGTACCTGCCGGAGCTGGACTACCGCGACACCTGCGCGGGCTAGCGGACGATGCCGAACTTGTCCTCGACCATCCGCCAGAACGCGGGCACAGCTTCCACGACCGGGCACTGGAGGATCTCCCTACCGCCCTGCCTGCGCTTCTTGCGTCCGTTGAAGGTCAGCATGACGAACCCTTCCGGCACCGGCGGCAAGGAAGACGGCGAAAAAACCCTGATCGTCTCGTAGTACCAGGTTCTCGCGTCCAGTGACACGACGACGAGGTCGTGCATGGAGGTGGTCACGCCCAACCGGTTGGCCGCTCCACTCGCGAGAACACTCGCGACGATGTCCCGCATGTACTGGTGTGACTCGAAACCGTCGTGTTCTCGGTGCAGTTCGTCGAACCACTCCGCGACAGCCGCCCAGCTCCTACCTCTGAACTCCCCCTGGATCGACCACACGAGCGCAGACCCTAGAGAAGGCGAACGCCCCGCGCGACTCCGTTGTCGCGCGGGGCGTCATGCTGCTCTCCGCTGATCTGACGCCGTTGTCAGACCACAGCGAGCGGAAGCTGGTTCGGGATGACCGGCGAAGGCAGGTTCGAGGAACCCGTGAGGAACCTGTCCACGGCGTTCGCCACGGACCGCCCCTCGGCGATCGCCCACACCACGAGGGAAGCGCCGCGATGCGCGTCCCCGCAGACGAACACGCCGGGCGCGGTCGTCTGCCAGTCGGAGCCGCACGAGATCGTGCCCCGCGCCGACAGGGAAATGCCCAGGTCGTCCAGAAGACGCATGTGCTCGACGCCCTCGAAGCCGATCGCCAGCAGCACCATGTCAGCGGGCAGGACCTCGATCTCGTCGGTCAGCGGCACCACGGAACGGCGGCCGGACGAGTCCCTCTCGACGCGCACCTGCTGCAGTTCGATGAAGCGCACGTGGCCGTCGTCGTCACCCACGAAACGCCTGACCGCCACGGTGAAGCGGCGCTCGCCGGCCTCCTCGTGCGCGGGGTACGTGCGCAGGATGTGCGGCCACACCGGCCACGGCGAACGGTCGTCGTCGCGGACGGACGGCGGCATCGGGTACTGGTCGAGCTGCGTCACGGACAGCGCGCCCTGGCGGGTCGCGGTGCCGTAGCAGTCGGCACCCGTGTCGCCACCGCCGATGACGATGACGTGCTTGCCCTCGGCCGAGATCGCGGACGGGCCGTCACCTTCGACGGCGCGGTTCGCGGGCACCAGGTGGTCCATCGCGAGGTGCACGCCCTTGAGCTCACGCCCAGGAGTCGTCTTGTCGTCACGGCCGCGCAGCGCGCCCACGGCGAGCACGACCGAGTCGAACTTCGCACGCAGTTCCTCGACCGTGATGTCGACGCCGACCTCGCAGCCGGTCACGAACTTCGTGCCCTCCCGGCGAAGCTGGGACAGGCGCCGGTCGAGGATCTTCTTCTCCATCTTGAACTCGGGGATGCCGTACCGCAGCAGGCCACCGAGCCGGTCGTCCCGTTCGTACACCACGACTTCGTGGCCCGCGCGGGTCAGCTGCTGCGCGGCGGCGAGTCCGGCGGGGCCGGAACCGACGATCGCGACGCGCTTGCCCGAGGACACCGTCGCCTGGGCCGGCTGCACGTAGCCGTTCTCCCACGACACGTCCGCGATGGTCTCCTCGACCCGCTTGATCGCGACGGCACCACCGGCGTCGTGCGAGATCGACAGCACGCAGGCTGCCTCACACGGTGCCGGGCACAGACGACCCGTGAACTCCGGGAAGTTGTTGGTGGCGTGCAACCGGTCCGAGGCGAGCTCCCAGTCGCCGCGGCGCACCAGGTCGTTCCACTCGGGGATCAGGTTCCCGAGCGGACAGCCCGCGGTTCCGCTGTGGCAGAAGGGAATGCCGCAGTCCATGCACCGCGTGGCCTGCGTGCGCACGGCCTTGTTGCGCTCGACGGGATCCTCGTGGAGGTAGACCTCGTTCCAGTCCTGCAACCGTTCCGGCTTCGGGCGCTTGGGCGCGTCGGAACGGGTGTGCTTCATAAATCCCTGTGGATCAGCCACGAGACGCCTCCATGACAGCCGCGTCAACGTCCCGGCCCTCGGCGCGGGCGAGGCGCATGGCCTCGAGAACGCGCTGGTAGTCGCCGGGCATGACCTTCGTGAACGCACCGGCTCGCCGGGTCCAGTCACCGAGCAGCGACGCGGCGACGGCGGAACCCGTGGCCTTGTGGTGCTTGGTGACGGCGTCCTTGAGCCAACGCAGGTCCTCGGCGCTGAGGCGCTGCAGATTCACCATCTCCTGGTTCACCGACAGGGGATCCAGGTCGAGCACGTACGCGATACCGCCGGACATGCCGGCCGCGACGTTGCGCCCGGTCGGTCCGAGCACCACTGCCCGGCCACCGGTCATGTACTCGAACGCGTGGTCGCCCACGCCCTCCGCCACCAGCAGCGCGCCGGAGTTGCGGACGCAGAAGCGTTCACCGACGCGGCCGCGCAGGAAGATCTCACCGGACGTGGCGCCGTAGCCGATCACGTTGCCCGCGATCACCTGGTCCTCGGCGCGGAACGGCGCGTCCTCGAACGGCCGGACGATGATCCGCCCACCGGACAGGCCCTTGCCGACGTAGTCGTTCGCGTCGCCGACCATCTCGAGCGTGATGCCGCGCGGCAGGAACGCGCCGAGCGACTGGCCGGCCGAACCGGTCAGCTTGACCCGGATCGTGTCGTCCTCCAGGCCCTCGCCGCCGTAGCGGCGGGTGACCTCGGCACCGAGCAGCGTGCCGACCGTGCGGTTGACGTTGCGGACGGGCAGCTCCAGGGTGACCTGGTGCGCGTCCTCCAGCGCCGCCTCCGCGAGCTGGATCAGCGTGCGGTCCAGGGCCTTGTCGAGGCCGTGGTCCTGGTCGCGGATCTTGCGCTTCGCCGTCGGGTACGGGGTCTCCGGCACCTCGAAGACCGGGTCCAGGTTCAGGCCCGCGGTCTTCCAGTGCTCGATCGCCTCGTCCTTGTCGAGCAGCTCCGCGTGACCGACGGCCTCGTCGATCGTGCGGAAACCGAGCTCGGCCAGGATCTCGCGGGCCTCCTGCGCGATGAACTCGAAGAAGTTCACGACGTGGTCGGCCTGGCCGGTGTAGCGGGCGCGCAGGTCGGGGTTCTGCGTGGCGACGCCGACCGGGCACGTGTCCAGGTGGCAGACGCGCATCATCACGCAGCCCGCGACGATCAGCGGTGCCGTGGCGAAGCCGAACTCCTCGGCGCCGAGGAGCGCGGCGACCACGACGTCCCGGCCGGTGCGCATCGCGCCGTCGACCTGCACGGTGATGCGGTCGCGCAAACCGTTGAGCAGCAGCGTCTGCTGGGTCTCGGCGAGGCCGATCTCCCACGGCGTTCCCGCGTGCTTGAGCGAGTTCATCGGCGAGGCACCGGTGCCGCCGTCGTAGCCGGAGATCAGCACGACGTCCGCGTGCGCCTTCGCCACACCGGCCGCGACCGTGCCCACACCGATCGACGAGACGAGCTTCACGTGAACCCGAGCCTGCTCGTTCGCGTTTTTAAGATCGTGGATGAGTTGCGCCAGATCCTCGATCGAGTAGATGTCGTGGTGCGGCGGCGGCGAGATGAGACCGACGCCCGGCGTGGAGTGCCGGGTGCGCGCGACCCACGGGTAGACCTTGAAGCCGGGCAGCTGGCCGCCCTCGCCGGGCTTCGCGCCCTGCGCCATCTTGATCTGGATGTCCGTGGAGTTCACGAGGTACTCGCTCGTGACGCCGAACCGTCCACTCGCGACCTGCTTGACCGCGGAACGCCGTTCCGGGTCGTACAGGCGTTCGCGGTCCTCGCCGCCCTCACCGCTGTTCGACCGGCCGCCGAGGCGGTTCATCGCGATGGCGAGGGTTTCGTGCGCCTCGGCCGAGATCGAGCCGTAGGACATGGCGCCGGTGTTGAAGCGCTTGACGATCGAGCTGACGGGCTCGACCTCGTCGATCGGGATCGGCGTCCGGCCCTCGTTGCGGAACTTGAACAGCCCGCGCAACGTGCCGCCCTGCCGGGAGATGCGCTCGACCTCCGCCGTGTACTGGCGGAAGACGTCCTCCTTGCGCGTCTTCGTGGCGTGCTGCAACAGGAACACCGTCTCCGGCGTGAACAGGTGCAGCTCGCCTTCGCGGCGGTACGAGTACTCGCCACCGACTTCGAGCCTGCGGTGCGCGCGGTCGGTCGGGTTGTCCGGGTACGCGCGGCGGTGACGCACCGCCACCTCCTCGGCGAGCACGTCCAGGTGCACGCCGCCGAGCTTGGACTGCGTGCCGGTGAAGTACTCGTCCAGCAGGTCGTTCGACAGGCCGACCGCCTCGAAGATCTGCGCCGCGGTGTAGGCGCCGACGGTCGAGATGCCCATCTTCGACATGATCTTCAGGACGCCCTTGACGAGCGCCTTGACGTAGTTGCGCACGGCCTTGTGCGCGCGGACGCCGGAGATGGCGCCCTGGCTGATCAGGTCCTCGATCGTCTCGAACGCGAGGTACGGGTTCACCGCGGCGGCGCCGTAGCTCAGCAGCGCGGCGACGTGGTGGACCTCGCGGCAGTCACCGGACTCGACGACCAGCGCGACCCGCAGGCGTTCCTTGGTGCGCACCAGGTGGTGGTGCACCGCGGAGACCAGCAACAGCGACGGGATCGGCGCCATGCGGTGGTCGGAGTCGCGGTCGCTCAGCACCAGCGTGCGAGCACCGTTCGCGATGGCCTCCGACGCCTCGCGACGCACGCGCTCGATCGCGGCGGTGAGCGCCTCGCCGCCGCCGTCCACTTCGTACAGTCCGGACAGGACGGTGCAGGCGAAGCCCGGCAGGTCGCCGTCGTCGTTGATGTGGATGAGCTTGGCGAGCTCGTCGTTGTCGATGACCGGGTAGTCGAGCGTCACGTGGCGGCACGAGACAGGGCCGGGGTCGAGCACGTTCTGCTCGGGGCCCATCACGCGCTTGACGGACGTGACGATCTCTTCGCGGATCGCGTCCAGCGGCGGGTTCGTGACCTGTGCGAAGTTCTGCACGAAGTAGTCGTAGAGCAGCCGGGATCGCTGGCTGAGCGCGGCGACCGGCGTGTCCGTGCCCATCGAGGCCAGCGGTTCCATGCCGTTGATCGACATGGGCGTGAGCAGGATCCGCAGCTCCTCCTCGGTGTAGCCGAAGGTGAGCTGGCGGCGCACCACCGACTCGTGGCTCTGCACCACGTGCTCGCGGTCCGACAGGTCGGCCAGGTCGAGCAGGCCGGCGTGCAGCCACTCGTCGTAGGGCGACTCCGAGGCCAGCGACGACTTGAACTCGTCGTCGTCGATGATGCGGCCCGCGGTGGTGTCCACGAGGAACATGCGGCCCGGCTGCAGGCGGCCCTTCGCGACCACCTGGTCGGACGGGACGTCGAGCACACCGGTCTCGGATGCCAGAACGACACGGCCGTCGGCGGTCTGCCACCAGCGCGCGGGACGCAGGCCGTTGCGGTCGAGGACCGCGCCGACGAGCTCGCCGTCGGTGAAGGTGACACAGGCCGGGCCGTCCCACGGCTCCATGAGGCTCGCGTGGAACTGGTAGAAGGCGCGACGCTTCGGGTCCATCGTGGCGTGGTTCTCCCACGCCTCCGGGATCATCATCAGCACCGCGTGCGGAAGGCTGCGGCCACCGAGGTGCAGCAGCTCCAGCACCTCGTCGAACGACGCCGAGTCCGAGCCGTCCGGGTTGCAGATCGGGAACAGCCTGGCGAGGTCGCCGGGGATGAGTTCGCTGTCCAGCAACGCCTCGCGGGCGCGCATGCGGTTGCGGTTGCCGCGGACGGTGTTGATCTCACCGTTGTGCGCGACGAACCGGAACGGGTGCGCGAGCGGCCACGACGGGAAGGTGTTCGTGGAGAAACGACTGTGCACCAACGCGATCGCCGAGTAGAGGCGCTCGTCGTGCAGGTCGGGGAAGAACGCCGGCAGCTGCTCGGTCGTCAGCATTCCCTTGTAGACGATCGTGCGCGCCGACAGCGAGGGGAAGTAGACGCTGCCCTCGTGCTCGACCCGCTTGCGCAGGCAGAAGGCCAGGCGGTCCAGGGCGATCCCGGCCTCGTCGCGCGTGCCCTTCACGAAGAGCTGCGCGAAGTGCGGCGCCACCGACATCGCGGTCGGGCCGACGTTGGCCTTCTCCGGTTCGGTCGGGACGTCGCGCCAGCCGAGAACGACGAGGTTCTCCTCTTCCGCGATGCGTTCGATCTCCTGCATCGCGGTGACGCGTTCTTCGGATTCAAACGGCAGAAAAGCGATTCCCGCCGCGTACCGGTCGCGTTCCGGGAGGTCGAACTCGACCACAGCACGCAGGAACTCGTCCGGCAGCTGCAAAAGAATGCCAGCACCGTCACCCGAAGTGGGTTCGGCGCCCGCGGCGCCCCGGTGCTCCAGGTTCGCCAGCGCTGTCAAGGCATCGACGACGATGCCGTGGGAACGCCTGCCCTGGATGTCGGCCACCATGGCGACGCCGCACGCGTCGCGCTCATCAGCCGGGTCGTAGAGACCCTGGGGGCCGGGGATGGCGGAGAAGATCACTGCGCAGACCTCCTTCGTCGTCCTCGCTAAAGAACAAAGTCCTCGTGCTCAGACCTCGAACCAACAGGTGGGAGCACGGGACGACGATGGCCCGCGTGTTGACGCGACTTTAACAGCCGCGAAACCCAGGGACACCCGCCAATGGGTGATCTAGGTCATGGATGTGTAACGATTCCCGGGCGGGGAGCGACATTGCGGCCAACGTCGGCGTTCGTTACAGCCGGGTAAGCGTAACCGAACGTTCAACTTCGGCCAGCCGGATGAGAGTTGCGCGACATTCCCGGTTTGCCACTGGATGAGCTGGGTACCCAGATGTTTTCGCTGGTCGAGCCATTGTCGTCCCAGTTAGCGGACGCTCACTCGAAACCGGCCACAGCCACCGCGTCACTGTCCACAGGGGCAGACCGTGACTGTTCCCTGCCAAACGAGACCGAGGCCCCGTTCACCCCACGCCGCATGCGGGGAGAGCGGGACCTCGGCATACATGGAGGTCTGAGGTCTCGTGACCGGAGGCGAGGAGGCGCCTCCGGCCACGGACGTTCTCAGTGAGCCGCGACCGGCTCCTTCTTGTCGTCGCCCTCGGCGCCGGTCTGCTGAGCCAGCAGGTCGTCGACGTCGACGCTGTCGGGGTTGTCCAGCACCTCGCGCAGGCGGTCCTTGTCGAGACCCTTCTGCCACGCGGCCACGACCAGCGAGCCGACACCGTTGCCGATCACGTTCGTGATGGCGCGGGCCTCGGACATGAACCGGTCGATGCCGACGATCAGCGCGATGCCGACCGCGGGGATGGCCGAGTGCGCCTCGAAGGCCTGCAGCGACGCGGCCAGGGTGACGAGGCCGGCGCCGGTGACGCCCGCCGCTCCCTTCGACGCGATCAGCATGAACAGCAGCAGGCCGATCTGAACGCCGATCGACACGTCGTTGCCGGTGGCCTGGGCGATGAAGATCGCGCCCATGGTCAGGTAGATGCAGGTGCCGTCGAGGTTGAACGAGTACCCGGTCGGGATGGTGAGGCCGACGACCGACTTCTGGGCGCCCGCCGCCTCCAGCTTGACCATCATGCGCGGCAGCACCGACTCGGACGACGAGGTGCCGAGCACGATCAGGATCTCGTCCTTGATGTAGCGCAGGAACTTGAAGAGGCTGAAGCCCGCGAACTTCGCGACCAGGCCGAGCACCACGATGACGAACAGGATGCAGGTGGCGTAGAACGAGCCCATCAGCCAGAGCAGCTTGCCGAGCACGCTGCCGCCGAACTTGCCGACGGTGTAGGCGATGCCGCCGAAGGCACCGATCGGCGCGACGTACATGACGATCTTGATGATGCCGAACATCACCTTGGAGAGCGTCTCCATCGCGGAGACGACCTTGGCGCCGCGCTCACCCATGCCGGCGACCGCGACGGCCACGAGGATGGCGACCACCAGCACCTGGATCAGCTGACCGTCGGTGAACGCACTGACGAACGACTTCGGCACCAGGCTCAGGATGAAGCCGGTGATGCCCGTCTCCGCGGTCGAGGCGGACTTCAGCGTCGCGTCGGCCTGGCTCGCGTTGAGCGCGATGTCGCCGCCGTGGTGACCCGGCTGGACGATGTTCACGACGATCAGGCCGATGGCGAGCGCCACCGTGGTCATCGCCGTGAAGTAGAGGATCGTCTTGAGCGCGAGCCCGCCCGCCTTGGCGAGGTTTCCGAGGCCCGCGATGCCGACGATGATCGTCGCGAAGATGGTCGGCGCGATGACGACCTTGACGAGGTTCACGAACAGGTCGGCGAGCCACTTCATCTCGGACGCCTGTTTGGGGAACAGGAAGCCGACGGCAGCGCCCAGCACGATGGAG
Organism: Lentzea sokolovensis; assembly: GCF_033949975.1. Classification (NCBI taxonomy): domain Bacteria; kingdom Bacillati; phylum Actinomycetota; class Actinomycetes; order Pseudonocardiales; family Pseudonocardiaceae; genus Lentzea; species Lentzea sokolovensis. The sequence continues at coordinate 350,059 of NZ_JAXAVU010000010.1, forward strand.
ACCAGCACCCAGAAGTAGAGGTGCTTGTAGATCGGTTTGCGCCCTGTGGTCGTGGTCGCCACTGTTCCTCCTTGAACTACGTGTTGGGTGAGAGAGTGAGCCGCGCCACCTGGCCCGACAACCCGGCGTGAGGAAACTTCAGACAGCCCTGACGTAACAGCTAGGCTTCATCGGTGTCGCTTCGTCGTCGCACGCTTCTGCTAGGGGCCGGGCTGGCTCTCGCCGGGTGTACCCCGCGCAGGGTCGAGGCGCCTGCTGAGCTGGTGCTCGCGACCGGGCCGGAGGGTGCGGTGTTCCGCGAGGTCGGGGGCGCCCTGGCGGCCGCGCTGGCCGAGCAGCTGCCCGGCACGAAGGTCACCGCGATCCCCACGGCTGCATCGGTTGAGAACCTGCAGTTGTTGCGATCAGGTGAAGCCCAGCTCGCGCTGTCCTCATTGGACCCGATCGACGACCCGCAGAGCGTCCGCGCGGTCGGCCGGCTCTACGACAGCTTCATGCAGATCGCGGTGCCCTCGGCCTCCCCGATCCACACCTTCGGTGATCTCGCGGGCAAACGGATCTCGTTGGGGCCCATCGGTTCCGGCACGGAGTTCACCGCCACGCGGATGCTGAGGTTCTTCGGCCTGTCCGCAATGGACGGACGCATGGCGCACGCCGAGGCCTCCCGTCGCGTCGCCGACGGGTCGTTGGACGCGATGCTGGCGCTGACCGGCATCCCGACGCCCGCGATAACCGATCTGCGGGGCAACGTGCGGCTGATCAACATCCCGGACGAGGCGATCAAGCTCGCCGAGAAGTACAAGGGCCCGTACATCCCCGCGACGATCCCCAGCACCACCTACGAGAACGTGGCGGCGAACCAGACGTTCGCGGTGCCGAACCTGCTGCTGGCGCGCGAGTCGCTGAGCGCGGACGTCGTGGAGGTGGTGACGCGCACGGTGTTCACCGAGACCGCGCGGATCGTGGAGGGGCACCCGGAGGCGTCGCGGATAAACGTCCGCACCGGCATCGCGACCGGTCTCGTGCCGCTGCACGACGGCGCTATGCGCTGGTTCCGTTCCGTGAAGCGCTGAGGGCGACCTTCACGTCCAGGCCCGGGTCCGCGTCGTGCAGGGTGAGCGTGCCGCCGGCGGACTCGATCAGCTCGGCGCAAATCGCGAGCCCCATGCCGGTGCCCGGCACGTTCTGGTGCTTGGTCGCGCGCCAGAACCGCTGCAGCGCGAGCTCGCGCTCCTCGGCGCTCAAGCCGTCGCCGTCGTCGACGACGTGCAGCTCACCAGGCTTGCCGGTGACCACGACCTCGGTGGCGTTGGCGAGCCGGATGGCGTTGCTGACGAGTTCGTCCAGCACGCTGCCGAGGCCGCCGGGCGGTTCCTGCATGGTCAGGCCCGCCGGGACGTCGATCTTCAGCGTGATCCCGGACTTGCTCGCGAGCGCCTGCCAGGCCGCGCGGTGCGTCGTGAGCAACTGGTCGATCTCGACGGGCTCGGTCTGCCGCGCGCTGTCGAGCCGGGTCGCGGCGAGCAGCGTGTCGAGCACCCGTCCCATCTCCTCGGCCTCCTCGACCGCGATCTGGTGCGCTTCTCGCGCGAGCTCTCCGTCCACGTGCGGTTCGAGGTTGTCGACGGCGAGCCGCAGACTGGCCAGCGGGTTCCGCAACTGGTGCGACGCGTCCGCCACGAACGCCCTCTGCCTGTTCAGGGCCTTGCCGACGACGTCGACCATGATGTTGAAACTGCGCGCGAGCCTGCGAAGTTCCTGTGGCCCGCCGACCTCGTCCGCCCGCACGTCGAGGTTGCCCTGGGCCACCGCCGCGGTGGCCTCGTCGAGCCTGCCGACCGGCCGGAGCACCCATCGCGACATGGGCCAGGCGGCGGCGACCACGGCCAGCATCGGCGCGAGACCGGCCAGCGCCATCAGCCCCCACTGACGCAACACTTCGGTGCGCAGGCCGCGCGTCTGCGAGATGGTGACGACGGCTGCCACCACTTCGCTGTCCCGTCCGACCGGCTCGACCACGACCATCGGCCCCGTGCGCCACGGCCAGCCCGTGTACTCGGGCTCGGGCCGCACGCCACCGTTCAACGCCGTGTTGAGGGCCTTCGTGACCTCGGGGTCGTTGCTGGGGTTGAACCCCTGCCGCGACGACATGAGGATCCGCCGGTCGGCGCTGACCAGGGCGACCGGGATGTCGTAGAGGTTGTCGTAGCGCTGGATCTCCTGGCTGAGCGCTTCCAGCCGGTCCGACTGCAACGCGCTCTCGCCAAGCGAGGCGAACCTGCTGGCGTCACCGAGGCGGTCGAGATAGGTCGTCTGCGTCTCGCGCTGCACGACCGCGGACGCCAAAGGGATGCCGAGCGACGCCACGAGGGCGACGAGCAGCGGAACGGTGATGACGAGCAGTCGGCGGAGCATCGGTTGCGATTGTTCCGCACGCACCTGTGGATGTCTCTTGGAGACTCGTCACGTGGCGAGCCGGTACCCCACGCCCCGGACCGTCTCGATCTTGGCGTGGCCGCCGAGCTTCCCTCGCAACGCCGCGATGTGCGTGTCCAGCGTCCGTGACGGCGCCTCCCAGTGCGCCTGCCACACCTGGTCCACGATGAAGTCGCGGCTCACGACCTCGCCCTTGCGGGCCGCGAGAAGAGCGAGCAGGTCGAACTCCTTGCGGGTCAACGAGAGCGGCTCACCGTCCAAAGTGACCGCACGCGTCGACGTGTTGATCTGCAGCGGCCCGATCCGAAGCGGTCCTTCGCTCTCCGGTTCCGCGCGGTGCGTGCGCGTCCTCCTGAGGACGGCCTCGATCCGTGCGAGAAGCTCGGACGTGCCGAACGGCTTCACCACGTAGTCGTCGGCACCCGCACGCAGCCCGAGGACGCGTTCACGTTCCTCGCCACGCGCGGTCACGGTGATGACGGCGGTGCCCGGCCTGTGCCGCAGCTCGCGCAGCACGTCCAGACCGTCGCCATCGGGCAGACCGAGGTCGAGCAGCACCACGTCGGCAGGTGCGGCACGCAGCGCGTCAGCGGCCGTGGCCACCCGATGCACCTCGTAGCCCGCATGCCGCAGTGCGGTCAGCAGGCCTCTGGCCACCCGGTCGTCATCCTCGACGACGAGCACGCGCACAGATCACTCCGGTTTGACGGACTCCGGGGAGTTCTTATTGTCCTTCTCGGCGACGTCACCTTCGCTGCCGTCCTCGGTGACGTCGGTGACGCTCTTGTCCTCTGCCGCTTCTTCAGCGGCTTCCCGGGGTTCGCCCGGCACCTCGGTCGTGCCTCGCAGCGCGGCGACGTCCTCACGTTCACCGCGGGACTTGGCGATGATGAAGTACGCGATCGCTCCGAAGAACACGATCGCCGACACGAACACGTTGACGCGCGTGCCGAGGATCAGCGTCGCCTCGTCGGTGCGCATCAGCTCGATCCAGAACCGACCGGCCGTGTAGCCGGCGACGTACAGCGCGAACACCCGCCCGTGGCCCAGCCGGAACTTCCGGTCCGCCCACACGATCAGCAGCGCGACACCGAGGTTCCACAGCAGCTCGTAGAGGAACGTCGGGTGCACGACCTGGATCGGCGTGTGATCGATGGCGATACCGGCCAGCGCGTCCTCACGCCCCTCAGGCGTGACGCGGCGGTAGATCTCCAGACCCCACGGCAACGTCGTGTCGCCGCCGTAAAGCTCCTGGTTGAAGTAGTTGCCGAGCCGCCCGATGGCCTGCGCCACCACGATGCCGGGCGCCAGCGCGTCCGCCATCGCGGGCAACGGAATGCCCTTGCGCCGGCACGCGATCCACGCACCGACGGCACCGAGCGCGATGGCACCCCAGATGCCGAGGCCGCCGTTCCAGATCTCCAGCGCCGCGAGCGGGTCCTTGCCCGGCCCGAAGTACTTCTGGTTGTCCGTGATGACGTGGTAGAGCCGCCCGCCGACGAGGCCGAACGGCACCGCCCACACGGCGATGTCCGTGACCTCGCCCTTGATGCCGCCGCGGGCGACCCAGCGGCGCTCACCCCACCAGATGGCGACGATGATGCCGGCGATGATGCACAGCGCGTAGGCCCTGAGCGGGAGGGGACCGAGGTACCAAACACCGCGGTCGGGACTCGGGATCGTGGCCAGGAGGGCGTCCAACACGGCGCCCACCGTACCGGTCGGCTTGTGAGCGTCTCGTGGGGACGCGCGATCGTTATCGGCCCGAACCCTGTCGGTGCCGATCACTAGAATCGAAATTGGGGGTACCCGGCCGGGCGCGTGTGTGTGGTCGCAGCCCATAGGCACGTGAGTCTCATGACTTCAGCTGAGCGAACGCACCGGAGGTGACCCGCTCACGGGGAGAGCGGAGCCGTGCCCGTTCTCCCATCCGCCGGGCTCGGTTCGGGACCTCGAAGGTGGTGATCGCCAAACCGGAACGCGCAGAACCGTGACTGGCCACCTGCTCCCCGATCCGCCGGGGCTCAGCTTCGCGACCTCGGGGGGGTGTTCGTGACCGGTTTCCGCAGCGCGGACCTCTCCACCTCAGCCGGAGACGTCCAGAACTCGGGACCTTAGGGGGTTCGTGATCGCTGAACCGAGATACTCGGACGCGGTCTGAGCGGACTCCCGAAAGGTCGGACATGACGGTCCTGGTGGTCGGCGGCGGTATCGGCGGGCTGGCGACGGCGCTCGGGCTCGCGCGGGCCGGGCAACGCGTGACGGTGCTGGAGGCCGCGGCGGTGTTCGAGGAGATCGGCGCGGGCATCCAGGTCGGGCCCAACGGGTTTCGCATGCTCGACTCGGTGGGTGTGGGTGGCGCTGTGCGGGCTCGGGCGGTGCACGTGGACGAGTTGCGGTTGCGGTGCGGGGTGTCCGGGCGGCAGATCGCCGGGTTGCCCGTCGACGAGGGCTTTCGGAAGCGGTTCGGCACCTATGCGGTGGTGCATCGCAACGACGTGCTGACGCCGTTGCTCGACGCCTGCCAGAACGACGAGCGGATCGACCTCCGGGTGAGCAGCGGTGTCGAGGCCTACACGCAGGACGCGGGCGGGGTCACCGCGGTGTTGCGGTCGGGCGATCTCGTGCACGGGGAGGCGTTGATCGGCGCTGACGGGTTGCGGTCGGCGGTGCGGCGGCAGCTCGTGGGCGACGGGGATCCGCAGGTGTCCGGGCACACGACCTTCCGCGCGGTCATTCCCGCTCAGGACGTGCCGCGGTCGTTGAAGGAGAACGTCGTCACGCTGTGGGCGGGGCCGCGCTATCACGTCGTCTGGTACGTGATCGCGGGCGGGCGGTACGTGAATCTCGTGGCCACCGTGGACAACGGCGCCACGGACCCCATGACCGGCAAGCCCGTCGAGCACGCCGAGGTCATGAAGCACTTCACGCCGTTGTGCGATGACGCGGCACGGATCATGGAGCTCGCCGACGAGTGGCGGGCATGGGTGCTGTGCGACCGCGCGCCGATCACGAACTGGCAGGACTCGCGGGTCGTGCTGCTCGGTGACGCCGCCCATCCCGTGCTGCAGTACGCCGCCCAGGGCGCCTGTCAGGCGTTGGAGGACGCCGTGTGCCTCTCGTCCGTGTTCGACCCCCGTGACGTGACCGGCTCTTTTGCGCGGTACGTAGCGCTCCGCTCGGAGCGGACCGCGCGCGTCCACCACGCGTCACGGTGGATGGGTCGGGAGGTCTATCACCCGGCCGGCGAGGCGGCGGAGGTCCGTGACGCGATGTTCGCCTCGTGGACCACGGCCGACCTGCACGAACGGCTGGAGTGGCTCTACGGCTAGGAGGGCAGCTCGATCGTGACCGGGAACGGCCTGTCGAAGGTCAGCACCCCGTCGTCGCTTCGCGCGATCTCGACGTACTTCCCTTCTTCGAGCTCGAGCAACGACGCCTGGGGCACGTCACCAGCCGGATCGATGATCAGGTAGTAGGAGATGCCGGCTTCCGCGTACACCTGGCGCTTGAGCACCAGGTCGTTCACCTTGGTGCTCCGGGAGAGCACCTCGCCGATGAGAAGCACGTCCGCCGCCGGCACGGTCAGGCCTTTCGCGCCCCGCTTCTTCAGCACCGTGAAGTCCGGGATGAACATCCGATCGCCGTCGAACTGAACGTTCAGCTCGATCGTGGTCTCGAACTCCTTCGGGCACGCTCCGCGCAACGAGTACGACGCCTCGAACACCAAACGCTGGTGCGAGGCGTTCCCCAGCGGGCTCACGTACAGCATCCCGTCGAGAAGTTCGATGCGTTGGCTGTTGTCCTCCGGCAAGGCGAGGACGTCCTCGATCGTCCACGGCCCTTCGTGAGCGGGCAGCAGGACATCGGGCCGAGCTTCGGCTGGCGCCGCCACTGGGCATCACCTCCGTTGACCGCTTGCGCACCACCAGTGTGGCACGCCGAGCGAATGGCTGGCCTGTGCATGAACCCACGATCGCAGCTCAGACCGACAGTCAATCGGGGTTTTGGCCCCAATCGACAGAGATTCACTCGATCAGGTGTTCGAATCCATGTCATGCTCTTGGAGGAACGTCAACGACTGACACGCAAAGCAAAACCGCCCGGCCAGAAGGCCGAGCGGCTTCACCGAGCAAAGGAGGATCAGACGGTCGCCGGAGCCGACCGCACGCCCTTGGCGAGGTCGGCGGCCAGCGCGCGCACCGCGGCGTCGCCCTCCGCCACGGCCGACACGAACGCCGACCCGACGATGACGCCGTCCGCGAACCCGGCGATCTCGGCGGCCTGCGCACCAGAGCGCACACCCAGCCCGACGCCGATCGGCAACGAGGTGTGCTCACGCACCCGCGCAACCAGCTCGGGGGCTGCGGACGACACGACGTCACGGGCGCCCGTGACGCCCATGACCGCGGTGGCGTAGAGGAAGCCGGAGGACGCACGCGCGGTCATCGCGATGCGCTCCTCGGTCGACGACGGCGCCACCAGGAAGGTCCGGTCGAGCCCGTGCGCGGCGGAAGCGGCCATCCAGTCCTCGGCCTCGTCCGGAACGAGGTCGGGCGTGATGATGCCGAGTCCACCGGCGGCGGCGAGGTCGCGTGCGAACGCGTCGACGCCGTAACGCAGCACCGGGTTCCAGTACGTCATCACGACCGCACGCCCACCGGCGTCGGTCACGGCAGACACCACGTCGAACAGGTCACGCACGCGGAAGCCCGCGGCTCGCGCCTGCTCGGCGGCGGCCTGGATCGTCGGGCCGTCCATCACCGGGTCGGAGAACGGCAGGCCGACCTCGACCAGGTCACACCCGGACTCGACCATCGAACGGAGGTAGTCCTTGGAACCTTCGACCGTGGGGAAACCCGCGGGCAGGTAGCCGATCAGCGCGGCACGCGACTCGGCGCGCGCGGTGGAGAACACGTCGGACAACGACATCAGGCCTGTCCCCCGTCAGCGAGGCCGAAGTACTTCACGGCGGTGTCCATGTCCTTGTCGCCACGTCCGGAGAGGTTCACGACGAGCAGTCCGTCCGGTCCGAGCGACGGCCCGAGCTTCAGCGCGCCCGCCAGGGCGTGCGCCGACTCGATCGCCGGGATGATGCCCTCGGTGCGCGAGAGCAGAGCGAACGCCTCCATGGCCTCGGCGTCGGTGACCGGGAAGTACTCGGCGCGGCCGATGTCCTTGAGGTGCGAGTGCTCGGGGCCCACGCCGGGGTAGTCGAGACCGGCGGAGATCGAGTGCGCCTCGGTGATCTGGCCGTCGTCGTCCTGCATGACGTACGACATCGCGCCGTGCAACGAGCCGGGCGTGCCGGCCGTCAGCGTCGCGCCGTGGCTGCCGCTGTCGAGACCGGAGCCACCGGGCTCGACACCGACGAGACGGACGTCGAGGTCGTCGATGAAGCCGTGGAAGATGCCGATCGCGTTCGAGCCGCCACCGACGCAGGCGACGACGGCGTCGGGCAGCCGGCCGGCCTTCTCGAGGATCTGCTCGCGCGCCTCGATGCCGATGATCCGGTGGAAGTCGCGGACCAGCAGCGGGAACGGGTGCGGACCCGCGGCCGTGCCGAGCAGGTAGTGCGTGTCGTCGACGTTGGTGACCCAGTCGCGGAGAGCCTCGTTGATCGCGTCCTTCAGGGTGCGCGACCCGGACTTCACCGGGATGACCTCGGCACCCAGCAGGCGCATGCGGGCGACGTTCAGCGCCTGGCGCTCGGTGTCGACCTCGCCCATGTAGACGACGCAGTCGAGGCCGAGGAGCGCGCACGCCGTCGCCGTCGCCACGCCGTGCTGGCCGGCGCCGGTCTCGGCGATGACGCGCTGCTTGCCCATGCGCTTGGTCAGCAACGCCTGGCCGAGCACGTTGTTGATCTTGTGTGAACCCGTGTGGTTGAGGTCCTCGCGCTTGAGCCACACCTGCGTACCGGCGTGCTCCGCGAACTTCGGGGCCTCGGTCAGCAGGGACGGACGGCCCGCGAAGTCGCGAAGGAGGCGCTGGAACTCGTTCACGAACTCCGGGTCGAGCCGCGCCTTGTCGTACTCGGCGGCCAGCTCGTCCACCGCGGCGATCAGGGCCTCCGGGACGAACCGGCCGCCCCACGGGCCGAAGTGGCCACGTGCGTCTGGATCATGCGGTGTGGGCGTGAACTGGCCCATCGGGTAGCTCCTCTAACGCTGTAATCAACCGTGCCTTACCGGCTCGGCCGGGGGCACGCGGGGTGTGAGCCCGCGGTCACGAGCTTGTTCACGGCGGCCTTGGGGTCTCCGCTGGTCACCAGGCTTTCGCCGACGAGCACCGCGTCGGCACCGGCGCCGGCGTACGACATCAGGTCGCCGGGCCCGGTCACGCCCGACTCGGCGATCTTGATCGTCTCGAAGGGTAGTCCCGGAGCGATCCTGCCGAAAACGTCTTTATCGACCTCCAACGTGTGGAGGTTGCGCGCGTTGACGCCGATCACCGACGAACCCGCTTCCAGGGCACGGTCCGCCTCTTCCGCGGTGTGCACCTCGACGAGTGCCGTCATGCCGAGCGATTCCACCCGATCGAGCAGCGACACGAGCGCGTTCTGCTCCAGCGCCGCCACGATCAGCAGCACCAGGTCCGCTCCGTGCATGCGGGCCTCGTGCACCTGGTACGGCGACACGATGAAGTCCTTGCGCAGCAGCGGGATCTTCACCGCCCTGCGCACCGCGTCGAAGTCCGCCAGCGACCCGCCGAAGCGGCGCTGCTCGGTCAGCACGCTGATCACCGACGCGCCGCCCGCCTCGTACGCGGACGCGAGGTCGGCAGGCTCCGGAATCTCCGCCAGCGCCCCCTTGGAGGGGCTGCGGCGCTTGACCTCCGCGATGACACCCACGTTCGGCCCGCGCAGCACCGACAGCACGTCGAGCGGCGGAGCGGTCTTGGTCGCGCGCTCCTTGACCACCTCGAAGGACAACTGAGCCTCGCGAGCGGCGAGATCCTCACGCACACCTTCGAGGATCGACTCGAGAACCGTCACAGTGTTGCTCCCCTTCCCGCTACGGGGATGCTAACCCCGCCGGAGTAACGCCTCCGCCACCGGGGTTCAAGTGTCCACGCAGCTAACCGAGGCTGTGCGCCTGTCACATGCGTGAACGCGGATGAATGATCTTCACTCGTTCGAGGCACGTCCGCCGGGGGTCTTATCGTCGGTCGGGTCGTCCCCGCGCTCCAGCGCGCGCCACAGGTCCGTCTCGGGGTCGTGCGTGCGGGCTTTCTGCCCGCCCATCCCGATCTTCGGCATCCGGGCCCCCAGCGCTACCTGAAGCCCGCCGGAGAACGCCACGAGGACGCCTCCGGCGATTGCGAGCCAGTGGCCGGAGAACGCCGCCGCGATGCCCACGACGATCAGCAACGCGCCGAGGACCCGGCGCGCCACCCCGCTCAGCGCGACGACCGCCGCGACGGCCGCGAGGCACAGCAGAGCGACCGGCACCGAACCGGCGCCCCAGAAGGCACCCGCCGCGCCCACCAGCAGGAGCGCGGCGATCCACAGTGGAGTACTAGCTTTCAACTGCCGGCGCCATCGTCTGGGCGGTGGCGATCGCGGCCAGCACCGCGCCCGCCTTGTTCAGGCACTCGTTGTCCTCGGACAGCGGGTCCGAGTCGGCGACGATGCCGCCACCGGCCTGCACGTACGCCACCCCTTCACGCACCAGGGCGGTGCGGATGGCGATGGCGGTGTCCGCGTCCCCGGCGAAGTCGAAGTAGCCGACGACGCCGCCGTAGAGGCCGCGGCGCGTGGGCTCCAGCTCCTCGATGAGCTCCATCGCGCGCGGCTTGGGTGCACCGGACAGGGTGCCGGCCGGGAAGCACGCGGCGACCGCGTCGTAGGCCGTCTTGCCCTCGGCCAGCTCACCGGTCACGGTCGACACGATGTGCATGACGTGGCTGTACCGCTCGACCTTGAAGAAGTCGACGACGTGCACCGAACCCGGCTTGCAGACGCGGCCCAGGTCGTTGCGGCCGAGGTCGACGAGCATCAGGTGCTCGGCGCGTTCCTTGTGGTCCGCGAGGAGGTCCTTCTCGAGCAGGGCGTCCTCCTCAGGGTCCTCGCTGCGCCAGCGGGTGCCCGCGATGGGGTGCGTGGTCGCCTTGCCGTCGCGCACCGTGACCAGCGATTCCGGGCTGGATCCGACGATGTCGAACCCGTCCAGACGCAGGAGGTACATGTACGGGCTGGGGTTCGTCGCGCGCAGCACCCGGTAGATGTCGAGCGCGTCGGCGTCCGTCTCGATCTCGAACCGCTGCGACACCACGATCTGGAACGCCTCGCCCGCGCGGATGGCCTCCTTGGCCTTCTCGACGGCGGCGAAGTGCTCGGCCTGCGAGCGCCGGCGCCGGAACTCCGGCTTGGGCCGCGCGAACACGGCGGCCGTCGGCGGCGCGGGCGTGTGCAGTGCCGTCGTCATCTCGTCGAGGCGGCGCACCGCGTCGTCGTAGGCGGCGTCGACGCGTTCGGTCGAGTCGTCCCAGTTGATCGCGTTCGCGATGAGCGTGACGGTGCCCTCGTGGTGGTCGAGCGCGGCGAGGTCGGTCGCCAGCAGCATGACCAGTTCGGGGATCTTCAGGTCGTCCTCGGCGATGACGGGCAGCCGCTCCAGGCGCCGCACCGCGTCGTAGCCGATGTAGCCGACCATGCCGCCGGTCAGCGGGGGCATGCCGGGCAACGGGTCGGTGCGCAGCACCTCGATGGTCTCGCGCAGGGCCTGCAGCGGGTCGCCGCCGTCGGGCAGGCCGACGGGCCGCGTGCCCGTCCAGAACGCCTCGCCGCCGGTCGCCGTGAGCGCCGCCGTGGACCGCACGCCGATGAACGACCATCGCGACCAGGAGCGGCCGTTCTCCGCCGACTCGAAGAGGAACGTGCCCGGCTGATTGGCCCCGAGCTTGCGGTACAGACCGACCGGGGTCTCCGCGTCCGCGAGCAGCTTGCGCACCACCGGGATGACCCGGCGGTTGACCGCGAGCTCGCGGAACTCCTCACGCGTTGGGCTGACGGCCCCAAGACCAGCGGCGGCCACAGCCCCGATGACGCTCACCATGCCGTCAATTGTTGCATAAATTCAACAACTGTTGAACTATGGCCCGCGTGGAGCAAGTGAACCAGAAACGCCGAGGCCGTCGCGCCGCGGGCGAGGACACCAGGGCCGCGCTCGTCGCAGCGGCCCGCGAGGTGTTCGTGGAAAAGGGCTACGACGGTGCCACGGTACGCGCGATCGCCGCCAAGGCGGGCGTGGACGCCGCAATGGTCAACCACTGGTTCGGTGGCAAGGAAGGCCTGTTCGCGCAGGCGGTGCTGCAACTCCCCTTCGATCCGGCCGAGCTCCTCAAACGCCTGCTCGACGGCGCGGTGGAGGATGCGGGCGAACGCATCGTCCGCACCTTCGTGACCGTGTGGGACGCGACCGGCGGCGGCACGTTCGCGGCACTGATCCGCAGCGTCACCAGCCAGCCCGAGGTGGCGGGCGCGCTGAAGTCGTTCCTCATCAACGCGATCTTCAAGAACGTGCTCGCGGAGATCGGCGCCGAGCACCGCGAACTCCGGGCCGCGCTGTGCGCGACCCAGATGGTCGGGCTCGGCATCGTGCGGTACGTCGTGCGGTTCGAGCCGTTGGCGTCGGCAGACGTGGAGACCGTGGTCAGGACGATCGGCCCGAACCTGCAGCGCTACCTGACCGGCGACCTGGACTGACCGGTCACGCGCCGGCGAGCAGCACCGTGGCGTCGAAGCACGTGCGGTCGCCCGTGTGGCAGGCCGCGCCCACCTGGTCGACGGTCAGCAGCAGCGTGTCGCCGTCGCAGTCGAGCCGCACCTCGTGCACGTACTGGGTGTGCCCGGAGGTCTCGCCCTTCACCCAAAGCTGCTGACGGCTGCGCGAGTAGTACGTCGCGCGGCGGGTGGTGAGGGTGCGGTGCAGCGCCTCGTCGTCCATCCACGCCACCATGAGCACCTCGCCGGTGCCGCGCTGCTGGGCGACCGCGCACACCAGGCCGTCCGGCGTGCGCTTGAGCCGTTGGGCGATGGCGGGATCGAGCGCGTTGCTCAACGGGGACCTCCCAGGTGTTCACGAGCCGGTCCGGTGTTGAGCAGGACCACTCCGTAGATGTGCACGGCGGACAGCACCCCGGACGCGACGCGGGCCCACGCCGGTCCTTCGGCGAGCACGATGACGAGGTGCAGCAGCCCGACGAGGATGAAGACGATCATCGCCGGGTAGTGCATGAAACGCAGCCGCAGCAACAGGGCTGCTGCCACGGGCAGTTCCACGACCGCGAGGAACGACGGCAGCTTCAGCACGTCCGCGTCGCCGGTCGAGCGCCACAGGATCAGCCCGACCACGAAGAACACCAGGGCGCCGCCGAACGCGACCGCCGAGGCGACCCGCACCTCGACGGGCTTCATCGCACCACGACACCCGCCTGGCGCAGGCCGTCCTTGACCTCGCCGATGCGGAGCTGCCCGAAGTGGAAGACGCTCGCGGCCAGCACGGCGTCCGCGCCCGCGGCGACGGCCGGCGGGAAGTGGTCGACCGCCCCGGCGCCACCGCTCGCGATCAGCGGCACGTCGACCTCGCGGCGCACCAGGTCGATCAGCTCGAGGTCGAACCCGGCCTTGGTGCCGTCGGCGTCCATCGAGTTCAGCAGGATCTCGCCGACACCCAGCTCCTGGCCCTTCGCGGCCCACGCGATGGCGTCGATCCCGGTACCGGTGCGGCCGCCGTGCGTGGTGACCTCGAAGCCGGTGCCGCCGGGCACGCGCCGCGCGTCGACCGACAGCACGATGCACTGCGCGCCGTACCGCTCCGAGCACTCCTTGAGCAGCTCGGGACGTGCGATGGCGGCGGTGTTGAGGCTGACCTTGTCCGCGCCGGCGCGGAGCAGCTTGTCGACGTCCTCGGGGCTGCGCACGCCGCCACCGACCGTGAGGGGGATGAACACCTGCTCGGCGGTGCGGCGGACCACGTCGAACGTCGTCTCGCGGTCGCCGCTGCTCGCCGTCACGTCGAGGAACGTCAGCTCGTCCGCACCCTCGGCGTCGTAGGCCCTGGCCAGTTCGACCGGATCGCCCGCGTCGACGAGGTTCGTGAAGTTGACGCCCTTCACCACCCGGCCCCGGTCGACGTCGAGACAGGGGATGACACGGACCGCGACTGACATGCGGGAAAGCCTACAAGGGGCGTGCGAGGACTACGCTGCGCGGCCATGATCACCGAACTCGGCGAAGGCAAGTACCTGCTGCTGACGACCTTCCGCAAGGACGGCACCCCGGTGCCAACGCCGGTCTGGGTCGTGCCGGGCGAGAGCGACGGCGTCATCTACGCCTGGAGCGGCCGGGACACCGGCAAGGTCAAGCGGATCAGGCGCAGCGGTGACGTCGAGATCGGGCCGTGCGACGTCCGCGGCAACCCGAAGGGCGACTCGGTCAAGGCCCACGCGGCGCTCCTCGACGACGAGGCCAGCGATGACGTGCGGTCGCGGATCACGAAGAAGTACGGACTGTTCGGGTGGATGACCGTGGCCGGCAGCAAGTTGCGGCGCGGACGGACCGGGTCTGTGGGCATCCGGATCACGGCGGCGAGCTGAGCGATCAACGTCGAGTCAACGTTGATTCGGCCGATCAACGTTGACGGGCGCCTGTCCACGTTGACTCAACGTGGACACCGCCAGATCAACGTGGACTGGACCCGCTCAAGCCCGAAGCAGATGCCGTCCACGCCGATGACAACGTTGTCTTCCGCCAGTTCCGTGCATGTTGACCGGACGCGTCAACGTTGATTCCTCGCGTCCATGTTGACTCAACGTGGACAGAGCAGGTCAACATTGAGTCAACGTGAACTCGTCAACCCGAGGTTGACCCGGCCGCCGGCGTCAACCTAGAGTTGACGCGTGATCCAGTTGACCGACCTCATCGTCACCGTCGCCCGAGAGGCCGACGACGCGCTGGTGCGCCTGGCGAAGGCAGTCGAGCTGAGCGGTCAGCTCACCGAACTCGGCGACCACCTGATCGGCCACTTCGTGGACGAGGCGCGTCGCGGCGGGGCGAGCTGGGCCGAGATCGGCGAGAGCCTCGGCGTGACGAAGCAGGCCGCGCAGAAGCGGTTCGTGCCCAGGGAGTCACCGGAGCTGTCCAAGCCCTCGACCGAGCGCTACACCCAGCGGTCGCGCCGGGTGATCGCGCTGGCCCGGCACCACGCGCGGTTCAGCGAGCGGATCGGCACCGAGCACCTGCTGCTCGGGCTGCTCGACGAGTCGGCGGGACTGGCGGCCAAGACCATCGCGAAGCTGGAGTCCGGCGACGGCAGCACGCGTATCGCGACCCTCAACCGGCTCGACACCGAGGCCAAGCAGCGGCCGGAGAAGCAGCCGTACACGACGCACTGCAAGAAGGCCCTGGAACTGGCCGTGCGCGAGGCGCTGCGGATGGGCCACATGTTCATCGGGACCGAGCACATCCTGCTCGGCGTCCTGCTCGAAGCGGATGGGACCGCGGCCGACGTGCTGCACAACACGGGTGTGACGCACGCGGCCGCGGCCGCTCACATTGAGACCGTGGTCAACGGACCGCAGCGAGTGCTTCCGGGAGCGTGAAGGCGCCGGCGTACAGCGCCTTGCCGATGATCGAGCCCTCGACGCCGTCGCGCGACAGCTTCGCGAGCGCGACCAGGTCATCCACAGTGGACACCCCGCCGGACGCGATCACCGGTGCGTCGGTGCGGGCGCAGACCTCGCGCAGCAGCTCCACGTTCGGGCCCGTCAAAGTGCCGTCCTTCGACACGTCGGTGACCACGTAACGCGTGCAGCCGTCGCGGTCGAGCCGGTCGAGGACCTCCCAGAGGTCGCCGCCGTCCGACGTCCAGCCACGGCCCTTGACCCGGTGGCCCTGCTCGGTGATGCGGACGTCGAGGCCCACCGCGATCTTCTCGCCGTACGTCGCGAGCGCCTTCGCGCACCACTCCGGGTCTTCCAGCGCGGCCGTGCCGAGGTTCACGCGGGCGCAGCCGGTGGCCAGGGCGGCCTCCAGCGACGCGTCGTCGCGGATGCCGCCGGACAGCTCGACCTTCACGTCGAGCTCGCCGACGACCCGGGCGATGAGCTCGCGGTTGGAGCCGCGGCCGAACGCCGCGTCGAGGTCGACGAGATGGATCCACTCCGCTCCGTCGCGCTGCCACTGCAGGGCCGCGTCGAGCGGCTCGCCGTAGTTCGTCTCGGTACCGGCTTCGCCCTGCACGAGCCGGACGGCACGACCGTCGGCCACGTCAACAGCGGGGAGGAGTGTGAACGTCACCCGAGCAGCCTAGCGTCCCCCAGCACGAGGGCGGCCACGCGCTCCTGGGCCTCCGTGGCGCGGGGGAACTTCGACGGGACCGGCGTGCCAGGACCCGTCGCGGCAGGTCCGACGCCCGTCCACGGACCGAAGACCATGACTCCCACGAACGCGGGGTGCTGCCGCGCCAGCGCCATGTAGAGGTACTGGGTGCTTTCGAGGTCCGCGTCGGTGCGGTCCGCGCACCACGACTGCGGCGCGGCTTCCGGCAGCAGGAAGAGTTCCTTGCCGGGCGCGCGCTCTTCCAGCTTGGTCATGCGCGCTTCCAACGCCTCGTACCCGACGCAGTACTCGTCGAAGCCGACCCAGTCGACGGCGGCGGGCACGCGGAAGGCGTCGTCGACCCGGACGCCCGCCTCGATCAGCATGACCTTCTTGCCGGGGAAGGTGTTCTTGATCTGCTGGGCGGAGTGCTCGACGTCCGCGAAGCTCGCGCCGTGGTGGAACGGCTCGTCCTGGAGCACGAACCCCGCCACCCGGTCCAGATGGGGCCGCACCTTCGACGCGAGGACCTGCCAGCGCTCGGCGGCGTTCGGGTACAGCGGGCAGCCGGCCGCGTCGCAGTCGAAGAACTCGTTGCCCGTGTGGACGACACAGCCCTCAGGGGCGCAGTCCCGCAACACCTCGGGACGGTAGGCGTCGGCGTCGCTGATCTGCACCCAGTTGAGGTTGCTGCGGCCGCGCACCTCAGGCAGGTGGTTGCCACCCGCGAGGTTCAGCCGCGCGCCGAAGTAGCCGTAGTAGCGCAACTGGGAGCCCGGCAGCTTGCGCAGGTCGTCGGAGTCGAGCTGCTCGACGCGGAGATCGTCGACGAGGCTGACGGTCTTGTCGTTGTCGGAGTAGCGCCCGAGGTAGACCCACAACCGTTCGGTCGGCACCGCCGTGCCCAGCGTGATCGTCTCGCGCCTGCCGTTGACCGTGAGGTCGAGCTTCGCCCCGGCGAGCTTCAGCGTCACGTCGAACGAGCCGTCGTCCTTGGCCGAGGCGAACGCCGGCAGCGTCACGACGGGCGTGCCCGGCTGGAAGAGCTGCACGCCTCCGTTGGCGCGCACCAGGAAGCCGAGGTCGATGTCCTGATTGGACACATAGCCCCAGCTGTTCGCCGACCGTCCCAACGCGATCGACGACCAGTCGCCGGACGCGCGGTCGCCCACGACCGGGGTCAGCGTCGCCGAGATCGTGGACCCGGTGGACGGCGCGTCGAGCCGCACGGCCGTCGTGCCGAGGTGCAGGGACAGCTTGCCGCGATGGTTCGGGTGGCCGACCTGCGCGAACCACGGGCGCGGCACGTCACCGGTGTTCCACTTGCCGGACACGCGGCTGTACGTGACGGCGCCGGTGCCCTGGCGTTGCTTGAGGTTGTCGTTCAGGCCGTAGGTCGGGTCGGCGTCCACGGCGTTGTCGAAGTCGTCGTGGAACGGTGCCGGTGCGGCGAGCGCGCCCCCAGGCACGGCAACGCAGGCAGCCACGATCGCGGCTACCGTCAGCAGTCGTGTGATCACGAAAAGCTGGTCAACCAGTTCTGCAGCAGGTGCGCCCCGGCATCGCCGGACTTCTCCGGGTGGAACTGGGTCGCCCACAGCGGCCCGTTCTCGACGGCCGCGACGAACTCGTCGCCCGAGTGGTCCGCCCACGTCACCAGCGGCGGCTTGAGGTGTTCTGACGGCTCCAGCTCCCACCGGCGCACGCCGTAGGAGTGCACGAAGTAGAAGCGCGTGTCCTTGTCGAGGCCCGCGAAGAGCTTCGAACCCTCGGGCGCGCGCACGGTGTTCCAGCCCATGTGCGGCACGATCGGCGCTTCGAGCCGCTCGACGGTGCCGGGCCACTCGCCACAGCCCTCGGTCAGCACGCCGTGCTCGATGCCGCGCTCGAACAGGATCTGCATGCCCACGCAGATGCCGAGCACCGGACGGCCGCCGGCGAGGCGCTCGCCGATGATCCGGGCGCCCCGCACCGAGTTGAGGCCCTCCATGCACGCCGCGTACGCGCCGACGCCGGGCACGACGAGGAGTTCCGCCTCGCGGGCGGCCTTCTGGTCCGACGTCACCTCGACATGGGCGCCGACCCGCTGAAGCGCGCGCTCGGCGGAGCGCAGGTTGCCGGATCCATAGTCAAGTACGACGACACGTGCCACGACGACCAGGTTAGTCGGTGGGGACCGCACCCTGCGTGACCGGTATGACCGGCAACACCGTGTTGATCGGTTTCGTGCGCACGAGCCGACGCCTGAGCATGACCAGCAGCCCGCACATCACCACGAGGAGCAGACCGCCGACGACGTAGTACACGAACGCCGGGATGTTGAGCAGCACCGTCACCAACGCCGTCAGCACGATCAACGGGAAGATCAGCGCGAGCGGCCACATCTGCGCGCGCGGCGGTTCGAGCGTCTGCAGCACGACGTCCGCCCGGCCCTCCTCGGTGAGCTCGGCGACCCGCGCGACCTCCTGCAGCCCCGCCGCACGGAAGAAGTCCGGGATCGCCGCGTGGCCGTTCTCGAAGTCGCGGATGCGTTCGAGCGTGCCCTTGCGACTGGCCGCCGGGTACAGCGCGGTGAGCTTGTCGATGGCGTCGAGCTGCCACTTCTCCTTCTCCCGCAGGTTGACCATGCCCGCGGTCATGCGGTCGAAGGCGAGTCCGACGGGTCCCGACTGCTTCGCCTGCGCCGACAACCGCAGCACCGCCTCGCGCGAGCCCCACATCGAGGCGCGGCCGAGCGTCGAGGTGAACATGTAGAGCAACGCGGCGTCGTCGTTCCAGACGGCCAGCGCGGCGCCGCCCCCGAGCTTGCGCACCCTGTTCGTCATGTACGCGGCCTCGTTGAGCTTGGTGGCCGGAGGAGGCAGCAGCACCGTGCCGGACGGGACCGGGACGAGTGCCGCGGGGCCCACGTTGCCGCTGTGCATGGCCTTCTGCAGTTCGGCGGCGTTCAACGGGGTCCAGATCAGCATTCTCACGCTCAACATCATTCCTGGTCCGTCTCGCGCGTCCGTGCAGACATGCCAAGGTTTTCGCGTTTCGAGACGGGCAGGGGTACGAACGGCGGAAGGGTGCGCCGGGCATCCGGCCCGATCGCACCCTTCCGGCTCACAATCACACCGTGCGCGAAGGCGCTCCGGTCCAGTCATCCCCCATGACTGCCAACATGTTTCTTCACCCCCTGAAGAAACTCCGCACAGCGCTCCCCAGCCCGACCACGTCGAGATCATGCGCTGCGTCATGATCCTCGGCCGTGCCGTAGTTGCGGAGCTCTGCGTGTCGTTTGACACCTATAGAACGAACGCGGTGCGGGATTTGTTGCAGTGTCTCGGACACAAGATGAGACGAGGTTCCCTCCAGGTACGGCTCCACCACCATCACGTCGGCGTGATCGGTGTCCTGCACCGCCTTGCGCAGTCCGTCCGAGTCGAACGGTCGGACCGTCGCCGCGTACAACACCGTGACGTCGGCGTTCTCGGACTCGACGGCCTTGAGCACGCGGTCGAGCATCGGCCCGACGGCGACCACCACGCCGCGCTTTCCGTGGCGCAGCGCCGTGAACCCCTCCCCCACCGGATGCGCCTGGGTGTTCTCGTGCAGCGAAAGCCTCACGTAGACCCGGTTGTCGTCCTTCAACGCCTGCTGCAGCAGCGGCGTCACCTCCTCCGGGTGTCCAGGTACGTGAACGGTCCAGCCGGGCAACGTGTCGAACAACGCGACGTCGCCCGGCGACTGGTGCGTGCGGCCCCACGCCGGGTCGTCATAGGACGCGCCGATGCTCACGAACACCGCGCCCACGTCCTGATGTCCGATGTCGAGCTTGATCTGCTCGTACGGCCGTTCGACCAGGAACGGCGCGTAGCTGTGCACGACCGGACGTAGCCCCGCCAACGCCAGACCGCTCGCCACGCCCACCATGGTCTGCTCGCGGATCCCGACGTCCACGACGCGTTCGTTCTCTTGGGGGAACTCGTTGCTGGAGATCACCGCGGTCACCACGGCGATGCGCGGGTCGGTGGCGATCTCGTCGTTGACCGCCTTCACGAAGGCCTGGCGCATGGTGGTCATCAGTAGCTCTTCTCGATCTTGGCGACCACCGCGTACGGGCGGTCGTGCGGCGCGGTCAGTGCGGTGAAGATGGCCTCGTGGTCGCGGCCGTCGACCTCGGCGGTCTGCCAGCCCTCGACGGCGAAGCGCTGGGCGATGCCACCGGGCCAGCCGTACATGGCGGACTGGTTGTCGATCACGATCGTGGTGAGGTTCGCGACCCTGAGCCGCGACGCCACGGCGATCGCCTCGTGGTTGCTGCCCTCGTCCAGCTCACCGTCGCCGACCAGCACGAACGTGCGGCCGCGACTCCCCGCGACGCGCTGCCCGATCGCCGTGCCCACCGCGATGGGCAGCCCGTGGCCGAGCGAGCCGCTGCTGATCTCCACGCCGTTCACGAGCACCCGGTCGGGGTGCTGGCCGAGCGGGCTGTCCCACGACGTCCAGTCGTCCAAAATGGACTCCCCGATGAATCCCTTCTCCGCCAGCACGGCGTAGTAGGCCATCGGGCCGTGTCCCTTGGAGAGCAGGAACCGGTCGCGGTCGGGATCGGCGACGGTGGCGGGCGTGACGTTGAGGACCTTGTCGTAGAGGACCCAGAGCACGTCGATCGTGGAAGCCGCCGCCCACTCGTGCTTCTCGTCCCCGGTCATCCTCGCGAAGAGCTCTGGTAGCCGCTGCATGCCACCCACTGTTCAACCTCGACCATGCTGGAGGTCAAGCGGTTACCATGATCCGGTGAGCAAGTTGCCGGAAATGCTGACCATCGGCCAGGTCGCCGAGCGCAGCGGCGTCCCCCACACCGCCCTGCGCTTCTACGAGGACAGGGGTCTGATCACCTCCGTCCGCACCGCGGGCAACCAGCGGCGCTACCTGCGCTCGGTGCTGCGCCGGCTGGCGTTCATCCGCACCGCGCAACGCGTCGGCCTCACCCTGGAGGACGTTCGCGACGCCCTCGCCCAGCTGCCCGACAGCCGCACACCGACGAAGTCCGACTGGGAACGCCTCTCCCGTTCGTGGAAGACCGAGCTCGACGCCCGCATCGACGCCCTGTACCGGCTGCGCGACCGGCTCACCGGCTGCATCGGGTGCGGCTGCCTGTCGTTGCGCAGCTGCGCGTTGCAGAACATCGACGACGAGCAGGCCTCACACGGGCCGGGGGCTCCGAAGCTCAAGCCCGCCCTCGAAGGCGGCACCGTCTAGGAACTCCCGGACCGCGCGCAGATAGCCGCCGGGCTCGTCCACGTGCAGCATGTGGCCCGCGTCGTCGAGCACCACGGCGCGTGCGCGCGGGATCAGTGCGAGGGTGGGCTCGACCAGGCCGACCGGGAACGTCATGTCCTGCCGGCCGCGCAGCAGGAGCACCGGAATGCCCAGCTCGGCGATCCGGTGCGCGGCATCGGGAAGCCTCGGTGAGGTCAGGCCGACCGTCTGCAACTGGCGCACCCACTCCGCGCCGAACCGCACCTGTCCCAGCCGCTTCAGGTAGCCCGGCACCTGCCCGGCACGCCGGACGTTGGCCTCGACGGCCGCGAACGCGTCGGCCCGCACGCACTGCTCCGGCGTCAGGTCCTCGCGTTGCCACGGATCCTCCTGGCTCGCCAGGACCTCGTCCCGCTCCGCCCATCCGTCGAAGGCGTCCGGCGGTACCGGCAACACGCTGCTGCCCGACACGATCAGGCTGCGCACGCGTTCCGGATGAGTGATCGCGAACCGTTGCGCGACCATGCCGCCGTAGGAGTGGCCGAGAACGTCCGCCCGCTCGACCTCGAACGCGTCCAGCACTCGCACCAGGTCTTCCACCACGCCGTCCGGGTGGTACTCCGGCGCTCGCCCTGACCTGCCACACCCGCGCAGGTCCGGCATCAGCAGCCGGCAGTCCAACCGGTCGAGCGGATCGCGGAGGTAGCTGTGGTCCCAGTCGGGGCCGCCGTGGATCGCGAGCAACGTCCCGTCCCCGGTGCCCTCCTGCCAGGCCACGAAGATCTCGGTCTCGCCAGGGACCCGCCGCTCACGCCACATCCGCCCCATGAAACCGCAAAACCGGTGGACGCGCTGTGGTTTCCTGGTCAGGAAATGGAAGACGAACGAATGATCCGCCTCTCGAAGCGGATGTCCAAAGCGCTCAGGCACCAGCCCGAGCGCGTCGGCCTCACCCTCGACCCGTCGGGCTGGGTGCCGGTGGCCGACCTCCTGACCGCGCTCGGCATCTCCGAGGCCGACCTGCGCGAGGTCGTGGACCGCAACGACAAGAAGCGCTTCAGCATCGACGGCGACCGCATCCGCGCGAACCAGGGCCACAGCATCGAGGTCGACCTCGGCCTGCCGACCGCGATCCCGCCGGACCAGCTGTTCCACGGCACCGTCGCGCAGTACCTCGACGACATCATGCGCGACGGCCTGCGCCCCATGTCACGCCACGACGTGCACCTCTCGCCCGACCGCGAGACCGCGCGGCGCGTCGGAGCCCGGCGCGGGCGGCCGTTGATCCTGACCGTCGACGCCAGGGCGATGCACGCGGACGGGCACGAGTTCCGGCTCAGCGCCAACGGGGTGTGGCTCGCGCAGCACGTTCCGGCCGGCTACCTGGCCACGACGTGAAACGGACCGTCGAGGACGGCTACGACGCCATCGCGCAGCGGTACCTCGACTGGTCCGCGCTGATCGCCGACGACCCCAGGCTGCGCTATCTCACCCAGTTCGACGAGCGACTGCCCGATGGGGCGAAGGTCCTCGAACTCGGCTGCGGCGCGGGCATTCCGTGCAGTCAGAAGCTCGCCGAACGGCATGACGTCCTCGGCGTCGACCTGTCACAGCGGCAGGTCGAGCTCGCCCGCGCGAACGTGCCGGCCGGACAGTTCGAGAAGGCGGACATGACCGCGCTCGACTTCCCGGACGGAGAGTTCGACGGCGTCGCGGCGTTCTACTCGATCCTGCACGTGCCGCGCGCCGAACAGCCCGCGCTCCTCGCGAGGATCGCGCGCTGGCTCAAGCCCGGCGGCCTGTTCCTGGCCTCGCTCGGCGTCGGCACGCCGGACGTCACCGAGACCTGGCTCGGCGTCGAGATGTTCTTCGGCAGCAACACACCCGACGTGAACCGGGACCTGCTCGCGCAACACCTGGAGATCGTCATCGACGACCTGGTGACCATGCACGAGCCGGGCCCGGCGACGTTCCACTGGGTCCTCGCCCGCAAGGGCTAGCGGCGCGGCCCACCCGCCACTAGATCAACCAGAGAACGGCGCCGCCCACCGCCACGACGGTCAGCACCAGCAGGATGATCGCCATGAACTTGGCGGTCTTCCAGGTGGTGTAGACGCCACCGGCCAGGAAGCCCGCGAGGGCCAGCAGGCCGATGACGACGACTTCCTTCGGCATCAGAGAACGCCCTTGGTCGACGGGACGCCGCCGACGCGCGGGTCGGGCTCGGTGGCCGTGCGCAGGGCGCGGGCGATGGCCTTGTACTCGGCTTCCGCGATGTGGTGCGGATCGCGGCCGTACTCGACGCGCACGTGCAGTGCGATCTGGGCGTGGAAGGCGAGCGACTCGAAGACGTGCCGGTTGAGCACGAACGGGTAGTTGCCGCCGATCACGAAGCTGTTGAACTGCTCCGGTTCGCCGCGGTGCACGGTGTACGGGCGGCCCGAGACGTCCACCGCGGCGTGCGCGAGGGTCTCGTCCATCGGGATCCAGCAGTCGCCGAAGCGGCGGATGCCCTTCTTGTCCCCCAACGCTTCCCGCAGTGCCTGGCCCAGGACGATCGCGATGTCCTCGACCGAGTGGTGGGCGTCGATGTGCGTGTCACCGGTGGCGCGGACGATCAGGTCGAAGCAGCCGTGCACGCCGAACGCGGTGAGCATGTGGTCGTAGAACGGCACTCCCGTGCTGATCTCGACCTGGCCGGTGCCGTCCAGGTCGATCTCCACGTAGACCGACGACTCCCTGGTGGTGCGTTCCACCTTGCCGACACGACTCACCGGCTGACCTCCTTGCTGGCCGCGAGGAAAGCGTCGTTCTCCTCGGGCGTTCCGATGGTCACCCGCAGGTGACCCGCGATTCCGACGTCCCTGATGAGCACGCCGTGGTCCAAATAGGACTTCCAGACCTCACGTGCGTTCTCGAACCAGCCGAACAGCACGAAGTTCGCGTCCGACGGGACGACCTGGAAACCCAACTCCGTCAACGCCGAGGACACCCGGTCGCGTTCCGCGGACAGGCGAGCCACCGAGCCCAGCGTCTCCGGGCCGTGCCTGAGCGACGCGCGCGCGGCGGCCTGCGTCAGAGCGGACAGGTGGTACGGCAGGCGCACCAGCTGCAGTGCGTCGACCACGGCCGGGGCCGCCGCCAGGTAGCCGAGACGGCCGCCGGCGAACGCGAAGGCCTTCGACATCGTGCGCGAGACGATCAGGCGCGAACCGAACTCGTCCAGCAGCTTGATCGCGCTCTCCTGCGGGGAGAACTCCGCGTACGCCTCGTCCACCACGATCATGCCGGTGGTGGAGGCGATCAGCAGGCGCAGATCGTCCAGGGGGATCGACTGGCCGGTCGGGTTGTTCGGCGACGTCACGAAGACGACGTCCGGACGCGTCTCGGCGATCACCGCGGCGGCCTTCTCCACGTCCAGCGAGAAGTCGGAACGGCGCGGGGCCGGCGACCACTCGGTGCGCGTGCCGGCGGCGATGATCGGGTGCATCGAGTACGACGGCTCGAAGCCCAGCGCCACCCGGCCAGGGCCGCCGAACGCCTGCAGGATCTGCTGGAGGATCTCGTTCGACCCGTTGGCGGCCCAGACGTTCTCGGAGGTGAGCGTCACCGACGTCGCGGACGTCAGGTACGCCGCCAGGTCCTCGCGCAACGCCACCGCGTCACGGTCCGGGTAGCGGTGCAGCTCACCGGCGATCTCGGCGACCGCCGCGACGACGTCAGCGGCCAGCGCGTCGGTCGGCGCGTACGGGTTCTCGTTGGTGTTCAAGCGATACGGGACGTCGAGCTGCGGCGCGCCGTAGGGCGTGCGGCCGCGCAGGTCCTCGCGCAGGGGCAGATCGGACAGCTCAACCCGTGCGCCGATCACTGGCTTCATCGAGAGAACCTCGCTGTGACAGCCTGCCCGTGCGCGGGCAGGTCCTCGGCGTTCGCGAGCGCGACGACCTTGTCCGCGACCTCGCGCAGTGCTTCCTCGGAGTAGTCGATCACGTGGATGCCGCGCAGGAACGTCTGCACGGACAGCCCGGACGAGTGCCGCGCGCAGCCACCGGTCGGCAGCACGTGGTTCGAGCCGGCGCAGTAGTCGCCCAGCGACACCGGCGCGTACGCACCGACGAAGATCGCGCCCGCGGACCGGATCCGCGCCGCCACCTCGCGTGCGTCGCGCGTCTGGATCTCCAGGTGCTCGGCGGCGTAGGCGTCGACGACCCGCACACCTTCGTCCACAGAGGACACGAGCACGATGCCGGACTGCTTGCCGCTCAACGCCGTGCGCACGCGCTCGCTGTGCTTGGTGGCACCGACGCGCTCCTCCAGCTCGGCGTCCACCGCGTCCGCGAGCTCTTCCGAGTCCGTCACCAGCACCGACGCCGCGAGCGGGTCGTGCTCGGCCTGGCTGATCAGGTCGGCGGCCACGTGCACCGGGTCGGCCGTCGAGTCGGCGAGGATCGCGATCTCGGTCGGCCCCGCCTCGGAGTCGATGCCGATCAGGCCGCGCAGCAGCCGCTTGGCCGCCGTCACGTAGATGTTGCCGGGACCGGTGACGATGTCGACCGGGGCCAGTTCGGCGCCGTCGGTGTCCACGCCACCGTGGGCCAGGAGGGCTACGGCCTGGGCGCCACCGACGGCCCAGACCTCGTCGACGCCGAGCAACGCGGCGGCGGCGAGGATCGTCGGGTGCGGCAGGCCACCGAACTCCGCCTGCGGCGGCGAGGCCACCACCAGCGACTCCACGCCGGCGATCTGCGCGGGCACGACGTTCATGACGACCGTCGACGGGTAGACCGCGAGGCCGCCGGGCGCGTACAGGCCGACGCGCGCGACCGGCACCCACTTCTCCGTGACGGTGCCACCGGGCACGACCTGCGTGGTCGTCTCCGTGCGGCGCTGGTCGGCGTGCACGCGCCGGGTGCGCGCGATGACCTCTTCCAACGCCTCGCGCACGGCCGGGTCCAGCGATGACAAAGCGGACGAAATTTCTGAAGCGGGCACACGGACAGAAGCAGGACGAACGCCGTCGAACTTCTCCGTGTAGTCGAGCGCCGCGTCGGCGCCGCGCTCGGCGACCGCCTCCACCATGGGGCGAACATGATGCAGAACCGCGTCCACGTCCACCTCGGCGCGCGGCACGACGGCGCGCAGCTGAGCAGGGGTCGTGGTGCGACCTCGCAGGTCGATGCGGCTGAGCATGTCCGACAGCCTAGTTCCTGCGGAAATCTGTCAACGGTCAGCCCGCTAACGGCGCTACCTCAGCCTGTGACACCACGGCCACGCTCGGTCGAGCACCACTCCGTCGCAAACCCCTGCTGATGATGGAGGACCCATGTTCACCAAGCGCCGCGGCAAGATCGCCGCAGTGCTCGCCCTATGTCTGCCCGTGCTGGTCGCGGGCATGGCGGCACCCAGCAACGCCGACTCCGGCCGTTACCTGCTGGAAGTCACCGCGAACACGTCCGCCGAACGCACCCAGGTCGCCCAGATCGGGGTCGACGTGCTCGGCGCGACGAAGCTCACCACGATCTCGGTCGTCGCGGACAAGGCGCAGTACCGGGCCCTGCAGGCCACCGGTCTGCCGCTCAAGTACGTCGGCGACTTCGAGAAGGAGCTCAAGAGCCTCGGCAAGGTCGACTTCTCCGACCCGCAGCCCGGCCAGGTCGGCACCCAGGACTTCCCGTCCGGCTACACGGGCTACCACAACTACGCGGAGATGACCGCGGAGCTGCAGCAGACCGTCCGCGACCACCCGACGCTCGCGAGCCTGCGCAGCATCGGCAAGAGCTACCAGAACCGGGACATCTGGGCGCTCAAGGTCAGCGACAACGTCGCGACCGACGAGAGCGAACCCGAGGTCATCTTCACCTGCAACCAGCACGCCCGTGAGCACCTGACGGTCGAGCAGTGCCTGCAGATCATCAAGCGCTACACCGACAACTACGCGAACTCGGCGATCAAGAACCTCGTCGACACGCGCGAGGTCTGGTTCGTCCCGATGGTCAACCCGGACGGCGTCGAGTACGACATCGCCACCGGTTCGTTCCGCGGCTGGCGCAAGAACCGCCAGGGCAACGGCACAGACCTCAACCGCAACTGGGGCTACAAGTGGGGCTGCTGCGGCGGTTCCAGCGGCAGCACGACGTCGGACACCTACCGCGGCCCGTCGGCGTTCTCCGCGCCGGAGACCAACGTCATCAAGAACTTCGTGGACTCGCGCGTCATCGGTGGCGTCCAGCAGATCAAGACGAACATCGACTTCCACTCGTTCTCGGAGCTCGTGCTGTGGCCGTTCGGCTACACCACCGCGAACACCGCACCGGGCCTGGACGCGACCGAGGAACGCGCGTTCCGCACGCTCGGCCAGCAGATGGCCGCCACCAACGGCTACACGCCGGAGCAGGCGAGTGATCTGTACATCACCGACGGCAGCATCGACGACTGGATGTGGGGCCAGCACAAGATCTGGTCGTACACCTTCGAGATGTACCCGAGCAGCGGCGGCCTCAACAGCTTCTACCCGCGTGACACGGTCATCGCGGCGCAGACCAGCCGCAACGACCGCGCCGTCGACCTGTTCGTCAGCTACTCGGACTGCGTGAAGCGCGTCATCAACGTGAGCTGCTGATCCGGTCCAGCGCCTGATCGATCTCCTCCGGAGTGACGAAGTAGTGCGGGGAGGCCCGCACTACTTCGTCCAGGCCCCGCCTCGTCATGTCGATCAGCGTCGACCCGCTCTGCGACACCGTGACGGCGACGTCGCGCTGCCAGAGCCGGTCCTTGAGCTCCATCGCCGGCACCCGGTCGCTCGTGAACGTGACGATGCCGGACTGCCGTTCGCCGAGGTCCTGAACGGTGATGCCGGGGATGCTCGCGAGACCCGTGCGCAAGCGCTTGGCGCGGTCCCCCACCTCGGCCTCGATGACGTCCAGCCCCTTGGCCAGCGCGTACTTCGCGGCGGCGATCATGCCCAGCCGGTCCGCGACGCTGTACTCCCACAGCTCGAACACCCGCGCGTCGTCCCGCGGCTGGTAGCGGTCGGGCGCGACCCACTCCGCCGCGCTGTGGTCCATCAGGCGCGGCTTCAGCCTGCGCCGCACCTCGTTCCGCACCACGAGCGCGCCCGTTCCGCGTGGCCCGCGCAGCCACTTGCGGCCGGTGCAGACGAGCATGTCGTAGTCGTGGGCGCTCAGGTCGATCTGGCCGGTCGACTGGCAGGCGTCGAGCAGCACCAGAGCGCCGACCTCGCGAGCCTTCGCGGTGACCTCGTCGACCGGGTTGACCAGTCCGCCGTTCGTGGGCACGTGCACGAGCGAGATCAGCTTGACCCGCTCGTCCAGGTCCAGCGCGTCGACGTCGAGCTGCCCGTGCCGGTCGGACGGCATCACCTCGATGGTCGCGCCGGTCTCCTCGGCGCGGCGCAGCATCGGCACCGCGTTGCCGCCGTACTCGACCTCGGTGACCAGGATCCGGTCGCCCTTCGCCAGCGGAACGGCGTCGAAGGCCGTGAGCCACGACCGGGTCGCGCTGTCGGTGAACGCGACCTCCGAGGGCTCGCAGCCGAAGAGCTCGGCCAGCACGCCGTAGCCCGCCTCGATGTCGTCACGGCGTTCCGCGGCGGCCCGGTAGCCACCGATCTCGGTCTCCCTGCGGAGGTGCCCCACCACCTCGTCGACCACTTCGGCCGGCGGGATCGAGGAACCGGCGCTGTCCAAGAAGATCAGGTCGCTCACCCGCCCCACTGTGCCACCATCGAACTCATGGGGGATCAAACTTTCGGTTACAGCGCACAGGTAAGACCGTTCCTGTGGGTGTTCATCGTGGTGACACCGCTGGAGATCCTGCTCGTGGAGCTGATCGTGCCGTGGTTCTGGCTGCGGGCCGTTCTGCTCGCGTTCGGAGTGCTGAGCGCGTTGCTGCTCGGATGGCAGCTGTGGATGCTCCACAAGTTCAAGCACTCGGTGGACGAGCGGTACCTCTGGCTGCGGTACGCGCGGGAGTTCGAATACAGGATTCCCTTGGCCGCCGTCGAAAGCGTGACGCAGGGCACGACGAGCCGGACTTTGCACAGGACGCGGTCCGTTGTGGACGGCACGCTGGTGCTGGAGATCTCCGGCTCCACCAACGTTTCGCTGAGGTTGAGCGAACCGCAGGAGATCGACCTGGGCCGGCGCGGCGCGCACGACGTGACGAAGATCGAGTTCTGGGCCGACGACCCCGACGGCGTGGTTCGCGCGCTGCGAAAATAGGCTCACCCACATGGTGGAGATCCCCTACGGCAAGCGCATGCGGCCGAGGTACCTGCGGTTCCTGATCATCACGGCGGTCGGGATCGCGCTGGTCGCGTTCGCCCTGGACATCCCGTGGCTGCTCATCACGCTGATCGTCCTGGGTGTGCTGAACGCGGTCGTGTGCGTGGGCGCTCTCTACGTGCTGGCCAAGCAGCCGCACACGGTCTCGGAGGAAGAGCTGCGGCTGCGTCAGCTGGGGTTCTTCGACTGGCGCCTGCCGACCTCGGACCTCGGCGCCGCTCAGGTCGCCGAGCGCACCCACAAGGGACAGCGCAGCGTCGAGGTGATCGGCGACGCGCTCGTCATCCAGTCGCTGACCAGGACGAACGTGTCGGTGCCGTTCCACGAGCCGCAGCTGGTGAACCTCGGCAAGACGGGCGTGCGGCGGGTCGAGCGCGTCGAGTTCTGGGCGGACGACCCGGACCGCGCCGTCCGCGAGATCAACGCCCGGACTACTTAGGCTCCCACTTCTCCAGGTTCCACCACGGGCCCCAGGCCAGCGCGCCGTAGGAGTTCGGGTCGACCACGGGCTGGTAGCCGTTCCACGAGTCGCGCATCACGTACGCGTGCTCGGGGAAGACCAGCACCGCCATGGACGGCGTGGCGATGAAAGCCTGCTGGAAGAGTTTGTACGCCACCGCGCGCTGCGCCGGGTCGATGATCCTGCGGCCGTTCTCGAGCGCGGCGTCGGCGGCGGGGCTGCCCTGGCCGCGCAGGTCGTAGAGCATCAGGTCGGGGTCGAACGGCGAGCCCTCGCCGTACAGGAGCGCGTCCTGGTCCATCCGCGGCCGGATCGCGTCCCACGACAGGCCCGCGAGCTGCACGTCGACGCCCACGGCCTTGGCGTCGGCCGCGAACGCGGTGGCCAGGTCGGCGCGCAGGTCGTCGCCCAGCGGGTACATCAGCGTGAAACGGGCCGCGACGCCCTCGCGGACCCGGATGCCGTCCGCGCCGGGCACCCAGCCGCCCACGTCGAGCAGCCGCGTCGCCTCGGTCTTGTCGAAGCGGAACTTCGCGGTCGGGTCGAACTCCTCTGCCAGCGCGTCCGGCACCGGCGTGTACGCGAGGGTCCCCTTGCCTTCCAGCAGGCTGTCGATCATGGCCTGGCGGTTCGCGGCGAAGTTCAGCGCGAGCCGGATGGAGGCGTTGCCGGTCACCGGGTTGGCCGCGGGCAGCCGCACGGCGCGGTAGTCGGCGCTGCGGTGGTAGTTCACCTGCAGGCCGGACCTCGCGGCGAACTGCGTGGCGATCTTGGGCGGCAGCACCGTGCCGTCGAACTCGCCGTCCTGCATGCGACGGGCGCGCTGGTTGTCGTCGGTGACGAAGACGACCGTCAGCTTCTTGACCTTCGGCGCGCCGTCGAAGTAACCATCGTTGGACTCCAGCAGCAGCCGGTCGCCCTTCTTCCACTCCGTGACCTTGTACGGGCCGGTGCCGATCGGCTGCCCCTCCGGCTTCGCCTGCTCGCTGGGCAGGACGCCGAGCACGAGCAGGTGCGGGAACGCGGCGTGCACCTGCGTCAGCGTGAAGCGGACCGTCGACGGGTCGACCTGCTCGACGCTCTTGAGGGTGCTGAACCGCTCCTTGACCGGGTTCTGCAGCGCGGCGGTGTACGTGGCGACGACGTCCTCGGCGCCGAACGTGCTGCCGTCGGTGAACTTCACGTCGCCGCGCAGCTTGACCGTCCAGCTCAGACCGTCCGCCGCGGGCTCGGGCAGATCGGCCGCGAGCTGCGGGGTCAGCGACCCGTCCTGGCGGTGCTCCACGAGCCCGTCGTAGATCTTCGACACGCCCTGCGCGCCATAGCCGAGCAGCGGGTTCAGCGTCGTGGGCTCGTCGCGGTCCGCCAGCACGATCGACGTGCCGTTCTGCCCACCGTCCGGGCGGGGTGTGGGGGTCTCGGTGCAGCCCGCGACGGCCAGCAACACGACTAGGAGCAGTGGGGAACGCACGAGTCGGACCCTACAGTGATCCCCATGCGCGTCGCCGTGAGTCAGATCAGCTCGACCACCGATCCCCGCTCCAACCTGGAACTCGTCCGCGACGCGGTGCGCAGGGCCGAGGGCGCACGGGTCGTTCTGCTGCCCGAGGCGACGATGTGCCGTTTCGGCGTGCCTCTCGGGCCCGTTGCGGAGCCGTTGGACGGGCCGTGGGCTTCCGCGGTGCACGAGATCGCGGCGTCGCACGACGTAGTGGTGGTGGCCGGGATGTTCACGCCTTCCGGTGACCGGGTGACGAACACGCTTCTGGTGACCGGGCCCGACATCCACATCGGCTACGACAAGATCCACCTGTTCGACGCGTTCGGGTTCCAGGAGTCGCGGACGGTCGCGCCGGGTGCCGAGCCGGTGGTGTTCGAGGTGGACGGCGTCACTTTGGGCGTGGCCACCTGTTACGACATCCGCTTCCCCGAACTCTTCACGAGGCTGGCGGACGAGGGCGCTTCGGCCGTGCTGGTCGGGGCGTCGTGGGGTGCCGGGCCGGGCAAGAAGGAACAGTGGGAACTGCTGGTGCGGGCGCGCGCTCTGGACTGCACGTCGTTCGTCGTGGCCTGTGGGCAGGCCTATCCCGGTGATCTCGGGTCGTCCGCGCCCACCGGGATCGGGTACTCGACGGTCGCCGACCCGTTCGGGAACGTCGTCGTGCAGCTGTCGGAGCAGCCTTCCGACACGATCGTCGATCTCGATCTCGACGTGGTGCGGCAGGCTCGTGAAGTCCTGCCCGTCCTGGCGAACCGGCGCTTGACCTCCAGTTAGGTCGAGACCACAGGATCAAGGGCATGACGCTTCCCGAACTGCCCTCGTTCATCCACGACCGCAAGAACCTCGACGGTTTCACGCTCTACCGCTCCGGCGACCCGCGCGATCGCCGCGAGCCCGGCTGCGTCGTGCTCGTCACCGTCGACACGGACAGCGAGGCGACCGCACGGGCGTGGGTCGACTCGGTGTTCGTCGCGCTCGCCAGCGAGCCGAACCCGCACCCCGGCGGCATCTCCGCCGCCTTCCACATCAGGGACGACGGCAGGCGCGTGATCAACTACGCGGAGTGGGTCAGCGCCGAGGACCACGTCGACGCGGTGTCGAGCGGCGGCGGTGTCGGCTCGGCGACGGCCGACTGGCGCCGGGTGCAGAACTTCCCCGGCGTCCAGCACGTGAGCGTCGAGCGGTACCGGCCGCTAGCGAAGGTCCAGGCCGAGGTCGAGTGACGGGCTGGAGTGCGTGAGGCCGCCGACCGCGAGGTAGTCCACGCCGGTCTCGGCGTACTGGCGGGCCACGTCGAGCGTGAGCCCGCCGGACGCCTCCAGCTTCACGCCGTCCGGACGGACCTTCACCGCCTGAGCGCACTGCTCGGGCGTGAAGTTGTCCAGCAGCACCAGTTCCGCGCCTTCGGCCAGCGCCTCGTCGAGCTGCGCCAGGCTGTCGACCTCGACCTCCATCAGCAACTCGGGCGCGTGCGCACGGGCCGCCCGGATCGCGGCACCGACCGAACCGGCCGCGGCGACGTGGTTGTCCTTGATCAGGATCGCGTCACCGAGACCCATGCGGTGGTTCACGCCACCGCCGGCCCGCACCGCGTACTTCTGCAGCAAACGCAGGCCTGGCAACGTCTTGCGGGAGTCGCGAACGGCCGCGCCGGTGCCCTCGATCGCGGACACCCAGCGGGCGGTCTGCGTGGCGATGCCCGACAGGTGGCAGATGAGGTTCAGCGCCGTGCGCTCGACCGTGAGCAGGCCGCGGGTCGGGCCGGTGAGCACCAGCGCGGGCTCACCGGGGACCGCCTTGTCGCCGTCGGCGGCCTCGGACAGCACCTCGATCTCGGGCAGGTAGCGCTGGAAAGCGGTGCGTGCCACGGAAACGCCGCACAGCACGCCCGCCGCGCGCGGCGTGATCTCGGCGGTGGCGACGGCCTTCTCCGGCACGGTCGCCAGCGTCGTCGCGTCGAGGCCGTAGCGGAGGTCCTCCTCCAACGCGAGCTGGATGACCCGGTTCGCGTCGTCCCAATCGATGTTGCTGTCGATGGTCATCTGAAGTCCTCCGAGGAGACCTCGTCCTTCAGGACGAGGAGGAATCGGACCTCTGCGGAGCAGAGCGGGAACAGCCGTGTCGCCGCCGGGGCGATACGGCGTCCACGCCCCAGTCGCACAGGGGCACACAGTGGCAGAGCAATCTGTGAACAGTGAACGGGCTGGTGAAGCGGGCGCTGCGGTACCGCTTCTATCCGAGCGAGGCGCAGGCGGCGGAGTTGTCGCGCACGTTCGGGTGTGTCCGCAAGGTCTACAACCTGGCATTGCAGGCCCGCGCGGAGGCGTGGACCCAGCGCGGGGAGCGGGTCGGCTACGAGGCCACGTCGGCATTGCTGACCGTGTGGAAGCGCACCGAGGAGCTGGCGTTTCTGGCCGAGGTGTCGGCGGTTCCGTTGCAGCAGGCGTTGCGGCATCTTCAGGCTGGGTTCACGAACTTCTTTGCCAGGCGTGCGCGGTTTCCGCGGTTCAAGTCGCGGAAGAAGTCGCGTGCCAGCGCGGAGTACACGCGGTCGGCGTTCCGCTGGCGTGACGGGACGTTGACGCTGGCGAAGATGGCCGAGCCGCTGGACATCCGCTGGTCCCGGCCACTGCCCGAGGGAGCAACGCCGTCGACGGTGACCGTGTCGCAGGACTCGGCCGGGCGCTGGTTCGTGTCCCTGCTGTGCGAGGACCCCGGCGTGACACCATTGCCCGCCACCGATGCGGTCGTCGGTATCGATGTCGGTATCGACCACCTGCTGGTGCTCTCGACCGGGGAAAAGATCGGCAATCCCCGACACGAACGACGGGACCGCACGGCACTGGCCAAGGCCCAGCGGGCGTTGTGCCGTAAGCAGAAGGGCAGCAGCAACCGGGCCAAGGCCCGCGTCAAGGTTGCCCGTATCCATGCCCGGATTGCTGATCGGCGTTCCGACTTCCTGCACAAGATCACTACTCGGCTCGTGCGTGAAACCCAAACGCTCGTGATCGAGGATCTGGCCGTGTCGAACATGGTCGGCAACCACCGCCTGGCCCGTGCCATCAGGGATGCGGGCTGGCGGCAGTTCCGGCAGCTGCTGGAGTACAAGGCGGACTGGTACGGGCGGGACGTGATCACAGTGGATCGCTGGTTCCCGTCGTCCAAGTTGTGCTCGGTCTGCGGCGCGCTTGCGGCGGCGATGCCGCTGCGCGTGCGCACGTGGACCTGTGACTGCGGTACGACCCATGACCGGGACGTGAACGCGGCACGCAACATACTGGCCGCTGGGCTGGCGGCCTCGGTCTGTGGAGCCGATGTAAGACCTCAACGGAGTACTCCGGGCGGGCAGTCGGCGACGAAGCAGAAACCCTGCAGCGCGAGCCGTAGGAATCTCCCTCGTTCACGAGGGAGAGGAAGTCAAGCGACACCCTCTGCGAGAACAGGATCGGCCAGCACGGGCTGACCGGTCGGGGTGAGCCGGACGAGCTGACTGCGTTGCCACGCGACGGAACGCTCGGTGAAGTCCGTGCGGACGTGGCAGCCGCGCGACTCGGTGCGTTGCTGAGCCGCCGCGATCAGGGCGCGGGCGGCCATGGTCAGCGCCGCGTCCTCGACCAGTTCGCGCGACTCCAGCTGCTTGTCCACGGTGGACACGTCGAGGACCGAGCCGACGACGGCCAGACCCTCCGCGTCACGGCCGATCGCGGCGTAGCGGGACATCACGCGCTGAAGCAGGTCGCGGTCCGCCACGGGCGCGGTCGGCAGCGAGATGTCCACGGCACGAGCCGGCGCGATCAGGCCGACAGCGAGGTCGGAGGCGACGGCCTCGGCGGCACGGGTGCCGCAGACCAGGCCTTCGAGCAGGCTGTTGGACGCCAGGCGGTTCGCGCCGTGCAGACCCGTGCGGGCGACTTCGCCGACCGCGTACAACCCGGCGACACCGGTACGTCCGTCGACGGTGGACACCACGCCACCGCAGGCGAAGTGTGCCGCCGGGGCAACGGGAATCGGGTCCACGGCCGGGTCGATGCCCACCGAGGTGCAGGCCGCGAACACGGTCGGGAAGCGGGTCGCCATGTCGTGCAACGCCGTCGCGTCCAGGAAGACGTGGTCGTCGACGCCACCGGGCTCCTGCGCCATGTGCCGGGTGATCGCGGCCGCCACGACGTCGCGCGGGGCCAGGTCTTCGAGCGGGTGCACGCCCTTCATCACACGGGCACCGGTCGCGTCGATCAGCACGGCACCCTCGCCGCGCACGGCCTCCGTGACGAGCGGGCAGCGGCCACGTGCGCCACGACCCGTGTAGAGGACGGTCGGGTGGAACTGGATGAACTCGACGTCCGCCGCCACCGCGCCGGCCCGCAGCGCCAGTGCCAGCCCGTCGCCCGTCGCCACCGAGGGGTTCGAGGTCGCCTGGTACATCTGGCCGAGGCCACCGGTCGCCAGCAGCACGGCGGGCGCGGTCAGCACGCCGGGCACGCCGTTGCCGTCCAGCACGAGCAGGCCCGCGACGGCGCCGAGCGGCGTCTTCACGGCGTCGACCGCGACGTGGTTCTCCAGAAGGGGAACCCGTCCGTCCACAGTGGCCTTGAGCAGTGCCCGTTCGACCTCGGCGCCGGTCGCGTCGCCACCGGAGTGCACGACGCGGAACGCGCTGTGGCCGCCTTCGCGGGTGCGTTCGAGCAGGCCGTCCGGCTTGGCGTCGAACACCGCCCCGCGCTCGCGCAGCCGGGCGACGGCCGCGGGACCGTCGGAGATGATCGCCGCGACGGCCACGTCGTCACAGAGGCCGGCGCCCGCCGTCAGCGTGTCCTCGATGTGCTTCCCGACCGAGTCGCCGGGATCGTGCTGGTCCTCCATGACGACGGCGACGCCGCCCTGAGCCCAGCGCGTGTTGCCGTCGTCGCCCGCGGCCTTCGTGACGACCAGGACCCGAAGTCCCAGCTCACGAGCCCGCAGCGCGGCGGTGAGACCCGCCACGCCCGTGCCGACCACGATCAGGTCGGCTCGCGCCTCCCAGCGCGCGGCCATCACTCACCGCCGCCGGGCTTGCCGATCTCGATCATGCGCTGCACGGCGCCCTGGGCGCGCTTGGCGGTCTCCAGGTCCACGTGCACCTCGTCCAGGCCGTCACGCACGCACCGCAGCAGTGCGGCCGGCGTGATCATCTTCATGTAGGTGCAGGACGCGCGGTCGTTCACGGCGCGGAAGTCGATCTCCGGGGCGGCCTTGCGCAGCTGGTGCAGCATGCCGATCTCGGTCGCGACGAGCACCTTGGTGGCCTTCGTGCTGCGGGCCGCGGTGATCATGTCGCCGGTCGAGAGGATCTTGACCTTCTCCGCGGGGACGATGCCCTCGCCGCTCAGGTAGAGCGCGGACGTCGCGCAGCCGCACTCCGGGTGGATGAAGAGGTCCGCCTCGGGGTTCGCGGCGGCGCGCTCGGCCAGCTCGGGGCCGTTGATGCCGGCGTGGACGTGGCACTCGCCCGCCCAGATGTGCATGTTCTCGCGGCCGGTCTCGCGCTTGACGTGCGCGCCCAGGAACTGGTCCGGGCAGAACAGCACCTCGCGGTCGGCCGGGATCGAGCGCACCACGTCGACGGCGTTCGAGGACGTGCAGCAGATGTCCGTCTCGGCCTTCACCTCGGCGGTGGTGTTCACGTACGACACGACGACCGCGCCGGGGTGCTCGGCCTTCCACTCGCGCAGCTGCGCGCCGGTGATCGAGTCGGCGAGCGAGCAACCCGCGCGCTCGTCCGGGATCAGCACGGTCTTCTGCGGCGCGAGGATCTTCGCGGTCTCGGCCATGAAGTGCACGCCGCAGAAGATGATGGTCTGCGCGTCGGACTGCGCGGCGATCCGGCTGAGCGCGAGGGAGTCGCCGGTGTGGTGGGCGATGTCCTGGATCTCGGGCAGCTGGTAGTTGTGCGCCAGGATGACGGCGTCGCGTTCCTTCGCGAGGCGCAGCACCTCGTCTCGCCACGCGGCGTTCGGCTCGACTCCGCCGTACACACCCGACGCGGTTCGCTCCACGGTTGCGGTAGCGACCATCACTGCCTCCTCGATCCGGGGTTTTCGCCTACTGGTCGAAAACGTGGCCGATAGTATCAGCCAGGTGGCAGGTGTGGGGCACGAAGTTCTGGCCGCTGTGTTGCGGGTGAGAGGTGCGTCACTCCAGGTCATGCTGTGGGAGCGCGCTCGGGAACCGCACGCTCACCGCTGGTCGCTGCCCGGTGGGGAGCTGCGGGTGGACGAGGACGTCGAGTCCTCCATCCGGCGCCAGCTGGCGGAAAAAGTCGACGTGCGACAGTTGTCACACGTCGAGCAGCTGGCCGTTTTCAGCGCCCCGGATCGCGTTCCCGGTCCCCGTGTCGTGGCGACGGCGTTCCTCGGACTGGTCCCTTCGGACGTCGATCCGGAGCGACCGGCGGACACCGAGTGGCACTGCGTGGAGAAGCTTCCGCTGATGGCGTTCGACCACGCCTCCATCGTGCATCGAGCGCGGCACAGGCTGGGCTCGAAGCTGTCGTACACGAACATCGGCTTCGCCCTCGCGCCACCGGAGTTCACCATCTCCCTGCTGCGCGACCACTACTCGGCGGCACTGGGCTACCGCGTGTCCGCCACGAACCTGCAACGCGTGCTCTCGCGCCGGTTGTTGCTGGAGCCCACGGGTGGCACCGCTCCCCCCGGCCCGTCCGGCGGCCGACCGGCGGCCCTGTTCCGGTTCAGCGCCAAGGGAATCTTGGTCACCGATCCGTTCGCCGTGCTCAGACCACCTGGATCCGGCCGTCCGGCGGGCGGCGGGGGCACCACGTAACGTTGGGCGCGTGGCAGAGACGCTTCCGTTGTTCCCGCTGGGCACCGTGCTGCTGCCCGGGGCGTCGTTGCCGTTGCACATCTTCGAACCGCGCTACCGCCAGCTCGTGGTCGACCTGATGACGGGCTCGCTGTTCGGCCGCACCTTCGGTGTCGTGTGCATCAAGGAGGGCTGGGAGGTCGGAGCCGACAACGTCCACTCCCTGAAGGACATCGGCTGCTCCGCCGACCTCCTCGACGCCCGCCCGCTGCCCGAGGGCCGCTTCGACATCGTGACGCGCGGAGTGCGCCGCTTCCGGCTGCTGGACGTCGACACGACGACCGCGCCGTACCTGCTGGCCCACGTCGACTACCTGGACGACGCCCCGGTGCCCGAGGCCGCCCTGGAGGTCGTGCCGATCCTGGAACGCGGCGCCCGCGCGGCCCACGAACGCTACTGCGGCGCCGCCTGGCACCGCGAGGACTGGTCGTCGCCCGCCGAGGACAGCGACCTCGGCGCGCTGTCGTACCTGCTGGCCGCCGACTGCCTGTTGCCCGTCGAGGACCGGCAGCGACTGCTGGAGGAGAGGTCGCCGGCGCGGCGGCTGCGGCTGGTGCGGCGGATGCTGCACCGGGAGACCGGGATTTTGAGCGCCTTGAAGGCGGTGCCGGTGCCGTTGACCGAGTTCGGGCACGTGCCGAGCCCGAACTAGGAACGCGGGCCGACCGAGCCGTGCCCGGAACTTCTCGGCGTGCGGCAGCAGGCCCGCGAGCGCGGACGCCTTCGGTGGTGCGGCCTGGGCACCAGCACCGCTCCCGTGATGCGGCACGAGCACCTGGTTCGGCCGGTCAGCAGCGCCTCTCCGGGCAAGGGCCATGAACCGCCGGACGTTATCGCTGCCCTTCCGCCCAGCCTCCTGTCCTGAGCCTTGTCGCCTGAACGCGCTGCCCTGGTGACCTGAACCGCCGCCCGTTCGCGCCGCCCTCCTGCACGCGCTGCCCTCCCGACCTGAACCGCCACCCGTACGCGCCGTCCTCGTACGTGCGCTGCCCTCCCACCCAGAACCGCCGCCCGTTCGCACCGCCCACGTGCACGCGCTGCCCTCCCGACCTGAACCACCGCCCGTACGCGCCGCGCTCCTGCATGCGCTGCGCTCGCGACCTGAACCCGCCGCCCGTTCGCACCGCCCACGTGCACGCGCTGCCCTCCCACCCAGAACCGCCTGCCCTGGTCCTCCTCATCCGAACACCCAGCCCACGCGGGTCTCCGAGCCGTGCCCACAGCACCGTTGAGCCGCACCCGCGGGCGCCATCAAGCCCATCCCGGGCGCGCCGATCGTCGGATCGTTGAATTGTGGCCTTGTGGGATTGTTGAACAATCCTTACTCTGAGGTCCACATCACACTCGACCACTCCTCCACCACGCTGCGAGGTGTCCCATGAGCACGTCCACGACCGAGGACACAGGCCGTTTCGCCTGGTTCCGCAGTCTCGGCCAGAAGGGCAGGCGCGCGTTCGTCGGCGCCTTCGGCGGCTACGGGCTCGACTCCTACGACTACTGGGTCCTGCCCCTGAGCCTGGTCGCGATCAGCGGCTACTTCGGCCTCACCAAGGCGGAAGCAGGCCTGCTGGGCACGAGCACGCTGCTCATGAGCGCCATCGGCGGCGCGGTGGCGGGCATCATGGCCGACCGGTTCGGCCGTTCCAAGACGCTGATCATCACGGTGGCGGCGTACGCGTTCTTCACCGTGCTGTGCGGCTTCGCGACCAACTACGAGACCCTGCTGGTCTTCCGCGCCCTGCAGGGACTGGGCTTCGGCGGCGAGTGGGCGGCCGGGGCGATCCTCGTGGCCGAGTACTGCAAGCCCAAGTACCGCGGCCGCACGGTGGCGTTCGTCCAGAGCGCGTGGGCGGTCGGCTGGGGGCTCGCGGTCATCGTCAACACACTGGTGGCGAGCTTGGCGGACCCGGCCATCTCCTGGCGCATCATGTTCTGGACGGGCGCGCTGCCCGCGATCCTCATCTTCTACGTGCGCCGCAACGTCGACGACGCACCGGAGACCAAGTCGCAGCCCAAGGAACGCGGCACGTTCCCGAAGATCTTCCAGGGCCCGATCCTCAAGACCACTCTGTTCGCCGCGCTGCTCGCGACCGGCGTGCAGGGCGGGTACTACACGCTCGCGACGTGGCTGCCGGCGTTCCTGCAGACCGGGCGCGGCCTCACGATCATCGGCACGGGCGGGTACCTCGCGTTCCTCATCACCGGCGCCTGGATCGGGTACGTCTGCGGCGGCTATCTCACGGACTACCTGGGGCGCAAGAAGACCTTCGTGGTCTTCGCGATCGCCAGCGCGCTGCTGATCGTGGCGTACACG
The DNA here is from genome assembly GCF_033949975.1 of Lentzea sokolovensis. Taxonomy (NCBI): domain Bacteria; kingdom Bacillati; phylum Actinomycetota; class Actinomycetes; order Pseudonocardiales; family Pseudonocardiaceae; genus Lentzea; species Lentzea sokolovensis. Next base: position 390,502 of record NZ_JAXAVU010000010.1, read on the forward strand.
CAGATCCCCAACGGCGCCAACACGTTGGTCATGTTCCTCGGCTTCCCGCTCGGGTTCTGCATGTCCGCGATCTTCAGCGGCTTCGGCAGCTATCTCAGCGAGCTCTACCCGACGCAGCTGCGCGGCACCGGGCAGGGCTTCACGTACAACTTCGGGCGCGCGTTCGGCGCGGTGTTCCCCGGTCTGGTCGGGTTCATGGCCGATCGGCTGGGCATCGGCGGTGCGATGCTGTTCGGGGCGGCCGCGTACGGAATCGCGGTCATCGCACTCATCTGGCTGCCGGAGACGGTCAACAAGGAGCTGGAATGACGACCGCGGGACGAGCGCCTGGACAGGCGCAGGCCAACCTGATCGCCATCCCCAGGGACTGGGCGTACGACTTCCTCCTCTTCACCCACCGCAACCCCAAGCCGTGCCCGGTGCTCGACGTGCTGGACGCGGGTGAGACCGTCAGCGCCCTCAAGCAGGACGCGGACGTGCGCACTCACGCGCCGCAGTACCGCGTCTGGGAGAACGGCGAGCTCGTAGCGGAACCCGAGAACGCGACCGAGTACTGGCGCGACGACCTGGTGACGTTCCTGATCGGCTGCAGCTTCACCTTCGAGACGGCACTGACCAACGCCGGGGTGCCGCTGCGGCACGTGGAGCAGCAGAAGAACGTCTCCATGTTCGTCACGGACATCCAGTGCAGGCCGGCCGGACGGCTGCACGGCCCGATGGTCGTGTCGATGCGCTGGATTCCGGAGTCCCTTGTGGACATGGCGCACAAGGTCACCGCGCTCATGCCGTCGGTGCACGGGGCACCGGTCGGCGCGGGAGACCCGAAGATGCTCGGGATCAGGGACATCGGCGAACCGGACTTCGGGGACGCGGTCGAGCACGAACCCGGTGACGTGCCGGTGTTCTGGGCGTGCGGTGTGACTCCACAGGCGGTGCTGATGAAGTCCAAGCCGCCGTTCGCGATCACGCACGCGCCCGGTCAGATGTTCGTCACGGACATGCCCGACTTCGCCTATCGGGTCGGATAGGCCACCGCGAGGGCGGTGTCCCGGCTTTCAGCCGAGGCGCCGCCCCAGGTCGTCCAAGCCGTTCCACGCCGTGCAGCAGCCGTACGCCAGCGCGGCACCGAGCGGCCACGCCAGAATTCCCCACCACGTCTCCAAAGAGGGCGCGATGAGCAACGTGTCGTTCGGCTTGATCGACGCCGGCATCGGATAGCCGCCCAGGGCGAGCTTGACGCCCATCCACTGCGCCATCCACCCCGCCGCGAACGAGCCGGCGGTCATCCCCAGCATCACGACGGGCCCGCGCCGCTGCCGCAGCAGCCATGTCGCGATCCCCGTGACCACACCGGCGCCGAACCCGATCAGCACGAACACCATCAGCGCGTCGAGCCGGTGGTAGCTCTCCACCCCGATCGGGTAGAACTTGCCGTCCTGCGGCGAGACGATCTTGAGCTGCGCCGGGGCCAGCCACGACCACAGGTACGCGGCGGGCAGCCCGAACGCGAACGTCGTCAGCGCCACCACCAGGCCCGGCAGCAGGTCCCGCTTCACCACGACCTTCGGCCGTGGCCGCATGTAGTAGTGGTAGACGTACGGCGGCTCCGGCACGGGTTCGATGCGCACCGGCGCTGCTTTCTCGTCCATTCGCGAGAGGTTACTACCGAGCCGACATGGTCTCTCCGTGGCGGCTGCAGCGCGCCGTCCAGCCGTCCGGGGTCACCTGGACGACCATGCGGCGCGCGCACTCCGCGCAGTACCGCGGCGGGTCGATCATGGACAGGCGCTGACGGCAGAACGCGTGGTCGCCGTCAGCTTCCTCTTTGCCGCAGAAGGAGCAGTACACGGTCGTAATCATCACAGGGTCTGGCTCAGCGCCTTGATGGGCATCGACAGTTCTTCGAGCATGTCGAGGTCCTGCTGCGCGGGGCGGCCGAGGTTCGTCAGGTAGTTGCCGACGATGATCGCGTTGATGCCGCCGAGCATGCCCTGCTTCGCGCCCAGGTCGCCGAACGTCAGCTCACGGCCGCCGGCGAAGCGCAGGATCGTGCGCGGCAGCGCCAGCCGGAACGCGCCGACCGTGCGCAGCGCCTCGGCGCCCTCCACGACCGGGTAGTTCTCGTACGGCGTGCCGGGGTTCGGGATGAGGAAGTTCAACGGCACCTCGTCCGGCTCCAGCTCCGCGAGCTGCACGGCGAACTCCGCGCGCTGCGCCAGCGTCTCCCCCATGCCGATGATGCCGCCGCAGCAGACCTCCATGCCGGCGTCGCGGATCATCCGCAGCGTGTCCCAGCGCTCCTCCCAGGAGTGCGTGGTCACGACCTCGGGGAAGTGCGAGCGGGCCGTCTCGAGGTTGTGGTTGTAGCGGTGCACGCCCATGGCCACGAGCTCGTCGACCTGCTCCTGCGTGAGCATGCCGAGCGAGCAGGCGATCTGGATGTCGTTGCCGTCCTCGCGGATGGCCTTGATGCCGTCGCGTACCTGCGAGAGCAGCCGCTTGTCCGGGCCTCGCACGGCCGCGACGATGCAGAACTCGGTCGCGCCGGTGTCGCGGGTCTGCCGCGCCGCGCGGACCAGGCCGGGGATGTCGAGCCACGCCGAGCGCACGGGCGAGGGGAACTGACCCGACTGCGAGCAGAAGTGGCAGTCCTCGGGGCAGCCGCCGGTCTTGAGCGAGACGATGCCCTCGACCTCGACCTCGGGGCCGCACCAGCGCTCACGGACCTCGTGTGCGAGCGCCAGCAGGTCCGGGATCCGGTCCTCCGGGAGCTCCAGCACCTTCAGCACCTGAGCCTCGGTGAGCCCGACGCCTCGTTCGAGCACCTGCTCACGAGCTTCGTCGAGCACGTCGATCTGTTCCGGTGCTGCGGTCACGGTCTCTCCTCCTCCTGTGGCCTGGCGTGCACTATGCCGCACTGAATCCTTCATCGTGGAGCGACGTAGATCACTGGACCGCGAATTGAGCCGCGAACGTCTCCGGGTCGAACTCTCCGCCGAACCACGGTGAAAACGATCTCTTGGCGACGGCCAGGAAATCCACAGAACCGAGCTTCGTCACACCTTGAGGCAGCGCGCCGAGCAACGGGGCGCCCGCCGCCTCCGGCAGGTCGGCCAGGTTCGTGAGCGAGGCGAGGTCCGGGTGCAACGGCCAGCTGCCGACGACGACACCGATCGACTCGAGCCCACGCCGCTGCAGCGCCTCGGCCGTCAGCGCGGTCGTGTTCAACGTGCCGAGGCCGGCCTGAGCCACGATCAGCACGGGTGCGTTCACCGCCCACGCGATGTCGGCCAGGGTCGTTCCGCCCTCGTCGAACCGCACCAGCAGCCCGCCCGCGCCCTCGACCAGCACCAGGTCGTGGGCCTCGTCGAGCTTGGTGACCTCAGCCGCCACGTCCTGGGGACGCACGGTCGCCATGCCCGCCCGCTTCGCCGCGGTGGCGGGCGCCAGCGGGTCGGGGTATCTGGCCAGCTCACGGGTCGTCACGTCGCCCGCCAGCCGCGCCACCTCCGCCACGTCGCCAGGCTCGCCGGGCAGCAGGCCGGTCTGCGCGGGCTTGAGCACCGCGACCCGTCTGCCTTCTGCCCTGGCCAGCGCCGCGATGCCCGCGGTCACGGCGGTCTTGCCGACCTCGGTCCCGGTTCCGGTGATCACCAGCACGCTCACAGGTCCTCACCTTAGGACGTCACCTAACGTGAGGGCATGACCGAGCAACCGATCGTGATGTACGGCGCCGAATGGTGTGGCGACTGCCGCCGGGCCAAGTCGTGGCTGACCCGCAACAACGTGCCGTTCACCTACGTCGACGTCGAGAACGACGACGAGGCGCGCGACAAGGCCATCGCGATCGCCGGCCGCAAGAACATCCCCGTCGTCGTGCTGCCGAACGGCGAGTTCCTGGTCGAGCCGACCGACACTCAGCTCGCCGCCGCGATCACGCCCTGACAGATCGCCGCGATGTCGTCGTCCGTGCTGATGAACGGCGGCATCGCGTAGATCAGGTCGCGGAACGGCCGCAGCCACACACCCGCGTCCACAGCGGCCTTGGTGGCTCGTGCCATGTCCACCGGCTCATGCAGCTGCACGACGCCGATAGCGCCCAGCACGCGCACGTCCCGGACGCCGGGCAACGCGCGTGCGGGCGCGAGTCCCGCCGTCAGGCCGGCCGAGATGCGCGCGACCTCACGCTTCCAGTCCTGCGACAGCAGCAGGTCGATCGACGCCAGCGACACCGCCGCCGCGAGCGGGTTGCCCATGAACGTCGGCCCGTGTGCGAGCACCGGCACCTCGCCCTTGCTGATCCCGTCGGCGACCCGTGACGTGCACAGGGTGGCGGCCATCGTCAGATAACCGCCGGTCAGCGACTTGCCGAGGCACATGACGTCCGGGCTGACGTTCGCGTGGTCGGCACCGAACAGCTCGCCAGTGCGCCCGAAGCCCGTGGCGATCTCGTCGAACACGAGAAGCACGTCGTGCGTGTACGCGAGTTCACGAAGAACGTGCAGGTAGCGCGGGTCGTGGAACCTCATGCCGCCCGCGCCCTGCACGACCGGCTCAACGATGATCGCCGCCAACTCGTGCGCGTGTTCCTCGATCAGGTCGGCGAGGTGCTGGACGTACGCGGTGTCCATCTCGGCCGGCGGCGTGTCCGCGAACACCTGCTGCGGCAGAATTCCACGCCACAACGAATGCATCCCGCCTTCGGGATCGCAGACGGACATCGGGTTGAACGTGTCCCCGTGGTAGCCGCCGCGCCAGGTCAGCAGGCGACGCTTCTCCGGCCGGTTCTGCGAGCGCCAGTACTGCAGGCACATCTTCACCGCGACCTCGACCGACACCGAGCCGGAGTCGCACAGGAACACGTGCTGCAGCTCCGCGGGCGTGATCTCGACGAGCTTCGCGGCGAGCCTGATGGCGGGCTCGTGGGTGAGACCGCCGAACATCACGTGGCTCATCCGGCCGATCTGGTCGGTGACGGCCGCGTCCAGCACGGGGTGCCGGTAGCCGTGGATGGCCGCCCACCACGACGACATGCCGTCCACGAGCTCGCGGCCGTCCGCCAGCGTCAGCCGGACACCCGAGGCCTCCGAGACGAGCAACGGCTCCTGGGTGCCCGGCATCGGGCCGTACGGGTGCCAGACGTGCGCCTGGTCGAGCTTCAGCAGGTCGTCCACCCGAAGCACATTAGGCGAGGCGCACCGGCAAGGTGTGCAGGCCGCGGATCAGCGTGCTGTCCCGCCACCCCAGCGTTTCCGGTTCGGCGGCGAGCGTCAGGTTCGGGAACCGGGCCAGCAACCGCGTGAGCGCCACGTCGAACTCCAGCCGGGCCAGCGGCGCGCCGAGGCAGAAGTGGATGCCGTGGCCGAACGCCACGTGCCCCTGCGCGGACCGCGTCACGTCGAGCCGGTCGGCGTTCTCGTAGCGCTGCGGGTCCCGGTTCGCGGCGATCAGCGACACCATGAGGATCTCGTCCGCGGGCACGGTGACGCCGCCGAGTTCGAGGGGTTCCTTGGTGTAGCGGAAGGTCGCGACGTTGACCGGCCCTTCCAGCCGCAGGAACTCCTCGGTGCTCGCCGGGATCAGCTCCGGGCGGTCCTTGAGGATCTGCAGCTGTTCCGGGTTCTTCAGCAACGCGAGCACAGCGTTGCCGATGAGGTTCACCGTCGTCTCGTGGCCCGCCACGAGCAGCAGGAACGCCATCGAGATCAGTTCTTCGGTGTTCAGCCGGTCACCGGAGTCGTCGGCGTGCACGAGAGCGGAGAAGAACGTGTCGTTCGGCTCGGCCTCGGCGATGGCCGTGACGTGCTGGAACAGGAAGCCCGCCATCGCGCCGGCGGCGGCCTGGACCTGCTCGGGCGTGCCGAAGGACAGCAGCTGGTTGGACCACTCGCGGAAGTCGTCGCGGTTGTCGATCGGGATGCCGAGCAACTCGCAGATGACCGTGATCGGCAGCGGGAACGCGAACGCCTCCAGCAGGTCGACCTCGTCGCCGTCGTTCAGCTTCGCGATCAGCTCGGCCGCGATCTCCTCGACGCGCGGCCGCATCAACTCGATGCGGCGGGCGGTGAACGCCTTCGTCACGAGCTTGCGCAGCCGGGTGTGGTCCGGCGGGTCCATGTTGAGCATGTGGACGGAGAGCGTGGGCTCGATCTCGCGGCGCACGTGCGTCTGGGTGGCGTGCTTGGCCATCAGGTGGCCGCCGGTCTGGACGTTCTTGCTGACCCTGGGGTCGGTGAGAGCGATCTTCGCCTCGTCGTACCGGGTAACGAGCCAGGCCTTGAGGCCGTGCGGAAGGATCACTTCCCGCGCCGGCCCCTCGGCGCGCAACAGGTCGTGCACCTCGTGCGGGTTCTGGACGTAGTCGGCGGGCAACCGGGTGAGTGTCGTCACCTCACCCAGTTAACCCCGTTTACTCAACGCTCGCCACTATTTCTCGAGCGCTCCTCGTTCCTGGACCGTCCACGTGTTGCCGTCCAGGTCCGCGAAGTCGAAGAAGCTCGCGTAGTTGCGGCGAGCGGGGTCCCTGCCGGGGACGAACTCACCCTGCCAGTCGGGCATGCCCGCCTTGTGCCGCAACGGTCCTACCTTCAGCCCACGCCCGGCGAGGTCACGATGCGCGGCCTCGATGTCGCTCACCACGAGGTAGTTGCCGATTCCCGTGCCGAACTGGATCGAACACGCCGATCCCGGCGGGGTGAGCTGTACGACGCGGAATTGGTCATTGGGCCGATAGTCGACATCCAACTCGAATCCGGCCATTTTCGTGTAAAAGGTGATGGCTCGGTCCACGTCGCTGACGGGCAGCGTGATGACCTCGATGCGGTAGTCCACGTCAGACCAGCACCTCGCCACCGTCGACGCCCAGCGAGATGCCGGTCATGAACGAGTTGGTGAGCATGAACAGCACCGCGTCGGCGATCTCCGCGGCCTGCCCGACGCGACCGGCCGGGCTCGTGGCCTCGCGGGAAGCGAACAGCGCGGCCTTCTCCTCCGCGCCGAGGCCGTCGTAGGCGCCGGTATCGACGGTGCAGGGCGAGATCGCGTTGACCCGGATCGGCGCGAGTTCGACGGCGAGGCTCCTGGTCACCGCGTCCACGGCGGCGTTCGTGGCACCGACCGCGAGCATGCCCGGCACGACCTTGCGGGCGGAGGCGCCGGAGAAGAAGACGAACGAGCCGTCGCGCGGCATGCGCGGCGCGAAGTGCCTGGCCAGCAGGATCGGGCCGATGACCTTGACGTCGAACGAGGCCCGCACGGCGTCGCGGTCGAGGTCCGCGACGGTGCCACGCGCCCTGGCCGACGCGGTGGACACGACGTGGTCGACGCTCCCGATCCGCTCGGCGAGCGCGGCGATGCTGCTCTCGTCGGTCAGGTCGACGTGCTCGTCCTGGTTGCGCCCGGCCAGGACGACGGTGCCGCCGGCGTCGCGCACCCTGGCCGCCACCGCCCCGGCGATGCCGCTGTCACGACCGATGACCAGTACCTTCATCGCTGCTGCTCCTTGATCTCGTCCGGAGTGAGTCCGCGGTCGACGCCGTGCGGCGAGACGGCTTGCCCTGGCTCCAAGGCCAGCTTCCGGTCGTCGAGGTAGACGTCGACGACGTCGGGTTCGAACGAGACCCAGTCCGAGATCTCGGCGGACTCGGCCCACGCCTCCGGGTACGACCAGGCGGCGCGCTTGCGGTCACCGATGTCGTAGTAGCTCGCCAAACCCTTGTAGGGACAGAAGGTCTCGCCTTCGACGTGCTTCAGCGCCGACGCGTCGACGTCCTCACGCGGCACGTACCAGCGCGGCGCGAAACCCGATTCGTACAGCGCCAGCGGCCGCTTCGTGTCCGCGACGACCCGGTCGCCGTCCCGCACGACGAGGTGCCGCGAGGTCTGCCGGATGTCGACGCGGTGGTACGGATCGGCCGCGTGACCGAGGATGCGCTCGTCCTCCTCGTAGAACGCGTCCATTGCGCGCCAGGCGAAAGCGATCCGGTCCTCCAGCACCTTCGCGTGAGCGGGTAGATCGATGTGCTGCCACGCCGCGTGCTTCGCCGCCCCCACCGCGAACCACGCCGTCGCGCCGAGGTCGCGGTGGTTCGTCGTGCGCGTTTCCTCTTCGAGGCCCGTGACGTCGTCTCGCGGGAAGTACGCGACCGGGTAGCGGCCGGGCTCGTGCAGCAGCACGACGTCCTCGCTGTCGGCGACCCACTCACCGGCGAGCCGTACGCGCATCCGGCGGCGCAGCGGTTCGGCGAACAGCAGCCGCTCCGGCAACGGCTCCGGCGTGAGGAACCGGCCCACGGCCTTCGCACCCAACGGCCCTTGCTGCCACGACAGACCCATGACCATCTCCTAACCCTTTAAGTAATGTTTGCCAGTTAGACAGAACGTCCTATAACCTGTCAAGGGTCAATTTGGAGGTTAGGGATGCTGCTCGACCTGCTGAACACGACACCCGTGCTGGACGACGGGCAGCACGACGTGCTCGCGGAGGAAGGCCTGAGCTGGCTGACAGCGCACGATCAGCCCGCCTCGGACGACGAGTTGCGCGCACTGATCGCGGCACGCGACGCGTTGCAGGCCGTCGTGCGCGGCGAGGAGGGATCGGCGGCGCTCGGCCCGTTCGTCGAGGGCGTCCGGCAACGGGCCGGGGTCGACGCGACCGGCGTGACGTGGGAGCTCGACCTGCCGGAAGGACGTACCGCCGCCGCACGGGCCGTGCTCGCCTGGGACGGGCTGCGGCTGTCGAGTCCTGGCAGGTTGCGGCCGTGCGCGAACCCCGAGTGCCGGCTGTTCCTGATCGACCACAGCAAGCCGAACAGCGCCCGATGGTGCTCGATGGCGGTCTGCGGCAACCGGATGAAGGCCCGCCGCCACTACCAGCGCACGCGAGGAGACCGCTGATGGCCCGCCTGCTGTCGCTCAACGTCGGACTGCCGAAGGACGTCTCCTGGCACGACCGGACCGTCCACACGGGAATCTTCAAGCAGCCGGTCTCCGGACCGCTGATGGTGCGCAGGCTCAACGTCGACGGGGACGGCCAGGGCGACCTCGGCGGGCACGGCGGCGAGAACCGCGCTGTCCTCGTGTACCAACGGGAGTCGTACGAGCACTGGCGGTCCGAGCTGGGCCGCACGTTCGAGTACGGCCAGTTCGGGGAGAACTTCACCGTCGAGGGCCTGGCCGATGCCGATGTGCACATCGGCGACCGGTTCCGCGTCGGCGAGGCCGAGTTCGAGGTCACCCAGCCGCGCGTCACCTGTTACCGCGTCGGCATGCGGCTGGACGAGCCGCGCATGCCGTCGTTGATGGTCGCGCACGGCCGCCCCGGCTTCTACCTGCGGGTCATCACCGAGGGCGAGGTCCAGGCAGGCGACGAGATCGTGCGCACCGCGGTCGGCCGGCACCAGATGAGCGTGGCCGCCATCGACGCGTTGCTCTACCTGCCGGACCGCGACGCCGAACAGCTCCGCAAGGCCGTCGACATCCCCGCGCTGAGCCCCGGCTGGCAAGGCTCGTTCCACGACCTGCTGACTCCCACGGAGCCTGAACCCGTTGGTTGGGAAGGGTTCCGGCCCTTGCGCGTCGAGGCGATCACGCAGGAGAGCCCGTCCATCAGGTCGTTCCGCCTCGCCGGTGACGGTCCGCGTCCCGAGCCGGGTCAGTACCTGACCGTGCGCACGCCCGCGGGAGTGCGGAGCTACTCGATCTCGTCGGACTCGTACCGGATCAGCGTCAAACGCGACGGCGTGGTCAGCACTTGGCTCCACGAGCACCTGAAGGTCGACGACACGCTCGATGTCGCCGCTCCCCGAGGCGACTTCACGCTGCGAGCCGGTGACGAACCGGTGATCCTGCTGTCCGCGGGAGTCGGCGTCACCCCGGTGCTGGCGATGCTGCACGCGCTGAAGGGCACCGGCCGCGAGGTCTTCTGGCTGCACACAACGCGTTCCGCCGACCACGCCTTCGCCGCCGAAGTGCGCGAGCTCAACCCGGCGCACGAGCTCGTCCACCACTCGGACAACGGCCGGCTCACCCGCGCGAGCCTGGCCGACCTGCCCACCAACGCGAGCGCGTATCTGTGCGGCCCCAACGCTTTCATGGCCGACATGCGTGAAGCGCTGATCGAACGCGGCCTCGATCCGGCCCGCATCCACACCGAACTGTTCGGTGCCCGCACGGCCATCAACCCGGGCCTGGTCGGCACCGACACCGTTGCGCCGCACCAGCCCGTTCCGGCGGGCACCGGCCCGAAGATCACGTTCGCCCGCAGCGGCCTGACGGTGGCGTGGCGTGACGACGCGTCCCTGCTCGACCTGGCCGAGGCCTGCGACGTCCCGACCCGCTGGTCGTGCCGCACCGGCGTCTGCCACACCTGCGTGACCCCGGTGCTGTCCGGCACGATCACCAACCGGCCGGACCCGCTGGAACCACCGGCTCCCGGCAGCGCGCTGATCTGCTGCGCACGGCCGGAAACCGACCTGGTTCTCGATCTCTAACGGTGGATCGTGATGCCGCGGATCGTCTTGAGGTCACCGAAGAGCGACGGCGTCGTGTTCACCCGGAAGTTGCCCACCACCATCATCTCCTTCGACTTGTCGCGCTTCTGCACCTCCAGGTGCACGGCGACCTGACCCTCGTGCGACTTGAAGACGCTCTTCAGTTCCTCGATCAGCTCCGGCGTCAGCGTCTTGGTGTGCAGCCCGAGGACGAGGGGCGGGTCCGCGCCGGGGTTCGCCTCCGCGTCGCTGATGTCGAGCGGGACGACACCGTCACCGAAGATCGCCATCTTGTCCTCGCGCCAGTTCACCCGGCCCTTCACGCACACGGCGGAGTCGAGCTCCAGGTCGTCGCGCAGCACCTCGTAGGACTTCGGGAAGAACAGCACCTCGATGGACGCGTCCAGGTCCTCGATCACCGTGATCGCCCACGGCAGGCCGTTCTTGTTCACCCGGCGCTCGATCGACGAGATCATGCCCGAGACGATCAGCTCGCCTTCCTTGGGCGGATCGTCGAGCACGACGGCGATCGGCCTGGGCGCGTACTTGCGCAGAATCCGCTCGGCGCCGTCGAGGGGGTGCGAGGACACGTACAGCCCCAGCATCTCCTTCTCGAGGCTCAGCATCTGCTTGCGCGGGTACTCCTCGGTGCCGAACTTGAGGTGTGCCAACGGAGAGCTGCTGTCGTCCTGGTCGTCGGCGCTGTCGCCACCGAACAGGTCGAACTGCCCCTCCGCCTCCTTGCGCTTGATCGGGACGACGGCGTCGACCGCGTCCTCGTGCACCTGGATCAGCGACAGGCGCGGGTGGCCGAACGCGTCGAACGCGCCTGCTTTGATCAGCGACTCGATCACACGTTTGTTGCAGGCGACGAGTTCGGACTTGTCCATGAAGTCCGTGAAGGACGTGTAGTTGCCCTTCTCCCGGCGGCTCTTGATGATCGACTCGACGACGTTCGCACCGACGTTGCGGATCGCGCCCAGGCCGAAGCGGATGTCCGTGCCGACCGCACCGAAGCGCAGCGCCGACTCGTTGACGTCCGGCGGGAGGACCTTGATGCCCAGGCGGCGGCACTCGGCGAGGTAGACCGCGGACTTGTCCTTGTTGTCACCGACCGACGTCAGCAGGGCGGCCATGTACTCGGCGCGGAAGTTCGCCTTGAGGTACGCCGTCCAGTACGAGATCAGGCCGTACGCGGCGGCGTGCGACTTGTTGAACGCGTAGCCGGCGAACGGGAGGATCGTGTCCCACAGGGCCTGAATGGCCTCGTCGGAGAAGCCGCGCGGGTCGTTGCGCATGCCCTCCCGGAAGCCCTCGAACTCCTTGGCCAGAACCTCGGCCTTCTTCTTGCCCATGGCCTTGCGGAGCACGTCCGCTCGACCCATCGAGTAGCCCGCGACCTCCTGGGCGATGAACATGATCTGCTCTTGGTAGACGATCAGACCGTGCGTCTCGCCGAGGATCACCTTGAGCGGTTCCTCGAGCTGCGGGTGGATCGGCTTGACTTCCTGACGGCCGTTCTTGCGGTCCGCGTAGTCGTTGTGCGCGTTCACACCCATCGGACCGGGGCGGTACAGCGCGCCGACCGCGACGATGTCCTCGAACGTCGTCGGCTGCATGCGGCGCAGCAGGTCGCGCATCGGCCCGCCGTCCAGCTGGAACACGCCGAGCGTGTCACCGCGGCCGAGCAGTGCGTAGGTCTCCGGGTCGTCGAGCGTGAGCTTGTCGAAGTCCGGGACCGCGTCCTTGCCGCGGTTGGCCTCGATGTTCTCGATCGCGTCGCCCATCACCGTGAGGTTGCGCAGCCCGAGGAAGTCCATCTTCAGCAGGCCGATGTTCTCGCACGACGGGTAGTCCCAGCCGGTGATGAACGAGCCGTCGTCGCGGTACCAGAGCGGGATGGACTCGGTGAGCGGGTCCTTCGACATGATCACCGCGCAGGCGTGCACACCGGCGTTGCGGATCAGGCCCTCGAGACCGAGCGCGGTGTCGAAGATCTCCTTCACCTGCGAGTCGGTCTCCAGCAGCGACCGGACCTCGGCGGCCTCGCCGTAGCGCGGGTGGCTCTTGTTGACGATCCCGTTGAGCGGGATGTCCTTCGCCATGATCGGCGGCGGCAGCGCCTTGGAGATCTTGTCGGCGATCGCGAAGCCCGGCTGACCGTGGTGCACGCGCGCCGAGTCCTTCAGCGCCGCCTTGGTCTTAATAGTGCCGAACGTGATCACCTGCGCGACCTTGTCGGCGCCGTACTTCTCGCTGGCGTAGCGGATCATCTCGCCACGCCGGCGGTCGTCGAAGTCGATGTCGATGTCGGGCATGGCGGTGCGCTCGGGGTTCAGGAACCGCTCGAACAGCAGGCCGTGCGGGATCGGGTCGATGTTCGTGATGCCCATCGCCCACGACACGGCGGCACCCGCGGCGGAACCACGGCCGGGACCGACGCGGATGCCCACGCTGCGGGCGTAGCTGATCAGGTCGGCGACGATCAGGAAGTACGCGGGGAAGCCCTTGTCGATGATGACCTGGGCCTCGAAGTCGCAGCGCTTGATGTACTCGTCGGGAACTTCCTTGCCGGCGAACCGCCACTCGAGGCCGCGCCGGATCTCCTTGCGGAACCAGGAGGCCTGGTCCTCGCCCTCGGGCACCTCGAAGTTCGGGATCCGGTCCTTGACGCTCCAGATGTCGTCGTAGGACTCGACCATCGACGCGACGAGCAGCGTGTTGTCGCACGCCTCCGGCAGGTCCTTCCAGATCTGCCGCATCTCCTCGGACGACTTCAGGTAGTAGCCGTCGCCGTCGAACTTGAACCGGTTCGGGTCGGTCAGCATCTTGCCGGACTGCACGCAGAGCAACGCGGAGTGCGTGTCCGCCTGGTCCTTGGTGACGTAGTGGCTGTCGTTCGTCGCGAGCGGCGGGATGGCGAGCTTCTTGCTGATCTCCAGCAGGCCGTCGCGGACCCGGCGCTCGATCTCCAGGCCGTGGTCCATCAGCTCCAGGAAGAAGTTCTCCTTGCCGAAGATCTCCTGGTAGTCGGCGGCGGCCTTGAACGCCTCGTCGACCTGTCCGAGCCGCAGGCGGGTCTGCACCTCGCCGGACGGGCAGCCGGTCGTGGCGATGATGCCGTCGGCGTGCTCCGCGACGAGCTCGCGGTCCATGCGGGGCTTGTAGTAGTAGCCCGTCTTGCTCGCCTCGGTGTGCAGGCGGAAGAGGTTGCGCAGGCCGTCCGCGTTGCGCGCCCACATCGTCATGTGCGTGTAGGCGCCCGCACCGGAGATGTCGTCGCTGCGCTGGCCGGGATCGCCCCAGGCGACCGGCTTCTTGTGCAGGCGGTTGTGCGGCGCGAGGTAGGCCTCGATGCCGATGATCGGCTTGATGCCGGTCTTCATCGCCGTTTGGTAGAACTCGTCGGACCCGTACATGTTGCCGTGGTCGCTCATACCGACAGCGGTCATTCCGAGCCGCTCGGCTTCCTCGAACAACGGGGCCACCTTGGCCGCGCCGTCGAGCATCGAGTACTCGGTGTGCACGTGCAGGTGCACAAACGAGTCCGCCACCGGCAACCCCCTTGTATGGCAAGCGTTTTAGCGCGAATGACGGGGAACGGGAAGGCCCCTGGCGCTCGTCGAGACTAGCCGACTTGCTTCGGCTCAAGAAGCCGACCCGCCCATCAGCCGGCGAAGTCCCGCGACGGCAAAAAGACCGCATTCTACGTCCTTCGAAGGCCAACGAAGGCGCACGACAGCGCACGTTGCCTTGATCTCGATCGGGTAGGCGGTGGCACGGTGATCCAGACCGCCAGGTAGCGTTCTTTTCGTGGTGCCCCCCGATCCCGTAGACGCCCGCCTGCTCGCCGTTCTCGCCGAGTCAGGTCGCGCCGCCGTGCACGAGATCGCCCAGCGCCTGGGGATGGACCCGCGCGAGGCCGCCATGCGTTTGATCACCCTCTCCGGCAGCGGTCTTCCGCTGCTCGTGGGCGTGGAGTGCGACCCGAACGGGGTGCGCCGGGCGCTGGCCAACGCCGCCGCCTACGGCAGCTACGTGGGCGGTCCGCCGTCCGGCCCGTACGCGGTGAACCAGAGCGGCCCCCACCCGGTCCAGCAGCAGCCCTACCCTCCTCAGGGTCCGGTCAGCCAGCCGTTCCCGGCCCAGCCGCAGGCCACCTGGGGCCCGCCCCAGTCAGCCGGCTGGGTGCGCGCGGACCAGCCGCAGCCCAAGCCCGTCGTCTCGCGGACCGGCAAGATCGGCACGGCCCTGGAGGCGGACAGCCTCGAAGGCGCCCGCCTGTCGATCCAGTTGATCGAGGTCGTCGACCCGGCGGACTTCCTGTTCACCGCCGCCGGCTACAAGCTCGCCGAGGGCGAACGAGCCGTCGTCGTGCACACCGAGGTGACGAACACCTCCCAGGTCCCGTACACCTCGTTGCCCGACATGTACCTCGTCCTGGTCACCAAGACCGGCGAGACCGTGACGAAGGCGCCCGTCTCGCTGTCCTCCCGGCCCGCGCACAAGCTCGGCGTGGCGCCGGGCGAGACCGCGGGCGGCCACAGCGTGTTCGTGCTGCCGGATGCGACCGAGGTGATCCAGGTCCGCTGGAGCGTGCGCCCCGAGGTGGACCTGAACACCCTGGTCTGGACCGTCGAGGACTAAAGCAGCTCCAGTGCTGCTGCGTGCACTCCCGGTGCGGCGGCCAGGTACTCACGGGTCGTCAGCTCCCACGGCTTGCCGTCGAGATCCGTGACGACACCTCCCGCCTCCTGCACGAGCAGCACACCGGACGCGTGTGCGCGCACGTTCTCGTACTGCCAGTGCACATCCATCCGTCCCGCCGCGACCTGGGCGAGCTGGTGGGTCACCGGTACGGAGATCCGGACGTAGAGGGCTTCCTTCGCCATCGCGCTGTAGGCGGCGCCGACCCGGTCCGCCATCTCCGGGCCCTGGCCGGGCTGGGCCTGACCGGTGCCGGCCAGCGCGCCGTCCAGTGAGGTCTTGTCCGAGACCTTGAGCCGGACGCCGTTCAGGAACGCGCCGCCGCCCTCGGTGGCCGTGAACATCTCGTCGAACAGCGGGAAGTAGACGACCGCGAGCACCGGTCGGCCGTCGCGGACCAGGCTCACGCCGATGTTCCAGTCCGTCATGCCGTGGACCGCGTTCATGTTGCCGCCGACCGGGTCGACCAGCCACCACTCGCCTGCTTCGAGCGGGCCGGAGCCGTGTTCGTCGTCGAGCCAGCGCGCCTCCGGGCGGATCTCGGCCAGCTCCGGCCTGAGCAGGTCGACGACCGCGGCGTCGTTGGCCCGGACGGCCTCGACGATCTCGGTGAGGCTGGAGGCGCGGGACTCCGTCGAGTAGCGCTTCAGCATGCGCGCTCCGGCACGGCGGACGACGGCGGTGGTGGCGGTGAGCATTGCTTCCTCCAAGATTGACTGTCATGCAGGCGGATCTGAATCTGTTGACCGTGCTGGACGCCCTGCTCGACGAGGGCAGCGTGATGGGGGCGGCGCAACGGCTGCACCTGTCGTCACCCGCGGTCAGCCGCACGCTCGGGCGGATCAGGAAGGTGACCGGCGACGACATCCTCGTGCGGACCGGCCACACGATGACGCCCACGCCGTACGCGCTGGGAATCGCCGACGAGGTGCGCCGGCTGGTGCGCGAGGCCAACGCCGTGCTGGCGCCGAGCCGTGAGCTGGACCTGGCCGAACTGGAGCGCACGTTCACCATCCAGTGCCACGACGCCCTCGCCTCGTCGGTGGTGCCGGCGTTGATCGCGCGGATCGCGGAGCAGGCACCCGGCGTGCGGTTGCGGGTGCTCGCCGAACAGTCCGCCGACACCGACGACCTGCGGCACGGCCGGGTCGACCTCGAACTCGGCGGTGGCACGCCCGGCCTCCCCGAGTTCCGCTCGGAGACGCTCGGCACCGATCCGCTCGCCGTGGTCATGCGGTCCGGCCATCCCTGCACCGAACTGGATCTGCGCGCGTACGCGGCCTATCCGCACGTGGTGGTCTCCCGGCGCGGCCGGCTGACCGCTCCGATCGACGAGCTGCTGGCCGCGGAAGGCTTGCAGCGCAAGGTGATCGCGACCGTGGCCACCGTTCACTCCGCCCTGCAGATCGCGGCGGCGAGCGACGCGCTGATCACCACTACGGCGATCCTCTGCCGGCCGCTGATCGAGGCGTTCGGGCTGGTCACCCGTCCGCTGCCGGCCGAGTCACCGGAGGCGTCGATCAACTGCAACTGGCACCAGCGCTACGACTCCGACCTCGCCCACGCATGGCTGCGCGACCTGGTGCGCACGACCCTCACCGAAGTTCTAGTGGCGTGACCCAGAAAGTTGGCTGGGTAATTCACGCTCAGCAGGGCACCTCACGGCGCGATGCACCCGTCTGACCGCGAATTCGCCCGGCAACTTTCTGGGCCACACCACTAGGCCGGTAGCGGCAA
The DNA here is from genome assembly GCF_033949975.1 of Lentzea sokolovensis. NCBI lineage: Bacteria > Bacillati > Actinomycetota > Actinomycetes > Pseudonocardiales > Pseudonocardiaceae > Lentzea > Lentzea sokolovensis. The sequence goes on from NZ_JAXAVU010000010.1 coordinate 407,436, forward strand.
CGCGACCGCGCCGGGAAAGCGCGGGTTCTCGGCCTCGTCGAGCATCGCGGCGGCGACGGTCTCACGGCTGACCTTCGCGCTGAGGTCGAACGGGGGCGCGTCGTCCAGGCCGACCGTGCGGCCGGGGTTCCCGGGCTCGTCGCTGAGCACGCCGGCGTGGAAGACCGTGCCACCGGCGGCGAGCACGGTGTTGTCGGCCGCGATCTTGTCCGGGATCCGGTCGCCCATCACCTTCCACAGCACCGCGGCGCCCTCGCCCGCCGCGTCGGCGGACGCGCCAGTGCCGTACGCGCCGAGCCAGATGATCCGGCGCGGTCCGGCGGCGACCACGGCCTTGGCGCCGTCGAGCAGGACGCCCGCCCGGTCCGTGCCGAGGCCGGACAGGACGACGGAATCGGCGTCGATGCTCAACGGCGTGCTCACGTCGCCGGCGACCTTGCGCAGGTTCGGGTGGTCGAGGGTGATCCGGCTCGGGTCGCGGGCGATCGCGGTGACGACGTGGCCGCGCTCCAACGCCTGGCGGGTGAGAGCGAAACCGGTACGGCCCGAGGCCGCGAGGATGGTCAGGTGCATGCCAAGAACGCTATTGAGCACGCCGATTAACATCAAGTGCAATGTCATCAACCGGTGATTTACCCAAACGCAATTAGCCTTCTTCGCGCAGCTTTTCCAACGCCGCGGACAGGTCGTCCGGGTACTCGGACGTGAACGAGACCCACTGGCCGTCTGCCGGGTGGTGGAAGCCGAGCTGGCGCGCGTGCAGCCACTGCCTCGTGACGCCGAGCCGCTTGGACAGCGTCGGGTCGGCGCCGTAGGTCAAGTCGCCGACGCACGGGTGGTGCAGCGCCGAGAAGTGCACACGAATCTGGTGCGTGCGCCCGGTTTCCAGGTGCACCTCGACGAGAGAAGCGGCGCGGAACGCCTCCATCACCTCGTAATGCGTGATGGACGGCTTGCCGTCCTGCATCACGGCGAACTTGTAGTCGTGCTTGGGGTGACGGTCGATCGGCGCGTCGATGGTGCCCTTGATCGGGTCCGGGTGGCCCTGCACGATCGCGTGGTAGACCTTGTCGACGGTCCGCTCTTTGAAGGCGTGCTTCAGAGCGGAGTACGCGGACTCGGACTTCGCGACCACCATCACGCCGGTCGTGCCGACGTCGAGCCGGTGCACGACGCCCTGGCGCTCGGCGGCGCCGGACGTGGCGACGCGGTGGCCGGAGGCGAGCAACCCACCGACGACGGTCGGCCCGGTCCAGCCCGGCGACGGGTGCACGGCGACACCGACGGGCTTGTCGATGACGATGATGTCGTCGTCCTCGTGGATGATGACCATGCCCTCGACGGGGACCGCCTGAACGGTGACCGGCTGCGGCGGCGCGGGCAGCGTGATCTCCAGCGTCGACCCGGCCATGAGCCGGTCGGACTTGCCGACCACCCGGCCGTCGACCAGCACCTCGTCGGAGTCGACGATGGCCGCGACGACGGTGCGGGACAGGCCGAGCAACTTCGCGAGGCCGGCGTCGACGCGCATGCCGTCCAGACCGTCGGGAATCGGCAGCGTTCGGTATCCGCTCACGCGGGGTGCCTCGACCTTCTTCTCCTTGCAGAACCTGCTAAATCTACCAGGAGCAGCTACTTCGGCTCCGCCGCACCGTCGGACTCCACCGTGGGCGTGGGCTCCACGACGAGCGCGGGCTCGTCCTTGTGGACGGTCCCGTCGTAGTCGTGCCGCAGCAGCGCCAGCACGATGACCGTGGCGCCACCGCCGACGATCGCCATGTCCGCGACGTTGAACACCGGCCACACCTGGCCGTACGGGTCGAACAGCGACAGGAAGTCCACGACGTGGCCGCGCATCGGGCCCGGCTCGCGGAACAGGCGGTCGGCGAGGTTGCCGACGGCGCCGCCCAGCACCAGGCCGAGGCCGACGGCCCAGCCCTGCGAGCGGAGGTTGCGCGAGATCCAGAGGATGAACCCGGCGACGCCCAGCGCGATCAGCGCGAGGATCCACGTCTGCCCCTCGGCCAGGCCGAACGCGGCTCCGGGGTTGCGGACGAACGTCAGGTAGAGCACGCCGCCGAAGAGCTTGATCGGGTCGGCGCCCTCGAGGAACGCCACGGACACGACCTTGGTGAGCACGTCCAGGGCCAGCACACCGACCGCCAGGAGCGCGAGGATCTTCGTCCGCGGCTCCGGCAACGAGCCGGAGATCGAACCGGAGATCGAGAACTCGTCGTCGTCCTCCTCCGCCTTCGCGGGGGACTCCTCCGGTTTCTCCTCGGCCTTCCCCGCGGCCGGCTCCTCGACGACGATCGCGGGCGTCGCGACCGTCTCCGGATCGCTGACCTGCGCTTCCTCCGGCTTGTCAGCGACCTTCCCGGCAGCCTTCTCGGCAGCTTTCTCCGCGGCCTTGGCCTCGTCACTCACCAGGTCATTGTCCACTACAGGGACTACGCGAGGAACGGCGGCAGGGTTCGGTTGTCGTCCTGCGGAACCCAGCGGCCGTCGCGCTGCGCGTAGGTCCACTTCGGACCCTCGGTGACGAGAGTGCGCAGCGCCGCGACCAAACGGTCCACGTGCTCGGGCGTCGTACCGAGGCCGATCGACGCGCGCACGGCGCGTTCCTCGTGCGCTCCGGCCTGCTTGACCAGCCGACCCACGATCACGTGCGCGCAGAACGCTCCGTCACGCACGCCGATGCCGTACTCGGCGGACAGCGCCGCCGCGAGGAAGCCCGCGTCGAAGCCGGAGATCGTGAAGCTCACGACGCCCACCTTGTCGGCGTCGGTCAGGATCGCGAGCTCGCGGAGGCCGGGGATCGTGCGCAGGCCGTTCTGCAGGCGCGTCAGCAGTTCCTGCTCGTGCGCGACGGTCTGCTCCCAGTGCCGCGACAGGATCTCGCAGGCCGCGGCCAGCGCGTGCACGCCGACGACGTTCGGGCTGCCGGCCTCGTGCCGCTCGGGCACGGCGGACCAGGCCACCCCGAGACGGTCGCCGTGGTCGGTCACCTTCGAGGTCGCACCGCCGCCGACCAGGTACGGCTGGGCCTGCTGCAGCCAGTCCGCGCGGCCGACCAACACGCCCGCGCCGAACGGCGCGTAGATCTTGTGGCCCGAGAACGCGATGTAGTCGACGCCCAGCTCACGGGCGTTGATCGGACGGTGCGGGGCGAGCTGGGCCGCGTCGAGCGCGATCCGCGCGCCGTGCCGGCGGGCGACCTTCGCGAGCGCGGCGACCGGCCACAGCTCCCCCGTGACGTTGGACGCCCCGGTGACGATCACGAGCCGAGGGCCGACCGGGGCGGCGGCCAACGCCCGGTCCAGCGCGACCACTGCGGCGCCAGACGAAGACGGTGCGGGAACACGCTGAACGTTGGGGCCCCTCCACGGCAGCAGGGCCGCGTGGTGCTCGCTGTCGAACAGGACGACGGCGGTGTTCTTGGGAACGCTGCGCGCCAACAGGTTCAGCGAATCGGTGGTGTTGCGGGTGAAGACGACGGTGTCGGAGGAGTGCGCCCCGACGAAACGGCGGATGCGGTCGCGGGCCTGCTCGTAGACGCGGGTCGAGACCTGCGAGGCGAACCCGGCGCCGCGGTGCACGCTGGCGTACCAGGGCAGCAGCTCGTCGACGGCGTCGCGCACCTCCTGCAGACAGGGCGCCGAGGCGGCGTGGTCGAGGTTGGCGTAGGTGACGCGCTCTCCGGTGACGAGCGGAACCCGCAGGTCAGCGCCGACGACAGCCGGAACGGCGGTGGTGGTTCCAGGGGTGATCGCGAGCGTCATCGAGCTGCCTCCGAGGCCAGGGGCCCCGTCCAGCGAAGGCCCGCGCTTGACCGGCGCCCCACGCGCCGGACCAGGTCCTCACCAAGGGCACCCCACCGCGGTTGGAGGGTTGCCGGCCAGCAAGCTTGGGCTTGACGCTGGCTCTCATGACCTGCCGACGACGTTAGCGGAGGCTGCCGCGCCCGTCGACACCTGATTCAGATGCTGAGAAGCATCGGTGACCGACTAATCGCCGGACTCGCCCTTCCACCGTGCGTAGCGACCGGCGCGGTCGACGGCACGTACGCGCCGCTCAGCGGCATCGCGCGCTTCCTCGGTGGTGACGATGAGCAACTGATCGTCCGTCTGCAGCCGGGTCGTCGGTTGTGGCGTGAAACTCTTTCCCGAGCGCACCACGAGGCTCACCGTGGCGCCGATCGGCAGCCGCAGTTCGGTCATGTAGACGCCGTGCAGCTTCGACCCGCGCTGGATGTGCACCTGCAGCAGTTCGGCGCCCAGCTCGTCGAGCGGCGAGGAGTCGACCTGGACCTCCTGCGCCTCCCCCGCCTTCACCAGCCCGAGGCGCCGGGCGAGGAACGGCAGTGTCGTGCCCTGCACCACCGTCAGCACGATGACCAGCACGAACACCACGTCGACCAGTTCGCGCGCGCCCTCGACCCCCTGGATCAGCGGGATCAGCGCGAACACGATCGGCACCGCGCCGCGCAGCCCCGACCAGGACAGGAAGACCTGTTCCCGCCACGGCACCTTGAACGGCAGCGAGGCGAGGAACACCGACAGCGGCCGGCCCACGAACGTCAGCACCACGCCCGCGACCAGGGCGGGGAACAGCACGTCGAGCAGCCTCGACGGCGAGGCGTAGAGGCCGAGCAGCACGAAGAGCCCGATCTGGGCGAGCCAGCCGAGACCTTCGGCGAACGAGAGGGTGTCGGCGCGGTGCGGCAGGCGGGCGTTGCCCAGGACCAGCGCGGCGACGTAGGTGGCGAGGAATCCGGAGGCGTGCGCGAGGTCGCCGGCCGTGTAGGCCATCACGCACACCGCCACCGTGGCGAGCGGGTACAGACCGGTGGAGGGCAGTGCCGCGCGTCTGAGCCCGGCTCCGCCGAGATAGCCGAGAGCGACGCCGATGAGCGCGCCCACGCCCAGTTCGTAGATCACCAGCAGCGGCGCGGTCCACGAGATCGCGTCCGACGAGGCCAGCAGCACGACGGCGATGTAGACCGGCGCGTCGTTGAGGCCCGATTCCAGTTCGAGCGCGCCCGTGAGCCGCGGCCCGACACCTAACGAGCGCAGGACGCTGAACACGGCGGCCGCGTCGGTGGACGACAGCACCGCGCCCCACAGCAACGCCATCCGCCAGTCGAGGCCCAGCAGGAAGTGCAACGCCGTCCCGGTCACCGCCACGCTCACCACAACGGCCACTGTGGACAGTGCGACGCCCAGCCACAGCGAGGACTTCACCGCGTTCCAGCGGGTCGTGATGCCGCCCTCGGTCAGGATCAGCACGAGTGCCGCGATGCCGAGGGACTGCGTCAGGTCGGCGTCGTCGAACTTGATGCCGAACGCGGCCTCGCCCAGCAGCACGCCGATGCCGAGGTACAGCAGGAGTGAGGGCAGCCCGAGCCGAGTCGACACCCGCACCGCGATCACGGAGATCAGCAGTACGGCCGCGCCGACGCCCAGAACGACCGTGACGTCACCCACCTGGACCATTCTGGTTGATCACCATCGATTCCGACGAATCCGACGATCGCATCTAGCGGGCTCATGCGCGGTGGAGCATGTTGATCTGTGGCTCAATCCCTAACCCTGCACGGAGTTGAACCATGAGGATCCTGATCGCGCTGGCGGCCGCCTTGATGGTGACCGGAGCAACCACAGCGCAAGCGGCCGCCCCCGCGGCTCTGGCAGCACCGAACATCAGCGTCGCGAACGTCCAAGCACACCTGAACCAGTTCCAGTCGATCGCGAGCGCCAACGGCGGCAACCGCGCTCACGGACGACCGGGGTACCTGGCCTCGATCAACTGGGTCAAGAGCAAGCTCGACGCGGCCGGCTTCACGACGCGCGTGCAGTCGTTCACCTACGGCGGCGCCACCGGCTACAACCTGATCGCGGACTACCCCGGCGGCGACGCGAACAACGTCGTCATGCTGGGCGGTCACCTCGACAGCGTCACGGCGGGCCCCGGCATCAACGACAACGGCACGGGTTCCGCGTCGATCCTGGAGGTCGCCCTCCAGATGAAGGCGACCAACTTCCAGCCGACCAAGCACGTGCGGTTCGGCTGGTGGGGCGCGGAGGAGCTCGGGCTGCGCGGCTCGACGGCCTACGTGAACTCCCTGTCCACCACCGAGAAGTCGAGGATCAAGGCGTACCTGAACTTCGACATGACCGGCTCGCCGAACCCCGGCTACTTCGTCTACAACGGCGCCGACGGCCAGCCCACCGGTTCGGTGGCGCTGCAGCAGCGACTGCAGGCGGGCTTCACCTCGATCGGCGTCCAGACCGAACTCACCAACGTCGGCGGCCGCTCCGACCACGCGGCGTTCGCGCGGGCGAACATCCCGACCGGCGGCACCTTCACCGGCGCCGAGCAGACCAAGACCTCGGCACAGGCGGCGAAGTGGGGTGGCACGGCCGGTCAGGCCTTCGACCGTTGCTACCACCGCTCCTGCGACACCACGTCGAACATCAACGCGACGGCTCTCGACCGCAACGCGGACGTGATCGCCTACGCGTTGTGGAACACCGCGGCCTGATCATTTCGCGGTGAGCACCTGCACGGCCTCGTCGAGCACCGGTTCGACGAGGCCGGGCAGGGTCGCCCACATCTGCGCCTGACCGAGGTAGAGGCTGAACGCGATGAGCGCGCGCTTCTTCGCGTGATCGTGGTCGAACCCGAGCTGCTCGAACAGCTCGGTCAGGTAGTTCAGGCGTTTCTCCGTGACGCGCCGCAGGACCGGCGCGATCACCTCGTTCTCGGCGCCCGCCTGCAACGCCATCTCCACCGAACCCTTGCGGCCGCGGTCGAGCACCGTGCCGAACAACGTCCTGAGCTTGTCCCGCGGTGACTTCTCCGCCTCGACCAGCTCGATGACCTTCTCGGTGTGCTCCCGCTCCCACCGCTCGACCGTCGCCTTCAGCAACGCCTCGCGGTTCGGGAAGTGGTGGTAGACGCTGCCTTTCGTGGCCCCCGCCTGCGCGGCCAGCGGTTCGATCGCGACGGCTTGGAGCCCGCCGTCGGCCAACGCTCTCAGCGCTATCTCAGTCCAGTCATCGCGATTCCGCCGCACCACGCTTCCATACGCTACCGTACGTTTCAGGAACATACGGCAGCGTATGGAAAGGGATCCTCATGATCAGGAACGTCCACACCCGCGACCTCGGCGTGCCCGCGGGCCCGTTCGTCGACCGCGTCCAGGAGCTCTGGCCGCCCGCGTGGGGCAAGCAGGAGTTCGACCGCCCGCTGGGTGTCGGGGCGGACGGCGGCCACGGCCCGATCCGCTACCGCTGCACGGAGTTCAAGCCAGGTGAGTCGATCACCTTCGAGTTCACCGAGGTCTCGGGCACGCACACGCTCTCGGCGTCGGGCACCGTCATCCGGCACGAGCTGATCGGCGACTTCGACCTGGCCGCACGACTGCGCTGGGCGCTGGTGGTCCGCTGGCTGCACGACGCGTGCCTGGAGGACCTGTTCGACAACTTCGAGCGCGCGGCGGGACGCGAGCCCGCCGCACCGGCCAGGTGGTCGCCCTGGGTCCGGCTGGTGCGGCGGGTGATCGGCGCGGTGATGAGGCGTCAGCGGCAGAACAGCTTGGCGGGCCCCTCGTAGTACTGCCCGCCGTACAGGTCGCCGTTCTCGGCGAGCACGCTCGGGAAGGCCATGGTGAAGGGGTAGGACCAGCGGTCGACACGGCCGTCGGCGCGTCGCACGGCCCCGCTCCAGGACAGCAACTCGTCACCGGCGTCGTTGACGTCGAACACGGGGCCGAGTTCCATGGTGCGGACGACCTCGCCCCGCAGGTTCCACTCGACCGACGTGGTCGCCCACTCCCCGCCCCTCTCCGCCGACCACCCGTAGACGCGGCCGTCCCGGATCAACGTCGGAGAGACCTCGTGGTGCCCCGCCAACGGCTGGAGTTCAACGCGCTCGCCCTCCGAGCCCCAGACGTAGCCCTGCCGGACCCCGTCCGCACTCGTGGCGGCGACGACGTTCCCGGCGTCGTCCATCCCCGAGACCTGCCAGAACCGCCCGTCGTCGGTGCCTTCGAGCGGCATCGGAGAGGCAGACCCGGCCGGCCAGACCACCAACGCCCCGCCGGAAGCGCCGGCGACGTCGCCGTCCGCGTTGATCGAGCGCACCGTCGACGGCTCACCGGGCAACTCGCCGAGCTTCTCCTCACCACGCCACACACCGTCCTCACCAGCGCTGATCAGCACACCGTGCCGGTTGATGTCCGGGGTGGACCTGGACACGGGGAACTCGACCGTCCTGGCGACCTCCCGGTGCCAGATCACGACCGACGTGCCCCCGCCGGAAGCCAGCCAGTCGCCCTCACCGGCGAGCGGGCCCACCGAGTGCTGACCGGCCGGAATCGGCAAACGCTTCATCCACCAATCGCACCCCGTGTCCGCCCGCGCGGTGGCGGGTGCGACCAACGCACTCGTCACCAACACCGCGGCGCCTGCCGTCAGGCGCCATCCCCCAGCAACCACGTGCCACCCCTCCCGAAGAGATCGACCGTTCAGCTGGAGGTGTCCTCCTCGACACGAGATGTTGCATCCAAAAAGGCGGCGTGCGGTGGGCGAACCCACCACACGCCGCCATGTGGCCCGTACCTACGCCTTCGCGACCGCGACCTTCACCTTGGCGCCGTCGCCGACCGTGCCCTCAGAAGAGCCCTCGCCGAACACCACCGAGGTCGTCAGCGTCTCCGACCGCACGAACTCCAGGTGCGGCTCCACGGCGGAACGCACCGCGTCCGGAAGCTCCAGCGTCAGCGTGATCCGGTCGGACACGTCGAGCTGAGCGTCCTTGCGCGCCTGCTGCACGACGCGAACCAGGTCACGCGCGACGCCCTCGGCCTCCAGTTCCGGCGACAGCACCGTGTCGAGCACGACGACACCGGCACCGCCCGGCAGAGCGGCCGTGGCGGCGGGATCCGTTGCCACCAGGCGCTGTTCGTACTCGCCCTCGAACAGCTCGACACCGGCGGCGACGATCTTTCCGTCCGCTTCGGACCAGTCGCCGGCCTTGACGGCCTTGATGACCTTCTGCACGTTCGGCCCGAGCCGCGGACCGGCGGCCCGCGCGTTGACGACCAGCTGGAACTGCCCGTAGGCGTCGACGTCCGTGGACAGCGACACCTCCTTGACGTTGACCTCGTCGCGCACGATCTCGGCGAAGTCCTCCAGCGAGCCCGCCACCGGCGACGCGACCGTCAGGCGCGCCAGCGGAAGCCGCACGCGCAGCTTGTTCGCCTTGCGCAGCGACAACGCCGTCGAGCAGACGTCCCGCACCTCGTCCATCGCCGCCACCAGCGCGTCGTCCGCCGGCACGTCCTCGACCGACGGGAAGTCCGTCAGGTGTACCGAACGGCCACCGGTCAGCCCGCGCCACACGACCTCGGTCGTGTAAGGCAGCAACGGCGCCGTCACGCGCGTCACGATCTCCAGCACGGTGTGCAGGGTGTCGATCGCGTCCTGGTCACCGTCCCAGAACCGCTGCCGCGACCGCCGCACGTACCAGTTCGTCAGCACCTCCAGGTACTCGCGCACCAGCTGGCACGCACCGGAGATGTCGTAGACGTCCATCGCCGCCTGGACGTCGCGCACCAGGTCGTGCGTCTTCGCCAACGCGTACCGGTCGAGCACGTTCTTCGAGTCGACGCGCCACGTGCCCTCCTTCCCGGAAGCGTTGGAGTACAACGCGAGGAAGTACCAGGAGTTCCACAACGGCAGCACCGCCTGGCGCACCGCGTCCCTGATGCCGCGCTCGGTCACCACGAGGTCGCCACCGCGCAGGATCGGCGACGCCATGAGGAACCAGCGCATGGCGTCGGAGCCGTCGCGGTCGAAGACCTCGTTGACGCTCGGGTAGTTCTTCAGCGACTTGGACATCTTCTGGCCGTCGTCACCGAGCACGATGCCGTGCGCCACGCAGTCGCGGAACGCGGGCCGGTCGAACAACGCCGTCGCGAGCACGTGCAGCGTGTAGAACCAGCCGCGCGTCTGCCCGTTGTACTCGACGATGAAGTCGCCGGGGTAGTGGTTCTCGAACCACGCCGCGTTCTCGAACGGGTAGTGCACCTGCGCGAACGACATCGAGCCCGACTCGAACCAGCAGTCGAGCACGTCCGGGATGCGCCGCATGACGGACTGACCGCTCGGGTCGTCCGGGTTCGGCCGCGTGAGCTCGTCGATGAACGGCCGGTGCAGGTTGTCCGGACGCACGCCGAAGTCGCGCTCCAGCTCGTCCAGCGACCCGTACACGTCCGTGCGCGGGAACTCGGGGTTGTCCGAGGTCCACACGGGCAGCGGCGAGCCCCAGTACCGGTTGCGCGAGATGTTCCAGTCGCGCGCGTTCTCGAGCCACTTGCCGAACTGGCCGTCCTTGATGTGGCCCGGCACCCAGTTGATCTGCTGGTTGAGCTCGACCATCCGGTCCTTGAACTGCGTGACCGCGACGAACCACGCCGACAGCGCGCGCTGGATCAGCGGGTTCGCACACCGCCAGCAGTGCGGGTACGGGTGGTCGTAGGTCTCGTGGCGCAGCAGCAGGCCCGCGTCCTTGAGGTCGCGGATGATCAGCTTGTTCGCCTCGAAGACGTGCACGCCCTGGTACGGCGCCACCTCCGCGGTGAACTTGCCGTCCGGCCCGACCGGCACGACGACCTCGATGCCCGCCGCGTCCGTCACGACCTTGTCGTCCTCACCGAACGCCGGTGCGATGTGGACGATGCCCGTGCCGTCGTCGGTGGTCACGTAGTCGGCCGTCAGGACCTGGTGCGCGTTCTCGCGGCCCACGAAGAAGTCGAACGGCGGCAGGTACTTCTTGCCGACCAGGTCCGACCCCTTGTAGCGGGCGACGACCTCGGGCTCCTCGCCGAGCTCACGCGCGTAGGCCGCGACACGGGCCTCGGCCAGCAGGTACTTGTCGCCGTCGGAACCGACCACGGTCACGTAGTCGACGTCCGGGTGCACGGCGGCGGCCAGGTTGCTCGGCAGCGTCCACGGCGTGGTCGTCCAGACCAGGGCCTTCTCGCCGGACTCGAGGCGCAGCGCGACCGTGACGGCGGGGTCCTGCCGGTCCCGGTAGGCGTCGTCCATCTTGGTCTCGGTGTTGGACAACGGCGTCTGGCAACGCCAGCAGTACCAGAGCACCCGGAAGCCCTCGTAGATCAAGCCCTTGTCCCACAAGGCCTTGAACGCCCACATGACGCTTTCCATGTAGTCGAGGTCGAGCGTCTTGTAGTCGTTGTCGAAGTCGACCCAGCGAGCCTGCCGCGTCACGTACTCGCGCCACTGGTCCGTGTACTGCAGCACGGACGTGCGGCACGCCTCGTTGAACTTCTCGATGCCGAGCTCGTCGATCTCGTGCTTCTGCGTGATGCCCAGCTGCTTCTCGGCCTCGTACTCGGCCGGCATGCCGTGCGTGTCCCAGCCGAACCGGCGCTCGACGTGCTTGCCGCGCATCGTCTGGTAGCGCGGCACGACGTCCTTGACGTAGCCGGTCAGCAGGTGCCCGTAGTGCGGCAGGCCGTTGGCGAACGGCGGGCCGTCGTAGAAGACGAACTCGTTCTCGCCGCTCTCGCCCACCGGGTTGCGGTCGATGCTCGCCTGGAAGGTCTCGTCGTCCTTCCAGTACCCGAGCACGTCCTGCTCGAGGTTCGGAAAGGACGGCTGCGCCGGGACCTCGTTCGCTCCGGCCCTGGGGTAGGCCATCTTCACTGCTCCTCGCGGTCAGATGCGACACGCGAGGACGACACGCCGATGTGGCTCGGCCTGCCGCGGTACCACCCCGCTTGCTCACCTTGGGGGTGAGCCTCTCGTTCTTCGGCTGTGACGGGCCGGTCCCGTCCGGTTCTACTGAGGTGCTCGCGCACCCGTTCTTCCGGAGGCTCCCCGGTGATGGCCGGATCGGTGCCTGTGAGTTACAGAGTAACCGCAGGCGCAAACCGTATGCTCGCGCGATGACGTTGACCATCGCGTTGTCGATCGTGCTGGCCCTGCTGTTCGTGGCGACAGGCGCGGGCAAGCTGTTCGGGGCGAAGGCGTCACTCGAGGCCCGCGACCACTTCCGGATGAACCCGGCGCTGTGGCGCACCATCGGCGTGCTGGAGTGGGCCGGTGCGGCGGGCCTGGTCGTCGGCCTGGTCACGTGGGAGTGGGTGGCGCACGCCGCCACCGTCGGGCTCGGGCTGCTGATGGTCGGCGCCACGATCACCCGGCTGAGGTACGACTCGAAGCCGTCCGGTGTGGTCGTGGACCTGGCGCTGCTGGCGTTGCTGATCATGTTGCTGTTCCTGGACCGGTGAGGCACGAGTTCCGCGTCCTCGGCGCACCTGAGATCCGGCTCGGCCCCGACCTCGTCGACGTCGGCCACGCCCGCCAGCTGAGCGTGCTGGCGGTGCTGCTGGTCGACGTCAACCAGGTCGTCGGCGTCGACAAGCTGCTGGCACGGGTGTGGGACGACGCGCCGCCGCGACAGGCCAAGGCCGCGCTCTACAGCTACATGTCCCGGCTGCGGACCGCGCTCGACGGCACCCCGATCGTCCGCCGCTCCGGCGGGTACGTGCTGGAGACCGACCCCGCGTCCATCGACCTGCACCGGTTCCGCTCTCTCGTCGTGCTCGGCCGTCCCGACGAGGCCATGGCGCTCGTGCGCGGCGAACCGTTCGCAGGCCTGCACGGCACGTGGTTCGCCGGTCTGCGCGAGACATTGGCAGGCGAGATCACCGCCGCCGAACTCGACCGCACCGACGCGCGCCTGGCCGCGGGCGAGCACCTCTCGCTGGTCGCCGAGTTGACCGCCCGCACGTCCGAACGCCCGCTCGACGAACGGCTCGCGAGCCAGCTGATGCGCGCGTTGATCGGCGCCGGCCAACGCCCCGAGGCGCTCGCCCACTACTCGCAGCTCCGCGACCGGCTCGCGGACGAACTGGGCCTCGACCCCGGTCCCGCGTTGCGCGACCTGCACGCGTCGTTGATCCAACGTCCACAATGGAGTCCACGCCAGCTTCCCGCCGCCCCAACGGATTTCGCCGGCATGACGGCCGAGCTCGCGGCCCTCGACCTGGCCGGGCCGATCGTCACGATCACCGGTCCGGCCGGCACGGGAAAGACGCGGCTCGCGTTGCACTGGGCGCACGAACACGCCGCCGACTACCCGGACGGCCAGTTGTTCGTGGACCTCAACGGTTCCGATCCGGCCGACGTCGTCCGCGAGTTCATCACCGCGCTGGGCACCAGTCCCGACGGCATCCCACCGGAACCTCACGCGCAGACAGCGCTCTACCGCACGTTGCTGGCCGACCGGAGAATGCTGATCGTGCTCGACAACGCCGCCGACACCGCCCAGGTCGTGCCGCTGCTACCGGGCACCCCGCGGTGCCGTGTCGTCGTGACGAGCCGCGAACGCCTGCCGGGCCTCGTCACGGCCCACGGCGCGCGCCCGGTCGTGCTCTGAGTAGAAGCACTCATGGTGCGCTGAGCGGCGCCTCCCCCAGACTTCTCGACGAGGTGATTGGGGGATCACGTGAAAGTTCTGGCACTCGCCGCTTTGCTGAGCACCACCGTCGTCGCTCCGGTGCAGGAGTTCTCCTTCGAGGCCGAAGCCAACGCTTGGCCGATCCGCGGCCGGTCCGCGAACTGGTCGGCTCCCGCCGAGGAGATCCGGGTCGGGCTGCGCCGGTCCGACAACACGATCAGGATCCACGCCGAGCACAACGGCCTGGAGGACTACGTCCTCGTCGAGCTGAAACGGCACGACGGACAGCTGATCACCGCCGGCTCGTACCACGACGAGCAGGTCAGGGTCTTCGGCGACGGCTTCGTCTGCACCGACGACACGGCCGACTTCACCGTCGACCGCGTCGAGTACAACGCCGACGGGTGGACCGACGTGTTCGCGGCGTCGATCACGCACACCTGCGGAGACCAGCCCTTCAACGCGTTCCGGGCACGGGTCGACTTCAACCGCTGACATCCTGGGGGGAACCATGATTCGCGCTGTTCTGACCACCACAGCATTACTGCTCGCAACCGCCGCACCGGCTTCGGCCGCGACCGGCTCCCTCGTCTGGGACTCCGACGCGGGCGCGTGGCCCACCGAGGGCCGCTCCGGCACCTGGACGCCACCGGGGCTGTTCTCCGTGCGCGAGGCCCCGGAGGAGGACAACCTGATCCGGATCAAGGGCGAGTCCCCGGACGAGCAGGAGTTCCTCGAGATCAGGTTGTACCGCCACGACGGGCAGCGCATCACCGAGGGCCACTTCGAGGATCAGAAGGTCCTGGTCGTGAACCACGGCTTCGGCTGGTACGACAACGCCGGTGACTTCGACGTCGAGCACATCGCGTACAACGACGAGGGCCTGATCTCGGAGTTCGACGGCGCGATCGAGCACCACTACCGGGACAAGCCGGACAGCACGTTCCGCGCGAAGGTCAGCTACCGGCGCTGACGCCGGGAGGGGCGGTCGTGTTCCGTCTGCGGAACACGACTCGCCGGTGCCGGGCGTGAGCAGAACCCCACGGGGGCTGCCCGGTGAAGACGAATGCGGAAACGACGGCCAAGGGCTCTCAGCCTCATGGCTCGTTCGTGCCGCCAGACCGCACGGTTCGTCCGCGAAACGAACGAAATCAGGCGGTACGGCTCCTGCGCACCAGCACCGCGTCAGGGGTGCAGTGGGCGCAAGGCGTGAACTGCAACTGCCGTGCCTCCTGCACCGGGAGGCCCAGAGTGGGCCTCCCGGCAAGCCAGGAGCACGAGCTCAGGTGATACCGGGGCCGCTCGTCCAGCACCCGGACCTCGTCCACCAGATCGGCCACGACGAGCAGGTCCGCCGCGTCGGTGTCCTCTTCCAGTGGTTCCTCGTCAGCGGGCGGCGTGTCGGCTTCCGCCGGCACCACTACCCGTTGATCATCAGCTACAGCTTGTTGATCTACACTCTGCGCGTCGGCAGCGGGGTCCCCCGGTCGCCGTCGCCACCAGTCCCAAGCAAGGACCAGGGCGGCGAGCACGCTCGCGCCCACGGACGACCACGCCCAGATCGTGTTGGACGTGGCCAGCGCAGGAACGAGCAACCCGAGGGCTGCCAGCACCAGAAGTAGAACTACGAAGAGCACCTAGCGAACAGTAGTTCAGCCCGCTTCAGCGCGTGCGCCGAACGAGTAGCCCTGGGAACGACCCTCGGACGGAGCGGCCGGGCCGCGGTCCTGGAGGTCGCGCAGGGACGACTCGAGCATCGTCTTCAGTCGCGTGCGGTACTCGCGCTCGAACGTCTGCAGCTTGTCGATCTGCTTCTCGAGCGTGTTCTTCTCCTGGGTGATGTTGCCCATCACCTCGGCGTGCTTGCGCTGCGCGTCACGGTCCAGCGCGGTGGCCTTCTCACGGGCCTGCCGCTCCAGAGTCTCCGAACGCGTCCGCGCGTCGTTGAGCATGGTCTCGGCACGCGTGCGTGCCTCGTTGACCATCGTGTCGGCCTTGGCGCGGGCCTCGGACAGCAGCTGCTCGGACTTCGTGCGGGCCTCGGACAGCATGCCGTCCGCTTCGGCCTTCGCCTCGCCCGTCAGCCGGTCCGCCATCTCCTGGGCGAGACCCAGGACCTTCGCGGCCTGCACGTGGTGGTCTCCGCCACCACCGGGGGACGTCTGCTCCATGACCGAAGGCGGCGGGACCGGCGCCAGGCGGCGCGGCTCCTCGACCGGCATACGGGTCGTCATGGGGCTGGAAGAAGCCTTGGCACGCGCGTCGTCGAGGTCGGCGCGCGACGTCTCAAGCTGCTGGTCGAGCTGCTCGACCTGCTGACGGAGGTCGTTGTTCTCCTCGATCAAGCGGGCGAGCTCGCCCTCAACCAGGTCGAGGAACGCGTCCACCTCGTCCTCGTTGTAGCCCCGCTTGCCAATCGGCGGCTTGCTGAATGCAACATTGTGCACGTCAGCGGGGGTCAACGGCATCGGATCACCTCTCGCACTCCTGGGCTGCGGTCATCCCACGGTTCCCCGTCACCTGGGATCTGCGAATCGCATCAGAATGATAACGACTAGCCACAGCACAATAATCGATAGGTCCAGCCCGACGCCCCCGATCCGCACAGTCGGGATCACCCGACGGAGCCAACGGACCGGTGGGTCGGTGACCGTGTACACGGTCTCAAGCGTCACGGCTACGCCGCCCGCTGGGCGCCATTCCCTCGCGAACGTCCTCACCATCTCGACCACGACACGCGCGGTCAGGAACAGGGAGAACGCGAACAGGACGTAGAAGATGACGAGACGGATCGGGTCCACGGGTCAACTCTAACCGTGGTTCCCGAACCCACCCTCCGCCAGCTTCCTGCGGTCCTCCGCCGTGACGTCAACGTTCGGCGGTGAGAGAAGGAACACCCTGCTGGTGATCTTGTCCATGGACCCGCGCAGAGCGAACGCGAGTCCGGCCGAGAAGTCGACGAGACGCTTCGCGTCCGCGTCGTCCATGTCGGTCAGGTTCAAGATCACCGGTGTGCCGTCGCGGTAGTGCTCCCCGATAGTGCGCGCCTCGCTGTAGGTACGGGGGTGAAGCGTGGTGATGCGCGCCAACGGGTTGCTTGTTGCCGGCTCGGCAACGGGACGCAGCCTGCTCACGGGCTCGCGCTGCGGCTCGACAGCGAGTGCGCCGTGCACGGGTGCATCGGCACTCCAGCGTCGCGTGCTCGAGGGGCTGCCCCCGCGCCGCGACTCCGGCTCGTAGTCGTCCGACTCGTCGATGTCGGCCCGGTATCCGGAGCCCTGGAGCTCCGACCGGCCCGGCGTGAACACGCGGTTGCGCCGCGGGTATGGGTCGTAGTCGTCGGCCTCGGCCGCGTACTCGGACCGGTAGTCGCCGTAGCGGCCGCGGTCGTCGTCGTAGCCGGGGTCGTCTGCGTACTCGGCGGGGACCATCCCGAAGTAGGCCTTCAGCTTGTGCAAAGCGCTCATTCCAGCCCCTCCTCGGCGGTTCCCCACTCTTAGGGACGGTGCGGACGGTCCCGAGGTTCCCGACAACCTACGGCGAGGTTAGTCGCCGGCCGCCGAGCAACGCCGTTCCGACACGCACACAGGTCGATCCGTGCGAGATGGCATCTTCCAGGTCACCGCTCATTCCCGCTGACACTCCGATGGCAGTGGGATGATGATCACGTAGGCCTGATACCACCGAAACCAACGCCTGAAACGCCTGCGATGGGTTCATCGTCCGGGGCGCGACAGTCATCGCACCTCGGAGAATAAGATCACCCGAACGAGTGATCACGCCAGCCAGTTCCGCCACATCCGCAACAGCAACCCCACCGCGCGACGTGTCCCCGTCGATGCTGACCTGCAGCAACACGTCGAGCGTCTTGCCTTTCGCGTGCGCCGCCTTGGCCAACGCCTCCGCCAGCCGGACGCTGTCCACCGAGTCGACCTGATCGGCCCACTCGACGACGGACTTCGCTTTGTTGCGCTGCAATCGCCCGACCATGTGCCAACGGGCTTCTTCGAGATGTCTCAATTGGCCGACCTTCACGGCGGCCTCCTGATCGCGATTTTCCGCGAAGTGCCGCAACCCGAGCCCGTAAAGGATCTCCACATCGCTCGCGGGCCAGGTTTTCGTCACCGCGAGCAACATCACCTCGTCCCGGTCTCGCCCCGCCGCCTCACAGGCCTTGGCGATGCGTTCCTCGACCTCGGCGAGGTTCTCCTTCAGCTCCTCGGCCCGGTTCACGGCTCGATCCAGATGACCGACGCAAGCCTCCCGGTAGGCGCCTGCCGCCGATGACTGAACAGGTCCTTCTCCTCGAACGTGCACCGCGGGTCGACCCCGATCTTCCCGACCCCGGCACTCCCGAGCTGGTTCCACAACCCGGCCCGAAGATCCAGCGCGGGCGTACCCTTCCGCGACTTGGACGCACTACCAGGCAAGTGCTTCTCGACGTCCCGCTGCATGTCCGCGGGCACCTCGTAACACTCACCGCACACCGAGGGCCCCAGCAGAACCTCGATGCGCTCAAGCTCGGCCCCCAGCGCCATCATCGCCTTGAGAGCCTCCACAACAACCCCGACCCGAGCCCCGACCCGCCCGGCGTGCACCGCCCCGACGACCCCGGCCTCCTGATCGCCGAGCAACACCGGCACGCAGTCAGCCGTCAACACGACAAGCCCGAGACCAGCCCTTTTCGTCACAACGGCATCGGTGGCCTCAAGCGGCTCGGCCTGCGGCCCGTCCACGGTGGCAACAGTGCGCCCATGCACCTGCTCCATCCAGACCAACCGGTCGGGCGCAAGCCCAATGCCCTCCGCGAGCCGAGCACGATTGGCCTCGACCGCCTCCCCGTCGTCCCCGACGTGATCGCCGAGGTTGAACGACTCGTAGGACCCCTTGGACACGCCACCGGCGCGGGTGGTGACAACACGACGAATGCGCACCCCCACACCCTAGTTCGCACCACCGACACGCTCCGGCAAGCGGCCCCCAGGCCGCCCCGGCAGCACCCACCCACGAGGCCGAAGGCGAGCCGTCCTCAACGCGATGCCGAAGGCGAGCCGTCTTTACCGAGCGGGCCCGGCGGTGGGGTCCCGTCACGAGTCGCACCACAGCACTTGCTGCATCTGGAAGGGGAGGTCAAGTCGACACGCTTTTCGTCGACTTGACCTCCCCTTCCAGATGTGGCCCGCTCCTGGTGCGGCTTGGGACGGGACCCCACCGCCAACGCAACTCTCTAAGCAACCGGCGGCCGCCCAAAGCAACAGGCGTGCCATCAACCCGCCCGCGGCGCCACCCCCCGATCAGATTGCCGGGGGTCTGGGGGCAGAGCCCCCAGGGGAAGCACTCAACGCAAGGTCGCCGCCCGCAAGGTGACCACCCGCAAGGTCGCGACCCGCCTGCCAACGCAAGCTGGCCGCCCGCAAGGTCACCACCCGCCCGGTCGCACCCCGCCAACCCAATACAAGCCCGCCGCCCGCCACCCCAACGCAAGCCCGCCGCCCGCAAGGCCACCACCCACCTGGTCGCGACCCGCCAGCCCAACGCAAGCCCCAGGCAAGCCGACTACCGCAAAGCCGCCCGCCAGGCCCCCACCCACACGGAGACCAAGCTGACGCAGGCGTCCCCCCAACAGGAAGACCCCCTGAGCCCAAACGCTACTCAGGGGGTCCGACAAGATCATCACCACAAGTCACAAGGCCGCATCCGCCCCGGCCCAACCCGACACAGCCGCACCCAGCAGCCGCGCCGGCACATCACCGCCGCATGAACGGCGGCACGTCCACCTCGTCATCCGGGTCCTCGGTAACCGGCACAGGCCGAGAAGGCAGCGACCCGTTCGGAGACAACGACCGAGGCACAGAAGGCACGTACCCGTTCCCCTGAGCCGGCGAGGGCTGCGGCGGCACGGTGGTCGGAGGCTGCTGCACAGGCGGAGCCTGCCGAACCTCGGGCTGCGCCTGCTGCACGTGCTGCACCGGCTGCTGAACCGGAGGCGCCTGCACGGGCGGCGGAGTCTGCGCCACCGGCTGCTGCACGTGCGTGGGCACCGCGGTAGCAGAGGCGATGGGCCCGGTAGCGGTCCGAGGCTGCGAGGACAGCGCCGTCGGCTCCAGCTTCTTGTGCGTGGGGCCGCCGCTGTCGAAGCCGGCCGCGATCACCGTGACCCGGACCTCGTCGCCCAGGGAGTCGTCGATGACCGTACCGAAGATGATGTTCGCGTCCGGGTGCGCGGCCTCCTGGACCAGCGACGCGGACTCGTTGATCTCGAAAAGGCCCAGGTCGGAGCCACCGGCGATCGACAGCAGCACGCCGTGCGCGCCCTCCATCGAGGCTTCCAGCAGCGGCGAGTTGATGGCCTTCTGGGCGGCCTGCACCGCTCGGCCCTCTCCTCTGGCCGAGCCGATGCCCATCAACGCCGAGCCCGCGCCGGACATGACCGACTTGACGTCGGCGAAGTCCAGGTTGATCAGACCGGGGGTCGTGATCAGGTCGGTGATGCCCTGGACACCGGAGAGGAGCACCTCGTCCGCGGACCGGAAGGCGTCCATCAGGCTGACGCCGATGTCGCCGAGCTGCAGCAGCCGGTCGTTGGGGATGACGATGAGCGTGTCGCACTCGTTGCGCAGGGCCTGGATGCCGTCTTCGGCCTGCTTGGCGCGGCGCTTGCCCTCGAACGAGAACGGGCGCGTCACCACGCCGATGGTCAGTGCGCCGAGCTTGCGGGCGATCGAGGCCACGACGGGCGCGCCGCCGGTGCCCGTGCCGCCGCCCTCACCGGCGGTCACGAAGACCATGTCGGCCCCCTTGAGGACCTCCTCGATCTCCTCGCGGTGGTCTTCGGCGGCCTTGTGCCCGACCTCGGGGTTCGCACCCGCGCCGAGGCCACGCGTCAATTCGCGGCCGATGTCGAGCTTGACGTCGGCATCAGACATCAGCAAGGCCTGGGCGTCGGTGTTCACCGCGATGAACTCGACGCCCTTCAGCCCGACCTCGATCATGCGGTTGACGGCGTTGACGCCGCCTCCACCGATGCCGACGACCTTGATCACCGCGAGATAGTTGTGCGGGGGCGTCATCGGATCCGCCTTCCTGATCGTGGTCCGCGCTGTGCTGGGTGAGATGCACCCGGATTGAAACTCTCAACCTCTCATCGAGGCTCAGAGTTATGTCAACCCCATATGTTCCTGCTGGACGGTAAGCACCGACGGTGCGTCGGTCCAGCAGCCACGCCGTAGGGTCCCAACACTGTGCGCTACTACTCCCCGGTCGTGCCGTCAAGTAGTTGCGCACGATCCTGAGGACGACGCACCGCAAGCCTAGTCGGACGTCGAATGAGAGATCGTCTCGCCCATCCCTACGTCACTTCCACACCTTTCCAGGCGTCCCCGTCGCTACTGTCGGTAGATGGGGATGAAGATGCTGAGCGTCGCGCTGGCCGCGATCGCTCTGGGGGCAGTGACGGTCGCACCCGCGAGTGCGGCGCCGGAAGGCAATCCGATCATCGAGATCAGCAGTGTCGCGCACGGGCAGTGCCTGCAGCCGGACTCCGGTGGCGGCCTGCACGAACTCGCCGCCTGCGACGACACGCCGAGGCAGCGCTTCGAGCAGATCCAGCTGGGCGACGAAAGATTTCTGCTGCGCAACCTCGGCACGCGCTCCTGCCTGGACGTGACGTTCGGACTGTGGAGCGACGTCTGCGACGACGAGGCGGAGACGACCCAGTTCGCGGAACTGGTGCCGGACGTGGCGGACACGGTGCGGATCAAGTTCGGCCAGGTCTACGCCGACACCACGGAAGGTGTGTGGACCTGGGAGTTCGCCGACACCGACCACCAGCGCTGGCGGGTGCGGCAGACCGGCACCACGGTGCCCGTCGACACCACTGGCCAGATCGTCCGCATCGCGAGTGTTCACGACAGCTACGGCTGTGTAACGCCGACGGGATACAGCACGTCGGTCTACCACCAGCCGTGCGCGGACGTGCCCGAGCAGAAGTTCCAGCGGATCGAGACCGGCGGCAGCACCATGCTGCGCAACATCGCGTCGGGCAAGTGCCTCTCCGCGAAGCACGGGGGCACCAACGCCTACGAGTTCGACTGCGACCCGGCCGACGCCAAGCAGCTGTGGACGTTCGAACCGGTCAGGACCGGCGACTTCCGCATCCGGCTGTCCTCCGACCAGCGCTACCTCACCCCGGTCGGGCGGGAGCTGTGGATCATCACCCGCGGCGGCACCTACAACACCTACGAGAGCTGGACCCTCAGCGTCGCCTAGTCGCCGACGGTGCCGTCCAGCAGTTCCCTGACGACGTCCAGCTGACCGGCGTGCCGGGCGGTCTCCTCGATGACGTGCGCGAGCACCCATCGGGCCGAGACCGTCCGGTCGCCCCGGAACGGCACCTCGGCGTCGAGTTCCAGGCCGGCGAGGACCTCCCGGCTCTCCGCGCACTGCGCGCGGTAGTCCGCGAGGAACCCGGCGAGGGTCTCGCCCTCCTCCACGCGCCAGTCCGCGTCGGGGTCCTCCATCGTGTACGGGGCCCGCGACGCACGTCCCGCGAGCACCACCTCGAACCAGTGGTGCTCGACCCACCGCACGTGCTTCACCACACCGGCCGCCGTCGTGAGCTTCGACGGCAGCACCGCCCGTGCCGCGTCGCCGTCGGCCAGGCCCTCGACCTTCAGCTCGATCGTGGCGCGCAGGTAGTCCAGCAGGGCCGTGTACGTCGCGCGCTCATCGGCGGCGAGTGGTGGTGCGGTGCGTGTCATGCGGCGCAGCCTGCATGAGCGTCAACGCGGCCGCACCGCATTTATCCGCCGGGCCGCGAGCCGTCCGGAGATCAGCACCGGCGGCACCCCGACACCCGGCGTCGTCCCCGCACCCGCCAGCGCCACGTTCTCGGCGCCCCGCACGACGTTGCGCGGCCGGAACGGTCCCGTCTGCGCGAAGGTGTGCGCGAGCCCGAACGGCGTCCCCGCCGCGTTGCCCCAGTCCACCGGCGTCACGAGCACCTCGTCCCGCACCGCCGCGCCGAAGCCGTCCAGCCCGCGCGCTTCCAGCGTCCGCACCAGTTCGTCGCGGTAGCGGGGACCGACGCGCGCCCAGTCGATCTGCCCGGTCGTGAGGTTCGGGCACGGCGCCAGCACGTAGTGCAGCCCGTCCTGCGCGTGCGTGACGAGCAGCGACGGATCGGACATCAACCGTCCCTTGTGGACGATCTCGTCGAACGTGCCCCGCCACGCCGCCCCGAACAGGATGTTGTGATGTCCGAGGTCCCACGTGCGGTCCGTCGCGGCGTGCAGCACCACCGCAGATGGCGACCATCGATGCGGCAGCGCCCTCTGCGGCGACTTCCCGAGCAATCGATGGGCGTCCGGCAGCTCACACGCCAAGACCACCGCGTCACACTCGATGCGCTCCTCAGCGGTGTGCACGGCCACCACACGCGCACCGCGCCACTCCAGCCGTGTGACCGTTGCGCCGTAACGGAACTCCGCACCGTGCTTCGTCGCGGCAGCGGCCAACGCCTGAGGCACCGCGTGCATCCCACCACGCGGGTAGTACACGCCCGCGATGGTGTCCATGTACGCGATGACCGCGTACGCCGCGAGAGCCTGCTGTGGCGGCACACCGGCGTACAAAGCCTGGAACGAAAAGAGTCTGATCAGCCGTTCGTCCCGCAAGAACCGCCGCAACCGCGGCTCCAGCCGCCCGAACCCGCCCAGCGTCGCGAGCTTCACGAGCTCCGGCCGCAGCAGGTCGAACGGCGAGTCGAAGTTCGCGCCGATGAAGTGCTCGCGCTGCGCCGAGTACAGCTCTCCGAGCCATCGCCGCAGCTCCCGGTACCCGGCCGCTTCCCTTGCGCCGCAGACGGTCCTGACCTCGTCCTCCATCGCGGCGGCATCGGTGTGCACCGCGATGCCCGACCCGTCCGCGAACCGGGCGCGATAGGCGGGATCGACCCGGTCGAGAGTCAGCCAGTCGGAAAGCCTCTCTCCCACCGCATCGAACGCCTCCTCCAGGTACTCGGGCATCGTCAGCACGGTCGGCCCGCTGTCCGCGGTGAACCCGCCGACGCGAACGGTGCCGGCCCGGCCACCCGGTGCGTCCGCCTTCTCGAGCACGGTGACCCGGCGACCGGTTCCCCGCAGGTGCAACGCAGATGACAGTCCGGCGAGACCGGCGCCCACCACCACGACGTGGCCCGGCATGAGTACTTCCTTCGGGTGACAACGATCATTCTGGCTAATACCGCGAGTGGCTGTCCGATGAGCACGTTAGTCGTTCATCACCAGGAGGCATGTCTTGGCACCCGCACCCGCGTCCGTGCGTTCGCTCGTCATCGAGGCGATCGTGTTGGAACTCGTCACGAGCAGGCTGGGCAGCCTCGTCGTACGGGCAGCGATGGCGCGGCTGAAGCCGAACGGCTAGCGCGCGATCCTCAGGAGAATCCCTTGTGCTCCCAGCCGAATCCTCGGTCCCCGCACCGGCGTCCGCGCCGGCTCCCGACGCCGTCAAGGCCGCCGGCACCACGGCGCTGACAGCACGACCTCGAACTGAAGGACCGCAGTGGAACCATTTCCACCAGTAGTGACCGTAGGACCGGAGCCACCACCGAAACGCCGGCCGCCGTGGCTCGCGATCGGCTTCGCGCTGGTGGCGCTGACAGCGGGCGGAATCGGCTTCGGACTGGGCAGGGCCACCGGTCCCGACCTGCTGCGCTCCGCCGGCACGAACTCCGCCACGCCGTCCACCTCGGCCTCACCCAACGCGTTCACGGTCAGCGGCTCGATGACCGTGAACGGCAGCTGCGGTTCGGGCGGCTACGCCGACATCGCACTCGGCGGCCAGGTCGAGATCGTCAACCAGGACAACGAGGTGCTCGGCGTCGGCACGCTGCAGACCGGCGCAGGCGCCCGCTGCTCGTTCAGGTTCACCGTGAGCGGCATCCCCGAGGGAGAGCGGCTCTACGGCGCGAAGATCGGCAACGCCAACCGCGGTGTGATCTGGAAGAGCCAACAGGAAGCCAGGACTGAAGGCTTCCACCTGACGCTCGGCTGAGAGGCTAGGCCGTGTCCTGCAAGTCTCGTCCGCGATGGTCGCGCCCGAGGGCCCCGGAGGCGGCCTAGGAAACCGTGGCCAGGTCAGGCGATGACACGTCGTAGGTCTTGCCCTCCCGTGTGAGCAGCACGAGCAGCACAGCCCCCTTGCGAGCCGTGTCGTCGGAGCTGCCCCACTTCACCACGCGGTCCCCCGTGAGCGTCAGCTTCACGTCGGCACCGGTCGTCGCCGCCACCGACACCACCTCGGGTCGCAGCTTCTCCGGCAGCCCGTTCACGACCCCGACCACGGCGCGAGTGGCCGGGTCCGAGGACGAGGGCAGGGTCAGCACCAGTTCGGGCACGCCCGGCGCGGCGGCCGGGAGGATCGCGTAGTCCTTGCCGGTGGAGTCGATCAGGTGGAAGCCGTCCGGCAGCTTCACCGAGCCGACCGGGGCGCGTTCGGTGATCAGCAACCGGACCGTGCCGGGGAGCTGGCGTTCGACCTCGACCGCGGCGACGCGCGGGATGCCCGCCACGCGGTCGTGGATCTCCTTGAGGTCCAGGCGCACCAACGGGGAGCCGGAGTCGATCCCCGCGACGGCACGGACCTCGTCCTCGGTCAGCGCCACGTTGCCGCGGACGTCGACCTGGCGGACGCCCAGCAACGGCGTGAAGAACACGCAGTAGACCAAGGCCAGCACGGAAAGCACGGACAGCAGCGCCACCAGGCGGCGGCGCAGGATCACCCTGCGCCGCGCCCGGTACTCAGCACTCTTCGGTCTCCGGTTCGCGGAGCGAACTCGCGTGGACCTCCCGCGAACCGGTGCGCTCATGACAGCGCGCTGACGATCTCGGGGCCGAGCATCGTCACGTCGCCCGCGCCCATGGTCACCACCAGGTCGCCCTCACGCACCAGTGACGCCACCAGCGCCGGGACTCGGTCGAACGAGGGCTCGTAGTGCACGGAAGCCGTGACCTGGTCCGCGATCAGGGCACCGGTCACGCCGGGCTCCGGCTCCTCGCGGGCGCCGTAGACGTCCAGCACGACGACCTCGTCCGCCAGCGACAACGCGGCGGCGAACTCAGTCGCGAACGTACGGGTCCTGGAGTACAGGTGCGGCTGGAACACCACGATGACACGGCCCGCACCCGCGACCGGACGCGCGGCACGCAGCTGTGCGTCGACCTCGGTCGGGTGGTGCGCGTAGTCGTCGTAGACGGACACGCCGTTGCCGCGGCCCTTGAACTCGAACCGCCGCCGCACGCCACCGAAGGCGGCGAGGCCTTCGAGCAGCCCGGCCTGGTCGGCACCGAGTTCCAGACCTGCCAGCAGCGCGGCGATCGCGTTCAGCGCCATGTGCTCGCCCGGCACCGCGACCCGGACCTCGACCGCCACACCGTCGATCTCGACCGACGCCAGGCCACCGGACTCGAGCGGCTTGTAGTCGACGAGACGTGCGTCGGTGGCCGAACGTCCGTACTCGCGCACCCGGATCCCACGCGCACGAGCCTCGGTGATCAGCCGCGCCGCACCGGGATCGTCCACACAGGACACCAGCACGCCGCCGGGCACGATCCGTTCCAGGAACGAGTCGAACACGGCCGTGTAGGCCTCGACGGTGCCGTGGTGGTCGAGGTGGTCGGCTTCGACGTTCGTCACGACGGCGACGGACGGCGAGAAGAACAGGAACGAGCCGTCGGACTCGTCCGCCTCGGCCACGAACACGCCACCGGTGCCCTGGTGGGCGTTGGCGCCGGACTCGTTCAGGTCGCCACCGATCGCGAACGACGGGTCGACGCGGCAGTGCTGCAACGCGACGGTGAGCATCGACGTGGTCGACGTCTTGCCGTGCGTTCCGGCGACGCACACGACGCGATGGTCTTCCATCAGCGCCGCGAGAGCCTCGGCACGGCGCAGCACGGTGATGCCGCGCTCACGGGCCGCCGCGTACTCCGGGTTCGTGTCCTTGATCGCGGTCGACACCACGACCTCGGTCGGACCACCGACGAGCTGGTCCAGGTTCGACGCGTCGTGGCCGACGGCGATCCGCGCGCCCTGGGCGCGCAGGGCCAGCACGGTCCGCGAGTCCTTGGCGTCCGAACCGGACACCTGCACGCCGCGGGCCAGCAGGATGCGGGCGATGCCGCTCATGCCGGCACCACCGATGCCGACGAGGTGAACTCGTTCGAGACTCACTTCTTGATCACCTCCAGCACGGAGCGGGCCAGGATCTCGTCCGCCTCGCGACGGCCGGTGCCGAGCGTCGCCGCGGACATCTGCGCGAGCCGGTTGCGGTCCGCCATCAGCGGCACCACCAGCGACGCGACCTTCTGCGGCGTCAGTTCCGAGTCCGGCACCAGCAGGCCACCGCCCGCGGAGACGACCGGACCGGCGTTCAAAGCCTGCTCGCCGTTGCCGATCGGCAGCGGCACGAAGATCGCGGGCAGGCCGACGGCCGACACCTCGGCGACGGTCATCGCGCCCGAACGGCACAGCACGGCGTCCGCGGCGGCGTACGCGAGGTCCATGCGCTCCAGGTACGGCACGGGAACGTACGCCGGAGCGCCCGGAACCTGCTGCACAGCAACGGAGTTCTTCGGGCCGTACGCGTGCAGCACACCGACGCCGGCGCGGGCGAACTCCGCCGCCACGGGCGCCACGGCCTCGTTGATCGAACGCGCGCCCTGCGATCCGCCGAACACCAGCAGCACCGGTGCGTGCGGGTCCAGGCCGAAGAAGCGGCGGGCCTCATCGCGCAACGCGGCGCGGTTCAGCGTCGTGATCGACTGGCGCAGCGGGATGCCGATGATCTCCGCGTCGGTGAGACCGGAGTCCGGCACGGCCGCGGCGACGTGCGCGGCGAACTTGGCGCCGACCTTGTTCGCGAGTCCGGCCTTGGCGTTCGCCTCGTGCACGACGATGGGGATGCGGCCACGCGCGGCCAGGTACGCCGGCAGTGCCACGTAGCCGCCGAACCCGACGACGACGTCCGCGCCGACGCGCTCCAGCACCTCACGGGTCTGCTTCACGGCGCCGCGCACGTTCAGCGGCAGCTTCAGCAGGTCCAGCGTGGGCTTGCGCGGCATCGGCACCGGCGGGATCAGCTCCAGCGGGTACCCGCGGGCCGGCACGATCTTGCTCTCGAGGCCGCGCGCGGTGCCGAGCGCGACGACGCGCGCGTCCGGCCGCAGCCGCATGACCGCGTCGGCCAGCGCCAGTGCCGGCTCGATGTGACCCGCGGTGCCACCACCTGCGACCACGACGCACGGACCACTGGGGGCAGGGTGCCCGGTCAAGACTTCTCCCGATTTGGTGTTGGCGTAGGGATGATCGATCAGTTGTATCGCCCGCGACCGCGGGTCGACCTACCTTGCTCCGAACGGCCCTGTGTCCGCCGCGATTCGCGGCGACGGTACTCCGAAGGCGGAGCTGAGCGTCCAGCCATACGACGTTCGTCGACGACCGGAAGTTGCGCGGTGCGCCTGCCCGGTGCGCGCGGAGGCGTGGACGGACGGACCGGCTTGCGCTTGGCGGGCGGCTTGTACGCCTCGGGCGCGGGCAGCCTGAGCAGCCCGCCGACCCGGCCGGGACCGAGCGAACGCAGCGCCGCCACGGCCTCGGGCTCGTGCCGGGCGCAGTTCGCGAGGATGCCGAACACGACCATGGTCGTCACGATCGAGGTGCCGCCGGAGGAGATCATCGGCAACGTGAGGCCGGTGACGGGCAGCAGCTGCACGACGTAGCCGATGTTGATCGCGGCCTGTGCGACCAGCCACACCGTCAGCGTCGCGGACACGATCCGGATCCACGGGTCGGTGTTGCGCGACGCGATCCGCAGCCCGACCCACGCGAGCATGCCGAACAGCACCAGCACCAGCGCGCACCCGACGAAGCCGAGCTCCTCGCCGATGACGGCGAAGATGAAGTCCGACTCGACGTTGGGCAGGTACCGCCACTGCGAGCTGCCCCGCGCGAGCCCCTTGCCGAACAGCCCGCCTTCGGCGAGCGCGAACATCGCCTGACGCGCCTGCAGACCGGCGCCGTCGGGGTCGGCGTCAGGGTTGAGGAACGACGTCACGCGCTGCAGCCGGTAGGCGGCACCGATCGCGAGCACGACGGCACCCGCGATCGCGCCACCGGCGATCACGCCGAACAACCGCATCGGCGCGCCCACGAACCAGAGCAGGCCGATCAGCACCACGCCGAGCGTGATCGTGCCGCCGAGGTCGGGCTGCAGCATGACCAGCGCGAACACCAGCATCGCGACCGGTACGACGGGCACCAGCAGGTGCCGGTACTGCGAGAGCAACGCGCGCTTGGTGACCAGGACGTGCGCGCCCCACAGCGCCAGCGCGAGCTTCACGGCCTCGATCGGCTGGAACGAGATCGGCCCGACGGTGAACCACGACCGGGCACCACCGCGGACGTCGCCCAGCGGCGTCAGCACCAGCGCCAGCAACACCACGCCGATGGCCATCGCGGCCGTCGAGAAGTGCCGCAGCTTGCGCAACGGGAACCGCAGCATCACCCAGAAGAGCACAGCGCCGATGCACACGTAGATCAGCTGCTTCTGGAACACGCTGTACGCGGACACGCCTGACGCGACCTGTCCCGGCGCCGACGCCGACAGCACCATCACCAGGCCGAGCACGGTGAGCATGCCGAAGATCGCGAGCAACAGGTGGAAGTCGGCCAGTGGCCGGCTCATCCACGACGTGAGACCGCTGCGCAACGAGGCGACGCGGCCCGTGGGACGAACCTTCCGCTTGCTTCTCGGCTTGTCGGCGACGACGGTCACCAGATCATCGTCTCCTGTGTCAAGCGCTCGAACGGGGATTCCTGGGGCGTGTCGCCCGTTTCGAACCCTACCGGCCACCCGTGAGGCGCTTTACAGCGTCCGTGAACGCCTGGCCGCGGTGTGCGTAGTCGCTGAACATGTCCATCGACGCCGCCGCCGGTGCGAGCAGCACGGTGTCACCGGACTGCGCGAACTCCTGCGCGGTGCGGACGATCTCCTGCATCGGGTCCTCGTCGTCGGCGACGTCGAGCACGCGCACCGGCACGTCCGGCGCGTGCTTCGCCAACGCGTCCGCGATGACCTGGCGATCGGCGCCGATCAGCACCGCTCCCCGCAGCCGATGGGCCTCGGTGCGGACCATGTCCTCGACCGACGCGCCCTTGAGCAGGCCGCCGGCGATCCACACGACGCTGTCGAACGCCCGCAGGGAGGCCACGGCCGCGTGCGGGTTCGTCGCCTTCGAGTCGTTGACGTACTTGACGTCCGCGGCGTCGACCGTCACGAGCACGGCACGGTGCGCGGCCGGTTCGAACGCTTCCAAGCCCTCGCGCACGGCCTCGGACGGCACGCCGTACGCGCGCGCCAGGGCCGTGGCGGCGAGAGCGTCCGCGATGCCGGGAGGACCTGCCGGGCGGATCTTCGCGATCTCGACCAGCGCCTCGTCGTCGGCGAACGCGCGGTCGACCAGCCAGCCGTCGCGCACGCCGAGCTGGCCGTCCTCCGGTTCGTCGAGGGTGAAGCCGATCCGGTCCCGCGCGGGCGAGGCCTCCAGCAGGTCGCCGACGAGTTCGTCGTCGAGCCAGCCGATCGCGACCTCACCGGTGAGGATCTGAGCCTTGGCCTGCGCGTAGGCGTCCATGCCGCCGTGCCAGTCGAGGTGGTCCTCCGCGAGGTTGAGCAGCGCGCCCGCCTGCGGCCGGACCGACGGCGCCCAGTGCAGCTGGAAGCTCGACAGCTCCACCGCCAGCACCCGGCGGCCGGCCAGCAGCGCGTCCACGACCGGCAGGCCGACGTTTCCGCAGGCCACGGCGTCCGCGCCGGCGGCGTGCAGGATCGACTCCAGCATGCCGACCGTGGTGGTCTTGCCGTTCGTGCCGGTCACCGCGAGCCACACCGGCGGGTCGGCGAGCTCGGTGCCCATCCGCCAGGCCAGCTCGACCTCGCCGATCACCTCGATGCCCGCCGACGAGGCGGCCGCGAGCAACGGGCTCGACGGCTGCCACCCCGGACTCGTGACGACCAGCGACGTCCCGGCGGGAGGCTCGACCAGCCCCGGCACCAGTTCGACGCCTTCGAGCACGGTCTCCAGCGCCGCCAGCCGTTCCGGCGACGAGTCCGTCACCACGACCTCGGCGCCCGCCGCGAGCAACGCCTCCGCGGCGGACCTGCCGGTCACTCCAGCACCGGCCACCAGCACCTTTGTTCCGGCCAGCTTGGTCATAGCTCTAGAAACCGCCCGTCAGCCACTCGCTGTAGAACACGCCGAGCCCGAACATGCAGCAGATGCCGCCCATCAACCAGAACCGGATGATGACAGTGGTTTCCGCCCAGCCCGCCAGCTCGAAGTGGTGGTGGAACGGTGCCATGCGGAACAGGCGCCGTCGTGAGGTGCGGAAGACCGCGACCTGCAACGCCACCGACAGGGCCTCGACCACGAACAGACCACCGATGACGATCATCAGCAGCTCGGTGCGGGTCGCGATCGCGAGACCGGCGACGAGGCCGCCGAGCGCGAGCGACCCGGTGTCACCCATGAAGATCTTGGCCGGAGCGGCGTTCCACCACAGGAAGCCGATGCAGCCCGCCATCGCGGCCGCGGCGATCACCGCGAGGTCCAGCGGGTCGCGCACGTCGTAGCAGCCGGCCACGGCGTAGCTGGAGCAGTTGTAGCGGAACTGCCAGAACGAGATCACGACGTACGTGCCGAACACCATCGCCGACGAACCGCCGGCGAGGCCGTCGAGGCCGTCGGTCAGGTTCACGGCGTTCGACCACGCGGCGACCATGCCGTAGCAGAAGACGATGAACCCGATGACGCCGAACGAGACCACGGTGATGTCGCGGACGAACGACAGGTTGACCGACGCGGGCGTCAGGCCGTCCTTGTTCGGGAACTGCAGCACCAGGATCGCGAACGTGATCGTCGCGATGAACTGGCCGACCAGCTTCGCCGTCTTGTTCAGGCCCAGGTTGCGGGCCTTGCGGATCTTGATGAAGTCGTCGAGGAAACCGACGATGCCCAGCGACGTCGTCAGCATCAGCACGAGCAGGCCGGACGCCGTCGGGGTCTGCCCCGAGGCCGAGGCCGACATCGAGTTCACGAGGTGCGTGCCGAGATAACCGGCCCACATCGCGACCAGGATGGCGAGGCCACCCATGGTCGGCGTGCCGCGCTTGGTCTTGTGGTGCTGCGGACCGTCCTCGCGGATCTCCTGGCCGAAGCCCTGGCGAGAGAAGATCTTGATCAGGTAGGGCGTCAGCAGGATCGACACTGCCAGTGCGATCGCTGCGGCGATCAGGATGCTCTTCACTTGGTTCCTGCCTCCAGCAGGGCCTCGGCAATGCGCCACAGGCGATAGGCGTTCGATGCCTTGACCAGCACGACGTCACCGGGCCGGACTTCCCCCTGGAGCAGCGCGATCGCCGCGTCCGCGTCCGGCACCCTGACGGATTCGTCTCCCCAAGATCCTTCCAGGTGCGCACCCTGGTGCATCGCGCGGGCCGCCTCACCGACGACCACGAGCTTGCTGATGTCCAGGCGCACCACCAGGCGGCCGATCTCGTCGTGCTCGCGCACCGCGTCGTCGCCCAGTTCCGCCATCGGGCCGAGGACGGCCCAGCTGCGGCGGGCGGGCGTGGTGGCGCGCGAGATCGTCGCCAGCGCCTTCAACGCCGCCCGCACCGAGTCGGGGTTCGCGTTGTACGCGTCGTCGATGACGGTCACGCCGTCCGCCCGGTCGGTGATGACCATGCGGTGCGCGGAGACCCGTTCGGCCGCACCGAGCCGCTGCGCCACCTCGGCGGGCGTGGCGCCCAGTTCGAGCGCGATCGCGGCCGCGACCAGCGCGTTGCCCACCTGGTGCGGGCCGTTCAGCGACAGCTTGACCTGGGCGTCGCCCCGCGCGGTCTTCAGCGTGAAGCTCGCGCGGGCCTGCTCGTCCAGCTCGATGTTCTCGGCGCGGACGTCCGCGTTCGGGCTCTCGCCGACCAGGACGACCTTGGCCTTCGTGCGGCTCGCCATGCCCGCGACCAACTGGTCGTCGGCGTTCAGAATCGCGACGCCGTCTTCCGGCAGCGACTCGATCAGCTCGCCCTTGCCCTGCGCGATGCCTTCACGCGAGCCGAACTCGCCGACGTGCGCGGTGCCGACGTTCAGCACGGCGCCGATCTTCGGCGGGGCGATCTCGGTGAGGTTCGCGATGTGGCCGATGCCGCGTGCGGACAGTTCGAGCACGAGGAAGCGGGTGTCCTCGGTGGCGCGCAGCGCGGTCCACGGGTGGCCCAGCTCGTTGTTGAACGAACCGGGTGGCGCGATGGTCTCGCCCGTCGGGCTGAGCACCTGGGCGATGAGGTCCTTGGTGGACGTCTTGCCCGCCGAGCCGGTGATGCCGATGATCGTGAGGTCCTTGAGGCGGTCCGTCACGTGGCGGGCGAGCTTGGCCAGCGCTTCGAGCACCGCCGCGCCCTCGCCCGTCTTGTCGCCGGCGAGCACGTAGGCGTTGGCGTGCTTGGTCTGCACCGGCGGCGCGATCACCGCGGGAGCGTCGACCTCGCGGCCCGCCAGCACACCGGCCGCGCCCGACGCCACGGCCTGCGCGGCGAAGTCGTGGCCGTCCACGCGCTCACCGGGCAACGCCAGGAAGAGGCCCCCCTCGGTGACCTTGCGGGTGTCGAACTCGATGGACCCGGTGACCACCGGACTGCCATCGGTCGCGTGCAGGCGTCCGCCGACGATCTCAGCGATCTCGGCGAGCGTGAGTGCGATCAACGGTGCGCCTCTCTGATCGCGGCGGTCAGCGTCTCGACGTCCGAGAACGGTTGGATCACGCCGGCGATCTCTTGTCCCGTCTCATGTCCCTTGCCCGCCACGACGACGACGTCGCCCGGAAGAGCCAGCTCGACGGCCTTTTCGATCGCGAGCCTCCGGTCGCCGATCTCGAGCACCTCGCCCCTGTCGTGCGCGGCGAGGGCCCCTTCGAGCATGGCGGCCCGAATAGAGGACGCGTCTTCGCTCCTGGGGTTGTCATCGGTGATGATCAACACCTCGGCCCGTTCGGCGGCGGCCTCGCCCATCAACGGCCGCTTGGCGCGGTCCCGGTCGCCACCGCAGCCGAGCACGATGATCACCCGGCCGTCGGTCTTGGCGCGCACGGCGTCGAGCGCGAGCGCGACGGCGGCGGGCTTGTGCGAGTAGTCGACGACGGCCGTGAAGTCCTGGCCCTCGTCGATCCGCTGCATGCGGCCGGGCACCTGGACGTTGCGCAGGCCCTCGGCGATCGCCTCGGCACCGATGCCCTCCACGTGCAGGCAGGCGATGGCGAGCAGGGCGTTCGCGACGTTGAAGCTGCCCGCGAGCGGGAGGTGGATCTCGATGTCGAGACCGGGGCCGTGCGCGGTGAACGTCTGCTCACCGGTCGGCGACACCTGGATCTCGCTCGACGTCCAGTCCGCGGCCTTGGTCGTGGCGACGGTGATGGTGCCTGGCTTCACGAGCCGGTCGCCCCACTCGCTGTCGACGCAGACGACCTCCTTGCGCGCGCGGCCGTCGAACAGCTGCGCCTTGACCTGGAAGTACTCCTCCATGTCCGCGTGGAAGTCGAGGTGGTCCTGGCTCAGGTTCGTGAACGCGCCGATCTCGAACTCGGTGGCGGCGACGCGGCCCATGTGCAGCGCGTGGCTCGACACCTCCATCGCCACGTCGGTGACGCCGCGCTCGGCCATCACCGCGAACAGCGCCTGCAGGTCCGGTGCCTCGGGCGTGGTGTGCGAGCTGCCGAGCTGCTCGGTGCCGATGCGGGTGCCGACCGTGCCGATCAGGCCGGTGTTCTTCCCGGCGGCGCGCAGCACCGACTCGATCATGTACGTGGTGGTGGTCTTGCCGGACGTGCCGGTGACACCCCACAGCTTGATCTTGGTCGACGGCTGTCCGTAGACGTGCGCGGCGAGCAGCCCCACGACCTCGCGGGGACGTGGGTGGATCAGCACGGGCACGTCTTTGAGGGCGTCGCGCGCGGCTCCGGCCTCGTCCGTCAGCACGGCGACGGCACCGTTCGCGATCGCCGTGGCGGCGAAGTCGGCGCCGTGCGCGTTGGCGCCCGGCAGCGCGGCGTAGAGGTCTCCGGCGACCACGTGCTGTGCACGCAGAGTGACCCCCGTCACCTGGACGTCGGCATGCGCTGGCCTGGTCAGGTGCACGTCGGCGACCGCGGCGAGAGCAGCCACGGAAGCAGGGCGAATGGCGTTGGGGCGGGGCGGGGCGGTCGCGACCTTGCCCTCGAGCTTGGCAGGCACGGGCAAGAGGCTACCGGCGTGCGCAGAGTGGTCGAGCGGCGCGTTGGCGTTCGGGTGATGATCAGCGACTCTGGGCCGTTCGAGTGCCCTCGTCGCTGGTCCTGTCCAGCGAGCCCGTCCGGCCGAACAAGTTCCTGCCCGCTTTGTGACTTAGGGCCCTGTGACCACTGGTGTGGCTGCGGTGAGGTAGAGAGCGGCAGGAGGCGGCGATGAACACCAGCACGGCGGTGGAACCCAGGAGATTTTCCTTCTGGGCACCCGATTTCAGTCGTTCCGTGACAGTCGGAGTCGACACTTCCGAGTCCGCGTATCACGCTTTCGAGTGGGCCGCGCGGCACGCGTGGTCGCTCCGGACGGATCTTCAGGTGTACCTCGCGGACCCCGGCGACACGACGGTCCAGCGGGTCCTGGAACGACTCCCCATGCTCACCGCCCACTTCCGCCCGAGCGGAGACGACCCGGTGGCCGCACTGGTGAGGGCGTCGGACTCCAGCGCGACCTTGGTCTTGGGGTGCAAAGGCGAACAGCACCGCAGCCTGGGGCTGGGCTCCCTCGTCCTCCCGGTGTTGCGCCGCGCGCGGTGCGGCGTCGTGGTGGTGCGCGGACGCCCAGAGGCGATCCGCGGCGAACACGGCTGGATCACCGCTGCCGTCGGCGGGTGCGAGGACCCGGTCGTGCTGCGGCGCGCGGTCGAGCTCTGCCGCACCCGCCGAGCGCGGCTCCGCCTGCTGCACATCCACCTGCCGGCCCAGCACGGCGTCACGGTGCCGCGCGACGAGGCCACGATCCGCCGGGCCGTGTTGTTCCTGCGCACCACCGCTCCCGAACTGACCCCCGAAGTACTGGTGGAGTCACGGCATCCGCACGAGGCCCTGGCCGCGCTGGACTCCGATCTCGTGGTCGTCGGACGAGGCGGGCAGCACGACGGGGTGGGGCTGGTCACGCGGGCCGCGCTCTACCACGCGTCCTGCCCGGTGCTGGTCGCCCGGCCGGAGCCGATGCACGACGACCGCGCGAAGCTCTAACAGCTCTTGCGCAGCACCGTTCCGGTGGTGCCCGGCAGGGCGACGAAGGTGACCGGGGAGTTGCGCTCGTTGAACTGCGTCTCGGCGAGCCGCACGGTGATCGGGGCGCTGCCCGTCTTGTTCGCGTTGACGATCACGGTGCCGCACTCGAAGTCGCGCTGGTGCACGTTCGCGGCCACCTCGTGGTGCTCGCCGAGCGGCGTGCCGAGGTCCCAGTCGTACTCGGTGCGCCACTGCGAGGGGCCGTCGTAGCGGTCGGTCTGGTCGATCTCGGAGATCGCGGCGTGCTCGCCCTTGGCCAGCAGGTAGCTCGCGAAGGCGTAGCGGAACGGCTGCTCGGCGCCGCTGTGGTGCGGCTGGACCCAGGTGATCTTGCCCTTCGCCTCGTTGGCGGTGATCTGGGCGATCTGCCGGCTCCAGCCCTGCGAGTACTCGGAGAGCAGGTCCTTGTCGCCGAAGGTCAGCCACCACTCGTCGAAACCGCCGTCGAGGTGCTCGACGTACGAGTCCCACGCGCCGTCGTGCAGGCGGGCGTTGGACATGTTCGCGACGGTCTTGAGGCCCGCGTCCACGAACTTCTGCCTGGTGTTGGCGAGCATGGAGCGGTAGGCCTCGCGCATCGACTCGTCGGTCGGGTACGCGGCCGGGCAGACGCCGTCGTGGTACGTGTCGCAGGCGAACAGGGCGTTGTCCATGAACACGCCGTCGAAGACCTTGGCCGAGGACGCGACCACGTTGTCGGCCCAGGCGTTCTGGTAGCCGACGTTGCCGACGTCCATCTGCCAGTGGCCCTCGTAGCCGTCGTACTCGAAGCGCTTGCCGCCGGAGTCGAGCAGGAACCACGACGGGTCGGCCTCGCAGTAACCGACGCCGGTGGGGAGATCGGAATCGTCGGTGCCGTTCGAACACGCATAGCTGCGCGTCGACGAGAGATCCTTGTAGACAAAGGTCTGGATCTTCGGATTGGCGGCCTTGAACTTCGCGGCAAGATCGGTTTCCCAGGCGTTGAGCACCACGTAGGAACGGCGCTGCGCCTCGGTGGCGATCATTTGATCATTTGTCGGGGTGCTGTTCATGTGCAGCCAGAAGGACTCGGCCGTCCATTCGTCCTCACCTGCTTGAGCTGCGGGAACCATCGTCACCGCCAGGACCCCTGCCAAGATCGAATACCTGAGAAAACGCACGCCAAACCCCATCTCGCCTTGCCACTCCGGTTTCGGAGTATTAGACGTGATGGATCGCGTCTCATTACGAAGAGTTTTTCACTGTGAAACACTGGAATGTCCTGTTGTCACGCCTGGGCGTGGCTCAGGTCACTTGCGAAACGGGCGCGCGCGACCAAGAATGCGCGCCCACTCAATTGATCTACAGCTGCAACTGCACGAACGGCGTCTGCTCGACCGACATCGGCACCTGGAACCGCTGGGTCAGGAAGGTCGCGATGTCGTGGAACAGAGGTGCCGCCGACGAGCTGAACTGGGTGCCGGTCGGCGCGTCGAGCATGATCCCGACGACGTAGCGCGGGTTGTCCGCCGGGAGGATGCCGGCGAACGTGATCCAGTACTGGGACTGGGAGTAGCACTTGCAGTTCTGGTCGATCTGCTGCGCCGTGCCGGTCTTGCCCGCGACCTGGTAGCCGGGCAGGGCGGCCTGCTTGCCGGTGCCGTTCTGGTTCGCGTCCCGCAGGTCGGACTGCGTGACCGAGCGGAACATCTGGCGGACGGTCTTCGCGGTCTCCGGCGACACGACGGTGACGCCGTCCGGCCGTTGCTTCTCCGAACGCGCGCCGTCCTCGCCGATCTCGGCGCGGATCAGCCGCGGCGGGACGCGGACACCGTCGTTGGCGATCGCCTGGTACATGCCGGTCATCTGGAGCAGCGTCATCGAGAGACCCTGGCCGATCGGCAGGTTGCCGAAGGTCGAGCCGGACCACTGGTTGAGCGGCGGGACCTGGCCCGCCTCCTCGGCCGGGACGCCGGAGTTCGTGCGGCGGCCGAGACCGAACTTCTGCAGCATCTCGGCGTAGCGCTCCTGACCGACCTCCTGCGCGGCGAGCAACGTGCCGACGTTGGAGGACTTGGCGAACACGCCGGTGAACGACATGGGCACGGTCGGGTGGTTCCACGCGTCCCTGATGGTCCGGTCGGCGACCTTGAGCGACCCCGGCACCTGCAGCACGTCGTCCGGCTTGAACAGGCCGTACTCGACGGCGGCGGCGGCCGTGACGATCTTGTTCACGGAGCCGGGCTCGAAGCTGTACGCGACCGCGGTGTTGCGCTTCTGGTCCTCGCTCGCCTTGCCGAAGTCCGTCGGGTCGTAGGTCTTGTCGTTGGCCATCGCGACGATCTCGCCGGTGCGGCTGTCCAGCACGACGGCGGAGGCGTTCTTGGCGCCCGACTTCTTCGCGTAGTCGGCGACCATCCTCTGCACCGCGTACTGGGTGTCGATGTCGATGGTGAGTTCGAGGCTCTTGCCGGGCTGCGGCTTCACGAGCTCGCGCTCGGTGTTCGGGATGACGAGGGTGTCGTCACCGGACATCGTGTCGACCACTCGGCGGCCCGTGCGACCCGCGAGCACGTTGTCCTGGGCGTTCTCCAGACCGAGGATGCCCTGGACGGTCGGCGGCTTCTCCTCCTGGCGCCAGTTCGCGGCGCCGATGATGTTCGCCGCCAGGTCGCCGTTGGGGTAGATGCGCTTGGAGCGGTACTCCGAGCCGATCTCCGCGGGGAACTTCTCGACGATCTTCGCGGCCTTGGCCGGTTCCGCCTCGCTGACCAGGACCTCGTAGGAGATGTCCTTGACGAGCTGCTGGTAGACGGACTCCTCGTCGGTCTTCTCCCCGTTGACCTCTGGCCCCAGCGTCGACGAGATGAACTTGGCCATCTCACGCGCGCGGTCCTCGTAGGTCCCCGGATACTTCTTCTCGTCCTTCGCGTGCGCTTCGTCCCAGGCCTTACGCGCGCGCTGCGGAAGGATGTAGAGCGCGCGCACCTCGATCGAGAACGCGAGCTGGTTGCCGTTGCGATCGAGGATCGACCCGCGCTCGGCGGGGATGTCGATGGGCGTCGTGCGCTGCTTCTGCGCCTGCGCCGACAGCTCGGCCGCCTGCAGGCCCTGCACCTGCACGAGCTTGACGCCCGCGATCAGCAGGGCGCCGATCAGCAGGATCCGGCCGACGCCGATGCGCAGCCTGCTGTTGCCGCCCAGGCGCGCGGCCGGGCGGGAGCCGCGCACGGACAACGGCCGGCGCGGTCCCCTGGTCTGCGGACCGGGCATCAGCCACCCGCCGGAGGCGTCTGACCCGCCGGAGGAGTCTGGCCCGCGGGCGGTGCGGGCGGCTCGGAGGACGGCGGAGGCGGAGGCGTCGACTTGGTCGGCGCGCTCGGCTTGCCGAACTCCTCGATCGAGCCGTCCGGGTTCTGCCGCAGCCGTGCCGGGTTCGACGGCTCGACCAGGCCCATCTCCCCCGCGCGGCGCGCGAGGTCGGTCGGCGACTCCAGCAGCGCCACCTCGCGGCGCAGCTGCTCCATCTGCAGCGTCAGCTTCTCGGCCTCCGCCCGCGCCTCCTGCAGCCGGTAGGTGTCGGCGGCGGCCTGGGTGGAGAAGTACATGATCCCGGCGACGCCCGCGCCCAGCACGAGCATCACCAGCACGACGAACGGAGCCTTGGACACGGCCTTC
Source organism: Lentzea sokolovensis (assembly GCF_033949975.1). Lineage (NCBI taxonomy): Bacteria > Bacillati > Actinomycetota > Actinomycetes > Pseudonocardiales > Pseudonocardiaceae > Lentzea > Lentzea sokolovensis. The sequence continues at coordinate 446,979 of NZ_JAXAVU010000010.1, forward strand.
TGCTGCGGGCTCGCGGAACCGCCGCGCAGGTTCGAGGCGCGCTGGGCCCGGCGCGCGTAGGCACGCTCGGCGCCGGCGGTCCGCCGCCGGGCCTTGTCCTTCTCCTGGACCTTGTCCTGGGTCTTCTTCGGGGAGGGGTCGCGGGGTGACGACCCACCGACCCGCGCGGGTGCCGTCATCTCGGCTCTCCGATCCGCTCCGCCGCCCGCAGGCGCACCGGCGCCGCACGCGGGTTGTCCTCGATTTCCTTCTCGTTCGCGAGCTCCGCGCCCCTGGTGAGCAACTTGACCTCGGGTCCGTGACCCGGCAGCTCGACGGGCAGGCCCGGCGGCGTCTTGGACTTCGCCAGCTCCGCGATCGCCTGCTTCACCATCCGGTCCTCGAGGGACTGGTAGGACTCCACGACGATCCGCCCGCCGACGCGCAGCACGCCCAGAGCGGCGGGCAGTGCCAGCCGCAACGACTCCAGCTCGCCGTTGACCTCGATCCGCAGCGCCTGGAACGTGCGCTTCGCCGGATGGCCACCGGTGCGCCGCGAAGCCGCGGGCACGACGGCGTAGAGCAGCTCGACGAGCCGGCCCGAGTTCGTGAACGGCTCCTTCTCGCGCTCCCGCAGCACCGCGGAGGCGATCTTGCCCGCGAACCGCTCCTCGCCGTAGGTGGAGAGGATCCGCGCGAGGTCGCCGTGCCCGTACGTGTTCAGCACGTCCGCCGCCGTCATGCCGGTGCCCTTGGACATCCGCATGTCGAGCGGGGCGTCCTTCGAGTACGCGAACCCGCGCTCCTCCTCGTCCAACTGCAACGAGGACACGCCGAGGTCCATCAGCACACCGTCCACGCGCGAATAACCGAGGTCTTCCACGGCTTCGTCGATGTGGTCGTAGGTGACGTTGACGAGATGAACGCGGTCACCGTGGCGAGCGAGACGCTTGCCGGCCATCTCGATGGCCTGCGGGTCGCGGTCGAGCCCGATGAGGGTGAGTTCGGGGTGGGCGCTCAACAGCGCGTCGGAGTGGCCGCCCATGCCGAGCGTCGTGTCGACGACGACGGCGGGCTTGCCGGAGAGCGCTGGAGCGAAGAGTTCCAGGACACGATCCAGCAGCACCGGAACGTGCCGCGGCTGATCCATGGTCTCTCTACTCCCCTTATGCGCGTTTCGGGTGACGTCAGGTCCCCGCCCGCCCGTCGAACCTGGCGCCGGGGAAGGTGCGCCAGGGCCGATTCTCGAGCGGACCGAGGCCTCACGGCACCCGAATCGCGTGTGGAACATCCGGCCTGTTGCTCGGCTGACCGCCATCAGAAGACGCCCGGAATGACCTCCTCGCGAGCGGTGGCGTAGCCGTCCTCGTGCTCGTCGAGATAGGTCTGCCAGGCCGCCGCGTCCCAGATCTCCATCCTGGTGAACGCGCCGACGACCACGCACTCCTTGGTCAGCCCGGCATACCGGCGCAGTTCCGGTGCGATCAGGACGCGGCCCTGACCGTCCGGACGCTGCTCGTCCGTTCCTGCGAACAGATACCGCTGATAGGCGCGTACGGCGTCGTTGGTGAACGGCGCCTCGGCGACTTTCTTCGCCATCTGCTCGAACTCAGCCCGGGGAAACACGTACAGGCAGTGGTCCTGGCCCTTGGTGACCATGAGACCTCCCGCCAGTTCGTCCCGGAACTTCGCAGGCAGTGTCAGCCGACCCTTGTCGTCCAGGCGCGGGTAGTGAGTGCCGAGGAACATCGGCAGCCACCTCCCTCACCGGGCGACGGACCGGCAGCGGAGCCCCCGTCTGCCCCACCGGCCGCCACAGTACCCCACTTTTCACCACAGTCAACGTTGAAACAGCTGTCCACACAGCATGTCGTGACACATTTGCCCAGGTAGACGCCGTGGGGGAGCGTGGGGGGACGGTGGGGGAGCTGGTCAGTCACCACCTTCGCGGGTGAGGGTTCAGCCCGGAATTAGCACTCGAACGGCCTAGAAATTTCCGTCAAAACCGAGAGTTGCGGCGAGTTGGTGGGGGAAGGTGGATGCTGGTGGAGCGAACCCGATGTAGCCCGCAGGTGTAGGGCACTTAGCCGTGGTTTGACACACTGCGTGAAACGCTCACACGTCCGTGTTCCGGACACGGCTGCTGGAGGTTTAGTGACGCCGGGAAGCCCAAGCGCGAACAGTCACGCGCCGGTCGATCAGATTCTGGGAGAGTTGCACGGCGCCGTTCAGCGGATCGCCGCGAACGTCGAGCGGGTGCTCGTCGGTAAACCAGACGTGGTCCGCCTTGCGCTCGTGACGCTGCTCGCCGAGGGGCACCTGCTGGTCGAGGACGTGCCGGGTGTCGGCAAGACCTCGCTGGCGAAAGCGCTTGCCCGCTCCATCGACTGCACCGTGAGCCGAGTGCAGTTCACGCCCGACCTGTTGCCGAGCGACATCACCGGCTCCTCCATCTACAACCGGCAGGAGAACGACTTCGAGTTCCGGCCTGGACCGATCTTCGCGAACATCGTCGTCGGCGACGAGATCAACCGCGCCTCCCCCAAGACGCAGTCCGCTCTGCTGGAGTGCATGGAGGAGCACCAGGTCACGGTCGACGGGAACACCTACCCGCTGGGCTCGCCGTTCATGGTGATCGCGACGCAGAACCCGATCGAGATGGAGGGCACCTACGCCCTTCCGGAGGCACAGCGCGACAGGTTCACCGCGCGCGTGTCGATCGGGTACCCGGACCCGCAGGCCGAGCTGGCGATGGTCGACGAGCACGCGGGCCACAACCCGCTCGACGACCTGAGGCCCGTTTCGGACGCCGCGCAGATCCTGCGGCTGGTCGAGTCCGTGCGCCGGGTGCACCTGTCGCCTGAGGTCCGCAGGTACGCCGTCGAGGTGGTCTCGGCGACGCGCCGCCTGCCGGAGCTGCGGCTCGGTGCCTCGCCGCGGTCCACGTTGCACCTCGTCCGCGCCGCACGCGCGCAAGCCGCGCTGGCCGGCCGTGACTTCGTGGTTCCCGACGACATCCACGCGATCGCGATCCCCGTGCTGGCCCACCGGCTGGTGCTCACGGCGGAGGCGCAGGCCGCTCGCCGGTCCCCCGCCGAGCTGATCAGGGCGCTGTTGCAGCGGGTGCCGGTGCCGACTGCGGCACTCGACCCGAGCGCGGCGTTCGTCCGCAGCATGAACAACAACAACGCAGGGACGCCACGCTAACGATGCGCACCGCACTCTCCGGTCTGACCACGCGCGGAAGATGCTTGCTGGCCGCGGGGTTCGCCGCCGGAGTGTGCGCCGCGGTGCTGAACGAACGCGACCTGTTGCGGGTCGCCGCCTTCGTGATCGCGCTTCCCCTGCTGGCCGCGTGGCTCGCGACGAGGGCTCGGGTTGGATTGCACGCCGCCCGGTTCCTCGCCCCGAGCCGGGTGCCGGTGGGTGCGGCGTCCGAGGTGAAGCTCGACCTGCGCAGCACCGGCCGGCTGCCCACGGGCGGGCTGATGCTGGAGGACACGGTGCCGTACGCCCTGGGCGCGCGGCCGCGGTTCCTGGTGGAGCGGTTGCCCCGCAACACGCCGACGACCTTGCGCTACCCGCTCAAGCCGGTGATGCGCGGCGTCCAGCAGGTCGGCCCGCTGATGGCGCGGATCACCGACCCGTTCGGGCTGGCCGAGTTCGACCGCGAGCTCGCGGGCCGGTCGCGGCTGGTCGTGGTGCCGCGCGTGGTGCGGCTGTCGGGTCTGCCCGGCGGTTCCGGCATGGGCGCGGGCGACGACGGCTCGGTGCGGCTGCGGGCCGGTCAGGGCGAGGACGACGCGATCGTGCGGCAGTACCGGCAGGGCGACGACCTGAGGAAGGTCCACTGGCGGTCGACGGCCCGGCGCGACGAGCTGATGGTGCGCGTCGAGGAACGCCCGTGGCGCGGCGGCACGACCGTGCTGCTCGACCACCGGGTGCACGCGCACCGCGGTAGCGGTCCCACGGCGTCATTGGAGTGGGCCATCTCGTTCGCGGCGTCGATCTGCCTGCACCTGCACCACTTCGGTCACCAGGTGCGCCTGGTCTCGGAGGACGGGCGGGTGCTCGCGGGTGGCTCGTCCGAGGGCGGGCACAGCGACCACGTGGTGCTGGACTCGCTCGCGGCGTTGCAGGGCTCGCACCGCCGTGAGCTCACCGGCGGCGTGGACCCCGGCGCGGGCCAGGAGGTCATCGCGGTGCTCGGCGGACTCTCGCCGGCGTCGGCGGAGGAGCTGATCCGGTACCGGCCGCGCGGCATGCGCAGCATGGCCGTGCTGCTGGACGTGAACGCGTGGGCGGGTGGCACGGACGCCGCCGCCCCGGAACCCGAGGACGCCCGGCGGCTGCTCAACGGCGCGGGCTGGGGTGTGGCGATCGCGAAGCCGTCCGCGTCGATGCAGCAGGTGTGGCAGGAGTTGTGCGCCTCGGCGGGTAACCGGGGTCCGTCGGTGCGCTCGGAGGTGGGCTGAGATGGGGACCCGTTCCGCTCCGGCGACGAGAGGGACCGAACCCGAGTGGTTCACCTCGGCGACGCCGTGGATCGCCGCGCTGGCCGTGCTCTGCGCGTCCACCGCCCTCTCCGGTGTGATCGAGGGCGACCTGTGGCTGGTGCGGATCGGCGTGGTGATCGTGGCGATCACCGTGACCGGCGCGTTCCTGCGCGCTACCCGGCTGACTCCGCCGCTGGTCGCGATCGCCCAGGTGTTCGTGCTGTTGTGCCTGCTCACGGCATTGCACACGCGGTCGGGCATCTTCCTGTTCATCCCCGGTCCCGAGGCGCTGAGCGAGATCGGCGACGTGCTCGCGGACTCCGTGGCGCAGGTGCAGACCGGGGTGCCGCCGGTGCACGCGTCGCCGGCGATCCAGGCGCTCGTGGTGCTGGCGATCGGCCTGGTCGCGGTGCTGGTCGACACGCTGGCAGTGGCCGCGGCGGCTCCGGCGGCGTCCGGGCTGGTGCTGCTGTGCGTGTTCGCGGTGCCCGCGTCGCTGGCCGACGAGATGCTGCCGTTCTGGACGTTCATCCTGGGCGCGGCGGCGTTCGCGATGCTGCTCGCGGTCGACGGCCAGCACCGGCACGAGGCGTGGCGCGGCCGGCTCGGTTCCGGGTCGGCGAGCGGGTCCGGCGGGTCCGCGACGTCGGTGGCGGCGATCGCGATGGTGATCGCGCTGATCGTCGGTGCGGGCTTCACGCTCGTCGGCACGGTCGGCAGGCTGCCCGGCGGCGGTGCCGGTGGCGGCGGCAAGGGCGGCATCGGCCTGAGCGAGATGACGTCGTTGCGCGGCATGCTCAACCGCGGCCGGACGGCCGAGGTGTTCTACGTGCGCGGCATGACCGACCCGATGTACATGCGGGCGTCCACGCTGGCCCAGTACGTGCCGAACAAGGGCTGGGAACGCGGCAGTCCTCCCGGCGGCCAGCCCGCGCGCGGTGAGCTTCCGCCGCAGCCGGGCGATCGCGGCGAGGGCAAGACCACCCGGATCAACATCGAGCCGCGCGACTGGCGGAGCTTCTGGCTGCCGACCTACGGCGCCGTCCGCCGCATCGACACCCCGGACGACGACTACCAGTTCGACCCGAAGAAGGGCGTGATCTACACCCAGCGGGAGCGCGAACCGGAGTCGTACGAGATCGACACGGTGATGTCGACGCCGACGAAGCAGGCGCTGCGGCTGGCACCGACCCAGGCGAACGCCGTCGATCGTGAGTACTACAAGTTCGACGGGGTCGAGCAGGAGGTCGTGGACCTGGCGAAGAAGGTCGTCGAGGGCGCCACCAACGACTTCGACAAGGCGGCCGCGCTGACGGCGTTCTTCAACAGCCCCACCACCGATTTCAAGTACCAGCTCGAGACCAAGGGCGACGTCACGACGGACGCGCTGAGCGACTTCGTGCTGCGGAGCAAGGTCGGCTACTGCGAGCAGTTCGCCTCCGCGATGGCCGTGATGGCCCGGGTGGTGGGCCTGCCGTCGCGCGTGGCGATCGGTTTCACCGCCGGTGTGCCGTCCGCGGACAACGCGTACCGCGTGGTCAGCACCGACGACGCGCACGCGTGGGTCGAGATCTTCTTCCCGAACTACGGCTGGATGACCTTCGACCCGACCCCGGTCTCCGACGGCCGCGGCATCGTCCCGCCGTACCTGCGCGAGACCGCGCCGGGGCAGGAGGAACAGCCGACCGCCGAGACGACGGCGCCGTCGGTGGCGCCGTCCGCGACCGGCTCGGCCCAGGCCTCCACCTCGCCTGACGGCACCGACGGCGACCAGGGACTGCCGCAGGCGGGTTCCGAGGGGCCGCAGCCGTGGCACCTGTGGGCGCTGGGCGTGGTGCTGGTGCTGGCGGCGTTGCTGTCGATCTTCCTGGTGCTGGCGCTGCTCGGCGTGGTCAGCGCGGGCCTGATGGGCGTGTCGTGGGCGCGCAAGCTGCTGATACCGGCCGCGGCGGGGTTGTGGCTGATCGGTGTGGGGCTCGCGGCGGCGTTGCTCTCGTGGTGGCTCGCGGTGGTGCTCGTGATCGCCGGGATCGTGTTCACGCCGTTGCTGGTGCGTGCCGTGCGACGGCGCAACCGCCTGCACGCGGTGACGGCGCTCGGTCCGGGCGCGGCCACGGCGGCGTGGAGCGAGCTCATGGCGGAGTCGATCGACCGCGGCGCGCCGGTGCCGGCCGCCGAGACGATCAGGCTCGCCGCCCGCCGGTTGGCGCGTGAGCACAACCTGGACGACGCGGGCAAGGACGGGCTGCGGCTGGTGATCGGGGCGATCGAGCGGTCCTGGTACAGCCCTCACCCGGCCGCCGACCCGGCGTTGCCCGGTGCGCTGGCCGCGGTGCGACAGTCCTTGCGACAGAACGCACCGCTGTCGTTGCGCGCGAAGCTGTTCCCGAAGTCGGTGCTCAAGCCGACGCCCGCGCCGACGGCCGAGACACCCGACCGGGAGCCGGTCGGGGTGTAGGTCCGCGGCAGGACCCCGTGACATGACGATGGGCCCGCTCCCTGCCGGGGGCGGGCCCATCGTGGTGAGATCTGGTGGGTTACTGCTCTTCGTCGAAGCGGCGGCGGAAGCGCTCTTCCATCCGTTCGGAGAACGAGCTGCGGCTGCGCGCGGGCTTGCCGTCCTCCTGCGCTCCTTCGGCGACCTGGTCACCGCGACGCAGTGTCGTCAGGGTGATGAGCACACCGAAGAACATGAGCAGGAAGCCGAAGACGCTCACCACGGGGATGCTGGCGATCGCGAGCTGCGGGAGCATCACGCCGGTGATGAGCGCGGCCACACCGACCACGAACAACACGATGCCCTGCACACGGCGTCGCTTGGACGGCCGCCGCAACTTGGCGCCCCGTACGGTAGATGCGAACTTCGGGTCCTCGGCGTAGAGCGCGCGCTCGATCTGGTCGAGCAGTCGCTGCTCGTGCTCGGAGAGTGGCATCGTTCCTCCTCCGGCACAGCGGTCGCGGGCGCCGGGTGTTTTCGGTTTCCGCCGAACCCGGCGGACGACCCACCCTGGGGACGTCACCTTCCAGGATACGATCCGCGCGCCCCGGCGACTACCCAGTCGGCATTCTCATACGGTCTGTTCTGTCACCATCATCCTCCTGGGGCAGTGGTGAGGCCTTCGTGAGGCACTTTCCAGCCCCTTGTGGCCTTCCGTTCACACCTCGTTCGGCCTCGGGATCCGTCCGGGACAGCCCCGCTTGCTCGGATCAGCGCCATGACCGAACTCATCGTCAACGGCGCCGCCGAGCAGGGCCTGACCGGCTGGCTCGTCGTCGCGGGCGCCCCCGTCGCGCTGCGGTACGACGCGGGCCAGGGGTATCCGGGGCCAGGTGATCCCGGTCCGGCGCGGCGCGGCTCGTCGTTCTTCGGCGGCGGCGACACGCCACTGAGCACGCTGCGACAGAGCGTGACATTGCCGTGCGGGCCGTCTCAGTTCGCCGTGTCCTGCTGGCTCGGCGGCTACGCCGCGCAGCAGGACGGCGCCCGGCTGTCGGTCGAGTTCCTCGATTCCGGCGGCACACCGCGCGGTCTCGTGGTGCTCGGACCGGTGACGGCGGAGGAACGCTCCGGCCGCACGGGCCTGGTCGAGCGTTCGGTTCGAGGCACGGTGCCGCCGGGGAGCAGGACGGCGGTCGTGACGCTGCAGATGACCCGATCCGGTGGTGGTACGTCGAACGACGGCTACGCGGACAACATCTCGTTCACGGTGGAGGCCCGCTGATGCTGAACCGACGTGATCTCCTGCGCGCCGCTGCCGCCGCCGGCGCTCTCGGCACCGTGTGGCCGCTGTCGGCCGGCCTGTCCCCCGCGCAGGCGCACGCCGCCGCGCTCGATCTGGGCGCGTCGTGGGACGCGGCGCCGTTCTGCCTGGGCGTCGGATCCGGGGACCCGTTGCCGGACAGCGTGATCCTGTGGACGCGACTCGCTCCCGAACCGCTGGCGCACGAGCAGCCGTTGCCCGAGATCGTCGAGGTCGAGTGGTCGGTCGCACTGGATCGCACGATGCGTTCGCGCGTCGCGTGCGGGACCGTCGCGGCGTCGAACCTGTTGGGGCACAGCGTGCACGTGCCCGTGCACGGTCTCCGTCCCGGCCGCACCTACTACTACCAGTTCTCGGCTTTGGGCAAGCGTTCTCGCGTCGGCCGCACGCGCACGGCACCGGTCGGCCCGGTGTCCCGCGTCCGGTTCGCGACGGCGAACTGCCAGGCGTTCCACGACGGCTTCTACGCGGCACATCGCGGAATCGCGGCCGAGAACCTGGATTTCGTCGTGCACCTGGGCGACTACATCTACGAACACGGCCAGGTCGGCGGCACGCACGTGCGTGATCACGAGGGCCCCGCCGTGCTGTCCCTTGCGGACTACCGGCGCCGCCACGCCTTGTACAAGGGCGATCCGTCGCTGCGCGACGCCCATGCCGCCCATCCGTTCTTCCTGACCTGGGACGACCACGAGGTCGCCAACGACTACAGCGGAACCGACGGCTCGGCGCCGTTCGTGAAGCGCCGTGCCGCCGCCTACCAGGCCTGGTACGAGCACCTGCCGATCCGCGCTGGGAGCGCTCTCGAACCGCAGATCCATCGGCGCCGCCAGTGGGGCTCACTGCTCGACCTGACCGTGCTGGACCTGAGGCAGTACCGGTCCGCGCAGAACCTCGCCGACGGCACGATCCTGGGCGCCGAGCAGAAGAAGTGGCTGCTGGACGGCATTTCTTCCGCGCGAGAAGCGTGGCAGGTGTGGATCAACTCGATCATGCTGTCGCAGCTCGCCCGCACCGGTGGCGGCTACTACTTCACCGACCAGTGGGACGGCTTCCTGGCCGAACGCCGCGAGGTGCTCGGCCACGTCGCCGCGGAGGGCCTGAAGGACCTCGTCGTGCTGACCGGCGACTGGCACTCGGCGTTCGTGGACGACATCCGGCCGGACTTCGACGACCTGTCGTCGCCGGTGATCGGGACGGAGTTCACCGCGCACTCGGTCACGTCCGGTGCCTACTCGCCGGAGTGGAACGCGGTGAACGGGCCGGTGATGGGGGCGGCGAACCCGCATCTGAAGTACTTCGAGGGCAACAGGTACGGCTACGACGTGTACGAGGTGACGCCGCGGCGGTTCACCACGCACATGAAGGTGATCGGGGACCGGCGGGACGCGTCTTCGCCGGTGTCGACGCTGACCACGTTCCACGTCGATCGGGGGAAGGCCGGGAGTTACGAGGACCCGGCGACCGTCGGATCGCCCGCGCAGTACCGGCGTCCGTGACGGACGTGTGGGCGGGGTTTCGCCCCGCCCACACGTCTTCGGTCAGCTTGCGATCTTGTAGGCGTGGATGATCGTCACCTCGCCGGTGTTGCCCGCCGCGTCCGTGGTCTTGGCGCGCAACGAGGCGAACTTGGCGTTCTTCGGGTGGTGCACGATCGCCTTGTCGCCGGCGACCTGCACCTGCTTCCAGGTCGCGCCGTCGTCGTAGGACACCTCGACGGTGACGCGCTTGACCTTCGGCGTGTTCTGCGCCTGCTCGACCTTCAGCGGGACGAGCAGCACACGGCCGTGCGCGGTGTCCTTGTCGTCGAGCTTCGGCAGGAAGCGGACCACCGTGAGCGGGAGGTGCGTGATGTCGGTGGTGTGCTTGGCCTTGAAGGTCCAGGCACCGCTCACCTTGTTCGACAGCTCCGCGTCGCGGCTGTGTTCCATCTCGGCCCGGTAGGTGCCTTCCGCCGCCGGGACGTCGAAGATCGCGGTGGGACGGTCCTGCTCGCCGAGCTTGGTTCCGTTGTGGAACAACGAGGTCTTCGCCGTTCCGCCGCTGAACCTGCCCGCACCGCCGTTGCTGTCGGTGGAGAGCGGCACCCTGACGGCGATCTGGTCTTCGAGCCTCGCGAGGCCGAAACCGGGCGCCGACGGGACGGACGGGCCGATGATCGCGGCGCCGAACGTCTGCGAGTACTTCTTGCCGCCCTTGAAGGAACGGTTGGGCGTCTCGGTCGAGTACTCGTTGTTGTTGTCCGGGCCGACCCGGTCGTAGATCCAGCTCCACGTGCCGGTCACGGTCGAGACGAGGTCGATCGCACGACCGCCTTCCGGCACCTGGGTGAACCAGCCGAAGCCGCCGCTGCCGTCGACCGGGTTCGGCATGACGGCGATGCCGTGCTGACGGCCCTCACCGGCGTAGCGGAAGCTCGTCGTCATCTCGGCGAGTTCGTGCGCCTTGGCGGTGCGCTCGTAGCCGGTCGGCATGCCGTTCTCGGTGTACATCAGGCGATAGCTGACCGGGGTCTTCTCGTCGCGTGGTGTGCCCTGGAACTGCTCGGCGATCGTCGTGGAGAAGCCCGGCGCGGCCGGTCCGATCTGCGCGGTGGACACCTGGCCCGCCAGTCCGTCGAAGAACGCCCAGCCGTGGCCGAAGGTCCTGCCCGCGACCTGGGTGGAGTAGCCGATGGTGCCGATCATGCCCTTGGCCCCGGCGTCGGGGGTCTTGAGCGCGACCGGCTTGGCGTTGCGCGCGTCGATCGTGATCGACCCCTTGCCGGTCACCTGGAACTTCGGCTGCACCTGGAACGCGACCTTGAAGTCGGGGGTGATGATGCCGCTGTCCACGAGGTACTCGCCCTTGGGCAGGCGGACGTTCCTGGCCAGTCCCGGATAGGCCTTGCCGGTCTTGGTGTTGATGAAGACCGTGCTGTGGGACTCGGCCGGGTTGCCGTCGCTGCCCAGCACCGAGACAGCGGTGTCGTAGCTCTCGACCTCGCGGTTGACGCTCACGAGCGTGCGCAGGCCGTTCGACGCGACGATCGCGCCGCTGTAGGCACCGTCCGGCGCGTTCGCCTTGGTGTCAGCGGTGATCGTGGCCTTGGCCTCGCCGCCACCGGGGATCGTGATCTTCGCAGGAGACACGGTGAACAGACCGGCGGGCGAGGGCTTGCCGTCCGGTCCCTTGACGTCCACGCTCAGGTCGAGCGTGACGGGCTCCTTGCCGGGGTTGCGGTAGGTGACCTCGCGGACGACCTTCTGGTCGTCGTCGTGCGGCCACTGCTGCACCCCGAAGTTGATGTTCGCCGGTTCGGCGATCACCTGCTGTGCCAGCATCTTCGGCACGTCCACGCGACCGGTGCCCTGGTCGAACGCCGTCAGCGACGGGTTGGCCTTGGCCGACGCCATGATGGTCGCCTTGAGCCGTGCGCCGGTCCAGTCCGGGTGCTGCTGCTTGAGCAGCGCGACGACACCCGCGACGTGCGGCGTCGCCATGGAGGTGCCGGACATCGAGACGTGGCCCTGCGTGCCGGCCTCGGCCGCCACGATGTCGACGCCGGGCGCGGTGACGTCCGGCTTCACCGCACCGTCCGCGGCCGGGCCACGGCTGGAGAACGGCGCGATGCCGTCGTTGCGGTCCACCGCCCCGACGGTCAGCGCGGACTCGGCGCTACCGGGCGAGCCGATCGTCTCCGGGCTCCCGGAGTTGCCCGCCGCGATGACGAACAGCGCGCCGGTCTCCTGGGAGATCCGGTTGACGGCCTCCTCAAGAGGGTCGATCTCCGGGGTGTCACCTCCGCCCAGGCTCATGTTGATGACGTTCGCGCCCTGCTCGGCCGCCCACTGCATGCCGCCGAGGATCGCCGACTCGCTGCAGCCACCGGGCTGGCAGACCTTGCCGTCGAGGATCTCCGCGTCCGGCGCGACACCGCGATACTGCTCGCCCTTGCTGGCGATGGTCGACGCGACGTGCGTGCCGTGCCCGACCTCGTCGGTGTTGTCCGGCGAGTCGGTGAAGTTCTTCTCGGCGATCTGCCGGCCCTGCAGATCCGGGTGCTTCTCGTCGACGCCCGTGTCGAGCACCGCGACCTTCACGCCCTTGCCGGTGACACCCGCCTGCCAGGCCGCAGGCGCACCGATCTGCTTGGTGCTGCGGTCGAGCGACACCTTGCGGACGCCGTCCAGCCACACCTTCTCGACCGCACCACCGCGCAGCGACTCCCAGGCGCTGCCCGACTTCTCGACCGTGCCGGTCACCAGTCCGCTGACCGATCCCTTGGCCGCCAACGCCGTGACACCCGATCGCGCGCCCGCCGCCGGCCGCACGATCACAGGGACGGTGGTGCGACGCGAGTCGTCGTAACCGAACTCGGCCAACGACGTCACGTCGAACAACCTCGGGTCGAGCTTTCCGCTGTCCACCAACGCGATCGCGTCCGCGGGCACCACGTGCTGATGCCCGTCCCGCGTGAAGGTGCGCACCGGAAGCCTGCCCCGCCCCGGACCCGGCACGACCCGCACGACGCGGTCTCCCGCCAGCTCCACACGGTCACCGGTGATCAGCGTGACGCTCCGGTCCCCCTGCCCCGATGACTGCTCGCCCGCGTGCGCGACGGCCGTCGTCCCCGTGATCGTTCCGGTGGTGACGAGGCCTGCCGACAACGCGAGCGCGGTGATCCCCCGACGGGCACCTCGCTGTCCTGCTCTCACTGGTCTACCTCCAGCGCTAGATGAGGTGTTGCGTCAGTGACCGTAGGGACACCGAGCGTTACCCCACCTCCATCTGAAGGCCGGAGCTGCAGAGGCGGATGTCATCCCGCAGAGGTACGCGGACTGGCCGATCGGCTGGTTGACACACCTCCTGTCGTTTCGGGCCGACCGTCATTTCGGGATTGAGTCGTGACCGTGCTTTCGTGCACACTTCGTGCTGCCGTCATCTGGGGGCGGCGCCGGGGGCTTTGGGGGAAGGTCGCTCTACTCATGCGTGTTTCATTGCGTGCTGCCATTTCGGTCGCACTGCTCGTCGGTTTCTACGTCCTCGCCTTCGGGTTGATCGGCGGCCTGCTCGCGCTGGAGACCTACGCCCTGATCGAGCGGCCGTTCGTCGGCGTGAAGCTGGCGCTGTTCGTCGTGCCCGCGGTGTACGCGCTGGCCAAGGGCTTGATCTCGCTGGAGCGCCGCGACCGCGATGAGGTGCCAGGCATCCTCGTCACGCCCGAGGAGCAGCCCGCGCTCTGGGACCTCGTCCGCCGCCTGGCCGCCGACGCGGGCACCCACCCACCGGACGAGATCCGGATCCTCGCCGCGGTGAACGCCGGTGTCGCCGAGGACACCCGTTTCCTGGGTCTGCGCGTGCTCAAGCGCAGGATGTTCATCGGCGCGCCCTTGCTCACCTCGTTGACCGAGAAGCAACTCATCGCCGTGCTCGCCCACGAACTCGGGCACTACGCCTACAAGGACACGCGCCTCGCCGGTGTCGTCGTCTCGGGCCGTGACGCCGTGCTGCGCGCCGGTTCCCACATGAACGCCGGGCAGTGGTTCCAGCGCATGATCGCCAAACTGTTCCGCGGCTACGCCAAGCTGTACCTCCTTGTCTCCCAGTCGATCAGCCGCCGTCAGGAGTTCGCCGCCGACCGCCTCGCCGCCACCCTCGCGGGTTCGTCCGCCGCCGCGTCCGCACTGCGCGAACTGCCGGTGATCGACGCCGCGTGGAACCTCTTCACCAACCGGCACCTGACCGTCGCGTGGGAGCTCGGCTACCTGCCCGCGACGTTCTTCGACGGCTTCGCCCGCCTGCGCACCTCCCCCGAACTCCACGAGGAGCTGGAGGAGATCCGCCAGCACCCGCACGATCCGGACCGCGGCCCGTACGACTCGCACCCGCCGCTGGGGGACCGCATCACCGCGATCGAGGCACTCGGCCTCGAACCCGAGTCGGGCTGGGGCGACCGCCCGGCACTGGAACTGCTCGCCGACCCGATGCCGTTGCTGGACGCGGCCGTGCTCAGCACCCTGGTGTCCGACGCCGCCGAGAAGGAACGCGTCGACTGGGCCACGCTCGGCCACATCGGCGCCCGAGCCCGCGTCGTGCGCGGCACCCAGCGGCTGCTGGAAACGTCAGCGGTCAAGATGAACCAGCGCCCGTCACTGACCACCGTGCTCGACGCGCTGGACGCCGGCCACCTCGCCGACCTCGGCACTCACCTGCCGGGCAACTCCGGCGCCGGTGCCCGAGCCCGCCGCGAGATGGCCCGCGGCGAAGTGCTGCCCGAGCTGTCCGCGTTGGTGGCACTGGCCTTCTCCGACGCGGGCCTCGCCCGCTGGGAGCTCGACTGGCTGGGACGGACCACGTTCGTCACCTCCTCTCACGACTTCGACATGGCCGAACACCTGGACGCCGCGGTCGCCGACCACGGCAGCACCGAAGGCCTGCGCGCCGCGCTGGCCGTAGCCGGTGTGGCCCCCGACTACCGCCCCGCGCACTGAACGTTCAGGAGAAAAGCCCGTGGTGCTCTCACTTCTCTTCAAGCCCAAGGAACTCATCACCGTCATCCGCCTCATGCGCGAGGCGAAGCGGCTGGGCGTGGAGATCGACGAACTCCCTTCCGACGTAGTCGCGGCACACGTCCTGCCCAAAACGCACCCCGAGCGCTACGGCCTCGTTCCCGACGCCGAGGTGACCACCACGTCGCCGATCGAGGACCTGGCCCTCGCCGCCGTGAAGGACGACGTCCGCGCCGGCAACTGGGAGAACGCCGCCGACCTGGTCACCGCCACCCACGGCGACTGGGACCGCCGCCAGCGCGTGGTGTGGGCCCTGGCCGACCTCGCCGCCAAGGACGACGCCTGGATGGACGCCTGGCAGACCGCCCGTCCCGGCGACCCGCACTGGATCGTGGTGCACGCGATGTCCCTGGTCGCCCTGGCCTGGGACATCCGCGGCAGCGCCACCTCCTCCCAGACCACCCGCGAACAGTTCGAGGGCTTCCACCGAGTCCTGTTCGAGGCGCGCGAGGCCGCCGGCATCGCCGCCACCGTGCTGCCGGACGACCCGACACCGTGGAACACGCTGCTGACGCTCGCCCGCGGCCTGCAGGTGGACCACGACGAGTTCCGCGCGATCTGGACGGAACTCGTGTCGCGCGATCCCCTGCACCACAACGGACACTCGCAGGCTCTGCAGTACTGGTGCCGCAAGTGGCACGGCTCCGACGAGGAAGCCCTGGCGTTCGCTCTCGAGGCGGCGGCCAAGTCGCCCAAGTTCCTGGCCCTGCCGCTGCGCGCCGCTTACGAGGCGGAGAGCACCTCGCCGGACATGTGGAAGTCGCCTGCGGTCGTGGGTTCCCTGGACGCGCTGCTGGCACGGCTCGCGGACGAGGGTGCCGACACTTATGCGCTTCGGGATGACCGCGGGTATGCGATCTACGCATTACTTGAGCTGCAACGGTTCGAGGAAGCCGTGGGACAGTTCCGGGCTTTGGGGGCGTTGGCGGACGCGGGGCCGTGGGACTACTTCTCGGAGCCTCGGTTGAAGTTCCTGAGCTTGCGCGGGATCGCGGTCAAGGCGGCGGCCAAGGGCAAGGGGGTCAAGGCTCCGGTTCGGTAGGGATGGCTCGATCCTTTCGTTGGGGTGGTTGGGTTCTCGGGCCGGGCCGGGCCGGGCCAGGCCAGGCCGGGCCGGGCTAGGTCAGGCCGGGCCGAGCTAGGTCAGGCCGGGCCGAGCTAGGTCAGGCCGGGCCGAGCCGGGCCAAGCCAAGCCGGGCCAAGCCGGGCCGGGCCAAGCCGGGCTGGGCCGGGCCAGGCCAGGCCAGGCCGAGCCGAGCCAGGCCAGGCCAGGCCGAGCCGGGCCAAGCCAAGCCGGGCCAAGCCGGGCCGAGCCGAGCCAGGCCAGGCCGAGCCGAGCCGGGCCAGGCCGAGCCAGGCCAGGCCGAGCCAGGCCAGGCCGAGCCGAGCCAGGCCAGGCCGAGCCGAGCCAGGCCAGGCCGAGCCGAGCCAGGCCAGGCCGAGCCGAGCCAGGCCAGGCCGAGCCAGGCCAGGCCAGGCCGAGCCAGGCCGGAACGGAACGGGATTGCTGGCCCGGTTTGAGGTCGGGTTGAGGGCTGCGTTCGGCGGCCAGGTTGCTGGAACGACCGGGGACCTCCGCCGTTACAGGTTGGTGCGGATCGGGTGGCGGGTGACCGCCAGGCCGGCCGGCTGATGGTCGGCCAGGCGGGTCGGCGGCTGTCAGGCCGGGTCGGTGGCCTGGGCGTGGGCAGGTCGGGCAGCGTGTCGCCGCGGCGTGGACCGGCCCGAATGCCTTGTGGGCATGAGCGTCAGCCGATCGGTAGTGGGGTTCGGGCCTGCGGGACCGCGAGCGGGCGGTCCATCACGGCCAGTTCCAGTTGGCGGGCCGGGGAGTCGCCCAGCAGCTTGCGGGCCAGGGTGGTGCCCTTGCGCGGGGCCATGGCCAGTTCGGCTCGCAGGGCTTGGATGCCCACGTAGTGCGACACCTCGTCGAGGATGGCCTTGGTGTCCGGGATCGAGCGGGTGCGGCGGATCGCGTCCACGGCGGCGCGTTCCAGGGGCGCGACGTGGAAGCCCCTGCGCAGGGCCGGTTTGGGTAGGCGGTCCGTTCGTTCCAGGTGCAGGGTGGCGTGGCCCCAGGCTCTGGAATGGCGTGGGGCCAGGACGTGGATCGCGTCCGCCGCCGGCAGGACGGACCTCATGCCGTGCAGGTAGAGGGCGTCGAACGCGGTGAGCATGGCGCCCTCGCCCGCGTAGAGGAGGGCCGCCTGCACCAGTTGTTCGCGGGACGGGCCTGCCCTGGACAGCAGGAAGATGGTCGGGAACAGGCGTTGCCAGGGCCCGCCCGGGCGGGAGCGTTGGTCGATCAGGGACGAGGACAGTCCTATGTGGATCAGGGCTGCGACCGGGGCTACTCGGTGGACGAAGAGGGTGCCCAGGGCTTCCAGGTCGATGGGGTGGCGCATGGGTCAATGGTGCGGCTGGGAAGAGGTGGGGAGTCTGGGGTGAGCGCAACCTGTGGACAACTTCGAGGTTGTGGACAAGTCGCGATCACTCGGGCTTCGGTTCGAACTCCGCTGCCCTTTCCGGACTCTCGCGCAGCAGCGAGGCGGGCCGCACAGCCAGTGAGCCGAAGCGGGAACGGGCCTGGTCAGCGGCTTGCTCGGCTTCGCGCCAGCCGCGTTCCGGGGCGTCGAAGATCAGTTGCTGGGCGGAGTCGGCGTTGTCAAGACCCTCTATTCGGACGCCGATCAGACGGACCGCGCCGGGTGGGGTCTGGGTGTCCAGCAGCTCCGCGGCGATCCGGTAGACCTCCTGCGTCACGTCCGTCGCCACCGGTAGCGTGCGCGAGCGGGTGATCGTCGTGAAGTCCGAGAAGCGGACCTTGATCGACACGGTTCGGCCGAGCAAACCCTTGGCGCGCAACGAACCCGTCGAACGCTCGGAGAGCCGCAGCAGTTCACGGCGCAGCAGCGTGCGGTCCGTGACGTCGACCTCGAAGGTCTCCTCGGCGCCGATCGACTTCTCCCGCGACACCGGCACCACCGCGCGTTCGTCGACCCCGGCGGCCAGAGCGAAGAGGTGCTCCGCCAACGCCACACCGATCTTGCGGCGCAGGCGCGGGAGAGGCATCGCGGCGACGTCGGCGACGGTCCCCAGGCCCAGTTCCTCCAGACGCGCGGCGGTTTTGGCGCCGACGCCCCACAACGCGGAGACCGGCAGCGGGTGCAGAAAGTCCAAGGACGCGGAGTGAGGCACGACCATCATGCCGTCGGGCTTGCACATGCCCGAGGCGAGCTTCGCGAGGAACTTCGTCGAGGCGACACCGACGGAACAACTCACGCCATGAGCCGCGAACACGCGAGACCTGATCAACTCCCCCACACCACCGGGTGTCAGGCCGAGCCGGCGAAGCGCACCACCGACGTCGAGGAACGCCTCGTCCAAGGACAACGGCTCCACCAGCGGCGTGATGTCGCGGAAGATCGCCATGACCCCGCGCGAGACCTCTTGGTAGAGATCGAACTGCGGCGGCAGGTACACGGCATGAGGCGCCAAACGGCGAGCATGCGCGGTGGGCATCGCGGAACGCACACCGTACTCACGCGCGAGGTAGTTGGCGGAACACACGACACCACGCCCGCCGACGCCCCCGACGACGACCGGTACGGATTCGAGCTCAGGGCGTTCGCGGATCTCCACTGACGCGTAGAAGGCGTCCATGTCGACGTGCAGCATCCGGCAGCCCGTGTCGTCAGGCCAGACGCCGTCACGCGCACGGAACCGGTCGACCAGGCCGCGTGGCAGGTTCGCACTGCGACCCATGAACACCCCTCTCGAACGTCAGTTCGAGGCAAATCCTACAGTTCGTACACGCGCGCCGCGTTCTCCGACGCGATGAGCCGTGCGATCCGGTGCGCGTCCTCCTCGGCGAAGGCATCGCGCCGCAGCCCATCGGCCAGGAAGTCCGACAACGCGCGCCGGAACAGCAACGCGCCGAGGTAGTACAACTCGGGCAGAGCGAACGCGTCGGACGAGAACAGGAACTTCCCGTACGGCACGATCTCCAACGCTTCCGCGAACACGCGCGACGCCTGATGCCCCAGTCCGTGCGTCGCCAGCCCGAGGTCGCAGAACACGTGCGGGAACACCTGGGCGAGATACCCGGCCTGACGGTGGAACGGGTAGTTGTGCAGCAGCAACACCGGCACGCCCAGCCCCGCGGTCGCGCGCAGGAACGGCGTCAGCAACGAAGGATCGCAGCGGTGCAGGTCGATGTCCGAATCCCCGTAGCCGACGTGGAACTGCAACGGCAGCCCGGCGTCCAACGCCTCCCAAGCCAGCCACGTGATCACCACCGGGTCCTCCAGCCGCCCCGCCGACCAGGCCGACACCGCCCGCTCCACGTCCGCGTCGGCGGGGCGCACGCCCGAGAGACCCAACCCGATCCGGTACGCCGCAACGGACTTCGCCCCCACCGCTGAAGACGACGCGAGCCGGGACCGAACGGCCACCAGAAACTCCGAGGGG
The DNA here is from genome assembly GCF_033949975.1 of Lentzea sokolovensis. Classification (NCBI taxonomy): domain Bacteria; kingdom Bacillati; phylum Actinomycetota; class Actinomycetes; order Pseudonocardiales; family Pseudonocardiaceae; genus Lentzea; species Lentzea sokolovensis. The sequence goes on from NZ_JAXAVU010000010.1 coordinate 466,236, forward strand.
GACAGCGACGGCCGCAAGGTCTCCGCCAGCACCTCCAGCCGCACGATCTCGTGCGCGACACCCCCGCCCAGCCCGGCCAGCTCCTCCGCCGACAACAACCGCTCCGGCTGGAACCCGCCGTCCACCAGGAACGTGTGGATCCCGGACGCCATCAGGAACGTCCGCGACACCTCGGCGATGTGCAGCGAGTTGCGCCGTTCGAGGTACTCCTCGGCCGGCGCGTGCCGGGGCAGGTCCAGCAACGGGGCGCACCACCTCCGCACCGCGAACCCGATCGCCGAGTCGAAGAACGACCCGCCCAGCGGAGAGACCGCATCGGCCTCCAGCAACAGCGACTCGAACTCCGGGCGCGTGCTGTCGACCCGCAGCACACCGTGGCAGTGGTGATCTATCAGCCCGAGTTCGGCGACGAACGGCAAGATGCCCATAACCTTAGGATCGTGGACTCTGCGGAACGTGACCAGCGGTTCGACCGGGCGACGGAACTCTTCGACGGGCTCAACGCGCGGAATGTGAGCGTCGTGGCGCTCACCTGGGTCGACAACAGCGGCATCACCCGCACCAAGTCCGTCCCCCTGCGCAGGCTGGCCCACGCGGCGGCGCACGGCGTGGGCGCGTCACCGGTGTTCGACGTGTTCCTGTTCGACGACTGGATCATCCAGGGCCGGTTCGCCGGCGGCCCGGTCGGCGACCTGCGGCTGCACCCCGACCTCGACCGCCTCACGGTGCTCGCGGGTCAGCCGGGCTGGGCCTGGGCACCTGCCGACCGCCACTTCCAGAGCGGCGTCCCCTACCCGATGGACCAGCGTCTGCAAGCCCGGAAGGCACAGAAGAACCTCGCGGACAAAGGCCTCACCGCCCAGGCCGGCTTCGAGATCGAGTGGTGCGTCGGCAAGTCCGGCACCGACGACTGGGTGCCCGCGACCAGCGGATCCGCGTACGGCCACGCCCGTCAGGTCGAGCTGTCCGACTACTGCGTCGATCTGCTCAACGCCCTGGACCAGCAGGACGTCGAGGTCCTCCAGTTCCACCCCGAGTACGCCGCCGGTCAGTTCGAGGTCTCCACGGCACCGGAAGGCCTGGTGGCGGCCGCCGACACCGCCGTGCTCGTCAAGGAGACCATCCGCGCCGTCACGATCCGGCACGGCCTGCGCCCGTCGTTCTCCCCCAAGGTCGTCAACGGCGGCGTCGGCAATGGCGGCCACCTGCACCTGAGCCTCTGGCGCGACGGCACGAACCTCTTCGACGGCTTCCAGGACGAGGCCAGGCGGTTCAGCGCGGGCGTCCTCGCCCACCTCCGCGCGTTGTGCGCGGTCGGTTGTCCCTCTCTCGCGAGCTACCTCAGGCTCGTGCCGAACACGTGGGCCGCACCGTTCGTGGCGTGGGGCGAGGAGAACCGCGAAACGGCCCTGCGCCTGATCAAGGACAACCTCGAGATCAAGTGCTTCGACCTGACCGCGAACCCCTACCTGGTCGTCGCGGGTGTGGTCGCGGCCGGCCTGGACGGCATCGCGACCGAAGCCGTGCTCCCGGAGGGCCTCAACGTCGACCCGGCGCTGCTCGGCGACGTCCAGCGGCTGCCCACGTCGCTCAAGGAGGCCGTCGACGAGTTCGAGAAGGACACCGTGCTCACCGAGGCGTTCGGCCTGGAACTGGCGGGCACGCTCACCGACGTGCGGCGCGGAGAGATGGAGCGCTACAAGGACGCGAGCCCGCAGGGCATCGCCAACATCACTCGCTGGCGCTATTGAGCTCCTTGCGCAGCCGCGACAGCGCCCGGTGCTGAGCCACCCGCACAGCGCCGGGCGTCGAACCGACCGCTTCGGCCGTCTCCTCCGCTGACAACCCCACCATCACGCGCAGCACGACGATCTCGCGCTGCTTCTCGGGCAACACGCGCAGCAGCGTCGCCATCTGCTCGGAGAGCTCTCCCTGCATCGCCCGCTGCTCGGGTCCGGCCGCCGTGTCCATCGACTCCGGCAGCTCGGGCACCGCCTCGGAACGGTTGCGCGAGAAGCTGCGGAACGAGTCCGCCACCTTGTGCGCCGCGATGCCGTAGACGAACGCCAGGAACGGACGCCCCTGATCGCGGTACGACGGCAGCGAGGTCAGCACGGCCAGGCACACGTCCTGCGCAACGTCGTCCGCCGACGCGAACGACCCAACGCGCGCACGGCAGTACCTGACCACCAACGGCCGGATGGTGCCGAGCAGCCGTTCGATGGCGGCGCGGTCACCGGTGACAGCGCGCGCGACGTGATCGTCAGCCTTCTCGGGACGACCGGTGTAGTACGACGGCGAAGGTGGGTCGACCGGCTCCTTCCCACCGACGGCAGTCCGCTCCACCAGAGCGTCGACAACGCCTGGAGCAGCGGAGACCGGCCCACCGACGGACGAGCCGCTGACGGCTTCCGCAGGCACCTTGCGGTGCAGGCCGGGTGTGAACTCCACGCAGATCACCGTTCCTCTTCTGGACGCCGGCGCACCGCGATGCGCGCCCGCCGGATCCGTCCTTCGACCGCGCGCGGGGTGAGTCGCACCAACTCGGCGATCTCCGCATGCGAATAGCCCTGGTCATGAAGGAAGAGCAACCGCCTGCCGTCCTCGCTCAGCGTCGCGAACGCGGCGTTCGCGGCCTGCTGTTCGATGACCGCGTCCTCGGGAGTCCCCTCGGCCACGACGTGTTCGAGCGAGGCCAGGGTGTCCACGAGCCGCACGTCCTGCCAGCCGTGCGCCTGCGTCTGCCAGCGCCGGTAGACGTTCGGGAACGCGAGCACGCACGCGTTGACGAAGTACTCGTTCAACGGCTGCCCGCGCTCGACCGACCACTCCCTGCCGAGCAAACCCCGGTCGCGGAAGTAGACGAACCCCTCGTAGACCGCGTCGCTCGCCAGTTCCTCGGCCTCCTGCAGCGAGATCTCCTGCTGCTGCAGGTAGCGACCATGCCGCCCGCAGCGGGAGAACATGGCGCCGGACCGCACGAGCCTGGTAACGAACGTGAGGCCGTACCCGAGAAGCTGGCGGTGGAACTGATCCCAGCGCGGCCCGGAAAGCCCCGACTCGCGGAAGTGCTGCACGAGCACTCCGTCGACGCGCAGCCGGTCGGCGGCAAGCGCTGAGTCCGAACTTCCCATGCCCCCTGGTCCCTATGTCGGTGTCTTCCTGCCCTCTAGGTATGTCGTTTGGGTGCGTCTACCCCACGCACTCGCCACGAATCGTCACAAATGCAAACGAATGTCACCCGATCGGGACAGCCAATGCGGCAATTTCCTTGCGAAGGCGACCCAGCGCACGGTGCTGGGCAACGCGCACCGCGCCCGGCGTCGAGCCCACGGCGTCCGCGGTCTCCTCGGCGGACAACCCCACCACGACGCGCAGCACGAGAATCTCGCGCTGCTTGTCCGGCAGGAGGTGCAGCAGCCGCCCCAGGGTGCCGTTCAACTCGTCGCGGAGCACGAACTCCTCCGGTCCGGCGCCCCGCACCTCCTGATCGGGCACCTCGGCCACCGGCTCCGCACGGTTACGTCCCAGAGCCCGATGCGCGTCGGCGACCTTGTGCGCGGCGATGCCGTAGACGAACGCCAGGAACGGCCGGCCCTGCTCCCGATACTTCGGAAGGGCCGTCAGCACGGCCAGGCAGACCTCCTGCGCGACGTCGTCCGCAGTTGTCGCGGAACGTCCGACACGCGCGCGACAGTACTTCACCACCAGCGGTCGCAAGTAGCGTAGTAGCTGGTCAGTGGCCCTGCGCTCGCCTTGCACGGCCAGGCTCACCAGTTCTGCGGATAAAGCCGAACTCTCCATCCGAAGCGTCCCCTCGTCGACGTCCCGTGGAGGAGACGTGCGACGCGTCACTCCTTATGCGGAAAGTAGGGAGAAACTTCAAACGTCACCCGTTTGCAGCAACGAAGAGCGGTTGGTAATAGGCGTGGAGCGACCACTCCCCGTAATCGAAACCGGCCCGTTCCGCCAATTCAGTGATTTCGTGACGAGTAATCGCCCAATACCGTGCCTTGCCCACGACGACGCGCCAGGAGTCGGCTTCGTGCAGCCGGAACATCTCCAGTTCGTACTGGTCGCCGTCCCAATGCCAGAGCTGGAACCACACGACCCGCCCCGGCCCGACGGACGGAGGGGTCGACAACGGCCGTTCGCCGCGGATCGCGTCGTAGTCGCGCGTCGAGAGGATGAGCCGGCCACCGGGACGGAGCACGCGACGCATCTCTCGCAACGCCGCCAGCACGTCCTGGGCGGTCAGCAGGTGAGGCAGCGCGTTGTCCGCGGCCAGCACGACGTCGAACGAGGCATCGGCGAACGGCAGTGAGCGCATGTCCGCGGTGAACGCGGGCAAGGTGACGCCACGCGCAGAGGCCTCCACAACGGCCCGAGAGGCCGCCTTGGGACTCAGATCGGTGCCCACGACCTCATAGCCGCGCAGAGCCAGACCGATCGCCTGCGTGCCGATGCCGCACGCACAGTCGAGAACGCGCGCGCCTCGCGGGATGAACTCCGCGAGCTGCGACGCCTGCCGGGCCATCGACGCGTCCCAGTCCGGGAACATCAGGTCGTACGTCCCGGCCAGCCCGTCGTAGAAGGCGCCGGTCAAATCAGCTCCTCGACCCCCACGGACGTCCTCAGCTTCGCGAGCGCACGGTGCTGAGCCACCCGCACGGCACCCGGCGTCGAGCCGATCGCCTCGGCCGTCTCCTCCGCCGTCAGCCCGACGACCACGCGCAGCAGCAGGATCTCGCGCTGCTTGTCCGGCAGCCCGCGCAGCAACTGGCCCAGCCGCACCGAGAGCGAGCCGAGCAGCGCGTTCTCCTCGGGGTCGATGGTCAGCGACGGCCCGTCCGGCACCTCGGCGACAGGTTCGGAGCGGTTGCGCGCCGAGACGCGATGCGCGTCCGCGACCTTGTGCGCGGCGATGCCGTAGACGAACGCCAGGAAAGGTCTTCCCTGCTCACGGTAGCTGGGCAGGGCCGTCAGCACCGCCAGGCAGACTTCCTGCGCCACGTCGTCCGCCGACGCGTACGCCCTTTCATTGCGACCGACGCGCGCACGGCAGTACCGCGCCACGAGTGGTCGCACGGAGCCCAGCAGCCGCTCGACGGCGTGCCGGTCACCCGCTACGGCCTCGTTGACCAATGAGGCCAGCAGGTCGGAACTTTCCATCGCGTTGGTCCCTACGTCGGCGGCGGAAGCCATTATCTTTCGCCGCCGCCTTGTTTGGGACCACTCATCAGGGTCATAAAAGTCCCGAATGCAAAGCCGGGTGAAAGGTCACAGTCAGAGGGCGGTGCGGCGGGCGAACACGTGCAGCCGGGCGGCGACGTCCCGGAGCGGGGACCGCGTGGCCGCGGCCAGTTCCAGCTCGGCGAGCGCGTCGGCGGCACCCGGATTCGTGTCCAGCACCACACCGGGCACGAGGTCGGAGACGATGCCATGACCTTGCAGGAGCTCGACGGAAAGCCCCGCCTCGAGAACCAGTTTCTCAAGACCCGGGACGTCGAACCGGCGCTGCAACGGGTCACGTGTGCCCGCGAGCTGACCGGCGTCGTCGTCCAGCAACCTTCGCGCGTCGACGATACGGCCGGCGATCGCGCGGTGCAGGATCGCCGCGAAGCGGTTCGCGACCAGCACCGACACCGCGCCGCCGGGTGCGACCGCCGCGGCCAGCGAGGCGAGCGCGGCCGGGGCGTCGTCGACGACCTCCAGCAGCCCGTGCGCCAGCACCAGATCGGCTTCACCAGCGGGAACGCCCAACGAGTCCGTGTCGCCCTGGACCGCGTTGATGGTCACACCGGCCTCGCGCGCACGGGTGTTCAGCGTGGCCAATGCGTTCGGGGAAGGCTCCACGACCGTGACCGCGCATCCCGCTGCGGCTAGGGGCACGGCCCAGACACCGCTGCCGCCTCCAACGTCGAGCACGCGGGGCGGTTCTCCACCCCTGCGCTCGCGTGCGGCGGCCAATTCGGCGTCGAGCACCCTCTGTACGGCGTCCGGTCGCATGTCCAACAGAGTAGGAGACCCTAGAGTAGGTCTGTGCATACGGTGTCCGTGCTCAGCCTCAAGGGAGGCGTCGGCAAGACGACGGTGGTGCTCGGCCTGGCCTCTGCCGCCCTCCGCCGTGGCGTCCGCACGCTCGTGATCGATCTCGATCCGCAGTGCAACGCCACGTCGACGCTGGAGCCAGAGGAGTCCAAGGCCAGCATCTACGACGTCCTGCAAGACCCGTCCGAGGAGAACGTCGAGCAGGCGATCCGCCCGAGCAGGTGGGGCGACGGCATCGACGTGTTGTCCGGGTCCGAGGACGCCGAACTGCTCAACCACCCGGATCCGAACGAGTCCCGGTTGCATCGTCTGAAAGACGCGTTGCGCACGTTGCGCGACATGTACGACGAGTTCCCGTACCAGCTCGTGCTGCTCGACTGCCCGCCGTCGCTGGGCCAGCTGACCCGGTCAGCGCTGGTGGCGGCCGACCGCGCGCTGCTGGTCACCGAGCCGACGATGTTCGCGGTCGCGGGCGTGCAGCGGGCTTTCGAGGCGGTGCAGAACGAGCGGGAGAGCAACAACGCCGACCTGCAGCCGTTGGGCGTCGTGGTGAACCGCGTGCGCCCGCGCTCGCACGAGCACCAGTTCCGCATCGAGGAGCTGCGCGACATCTTCGGGCCGTTGGTGATGCCGGTGGCGTTGCCGGACCGTCTCGCCGTGCAGCAGGCACAGGGCGCGTGCATGCCGATCCACGAGTGGGGCACGCCGGGCGCGCGTGAGGTGGCGCTGGCGTTCAACCTGCTGCTCGCCCGCATCCAGCGCATCTCGCGGAGCCGGCGTCGGGCCGTGCACCACGACTTCGACGACGACGAGATCCAGGAAGCGGTGGATGCCTGAGGGGGACACCGTCTTCCTGGCCGGCCATCGCATGCACGAGGCGCTGGCCGGGAAGACGCTGCGGCGCGGCGAACTGCGCCACCCCCGGCTGGCCGCACTCGATCTGGCCGGCCTCGACGTGCTCGGCGTGCGGACTTACGGCAAGCACATGTTCACCCACTTCTCCGACGGCAACAGCCTGCGCAGTCACTTCCGCATGGACGGCGCGTGGCACCTCTACCGGCCCGGTGAGCGCTGGCGCCGTCCCGCGCACCAGGCCCGTGCGGTGTTCGAGGTCGACGACCGGCAGGCCATCGGATTCGCGTTGCACGACATGGAGTTCGTGCCGACCGCACGCGAAGATGAACTGATCTCACATCTCGGGCCCGATCTTCTCGCGCCGGACTTCGACGCCGCTGAGGCCGTTCGGCGGTTGACCGCCGACCCTTCCCGGCCTGTCGGCCTCGCATTGTTGGATCAACGGATCATGGCCGGCGTCGGCAATCTCTACCGCGCGGAAGTGTGTTTCCTGTTGCGCGTTCTGCCGACGGCACCGGTGTCATCTGTGGACGCCCCACGTGCGGTTGCGTTGTCACGCAAACTCCTGCAGGCCAACCAGTGGCGGCCGGAACAGAGCACCACCGGCGACCTGCGCGTGCAGCACTACGTTTTCGAGCGGACCGGCAAACCCTGTTTGCGTTGTCGCACAAGAGTCCGATCGGACGAGATCGACGGCAGATTTGTGTACTTCTGCCCAAAATGCCAGTCCGGTTGAACCGAGACGCTCTCCTGGCCGTGTGCCCCAATATGGCGGTAAATCTGGATGCGTTGCGCCCCGGCTTCACCGACGACCCCTATGCCGTGCTCAAGAGCCTGCGCGACGCGGGCCCCGTGCACCGGGTCGAGACCTTCGGCGTGCCGATGTGGCTCGTGACCCGATACCCCGACGTGCGCGCCGCGTTGGACAACCCGCTGCTGTCCTCGCACGGCTCGGCGCTCACCGAACCCCTGCGCGGCCATCCGCACTTCGCGTCGTGGTGGTTCGGCGATCTGTCCGAGCACATGATGAACAGCGACGAGCCTGATCACACCCGCCTGCGCCGCGCGGTGTCGAGCCAGCTCACGCCCCGCCGCATCGCCGCCCTGCGTCCCCGGATCGAGCAGGTGGCCGCCCAGCTGGCCGACGGCTTCGCGGACTCCGGGCGCTGCGACCTGATCGCGGACTTCGCGGCGCCACTGCCGATCACCGTGATCATGGAACTGCTCGGCGTTCCCGCGGTCGACCAGGAGAACTTCCGCTACTGGGCGGACGTGGTCACCGGGCTGGCGGACGGCGACGCGTCCTCGGCCCGTGAGGAGACCTCCGGCTACCTGCGCGACCTCGTGACGCACAAGCGGACGTCCGGTGACGACGATCTGATCGGCGGCCTGGCCCGCGCGACCGGCGAGTCCGCGCTGTCGGACAGCGAACTGGCCTCGCTGGCGTTCCTGCTGCTCGTGGCGGGCTACACGACCGCCGTCGACCTCGTCGGCAACGGCGCGCTGGCGTTGCTGCGCAATCCCGAGCAGCTCGAACTGCTGCAACGCTCGTCGTCCCTGCTGCCCGGCGCCGTCGAGGAGTTCCTGCGGTTCGACGGGCCGACCTCGCACCTGCTGCGGTTCGCCACGCAGCCGCTGACGATCGGCGGCGTGCAGATCCCGGCGGGCGACGTCGTGCTGCTCTCGCTGGCCTCAGCCGAGCACGACCAGAACCGCTATCCGCGGGCCGACCAGCTCAACATCGAACGGGCCGACCGCCAGCACCTGGCGTTCGGGCACGGCATCCACTTCTGCCTGGGCGCGCCGCTGGCCCGGCTGGAGGGCGAGGTGGCGTTCCGGACGCTGCTGGGACGCTGCGCCGGGCTGGCGCTGGACACCTCGCAGCCGCTGGGGTGGCGGGTGTCGCTGGGCAGCCGCGGGTTGCGGGGGCTGCCGGTGACGTTCCGGACGAAGCCGCGGATGCCGCTGGACGAGCAGGCGACGATCAAGGTGCCCAAGCCGATGTGACGGCGTGGAGCCGGTCGAGTTCCTGCCGAGCCTCGTCGAGGTGGCCCGCGTCCATCAGTCTCAGGAAGTGGTGGCCCAGGCCGGACGGCATCGGCAACAGCCCCTGGAAGCCCAGCCACAGCTCCTTCGCGACCAGCTCTTCCTCCGCGGACAGCTCGACGTGCAGATCGAAGTACCCGGCTCCTTCCAGTGTCTCGGCCCAGGCGGCGATCTCGTCCGCGTTCGGCTCGTCCGCCCAGGCCGACTTCGGTTCGAGGCGCTCAGCCGCGTTCTCAACCGAGTTGCCCACCGCCACGCTGACGGCCAGCGTCACGTCGTAGTAGGGCCTACCTGGCCGCCACAGCGCGATGAACGCTTCTTGTGCGGTGGCACCGCCTGCGAGCAGAGCGCGCGCCTCCTCGGTGATGTCCCCCATGCCGCTCATCATGCCCAGGCGCGTAACGGCGTGGGGCTAAGTCAGCAACCATTAGCGTGAGTCAGCCGATGACAGCACCACGACATCCACCGCCGCCCTCTCCCACCCGCGCCGCGCGTGCGTTCGAGGAGATCTACGAGGCCGAGTTCGACGTGGTCACGTCGTACTTCGCGCGGCGTACCGCGGACCCGCAGACGGCCGCCGACCTGACCGCGGACACGTTCGTCGCGGCCATCACGTCGTTCGGCACGTTCGATCGCAGCCGGGGCACGGCGCGAGGCTGGGTTCTCGGCATCGCACGGCGGGTGTTCGCGCAGCACTGCGAGGCCGTCACACGCGGCCGGAGCGTGGTCGCGCGCATTCACGGACGGCGCGTGCTCGACACCGACGAGATCGCCGACCTGGTCACGCGCATCGACGCGGAACGGGAAGGCCGTGAGCTCATCGCCGCGATGGCGGCACTCAGTCCCGCCGACCGCGAAGTGATCGAACTCGTCGATCTGGTCGGGATGACACCGAAGGACGCGGCGAAGGTGCTGGGCATGTCGTCCGGCGCGCTGCGGATCAGGCTCTTCCGGGTGCGCGGCAAGGTCCGCGACCTGGCATCGAACGGGGGACAGCGATGACGACGTTCAAGGACAACCTGCTCGACGACCTGATGCGCGAGCACGGTCAGACGGTCGAAGAGGCGCCAGAACAGCGCAGGAGGTCCGCACGGCCGTTGCTGGCCGCGGCCGGTGCGCTCGCCATCGCCGGCGCGGCGACCATTGCGATCACCGGCACCAGCAGCGAGGCCTACGCGGTCACCAAGAACGCCGACGGCAGCGTCACGATCACCATCCGGGACATCAAAGGGGTCGACGCGGCCAACGCGAAGCTGCGCGAGTACGGGATCGGCGCGAAGGCCGTGCCGATGTCACGGGACTGCGAGGCCCTGGACGAGACCAAGATGGACCTCCTCGGCGGCTACGTGCTTCCACGCATCTCCGACGACGGCTCGGTCACGATGAGCCCCGGCGACATCCCGGCCGGGTACTCGGTGCTGCTCGGCGTCTCGAACCTGCCGAACCGCAACACCGGGCTGGGCTACACCGGCCCGATCCGCAACCCCGCACCGGACTGCCTGGCCGAGGTCGGGAACTGAGGCACTGCGCGCCCACCCTGAGCTGGCGTTATAGGGTGGGCGCGTGGTGTACAAGCAGGTGGTTCGCAAGGCGTTGTTCGGAATGCACGGCGGCGACGCGGAGCGGGTCCACGAGACCACGCTCAACGTCATGGCCAAGCTCAGCCCGCTGGCGAAGTTCGCCCGCAACCAGAACAACCCGCGCACCGTCTTCGGTGTCCGCTTCCCGAACCCGGTGGGGCTCGCGGCGGGCCTGGACAAGGACGGGCGCGCGCTGCCGGCCTGGGCCGCGCTGGGGTTCGGGTTCGTCGAGGTCGGCACCGTCACGTGGCACGCGCAACCGGGCAACCCGAAGCCACGCCTGTTCCGGCTCCGCGAGGACGAGGCGATCATCAACCGGATGGGCTTCAACAACGCGGGTGCGCAAGCGCTTGCCGCGAAGCTCGACAGGACGCCGCTGAAGGCGCCACTGGGCATCAGCCTCGGCAAGTCCAAGATCACGCCGGTCGAGGACGCCGTCCAGGACTACCTGAACTCGCTGAACGCCCTGCAAGACCACGGCGACTACTACGCCATCAACGTCAGTTCGCCGAACACGCCCGGTCTGCGCAGCCTGCAGGACAAGGGCGCGCTCACCGAGCTGGTCCAGACGCTCACGCGGGCCACGGACAAGCCGATGCTGGTCAAGATCGCGCCGGACCTCACCGAGGACGCCATCGCCGAGGTCATCCAGGTGTGCGTCGACAACGGCATCAAGGGCCTCATCGCGACGAACACCACGCTGAGCCGTGAGGGCCTCACGAGCGCTCACCAGAGCGAGACCGGTGGCCTGAGCGGCAGGCCGCTCACCCAGCGCGCGAACGACGTGGTCCGGTTCATCACGAAGAACAGCGACCTGCCGGTCATCGGCGTCGGCGGCATCGCGACCGCCGACGACGCCAAGCGCATGATCGACGCCGGCGCGAGCCTCGTGCAGATCTACACCGGGTTCATCTACGAGGGCCCCGGGCTCGTGTCGAGGATCAACCGGGCACTGAGGTGAGCGTGCGTTCGACGTGCTCCCAGCGGCCGACCGGACGGTAGCCGCGCAGCACGGTGAACAACGAGCGCAACACCGCGACGAAGTCCACGAACACGATCACCATCAGCAGCGGGTAGGCCAACGGCGCCAAGGCCAGCAACGGCGCCTTGGCCCGCCACGGTTCGGAGATGTCGCCGATGATCGTGAACAACGCCACGCCCGTGTAGACCGCGCAGAGCAGAAGAATGCCGGTGAACCAGCCCGTCTGGAACGTCGCGGTGACGACGACGTAGATGAACACGGGCTCGAACAGCACGAGGACCTCCCCCGCCGCCGTGTACGGCAGGTGCACCCACGAGAGAAGGCGCGTGCACGACCTGCCGAAGAAGAGCGAGCGGTGCTTGTAGAACGCTTGCAGCCGTCCGAACTTCCACCGGAACCGTTGCCGCAGCAGACCTTTGAACGACGGCACGGCCTGCGTGTACGCGATCGCGTCGGCCGCGAAGATGATGCGCCAGTCGAAGTTGCCGCGCACGGACAGGATCTTCATCGAGAAGTCGATGTCCTCGGTCATCGTGTCGGTGTCGAAGTAGCCGCACGCGCGCACGATCGACGTCCGGAACATCGAGCCGACACCGCCGATGACGTACTCGCAGTTGAACACCGTGTAGCCCTGCTTGAGCCGGTGCACCACCGCGTACTCCAGGCGCTGCACCCAGCCCAGCACCCCGCGCTGGTCGGCGATCTTCACGTTCGCCGCCGCGGCGAGCACCATCGGGTCGGCGAAGTGCGCGACCATCTTCGAGACGGCGGTGCGGGACAACGTCGAGTCGGCGTCCAGCACCATCACGAGACCGTCGCCGACTAGGTGCATGCCGGTGTTGATCGCCGCCGCCTTGCCCGTGTTCTCCTGTGAGACAACGTGAACGCGGGAGCCGAAGCGCCGCAACGCGGCCAGCGTGCCGTCGACCGAGCCGTCGTCGACCACGACCACCGACACGTCCCCGTAGTCACTGTCCAAAACGGACTGCACCGCGCGGGCGACGCACAACTCCTCGTTGTAGGCCGGGATGACGACCCACACCGTTGGCGCGTAAGGCAACGGACGTGAGCGGCACAACGAGAGATCGTAGAGATCGGCCGCCACCAGAACGACGCACACGCGGACGACACCGATCATCGCCAGCGGAACCATGAGCCACGCGAGCGACGTCATCGGCGATGGCGCAGCAGTCGGATGCGGGTCGCGGCCAAGCTGCCCGCGATGATCGCGCAGGCCATGAACAGCACCACGAAGTACGCGGCGACCATGGTGAAACTCCCTCCCTGGACCGGAAACTGGATCGGTCCGAATTGGAGGGACGAAAACCACACAAACGTGTGTCGGTCAGTTACGGCGTGCAGCCCTGAGCCAGCGCATGATCGGGTGCAGGATCACGACGAGCAGCGAGCCCCACACCATGCCGCCCATCTCCAGGTCGCCGATCTCGATGGTCAGGTCGCCGACGCCGGCCACCAGCGCGGCGCCGCCGACCATCGCGTTCGCCGGGTTCGCCAGGTCGACGCCGCGGTCCATCCAGATCCGCACGCCGATCAGCACGATCAGGCCGTAGAGCACCAGCGTGCAGCCGCCGAGCACGCCCGGCGGGATGGTCCCGAACAGCGCGATGGCCTTCGGGGAGAACGCCAGCAGCGTGGCGAACACACCGGCGAACGCGAACGCCGCCGTCGTGTACACGCGGGTCACGGCCATCACGCCGATGTTCTCGGAGTACGTCGTCGTCCCGGCGCCACCGCCGAGACCGGACAACGCGGTCGACAGGCCGTTCGCGATGATCGCGTCGCCCGCGCTGCCGTCGAGGTTGCGGCCGGTCAGTGCCGCGACCGCCTTCACGTGCCCGACGACCTCGGCCACGAGCACGATCACCACGGGCAGCATCAGCAGCACCACGGACGGCCGCAGTTCCGGCTGGTACAGCTTCGGCAGGCCGACCCACGCCGCGTCGCGCAGCGCGGTGATCCGCTCCGACGACACGGCGCCGAACGCCAGGCCACCCATCCAGATGGCCACGAAGCCGATCAGGATCGAGAACCGGAACACCAGGCCGCGGCCCAGCACGCCGGCCAGCAGGATCACGGCGGTGGTCAAAGCGGCGACCAGAGGCTGCTCGGCGAAGTTCGAGGTGGCCTGGTGCGAGAGGTTCAGGCCGATGATGATCACGACGGCGCCGGTGACGACCGGCGGCATGACCGACTCCAGCAGCCGCACGCCGAGCGCCTTGACCGCGATGCCGACGACGATCACCAGCAGGCCCGCGGCGACGACCCCGCCGAGCTGCGCGGAGATGCCCTGTTCGCGCGCTGCCACCAGCGGTGCGACGAAGGCGAAGGACGAGCCGAGGTAGCTCGGGACGCGATTCTTGGTGATCACCAGGAACAGCAGCGTGCCCAGGCCGGAGAACATCAGGGTGGTGGCGACAGGAAGACCGGTGGCGGTGGGAACGATCACCGTCGCGCCGAACATGGCGACCAGGTGCTGCACTCCGAACCCGATGGTGAGCGGCCAGCTCACCCTCTCCTGGGGTGCGACGGTTTCACTGTCGGTGATCCGACCGTCCCCGTGCACGGTCCACAACGCCAACGCACTGCCTCCCGGCAATTCAGCCGGACTTCCCGCAGACCGGCCCCGGAATCCTGCCACGCCATGTAGCGGCTACGGCTAGATAACGGTCCGATAATCACACGATTGCCCTAAGGATCTCCAGAGAGAACCGCCGAATAGGCGCACTCGATTACTGAGCGTCACATTTAATGTGTTTAATAGCCTGACACGTCTCGCATCGCGGACGCGAGCCCGGCCATGTGGTCCGTGGCGTCGTCCAGCACCTCGGCCGGATTCTGGAACTGCGTGCTCGCTGCCAGGGCCTTGCCCGCCTCGGCCACCAACGCACAGTAGCGGTCCACGCCGTCCGCCAGTTGCATCCGGAGCACCCGCACGCCCTCGACCAACGGCGTGCGCTCCAGCGGCGGCGCGGTGTCACGAGCGCGTTCGACGGCCTGAAGCTGCGCGGAGACCGCGCGGATCGCCGAGGAGGCCTCCTGGGCGGTCTGGCGGGCGTGCTGGACGGACTCGGTCGGCATCGACGTGAGCGCCGGCGAGTCGAGCTGCACGAGCAGCTGGGTCATCGCGTCCTCGGCGCCGTGCAACTTCTCCATCGGAGCGCGCGCGGACGAGATGTGCGCGGGCAGCGGCGGCCGGGGCGGTGGCGGCGGCGACAACGCGAGCCGTTGCCGGGCGGCCCCCAGCTCACGCAGCTTGAACCCGCTGCGCACGGCGAGGACGGCGGGCACCGCCGCGCCGATCGAGCCGGTGACGGCGGCCCACGTGCCGAGCACCCCGGTGAAGCCCAGCACCGCGAGGGTGCCGAGCATCGAGATGACGATCAGCCAGAACGTCAGCACGGCGTTCGTGCGCTTGCGCTTGCGTTCGAGCTTGGCGCGCGGGTCGTTCCACTTCTGCATGCGGTAGCGCGCCTGCTCGGCCAGCGGGTGGCCCTGGAGCGACGCACCCAACTCGTTGACGACCTTGCGGACGATCTCGTTGTTGGGACGGTTTCTCCAGGGCTCCATGATCACCTGCTGGCTCCTTTGCGTCCCGCTCAGTTCTGCTGAGCCGGCGGGACCTGCTGCTGCGTGGTCTTCTGCTCTGACTGGACGCGCTGCGCGATCTCGGCCTGGATCTGCGCGGCCGCGCTGTTGCCCGCGGTCACCTGGGCCGGCGTGTTCGCCTGCCCGCCGTGCATGGACGCGCGGATCTGCTCCAGACGCGACGAACCGGCCATCTGGGTGGTCGAGGCCTGCACCTCGAGCATCCGGCCCTGCACCGAGTTCTGGGCGAGCTCGGCGGACCCGATCGCGGTCGCGTAGCGCTTCTCGATCTTGTCGCGAACCTCTTCCAGCGACGGCACGTTGCCCGGCGCGGCGAGTTCGCTCATCTGGGTCAGCGACGCGGAGACCTGCTCCTGCATCTTGGCCTGCTCCAGCTGGCTGAGGAGCTTGGTGCGCTCGGCCAGCTTCTGCTGCAGCATCATCGAGTTGCGCTCGACGGCCTGCTTGGCCTGCGCGGCCGCCTGCAGCGACTGGTCGTGCAGCGTCTTGAGGTCCTCGATGCCCTGCTCAGCGGTGACGAGCTGGGTGGCGAAGCTCTGCGCCGCGTTCTCGAACTGCGTCGCCTTCTGCTCGTCGCCCTTGGCGCGCGCCTCGTCGGCGAGCACGAGGGCCTGACGGGCGGAGGCCTGCAGCTTCTCGACGTCGCCCAGCTGGCGGTTCAGCTTCATCTCCAGCTGGCGCTGGTTGCCGATGACGGCCGCAGCCTGCTGAGAGAGGGCCTGGTGCTGCCGCTGCGCCTCCTCGATGGCCTGCTGGATCTGCACCTTCGGGTCAGCGTGCTCGTCGATCTTCGACGAGAACGACGCCATCAGGTACTTCCAGAACTTCACGAACGGACTGGCCATCTCCTACGCCTGCCTTCTCGGTGCCGGTGTTGGATCCATCGTCTCAATTGTGCGTCGGCGTATCCACCGACACGGGGAGATATCCGGGAACACCCTGACCCACCCCGGGACTTAGGAGTACACGCCTGACGACGTGCCAATCCTGCCCTCACCCGCGCCCCAGGACGCGGTGACCCAGCGTGCTGATGCCAAGCCGTTGCCTGCCGCTCAGCCCGAAGCGCCGTTGCCCTGTTGAACGTCCGAAGACGCAATCTTGTTGCAGACCGTCACGTGGCGGGGACCACAGTCGGTGACATGTCACCCGGATGCAGGCGACCCCGCCCGCCAGACGGCGGACGGGGTCGTAGATGACATGGGGTGTTACGCCGCGACGACCGCCTTGGGCGTCTCGCCGATCTTGCTCGTGAGCCTGTGAGTCAGCATGGGCTGCAGGCGCAGATCGGACAGGTCGTCCGAGAGCGTGGACGGCAGCACACGGCCACCTTCCAGCTTGCCGCGGTCCGAACGTCCGTCCGGGACGGTGTCGGGAACCGTGTCCGGCGTCTGCTGGACGGCGCCGATGTCGGACGCCACGTGGTGCAGCAACTCGGACAAGGGCAGTTCTAAAGCGTCACATATGGCCGCGAGGAGCTCGCTGGACGCCTCTTTGCGGCCGCGCTCCACCTCGGACAGGTACCCCAGGCTCACGCGGGCGGTCCGAGAGACCTCGCGCAGCGTGCGGCGTTGGTTGGTGCGGGCATGGCGAAGTCGATCACCGATCGCCTCGCGTAGCAGCACGGTCATCGCGCGCCTCCTTCCGGCCGGCCGTGTCCCTACGTTACCGATCGACACCGACAACGGGCACTGACTTCCGAACACGTCCGCCAAGGGCGAACGAACGCGGAGTCATCATTTGTTCCCGGCGTCGGTCACCAGCAGGTAATCCGAGAGCAGGACCAGCGCTTTTTCCACGGCGGCGGAACGGACCGCTCTGCGGTCGCCACTCACCGTGATTGTCCGCACTGTGGACACTCCAGGGCCGCTCAAGCCGATGTGGACCGTCCCCGGAGCGACTCCGTCCTGCGGGTCGGGCCCGGCGACCCCGGTGAGCCCGATTCCCCAGTCCGATTTGCACCTCTTCTTGGCGCCTTCGGCCAGTTGGATCGCGACGTCGGGATGCACGGCTCCGTGCTCGTCGAGCAACCGCTGGTCCACGCCCGCGAGCTCGTGTTTGAGCTCGGTCGCGTAGACGATCAACCCACCGCGGACCACGGCACTCGCCCCCGGTGTGTCGACGATCGTCGCGCACAGCAGACCCGCGGTCAGCGACTCGGCCGTGGCGACGGTCTGGTTCTTCGCTTTGAGCAGTTCGACGACGCTGGTCACAGCACCGCCCGTCCTGCCCTTGCCTTCATCTTGAACGCGTGGATGACGTAGTCGATTCCCGTGACGATGGTGAGGACCAGCGCGACGGCCATGATCACCCATGCGATGAGCTGCAGCACGTCGTTCTGCGGGAGCACGAACAGCCCGATGGCGATGACCTGGGCCAGCGTCTTGGCCTTGCCGCCGCGGCTGGCCGGGATCACGCCGTAGCGGATCACCCAGAACCGCAGCAGCGTGATGCCGATCTCGCGCACGGCGATGGTGATCGTGATCCACCACGGCAACACGTCGAGGATGCTCAGGCCCACCAGCGCGGACCCGGTCAGCGCCTTGTCCGCGATCGGGTCGGCGATCTTGCCGAAGTCGGTGATGAGGCCGTGCTTGCGGGCGAGCGTGCCGTCGATGTGGTCGGTGAAGCTCGCGACGGCGAAGATGCCGAACGCGATGAGGCGCCACGTCGTGTCGAAGCCGCCCGCTTCGAACAGGGAGAACAGGAAGACCGGAACGAGCAGCATCCGCGCCACCGTGAGGACGTTGGCGACGTTGAGCAGCGGGACCTTCCTGGCCTCAGTCATGTCGCGATGACCTCTACGACCAGGTCGACGCCCTCGGAGTCGACCACGCGGCAACGCACGAAGTCGCCGCGCTTGAGGCCCTCGGCCTCCAGCACGATGCACTCGCCGTCGACCTCGGGCGCCTGGTGCTCGGCCCGGCCGACGCAGTCGCTCTCGTCGTCCTCCTCGTGCTCGATCAGCACGACGACCTCGTCGCCCACTCGGTCCTCGGCGCGCTGGCTCGTCAGCTCCTCGACGAGGTTGCCGATGCGCTGCACCCGTTCCGCGATGGTGTCGGCGTCGAGCTTGCCGTCGAGCTCCTCGGCCTCGGTGCCGTCCTCGTCGGAGTACCCGAAGATGCCGACGGCGTCGAGCCGCGCCTCCGTGAGGAAGCGTTCGAGTTCCTGCAGGTCAGCCTCGGTCTCGCCGGGGAAGCCCACGATGAAGTTGCTGCGGATGCCCGCCTCGGGCGCGTGCTCGCGGATCTGCCACACGAGCTTGAGGAAGCTGTCGGTGTCGCCGAACCGGCGCATGCGGCGCAGCACGTTCTCGCTGGAGTGCTGGAACGACATGTCGAAGTAGTTCGCGACCTTGTCGGTCTTCGCGATGGCGGCGACGAGGCTGGGCTTGGTCTCGGCCGGCTGCAGGTAGCTCACGCGCACCCGCTCGACGCCGGGGATGCTCGCGAGCCGCGGCAGCAGCTGCTCCAGCGCACCCTGGTCACGCGGCAGGTCCTTGCCGTAGCTCGTCGAGTTCTCGCTGACGAGGAACAGCTCCTTGACGCCGTTCTCGGCGAGCCACATGGCCTCGGCCACGATCTCGTCCGGGTGCCGCGACACGAACGCGCCGCGGAAGCTCGGGATGGCGCAGAAGCTGCACCGGCGGTCACAACCGGACGCGATCTTCAACGGCGCCACGGGAGCATCGTCGAGGCGCCTGCGCTGGACCTTGGTCGGTCCCCAGCCGTGGCCGGGCACCTGGACGTCCTTGCTGGCTTCCTGGCGCTTCACGGGCGTGATCGGCAGCAGCGTGCGGCGGTCCACCGGCACGTGCGACTCGACGGGCTTGCCGTGCAGCACGTCCTGCAGGCGTTCGGCCAGGTCGTTGTACTGGTCGAAGCCCAGGACCGCGGCCGCCTCCGGGAGGCTGTCCGCGAGCTCCTTGCCGTACCGCTCCGCCATGCACCCGACCGCGACCACCTTGGCCCCGGTGTCGGACGCGGCGAGCAGCGTGTCGACAGAATCCTTCTTGGCCTGCTCGACGAAGCCGCACGTGTTGACGACGACGACGTCCGCGCCCTCGTCCACCAGTTCCCAGCCGCCCTCACCGAGGCGCCCGGCGAGTTCTTCGGAGTCGACCTCGTTGCGGGCACAGCCCAGGGTCAGCAGCGACACACGTCGCGGAGTGGTGGGAGAAGACACGGCGCTCAGAGTAACCGGGTCGGGCTGTCAGGCCGGAATCGTGCCCACCTCATACTTGACGGTTGTGACCAGTGGGGTAGTCGTGCGGCGCGCCCGCACCAGTGATGTGCGCGCCATGAAGGCGCTGATCGACGGGTACGCGGGCAAGGTCCTGCTGGCCAAACCGCTGGTCACGCTGTACGAGGCGGTCCAGGAGTTCTGGGTGGCCGAGGAGGACGGCGAGTTGCTCGGCGTCGGGGCCCTGCACGTGATGTGGGAGGACCTGGCCGAGATCCGATCCGTCGCGGTCTCCCCCATGGCGCTGGGCAAGGGCGTCGGTCACCGGATCGTGGCGCAGCTCATCGCGACGGCCAGGGAGCTGCAGCTCGCGCGCATCTTCGTGCTCACGTTCGAGACCAAGTTCTTCACCAAGCACGGCTTCGTCGAGATCGAGGGCACGCCGGTGAGCCCCGAGGTCTACGAGGAGATCATGCGATCGGTGGACGAGGGTGTCGCCGAGTTCCTCGACCTGAGCTACGTGAAGCCGAACACGCTCGGCAACAGCCGGATGCTCCTGGAGTTGTAACTCTTCGAGTAATCACTCGAAGAGTCTTGACTCAAAGAACCACGCGCACCAGGATCTGCGGTGTGCCCGAATCGCTGACCGTCGACGAGCTCGCTGCCCGGATCGGCCTGCCCAGCAGCACCATTCGCATGTACCAGACGAAGGGTGTGCTGCACGCGCCGAGACGGCAGGGACGCGTGGCGTACTACGACGCCTCGCACGTCGAGCGGTTGACGTTGGTCCAGCGGTTGCAGCAGCGGGGGTTCTCGCTGCCCGCGATCGCCGAGCTGATCACGGCACGCGAGAAGGGCGAGTCGGTCGCCGCGGTTCTCGGTTTCAGCGAGGCCGAGGGCCCCGACGACTGGGTTCGGATCAAGGTGCGCGACATCAAGCACCTGATTCCGACGGGAGACGTCCAACCGCGACTCCTCCTCCGGGCTATGCGGTTGGGCTTGGTGCGGTGGAAGTACGGCTGGCCGCACACGCGTCGCTGGGCACTCGAAGCGGGCGGCAGGCTTGCCGGCCTCAGGGTGCCCAGCGATGACGTCATGGACAGCTTCACGCGCCTGCGCACGGCGACCGACGCGGTGGCGGCGGACTTCGTGCGGTTGTTCGAACGGCAGTTCTGGCCAGAGCTGGCACGCAAGGCCGGTGACGAGAACCAGCTCGAGAACGTTCGGGCGTTGCTGGTCGAGCTGACGTACACGGCGGAGACCGCGGTGGTGGGGACGCTGCGGGAATCGATCCGGGACGCGGCCGAGGAGTTCGCGTCACGGCACGGGTTGCTGCCCAGCGACGACTACCAGCCGGCGTGGGCCGAGCAGCCGTTGCCGCCGATCGCCGAGAACCTCATGGATCCGGCGGGGGATCTGCCGAGCGAGCAGGAGATCGAGAACTTCCTGAAACGGGGGGACGAGGATGAGCCTGGTCGCTGATCCCGCCTGGCACGCCCAGGTTCGGGACGAAGGCCTCGTCGTTCATGCGGGAGCCGATCTCGCGTATTTGATTCCAGACCTGCCCAGGGCGGTGGCCGTGGCGCTGGCCGGACTGTTCGAGCCAGTGTTGAGGGGAGTGGCTCGAACGGTCGACGAGAACCGGTTGGGGGAACCGGTTCGCCGGCACGTGGCCCAGCTGAGGACCCTGGGCGCTCTCCGCCCGGCCGGGTTGCCGAACGATGACGCCAAGCCGATGGGGGTCGGCACGCGCGTCGTCGGGGAGGCACCCGCCGGGCTGGTAGAGCGGTTGCCGCACAACGAGAACCCGGACCTTCTGCTCGTCGTGCGGACGACCGGCACGTTGGTCGACCTGATCGAGGTGGCGCGCGAAACGACGGTTCCGCACCTGTTGCTGGACCTCGCGTACCACCACACCGCCGCCGTCGGGCCCTTCGTGGTGCCCGGTGCCGGCGCGTGCCTGGCGTGCCTCGCGGTGCGGGCGGGGCGGCGGTGGGGAGATCCGCCGCCTCCCCCGCGTCCTGGAGCGCTCCGGCACGAGTTCCCGATTTCCCTCGCCATGCAGGCGATTCAGAACATCCGCGGCGGCTCGCTGGCCCTGCTGGACGCGGTCGTGACCGTCAATCTCGACGAGTTCACGACGTCGCGCGAGAGCGTGCTGCCGGCCGCCGACTGCGAGATCTGCCCGAAGGTCCAGTTCGGGCGCGTGTCACTTCCTTGGGGGAACCTTGAACGCGACGGCAGTCCGGTTACCTGACCAGTTCTCGCCGGGTGCGGCCGCCGCCAACGCCGCGACGCCCACCTGTTGCTGTTGTTGTTGCTGCTGCGCGGTTTCCTCGGTCGGCGCGGCCGTGCACATCCCGGAAGCCCTGTACCAGGACACCAAAGAGCTTCCCCAGCCGCGCAGCGCGCTCGTCCTGCCCGCCGCGATCTTCCCGTTGCTGGTCGTCGTGCTGCCGTTCGTCACGCTCGGCGCGGTCTTCGACCTGCACTGGGGCTGGTGGCTCGGGGCCTCCGGCGTCGTGCTGGGGTGGGCCGTCGCCGCCGGGTTCATCGCCCGGTCGCCCAAGCCGTGGATGAGCCTGGTACGACTGCTGGGTTGGGCGGCGCTGTGGGTCGTGGAGCCGTTCATAGTCCTGTACGCGCTGGCACCGATCGCCACCCTCGGCGAAGGAGCCGCGTGGGTCGCCGGCGTGCTCTACGTCGGCGGTGCGCTGGGGCTCGGCTACTGGATCTTCCGGCACTACCGGGGGAAGCGGTGAAGACCGTCGCGGAGGCGCTGATCGAGCGCGCGGTCGGCTGGCGGCAGGGTGTGGTGTCACAACTGCATCCCGTGCCGCACAGTCTGTCCGATGTGGACGTCGAAGGCTGGGCCGCGGTGCCGGAGCCGTTCGCCACCGGCGGCACTTCCGGTGGCACGTCGAAGGTCGCGGCGGTGGCGGAGGCGCTGGAACGCCATGCGGCCGCGCGGGCGCCGCTGGAGATCGCCACGGACGGCGAGTGCTGGCCGCTGGAACACTTCAGCCTGCACACGGTCGAGCAGCGCGTGGCCCCGGACTACCGCTACCGCAAGGGATATGTCGACACGCCGTACACGCGGGCGTGGACGTTGCCCGGCAACGAACCGATCCGCGTGCCCGCCGGTCTCGTCGGCCTGGACGCCTCCTACGGGCTGCCCGCGACGTCGTCGGGACTCGCGGCCGGTCCGTCGACGACCAGCGCCTTGTTGCGAGCGGTTCAGGAACTGGTCGAGCGCGACGCGTTCACGACGACCTGGCTGCATTCCCTTGCACCGCAACAGTTCGCCGCCGACCTTCCGCACGGCGCGATGGCGTTCGACCTCACTCCCGCCTACAGCCCCCACCCAGTGGTCGCCGTCGCGGGTTCACTGCCGATCGCGGGCAAACCTCGCCCAACGCTGGGTCTCGCCTGCCGCGCGACGGTGGCGGAAGCGGTGCGGAAGGCTTACGAGGAGTGGATCCAGGGCACGGTGTTCATCGAGGTCTGGCTGGCGCGCAACGGCGACCGGCCCGTCGAGGAGGCCACCGACTTCGACGAGCACGCCGTCTACTACGCCACGCACCCGTCGAAGTGGGACGCGCTGCCGTGGTTCGGCGGCTTCGAGACGGACCCGCCGCGCGACGCCGAAGCCCGTGGCACCAGCGAGGAACTGACCGAACTGGTGCACGCGCTCGACCGCGCGGACGTCCGCCTCGCCTACCGCGAACTCACGACGCCGGAACTGTCGGCCGTCGGGCTGCACTGCGTCCGCGTCCTGTCCCCCGACCTCGCGCCACTGCACTCGGACCACCGCTGGCCACACCTCGGCGGCCGCGCCCGCGAGCTCGGCTGGCGCTACCCGCACGCCTCACCGGGCGTGTTCCCCAATCCCGCACCGCATCCGCTGGGGTGACGCCGATGTTCGACGACTTCTGGGCCGCGAGCCGGTTCTCCCCGCTGCACCAGCGCAGGCTCGGCGACCGGCTGCGCGACTTCCGGCCGCAGCCGGCGTTGATCGACCCGCTCGAACTGCCTTCGCCGCCGGTTCCGCTGCCCCGTCCGCAAGACCGGCTGCAGAAGCTGTTCCAGGCACGCAGAAGCACGCGGGATTTCGCTCCGAAACCGTTGACGGACAAGCAACTCGGCACCGTCCTGGCCGCGCTGTCGGACAACAGCTGCCCGTCCGCAGGCGGCCTGCATCCGTTGCGCTGCTACGCGTTCTTCGACGGACGCGCGGTCCGCTACGACATCGCCCGCCACGCGCTGCAGGACATCGGCCCGGCACCGGAGAACCTGGCCGAGATCCTCGGAACGCCTTCGACGCCACCACTGACGATCGTCCTGGTGTTAACGGACAAAGACTCGTTCGAGAAGTACGGCGAACGCGCGGGACGCTTCGGCTTGATCGAAGCAGGCGCCGCGGCGCAGACCATCTGCCTCCGTTTGGCGGAGCAGAAACTGGGCGGCTGTCTGCTCGGCGGAGTAGCGGACAACGAAATGCTGCACGCGCTGGGCCTCCCCCGCGAACTTCGCGTGGCCACGGCGATCGCGTGCGGACACATGATCACCTGACGTTCATCAGATCGTGTCTACCGAGGACAGTCGATCACCCGCTACAACTGGCGAGACCCTGCTCACACTCCGAGGAGCTCGCCATGTCGACGAAGACCCTGCGCTCCGCCTTCGTGGGTGCCGCCGCATCCCTGACTCTGATCTTCACGGGCGCCCCCGCGCACGCCGTGGACATCGTCGCGGTGACCGACGACTACCTCTACACGAAGACCATCAGCCAGTTCACAACATTGCGCGCGCAGCAGCCCTACGCGGGCCAGCTCGACTGGTCGTCCGACGGCTGTTCGTACTCGCCGGACAACCCCTTCGGCTTCAAGTTCCTGCCGACCTGCGAGCGGCACGACTTCGGCTACCGCAACTACAAGCGGCAGGGCCGGTGGAACGAGACGAACCGCCTGCGCATCGACAACAACTTCAAGTCCGACATGTACAAGCAGTGCGGGTCCAACTGGGCGTGCAAGCGCACTGCCGACCTGTACTACGCCGCCGTGCGCGAGTTCGGTGGCAGCGCGAGCTCCACTGCCACGAGCATCCAGAAGGCCGGTCTGAAGTAGGGACTCAGTCCTCGTCGTCGGCGGGGCCGCCTCCGCGCATCAGGTAGACCACGGACTCGAGCTCGTCCGGCTTGATCAGCACCTCGCGTGCCTTCGAGCCCTCGGACGGCCCGACCACGCCGCGGGTCTCCAGCAGGTCCATGAGGCGCCCCGCCTTCGCGAACCCGACGCGCAGCTTGCGTTGCAGCATCGACGTCGAGCCGAACTGCGACGTCACGATCAGCTCGGTCGCCTGCACCAGAAGCTCCAGGTCGTCGCCGATGTCGGCGTCGACCTCCTTCTTCTCCGCCGCCTTCTGCGCCGTGACGCCGTCGGTGTACTCCGGCTGCGCCTGGTTCTTGGTGAACTCGACGATCGCCGAGATCTCCTCGTCGCCCACGAACGCGCCCTGGATGCGCACCGGCTTCGAGGCGCCCATCGGCAGGTACAGGGCGTCGCCCATGCCGATCAGCTTCTCGGCGCCCGGCTGGTCCAGGATGACCCGCGAGTCCGTCAGGGACGACGTCGCGAACGCCAGGCGGGACGGCACGTTCGTCTTGATCAGACCGGTGACGACGTCGACGGACGGACGCTGCGTCGCCAGCACGAGGTGGATGCCGGCCGCACGGGCCTTCTGCGTGATGCGGACGATCGCGTCCTCGACGTCACGCGGTGCGGTCATCATGAGGTCGGCGAGCTCGTCGACGATCGCCATGATGTACGGGTACGGCCGGTAGACGCGCTCGGAGCCGGGCGGCGCGGTGATCTCGCCGGACTTCACCTTGCGGTTGAAGTCGTCGACGTGACGCACGCGGTTGACCTGCATGTCCTGGTAGCGCTGTTCCATCTCCTCCACGAGCCACGCCAGCGCGGCCGCCGCCTTCTTCGGCTGCGTGATGATCGGCGTGATCAGGTGCGGGATGCCCTCGTACGGCGTCAGCTCGACCATCTTCGGGTCGATGAGGATCATGCGGACCTCGTCGGGCGTCGCCCGTGCGAGCAGCGAGACCAGCATCGAGTTCACGAAGGACGACTTACCGGAACCCGTGGAGCCCGCGACCAGGAGGTGCGGCATCTTCGTCAGGTTCGCGGTGACCATGTGGCCCTCGATGTCCTTGCCGAGGCCGATCACCATCGGGTGCGTGTCCTTGACCGTGGACGACGCGCGCAGGACGTCGCCCAGCCGCACCATCTCGCGGTCGCTGTTGGGAACCTCGATGCCCACGGCCGACTTGCCGGGGATCGGCGCCAGCAGGCGGACGTTGTCCGTCGCCACGGCGTACGCGATGTTCTTGGTCAGCGCGGTGATCTTCTCGACCTTCACGCCGGGGCCGAGCTCGACCTCGTAGCGCGTGACCGTCGGGCCGCGGGTGAAGCCGGTGACCTGGGCGTCGATCGAGAACTGGTCCAGCACGCCGGAGATCGCCTCGATCATGAGGTCGTTCGCCTTGCTGCGGGTCTTCGGCGCGTCGCCGTCCTTGAGCACGTCCGGCGGCGGCAGCTGGTACTCGCCCTCGACGGCGCGCACTGCCATCGCCGGGGCCGCGGCCTTCTTCTCCTTCGGAGCGGGCTTCGGGGCGGGCTCCGAAGGCTCTTCCAGCGGAAGTTCGGACTGCGTCTCCTCCTCGACGGGTTCGACGGCCTGACGACGGCGGGACGGGCGGCGCAGGCGCACCGGCTTCGGTTCCTCAACCGGCTCTTCCTCGTCGGCGGGCTCGTCCGAGGACTTGGTGCCGGGGTGCAGCAGTGAGCGAATGCGTTCGGGCGCCTGGCGAATCGGCGTGTGCGTCACGACCAGCAGGCCGTAACCGAAGATCAGGAACAGCAACGGCCCGGCGACCCACGGCGTCAAACCCTGCGCCAGGAACCCGCCGGCCAGATAACCGAGGGCTCCACCGGCGCTGCGGCGTTCCAGCGGGTCCATCGGCAGGCCGCCGATGAGGTGGAACATGCCGAGCACGCCGATCATCATCAGCAACGAGCCGATGATCAGCCGCGGTCGCGCGTCGGGCTTCGGGTCGGTGCGCATCAGCGTGACGCCGATGCCGAGCAGCACGACCGGCACGATCACCGCCGGGAACCCGACGGAGCTGCGCACGGCGACGTCGACCCACTGCCCGACCGGTCCGCCCGCCTGCCACCACACGCCGGCGCCGGTGATGACCGCCAGCGCGATCAGCAGCAGCCCCAGGCCGTCACGACGGTGTTCGGGATCGAGGTCCTTGGTACGGCTGACAGTGCGCACGATGCTGCCGACACCACGGCCCAAAGCACCCCACACGGCACTGATGGCGCCGCCGCTCTTGCGTGGTGCGGGCTTTCTGGACGCGGTGGATCGCGCCCGCGGCTTGGCTGGTGCTTTGCCGCGTGACGTGGTCTTTCTCGAAGTCCCTGTGCGCCCGGCCATGTGTATAAGGTAGTCCCTCGCGTCTCACCAGCCACGTTCGCAACTGGGACGCGTGCGAAACCTCATGGTTCTCCGGAACCGGCACGGTGTCGTTCCGACACGCCGTACGCTGCCCCGCGTGTCCACACCGCTTTTCTGGCGCGTGCTCATGGTGGTCGACCGGGGCCTGATCGCGCTGACTGGCAAGCTCGAGGTCTCGGGCGACATCCCGCCGGACCTTCTCGGCAAGCCGTTGCTGCTCGCCTCCAACCACATCGGCAACCTCGACCCGATGGTGCTCATCGCGGCCTGCCGCAAGATCGGCGTCAACCCGCGGTTCATGCTCGCGGGCGGTCTGCTCGACGCACCGATCATGGGCCCGGCGCTGAAGGCCTGCGGTCACCTGCGCGTCGACCGGCGGTCGGCGAACGTGGGTGAGGCGATGCACCGCGCCGTCGAGGCGTTGCGGAAGGGCGGCGACCCGATCGCCGTCTACCCCGAGGGCAAGATCAGCCTCGACCCCGGTCTGTGGCCGGAGCGCGGCAAGACCGGCGTCGCGCGCATGGCTCTGGGCGGTGGCATCCCGGTGATCCCCATCAGCCAGTGGGGCGCGCACGAGGCCGTGTACTGGGGCAACCTGCACGTCTCCGGCTGGAGGGACGCTCTGCCGTACCTGACGTCGTGGCTGCGCGCGGTGCGCAAGCGGCCGACGTTCAAGGTCCACTTCGGCAAGCCCGTCGAACTGACGGACCTCAACGCCGAGACGATGGGCGACGCCCGGCGCGCGCACGAGCGGATCATGCGCGCGATCACCGAGGGCTTGGCGCCGTTGCGTCTCGACGAGCCGGACGTGCCGCGCTTCCAGGACCCGACGCGCCCGACGACCGGCGTCTCGCCCTGGCGGCCCGCCTGATCGAGTAGCCGATCACCGTG
Organism: Lentzea sokolovensis; assembly: GCF_033949975.1. Classification (NCBI taxonomy): domain Bacteria; kingdom Bacillati; phylum Actinomycetota; class Actinomycetes; order Pseudonocardiales; family Pseudonocardiaceae; genus Lentzea; species Lentzea sokolovensis. Next base: position 493,983 of record NZ_JAXAVU010000010.1, read on the forward strand.
ATCAGCATGAGCAGCGGCATCGGGTTGCCCCTCCACAGGCTGATCGCGAAGTCGATCACCGGGATGACCAGCGCCGCGACGAACGTGAACGTGCTCGCCGTGGGCAGCTTGACCTTCGAGTTCGCCCACGGCGTGCGTCCCCACGGTTTCGCGACGCTGAGCCACGCCTGGAACGCGATCGCGCTGATCATGAGCGCGGTGCCGACCGGCATCCACGCGGTGACGTGCCCGTTCAGGGCCTCCTGCAGGTTGCCGCTCAGGATGAAGATGCCGATGTAGAGCTGACTGACCGTGATCACGAACTTCGCGAGCACCCACCAGTGCCGGAAGTAGCCCCACGGCGTCGTGGCGCTGAGCATGAAGCCGCTGAACGCGCTGGTGTTGGCCATGATCGCGAGCACCTCGTGGTCGAGGTAGCGCGCCATCCGGAACGCGTTGAGGTCGCCCGTCCGCATGCCGTGGAGCACCAGGGCGAGCAGCGCCACGGCCTGGCTGAGCCAGCCCACGGACGTGACGACGTGCAGCCACACCAACAGGGTCCGAGCGCGCTTCTGCATGACGTGTAGCTTGCCTACGCATCAGCGCGAGCACATCAGGGATCGCCCCTAGGAGAGCTCGTGCAGCCGCGCCCGCACCTCGGGAGTGAGCGGGTGGTCGTAGTCCTCGTAGATCGTCAGCGCTTCCAGCAGGTGCGTCCGCGCCACGTCCGGCTGACCGGTGCTCGTCTCCCCCAGGCCGTGCAACGCCTCCGCGAGACTCTTGCGGTCGCCGAGCACGCGCAGGAACGCGACCGCGTGCCGGAACGAGTCGCGCGCCTCGACGCGCTGCCCCAGCTTCGTCTGCGCCCAGCCGATGCTCACGAGCGCCATGGCCTTGCCATGGGGAGCGTCGTGCGAGTCCATCAGCTCGAACGCCGTGCGCGCCGACTCCAGCGAAGCCTCGAACTGGCCCGCTGAACGCAGGTTGTCGCTCAGGAACAACCTCGTGCCGCCCTCACCGAACCACGAACCGACCTCGGCGTGCCCGCGCAGGGCCTCGCCGAACCGATCGACGGCGAGGTCGAACTGGCGCAGGCCGCCGTAGGCCATGCCCAGGCCGGTCAGACTCCACGCGGCACCGGCGGAGTCGCCGATCTCGCGCCGGATCGCGAGCGCGCGGTCGAAGAGTTCCAACGCGTCCGCGAAACGCTGACCGCGGAACGCCGAGAGCGCCTGGCCGTGCACCGCCCACGCGCGCGCGGCCTGGTTGCCGTCACGCGCGGCGGTGCGTTCGGCGACGCGGTAGGTGCGAGTCCACTCGTCCAGAGCACTCGACACGATGAAGTAGTTCCACAGCGCCACCGGGATCTGCCACGCCGCCGGCGAGTGGTGCTCCTCCGCGAGCCTCGCCGCCGCCAGCAGGTTCGCGGATTCCGTGCGGCACCAGGTGAAGGCCTCGTCGTGCGAGGTGAAGTCCTGAGTGGACAGCGGTGGCAGCAGGAACGCGGGATGGTCCGGCGGCGCGATGACGGTGCCCGCGGCGTTCGCGGTGTCGAAGTACCAGCCCAACAGACGCTTCACGGCCTCGTCGCGGCCGTCCGACGACTCCTCGGTGGCGCTGAGTTCCGTGGCGTACAGGCGAAGCAGGTCGTGCAACCGGAACCGGCCGCGCGCGACCTCCTCCACCATGTGCCCGCCGGCCAGCACGTCCAGCAACGTCCGCGCCCGCGACACCGGCGCACCCACGAGAGCCGCCGCGGCGTTCAGGCTGATCTCGGCGCCGGGATGCAGGCCGATCAGCCGGAACATCCTGGCGGCGTCCGGTTTCAGCGCCAGGTACGACCACGAGAAGGCGGCACGCACGGCCGTGTCCTCGTCGTCGCCCGTGGCCAGCACGTTCAACCGGTCGTGCTCGTCGGCGAGATCGCTCGCGAGATCGGCCAGCGTGAGATGCGGGCGGGTGACGACGCGTTCGGCCGCGATCCGCACCGCCAGCGGCAGATGCCCGCACAGTTCGACCAGCTTGGCCGCGGCGGCGGGTTCGGCGGCGACGCGGTCAGCGCCCACCGCGGACGTCAGCAGCGCCAGCCCCTCGTCGCGCGTCAGGATCGACAACGTCAGCGAATGCGCGCCATCGCGGGCCACCAGGCCGCCGAGGTGGTTGCGGGACGTCACCAACACCATCGACGTCGAACGGCCCGGCAGCAACGGGCGGACCTGCTCGGCCAGCCGGGCGTTGTCGAGCAGCACCAGAACCCGTTTGCCCGCAAGGACACTGCGGTACAGCGCGGACTTCGCGGGCAGGTCCTCCGGGATGCGTTCGGACGGCACGCCGAGGCTCTGCAGCAGCTGGTGCAACGCGGCGGCGGGCTGCACGGGCGGCGACGACGAGTCGAACCCGCGCAGGTCGACGTGCAGCTGACCGTCCGGGAACCGCGAGGCCACCTGATGCGCGAACCTCACGGCCAGCGCGGTCTTGCCGACGCCGCCGGTGCCGGTGATCGCGACGAGCACCGGCGCGTGGTCGTGCGGAACGACCTCGGCGAGCTTCGCGAGTTCTTTTTCCCGGCCGGTGAAGTCGCGGACCTCGTGCGGCAACTGGACCGGCACGAGCACCGGCGCCGCGGGTTCTGGCTGCGGGTCGTGACGGCCGACGAGCACCTGTTCGTGCAGGTGACGGAGTTCGGGGCCGGGTTCGATGCCCAGTTCCTCGATCAGCAGCCGGCGCAGGTCCGTGTAGACGGCGAGCGCCTCCGCCTGCCGTCCGCCGCGGAACAACGCGGACATCAGCAGGCCGTGCAGCCTCTCGCGCAACGGATGCGCGCTGACCAGCGTCGTGAGCTCTGCCGCCACTTCGGACTCGCGCCCGACCGTCAGCATCAGCGCCGCACGCTGCTCCACGGCCGTGAGTCGCATTTCGGCCAGGCGCGCGCGTTCCACCGCCGCGAACGGCCCCGGCACACCGTCCAGAGCGAGGCCCCGCCACAGATCCAGCGCGGTGTCGAACGCCGTGATGGCCTCGGCGGGCCTGTCCCGCAGACGCCCGGCCTCGTCCAGATGCGCGCGGAAAACAGCGGCGTCCGAACTACCGGACGGCAGCCTCAGCAAGTATCCAGCGTCCGTGGAGAGCAGCACGGAACTCGGCGCCCGCGACGCCCTGTCCGGCTCGAAGAGCCGACGCAGCCCCGCCACGTAGGTGTGGATGCCGTTGTCGGCGCTGGCGGGTGGATCTTCGCCCCACACGGCGTCGATCAGCTCACTGCGCGACACGACGTGGTTTGCGCGCAACGCGAGCACGGCGAGCACAGCTCTCTGCCGCGGCGGACCGAGCGTGAGCTCCTTGCCGTCCACCGTGGCCGCGAGCGCGCCCAGCAAGCTGACGCGCAACTCGTTCTGCACCCTGTGTCTCACTTCGTCGCTGTCCGCGTTCAGGTAGCAACCTACCGTCAGTTTTCGTCCAGAAGCCATCCAGAAGGCGTGCAGAGAGGTTCTCCACACTTCACTCAGGTGGATTGGGCCGAAATGAGGGGCGGAGAATGAACGCGGCCGAGGTATTCGACACGCTCGGGCTGGAATACCAACGCGCTTGGTCGCACCAGCCCGCACTGCACGGCACTCTCGCGTGGTTCGCCGCGACCCAGCCCTCCGGCTCGCGCGTCCTGGACATCGGCTGCGGCACGGGCGTTCCCGTGGCGCGGACGCTGGCCAAGGCGGGCATGAGGGTCACCGGTCTCGACGTCTCCCCGGTGATGGTCGACATCGCGACCACCCAGGTTCCCGACGCCACGTTCCACAAGATCGACATCCGCGACTTCGAGTCACCTCCTGGTTCGTGGGACGTCATCTGCGCCGTCTTCTCGCTGCTGCAGATGACCCAGGCCGAGATCATCCAGACCCTCGGACGGATCTCGACCTGGCTGCGGCCCGGCGGCCACTTCTTCCTCGCCACCGTCGCCGTCGACGTCGAACAGGTCACGCTGCCCTGGATGGGCCAGGAGATCGAGGTGTCGTCGTTCTCCGAGGAGAACTTCGAGGCGCACCTGGGCCAGGTCGGCCTGCGGGTCGTGCGCCGGAGCCGGCCGGTCTTCACCCCGTCCTACCCCGGCGCCATGCCCGAGGAGTCGCTGCACCTGGTGTGCCAGCGTCCCTAGTTTCCGGCGACGTCCCAGCGGAGCTCGACGGGCGCCGCACCTTCACGCACGTCGCCGTCCTGCACGGTCCACGCGCTCGCCTGCACCCGCTCGTCGGTCAGCAGGAAGAACCCGACCGGCCGATCACCGTCGGCATCCACCAGCCGCGCCAGTTCGGCGACCTGCGCGCGCAGCCAGTCGACGGACTGCTCCCGGATGTCGCCGCCGTAGAACACGTACAGCGTCCAGTTGAACGGCCGCGACGGAATCGCCCACCCGGCGGAGTACAGGTCGTGGTGGTGCGTGGCCAGCACCTGCTCGACCACTTCGCGCTGTCCGTGCGTGAACTCGACCCAGCCGCGCACGCCGACGTACATCCCCATCAGTGCTGCTCGGCCAGCGCCCGGCCGATGAAGTGCGCCGACAGCAGAGCGAAGATGTAGGCCTGCAGCACCTGCACCAGCGCCTCCAGGAAGAACAGCGCGATGGCGAGCGCGAAGCCCAGCACCGACACCGGCTTGAGGTAGATCGGCGCGTTGAACAGCAGGAACTCGCTGCCGATCGTGAACACCAGGATCAGCAGGTGGCCCGCGAACATCGCCGCGAACACCCGGATCGCGAGGTTCACCGGGTCGAAGAAGAACTTGAGGATGACCTCGGTCGGGATCAGCAGGCCCCACAGCACGGGCTTCGGCACGCCCGGAATGATGAACTGGTTGCGCAGATAGCCCCTGAGCCCGAACTTCCTGATGCCCACGTAGTGGTAGAGCGGGAAGATGATCAGCAGCGCGACTGCCGCCGGGAAACCGCTGTGCGTGAACGTCGGGAACTGGATGAACGGAATCAACCCGTAGAGGTTGTTCACGAGCACGAAGCAGAAGATGCTGACGATCAGCGGCACGTAAGGCGCGAATTCCTTCGCGCCTATCTGCTCACGCGCGATGGTGTTGCGGCCGAAGTCGTAGACCGACTCGGCGGCGAACTGCCAGCGCGACGGGATCAGCTTCATGCTCCTGGTGGTGACCAGGAAGAACGTCAGGATGATCACCACCGACAGGACCAGCAGCGCCTGCGGTTTGGTGACGGAGAAGTCGAACGGCAGGCCCAGCGGCTCGTGCCAGGTGAAAATAGGTGGAAGCAGAATGTCTTCTTTGCCCGGAGGGCTGAAGACGTCGTTACCGGCCATAGGGCGAACCCCCTCGTCCATGGTCTGGGACTAGACCTTAGCGGACGAGGGGGACGCAGATCACAGCAGGGTCACGGTCACACCGGAATGACGGTCGGCACGATCATCGGCCGGCGACGGTAGGTCTCCGCCACCCAGCGCCCGACGACGCGTCGCACGGCCTGTGCCACCCGGTGCGTGTCGGCGATGCCCTCGGCCTCGGTGCGTGCCAGCTCCATCTCCACGAGCGGCACGACGGCCTCCAACGCCTTGGGGTCGTCGGAGAAGCCGCGGCCGGAGATCGTCGGCGCCGTCACGGCCCGACCGGTCGTCTGGTCGATGGCGACCGAGATCGAGATGAAGCCGCCCTCGCCCAGCACAAGCCGGTCCGACAGCGTCGACTCGCCGACGTCGCCCACGGACAGGCCGTCGACGTACACGTGGCCGACGACGACGCGGCCGGACACCGCCGCCTTGCCGTCGATCAGGTCCACGACGACGCCGTCCTCAGCGATCACGACGTGGTCCTCGGCGACACCGGTGGCGACCGCGAGAGCCGCGTTCGCCCTCAAGTGCCTCCACTCGCCGTGCACGGGCATCACGTTGGACGGCCGCACGGCGTTGTAGAGGAACAGGAGTTCGCCGGCCGGTGAGTGGCCGGAGACGTGCACCTTGGCGTTGCCCTGGTGCACGACGGTCGCGCCGAGCTTGGCGAGGCCGTTGACGACGTTGAAGACCGCGTTCTCGTTGCCGGGGATCAGCGACGACGCGAGGATCACCGTGTCGCCCTCCCGGATCGAGATCTGGCGGTGGTCGCCGCGGGCCATGCGGGACAGCGCCGACAGCGGCTCGCCCTGCGACCCGGTGGAGACGAAGATGACCTCGTCCTCCTCCATCCGCATCGCGACGTCGAGGTCGACGAACAGACCGTCGGGCACGTTCAGGAAGCCCAGGTCGGACGCGATGCCCATGTTGCGGACCATCGACCGGCCGACGAACGCGATCTTGCGCTTGTACTGCACGGCGACGTCGAGCACCTGCTGGACGCGGTGCACGTGCGAGGCGAAGCAGGCCACGATGACCCGCTGGTCCGCCTTGCGGATCACGTTCTCCAGCACGGGGCCGATCTCGCGCTCGGGCACCACGAAGCCGGGCACCTCGGCGTTGGTCGAGTCGACCAGGAAGAGGTCCACGCCCTCGTCGCCCAGGCGCGAGAAGCCCGCCAGGTCGGTCAGGCGACCGTCCAGGGGCAGCTGGTCGAGCTTGATGTCGCCGGTGTGCAGGACGAGCCCCGCGGCGGTGCGGATGGCCACGGCCAGCGCGTCCGGGATGGAGTGGTTGACGGCGAAGAACTCGAGCTCGAACGGCCCGTACGAGCGCCGCTCCCCCTCCTTGACCTCCACGAGTCGCGGGGTCTGGCGGTGCTCACGGCACTTGGCGGCGAGCAGCGCCAGCGTGAAGCGGGAACCCACGACCTGCACGTCGGGGCGCAGCTTCAGCAGGAACGGGACCGCACCGATGTGGTCCTCGTGGCCGTGCGTCAGGACGACGGCATCGATGTCGTCGAGCCGGTCCTCGATCGCGCGGAAGTCGGGCAGGATCAGGTCCACGCCCGGTTGGTCGTCTTCGGGGAAAAGAACGCCGCAGTCGACCACGAGCAGCCTTCCGGCATGCTCGAAGACGGTCATGTTGCGGCCGATCTCGCCAATTCCGCCGAGTGCGACGACGCGGAGGCCGCCTTCCGGCAGTGCGGGCGGTAGTTCGGTCGATTGGGTCACGCGTTGACTCCCAGTTCGGCCGCGATGGCCTCGATGTCCTCGGCTGCGGCAGGCACCAGCGGCAGACGGGGCTCACCCACGTCCAGTCCGCGCAGGCGCAGCGCAGCCTTCGTGTACGTCACGCCGGGAACCCGGCGGAATGGTCGCAGCAACGGCAGCAGCGACTCGTGGATTTCTTTTGCCCGGACCACGTTTCCGGATTCATACGCATCAATGAGATCCCGCAGGCGATCCGCCGCGAGGTGGCCGATGACGCTCACGAACCCGACGGCGCCCACGGACAGCCACGGCAGGTTCAGCGGGTCGTCACCCGAGTAGTAGGCGAGGTCGGTGCTCGCGATCACCCTGCTGCCCGCGTGCAGGTCGCCCTTGGCGTCCTTCACGGCCAGGATCCGCGGGTGTTCCGCCAGGCGCAGAAGGGTGTCGACCTCGATCGGCACGACCGCGCGCGGCGGGATGTCGTAGAGCATCACCGGCAACTCGGAAGCGTCGGCGATGGCGGTGAAGTGCGCCAGCAGGCCTTCCTGCGGCGGCCTCGAGTAGTACGGCGTCACGACCAGAGCGCCGTGCGCTCCGGACTTCTCGGCCTGCTGCGCCAGGTGAACGCTGTGCGCGGTGTCGTACGTGCCGGCGCCGGCGACCACGGTCGCACGGTCGCCCACGGCTTCGACGACGGCCGTGATCAGCGCGGCCTTCTCCCGATCGGTCGTCGTCGGGCTCTCGCCGGTCGTGCCGTTCACGACCAGGCCGTCGTTGCCCAGGTCCACCAGGTGTTTCGCCAGTTCCTGCGCCTTGGGGAGATCGACCTCGCCGCGCGAGTCGAAAGGCGTGACCATGGCGGTGAGAACGCGGCCGAACGGGCGGTCCGGCCCTGCGTACGGGCTTCCTGGCATGCGCAGAAACTACCCGAGTTCACACACTTCGGTTCAACGACCGCACCCGTTGCACCGCGTCGGCGTCACCGCTGTATTCCACGCGGGCCTCATCGCGCCCGAACGCGAGCATCACGAGCTCGGACACCTCGCCGGTGATCACCACTCCGTTCGCGCCCTGCTTGGCGACGATGTGCTCGCCATCAGGCCGTACGAGCGTCACGCCCACGGGCGACGACTTGTACGTCATGCGCGCGGTGAACGGCAGCAGCTTCCACAGGACCTTTTCGCGACGCTCGTCGTACGGCCGCGGCTCCCAATCGGTCTGCGCACGCCGCACGTCCTCGTGGTGCACGAAGTACTCGCCCGTGTTCATCAGGTCGTCGACCGGCTGAATCCAGAACGGAGGCGTGCGGACCAGATCGAGGAGCTCGCTCCACGCCTTGTGCGTGTAGTCCTCCTGGACCTTCTCCGTCCACTTCGCGAAGACCGGCAGCACGATGCCCGGCGCGGTGTCCGGGCGGCGTTCGCGGATCGCGAGGTGCGCGGCCAGGTCCTTGGTCAGCCAGGTGCCGCACAACGTCGGCGCGTCCGGGCCGAGCTCGGTCATCAGGTCGACGAGCGCCTTGCGTTCGTCACGGGCGAGACTCACACCCCCATTGCACCACAGCCGGCTGTCAGGCCTCGTTCGGCTTGTAGCACTTGGTGAAGCCGTCCGGCTTGGCCGACTTGTCGGCCATCAGGCTGACCACCTGGTCGCGCTTCAGGTTCTCCGGGTAGCCGGGCCAGTCCGGTTCCTGGCCGTCGACGTGCAGCTCGTCCAGCCAGTAGCCGGACTGACCGGAGGTCTTGGCGAACTCCAGGTCGCAGCCCTTCACGCGCACCATCACCTCGATGGTCTTCTCCGAGGACTTGATCGTGCGCTTGCCGACCTTCTTGGCCTTCTTCGCCGTCTCGGTGCTGGGCTCGCCGACGGTGGTGAAACCGGCGGCCTTGAGCTCGGCGACGAACTTGTCCTCGTTGCCGGAGCAGGCCGAAAGGGTGGCCACGCAGCCGAGGACCAGCAGGGCGGAAACGATCCTTCTCTTCACACGTGGCAGGAAATCGCCCGGCACCGGCCGGCGACGAGTGAACTCGCCAAGCGTTACCGCTCCGTTAGCTGTCCTTCTTCGTGCTGATCGTGCCGTCCAGCTTGCTGCCGTCCTTGGTGCCGGCGATGCACCAGATCTTGCGCTCGGCGTTGCCGCTCTTGTCCTTGGTCCACGAGCTCTCACTCGGAACGAGCGTGGTGAGCTTGAGCTTCGCACCGTCCTTGACCCACTGCGAGTTCAGCGTCATCTCGCACCGGGAGACGCCGAGGCTCTTCAGCGAGTCGACGCCCGGATACGCGGCGTCGGGCAGGTTCGACTGGACGGGCAACGTGTCGATCACGTCGAACACCTCGAAGTCGTGCGGCTTGTCGCACTCCTCCTTGGTCTCCGAGTCGAGCAGCTTGGCCGGTGCGACGTCACCGATTCCGCACGTGTTCTCGTAAAGACCGAACACCGGGACTTCGGCGCCCTCGCCGTACGTGAGCGCCGTGCTGGCGCCGCTGGCACCAGGCGTCGTGAACGCCTTGTGCACGTAGATGCCGCCCGTGAACGCCGCCGCGGCGATGACGACGGCGCCGATCAACGCGAAGACGCGGCTGCGCTTCTTCTTCGCCGGATCGACGGCCGCGGCCTGCTGGTACTGCTGGGTCTGCGCCGGCGCGATGCCGGTGGGCGGCGTCGGCTGGTTGCCGATGCTGGAGAGCATCGCGCGGGCCTGCGGGCCGGACAGCCGGGCGTTCGGGTCCGCGATCAGCAGACCGGTGATGACGGCGCTCAGCACGCCCGTCGCACGGGTCAGGCGCGGCGTCTCGCTCATGATCGCGTGCAGCGTCGAGGCCGTGGAGGAGCGCTCGAACGGGCTCCAGCCCTCGACGGCGTAGCAAAGCGTGGCTCCGAGAGCCCACAGGTCGGACGCGGGGCCCGCCTCGTGGCCGTGGATGCGTTCCGGCGCCATGTACGCGGGCGAGCCGATGAGGCTGCCGCTGGTGGTCAGGCGCGGGTCGTCGACGGCCTGGGCGATGCCGAAGTCGGTGAGCTTGAGCTTGCCGTCCGGGCGCACCATCAGGTTGCCGGGCTTCACGTCGCGGTGCACGATCCCGGACTGGTGCGCGGTCTCGAGCGCCGACAACGCCTGCAGCGCGATCGACACGACCTGGTTCTGCGGCATCGGGCCGTGCGTGCTGATCAACGTCGACAGCGTCGCCGCGTCGACCAGCTCCATGATGATGTAGGTCAGGCCGTTCTCGTTGATCGCGTCGTAGACCGTCACGACGGCGGGGTCGTTGAGCTTGCCGGCGGTGCGCGCCTCACGCAGGGCGCGCTCTTCGAGCACGCGGCGTTCCTCGTGCGCGATGCCGTCAGGCAGGTGCAGTTCCTTGATCGCGACGAAGCGTCCGATGTGACGGTCCTGGGCGCGCCAGACGATGCCCATGCCGCCACGTCCGAGCTCCGCGATCAGGGCGTACCTGCCCGCGATGACGCGTGGTTCGACAGCCTGTCCGTGCAACGTGCGCTCCTACGACTTCGGAACCGGGGGCGTTGACGGTACTTCAGACCCGCCACATGGAGGATCGGTTCCTAGGCTTCCGGCGCTACAACCAGTTCGTGACCTGCGGCACGCAAGGCGAGCACCGCACGCTCCAGATCTGTGTGCTTCACCAACAGGTGGTCCGTGTCGTATGTGGACAACGCGAACAGCGAGACGCCCGCGGCCGCCAGTTCACCGGCCAGAGCGGCCATGATGCCGGTGAGCGTGAACTCCAGCGGCCCGCGCACGGTGAGCAGCCGCCAGCCCTTCTCCGCGGTGTCACCGTCCACAGCGAACGACGCCGGCGCGATGATCGACAACTCGGCCGGGGTCCTGGTGACGGACACCAGCACGTCGGTGAGGTCGAGCAGCCCGGCGGGGACAGGAGCGTCCGCCCCCAGGCGCGTGACCGCGTATTCGCCGGGCCGGACGTCCACGATGAGCCGCTTCATGGGCGTCAGCCTTCAACCACCAGTGGGCTGGAGGCAACTTCTGTGCCGTCCGGGAGTGTCGAGATGACGAAGTCCGCGAACGCGTTCGGCGCGGCCTTGGTCAGTTCGCGCAGGCAGGCGATGGCGAGCTCGCGCAGTTCGACGTTGATGTGCTCGGTGGCGCGCATCGCGATGAAGTGCCGCCACGAGCGGTAGTTGCCCGTCACGACGATCTCGGTGCCGGTGGCGTTGGGCAGCACGGACCGTGCGATCTGCCGCGCGCGCCGGCCGTTGACGGTCTTCTCCAGGCTCTGCACGAGGTCCTCGTAGGCCTTGAGGCTCGCCTCGGTCGCGGCGACGAACCGCGCGTGCAGCTCGGGATCCTTCGCGATCAGGTCCGGCTCCACGACGTCGGTCGGGTCGGTGCGCTGGGAGAGCTGCGAGTACGAGAAGTGCCGGTGCCGGATCAGCTCGTGGGTGAGCGAGCGGGACAGCTCGGTCAGGTAGAGCGACGCGCTGCCGTGCTCGAACGCGGCGAGGTGCCCGACGTCGAGCAGGTGGTGCAGGAACGTCGCGTTGGTGTTCGTCATGGGGTTCGAGCGGTCCCACGACTGGTAGCAGGCGCGGCCGGCGAACTCGACGAGCGCGGCGCCGCCGTCCGCGTCGGTCGTCCACGGCACGTCGTCCGGTGGGATGAACTCGGTCCTGGCCACCAAACGCACTCTCGGCATGAGCCGAGATTAGCCCTGACATCAGGTGGTGGTTGCACGATGTCGGAAGTGACGTCATAGTGGTGTCATGGATCTGTCGCCGTACATCGCGTCACTGCGCGAGGACCTGGCGACGGCCGCATCAGCGGGGGACGAGAACACCCGTCGAACGGCCGCCGCGTTGTCCGCAGCGCTCGAGCCAGCCGCGCGACTGGCAATCATGAACGCACTGTCCGACCTGGCCGCGGAGGTCACCGCCTCCCTGGACGGCCAGGTCGTGGACGTTCGACTGGCAGGCCGTGACGTCCAGGTGGTCGTCACCGGGTCCGCCGAACCGGAGCCGGAACCGGCCCCGCGGCACGAGATGCCGAACTTTGGCGCAGGTGACGCCACCGGTGACATCAGCCGCATCACCCTGCGCATGATCAACGAGCTCAAGTCGAAGGCCGAGGCCGCCGCTGCGGCTCAGGGCGTGTCGCTGAACTCGTTCATCCAGCAGGCCGTGGGCGGCGCGGTGCACAGCAAGCACAAGCATCACGGACACAAGGGGTGGAGCGGAAACGCCGGCTCGGGCTCGCGCGTCCGCGGATGGGTGCAGGGGTGAGCGCGATGACCGAACCGACTCCGGAACCGGCTTCCGAACCGGCGGAGCCCGCGGGCGTGGTGCGTCAGCAGAGCTTCGAGTTCGCGGGCGTCGCCGAGATCGACATCTCGCTGCTCAGCGGCCGGGTGCAGGTGCAACTCGTCGACGGGCCCGGTGTGCACGTCGAGGTGCGGCACGACCCGAACGCGGGCAACTCGTGGACCGAGGGCCTGTCCAGCGTGCTGAGCTGGGTCAGCGGCCAGTTCGGCGCCGACAAGGCGACTCCCCCGTCGGGCCCGGAGGAGGCCGTGCGCGACGCACGCGTCGAACTGCTGGGCAACCGTTTGCGCATCGAGTCGTCCAAGGCGCTGCCGTTGCGTGCCGTGCCGCTCTCCGTGGTGGTGACGGCTCCCGTGGGGTCGCACGTGTCGTCACGGACCGGCGCGGCCGACGTCATCGTGACGGGCGGTGCGGGTCGTCTCGACCTGAACACCGGCACGGGCAGCGTGTCCGCGGACCGGGCGACCGGCGAGGCCAAGGTGAACTCGGGCGCCGGCACCGTGCGCCTGGGCACGATGCTCTCGACGCTGAAGGCCAAGACGGGCAGCGGTGACGTCGAGGTGTCGTCGATCGGCGGCACGACCACGCTGATCACCGGTACCGGCGACGTGTGGCTCGGCGCGGTGCAGGGCAACGTCCAGGTCCGCACCGGCAGCGGCGATCTGACCGTGGCCGACGCGGCGTCGGGCGAGATCCAGCTCGGCACCGGCTCGGGCCACATCCGCGTCGGCATCCGGCAGGGCACGCTGGCCCGCATCGACCTGGTGTCCACGTCCGGCAACGCCCGCAGCGACTTCGACGTCTCGTCCGCGCCGCTGGGTGACGCCACTTTGTCGGTCACGGGCCGCACGGGCAGCGGCAACGCTCTGGTGACCGCCGCTTCAAGCTGACCGGGGGGTCGGAAAAGACGTCTCCGGCTAGGGCTCCTGGAACGGTTTGGAGCCGCCGGGGACGTCGTCCGGGAAGAGCGGGCAACGGATCTCGCCGGTCAGGAACTTCCTGATGAAACTCGAGAAGTTCCCTGCGTACGACCAGCTCTGCATCATGTCCGTGATCACCACGGTCCACTCGTCCGGCTCACCCTTGGTGTGCCAGAGGCAGTGGTCGCCGTTCACGGTCATGCCCCAGGGCAGCAGGCCGGGCACGTCCGGGTGCACGCGCAGACCCGGCTGGCGCCGCAGCGCACGCAGCATCTTGGGTGCCGTCGACATCCAGTTCATGAAACCGGCACGCGCTGTCGGGTGCAGGATCCGGACGTAACCACCGACGATCAGAGGCGGATAGGCCTCGGCGAGATGCACGAAATCGCTGGGCAACGCCGTGCCCGCACGGCCTTTGACCGCGTCCCAGTCGACCGGGTCAGGCCGCCTCTCGGGCGCTCCCAGCAGATCGATCCACTCGTCAGGCGGCACCGTTCACCTCCGTGACCCTCAAGCATCGCCTGTGGCACTAGGGATTCGGTTGTACCGCAGTCCAGCGACGACCAGTGAGACGACGGCGTCGAACGCGTCCTGAATGTGAGGATTCCCCCACTCCTGGGCGTGCGCCGGATGGTGGAACACCTGCGTCGCGTCCCACACCGCCTGCGCGGTCTTCTCGACGTCGTCGGTCACGAACTCGTGGGTGTCCACTCCCGCGCGAATGATGCGCGCGACCTGACCGACCAGGTGCTCCAGGTGGTACTCGATGACGGCGCTGTTCTCGCCGACGAGCGTCCGGAACGTGGTGAACAGCTCCACGTCCTCGGTGTGCGAGAGCCGCTTCTTGTCGAAGAGCCGCTGCAGCCAGTCCCTCAGCATGTCGGAGGCGGAGAGGGACGGCTCGAACTCCCTCTCCATCTCCTCGTGGATCGCGTCGAGCCAGCGCCGGGTCACGGCCTCCCGGAGCGCGGCCTTGGTCGCGAAGTGGCGGTAGACGCTGCCGTGGCTGACCCCGAGTGCCTTGGCGACGTCGACCACCGTCGCCTTGGCGGGGCCGTACCTGCGCAGGACCTCTTCGGTCGCCGCGAGGATCGCCTCCGAGGTCAACGCCTCCGCCACTTCATCTCACCTCTCGCTGTCCAGCATGGCCATCTGCTCGGCCGCGTAACGCGTGCCCGCGGCGGCTCCCAGAGGAGCGACGGCCTCGATCTCCCGCAATTCTGCCTCGGTGAACGTCACGTCAACGGCACCGATCGCCTCGTTCAGCCTCGCACGCTTGGTCGTGCCGACGAGAGGCACCACGTCTTCCCCGCGTGAGGCGACCCACGCGATCGCGAGCTGCGCGACCGTGACGCCCTTGTTCTTCGCGATCTCGTCGAGCTTCTCGACCAGCCCCTGGTTGCGGGTCAGGTTGTCGCCCTGGAACCGCGGTGCGTGCCCACGCCAGTCGCTCGCGTCGAGGGTGAGCGGCGTGGCCGAGATCAGGCCGCGCGACAGCACGCCGTACGCGGTGATGCTGATGCCGAGCTCACGGGTGGTCTGCAGGATCTCCCGCTCGACCCCGCGCTCCAGCAGGCCGTATTCGATCTGCAGGTCCGCGATCGGGTGCACGGCGTGTGCGCGGCGGATGGTCTCAGGCCCGACCTCGCTCAGGCCGATGTGCCGGACGCGGCCCTTGTCGATCTGCTCGGCGATGGCGCCGATGGTGTCCTCGATCGGCACGCTCGGGTCGAGCCGCGCCGGCCGGTAGATGTCGACGTGGTCGGTGCCGAGGCGTTCCAGCGAGTACGCGAGGAAGTTGGCCACGGCGACCGGCCGGGTGTCGAACCCGATGAACGCGCCGTCGGCGTCGCGCATGCCGCCGAACTTGACGCTGAGCTGCACCTCGTCGCGACGGCCCTTGATGGCCTCGGCGACGAGCATCTCGTTGTGGCCCTGGCCGTAGAAGTCACCGGTGTCGAGCAGCGTGACACCCGCGTCGAGGGCGGTGCGGATGGTCGCGATGCTCTCGTCCCGGTCGGCCGGGCCGTAGGCGTTGGACATGCCCATGCAGCCCAGACCGATGGCGGACACGACCGGGCCGGTGGCTCCGAGCTGACGCTTCTGCATTTCGAACCCCTTCGTCCGTCTCTTCGGTCTCTCCACCATGCCCGATGGACTGACAGATTTCAATATCTGTCAGTCCATAGTTGTCCGGTTCATTGACAAAAGAGTTTTGAACGTTCAAAGTCTTTTTTGCGATGAGAGACGTGATCTATCTGGACCGGATGGAGCAGGCCGAGACCCTGCTCAAGCCGCAGCGCGTGGAGGTGCTGCGGCAGCTCGCCGCGCCGCGGTCGTGCACCGAGGTCGCCGAGGTGCTCGACCAGACGCCGCAACGCGTGCACTATCACGTGAAACAGCTGGTCAAGGCCGGTCTCGCGACCCAGGTGTCCGAACGCAAGGTGCGCGGCGTCCAGGAAGGCCTCTACCAGGCCGCGGCGCGGTCGTACTGGTTGTCGCCGCGGCTGGTCGGCCGGATCGGATCGCGCGACGAGCTCGTGCTGGGCCACCTCGTCGACCTCGCCGAGCAGGTGCAGGCGGACGTGGCGGCGCTGGACCGCTCCAGCGAGCTGCCGTCCGTCGGCGTGTCCGGCGAGATCCGGGTGCGTCCCGAGGAACGGCAGCAGTTCCTGGCCGAGCTGCAGACGACGTTGCAGGACCTCTTCACCCGTTATGGCGGCGCGGAAGGGGATGCGTTCCGCATCGCGCTCGCCTGTTACCCAAAAGGAGAAGACCGATGAGCACCGGAACCATCCGAGTCCGCACGTCCGCGCCCGCTTCGAGGATCTACCGGGCCTTGACGACCGCCGACGACCTGCGGGTGTGGCTGGCCGAGCACGCCCACGTGGACCTGGAGGGCGGCGAGTTCGAGTTCTGGGGGTGCTACACGCCGGAGGTCGAACGCGGCCGGCAGAAGCTGCTGGGCTTCGACGACACGTCAGTGCGCTTCTCGTGGCTCCTGTACGGCACCGAGTACACGATCGATCTCGCCGTCGAGCAGCGTGACGGCGAGACACTCATCGCGATGACGCAGTCCCCCTACCCGACCTGGGGCGTCGGCGACGACGAGTCGGAGGTCCTGCAGACGTTCTGGCCGCTGGCGCTGGGGAACCTGGTCGAACTCGTGGAGGGCCGGCCGGTGCTGGGGTTCTGCGACTTCACGTCGCCCGAGCAGCGGTTCGAGTTCGACATCGCGGCGACGCCGGCGGCCATCATCGAGGCGCTGACCGATCCCGCCCTGTTCGCGCGGTGGTTCGGCGCCCGGATGGAGATCGAGCCGCACGTCGGCGGCCGATGGGCGATGGGGAGTCTCGCGGAGGAGGAGAACCCCGCGAAGGTCATCGCGCTGGACGAGGCGAACCTCGCGCTGGAGTTCCCCGGCGGCATGGTGACGTCGTGGGAGCTGAAGGGCTCGGAGGGCAAGACGCGGCTGACGTTCGTGCAGAGCGGCTTCGACACGGCCACGCCGCCCTACGGGCCGTGGATGGGCTGGCTGTCCGGGTTCGCGGACCTGCGACGCATGCTGGAACTGCCCGGCTGGCGCCCGATGTGGCACTCGTTCGACATCCCCGGTGTGCCTGACGGCGTTCTCGTCCTCGAATAATCGGGTGCGAAACAGGCGGGTGAGAGCCAGATCATTCGGCTCTCACCCGATTGCGCCTGGTTTTCATCGGCCGCTGATCGATATCTTCGGGGTCGTGCTCGAATCAGCGCGCATCGCAGTCGCCGCAGTCCTGATCGCCTTCTCCGTGACGGCGGCGATCTTGTTCACCTACTAGATCCAGGCCATCACGATCGCCGGTGAGGCCGCGAGAAGGCTGAACCTCGCGAAGCGGCCCACCAGGCCGGTCGCGACGAACATCGTGGTGGACATGCCCGCGAGGCCGGCGAGCACGCTCGTCGCCATGAACGGCGGCACCCCGACCAGTGCGCTCACCCCGTGAGTGCCGGCCATCCAGTTCGGGTGCGCCTTGCACTTCACGTGGATCCAGTCGCCCCAGCGGTGCATGCGCGTGCCCGGCCCGAACCAGCGCCTGAGCTTGGACGGCTTGTCGCTCGGCTTGCGGTGCAGGAACTTCGGCAGGTGGATGTCGCCCCGCGCGGCGTAGAAGTACAGCAGCTTGCCCAGCACCTGGCCGACCGCCACCGAAAGGCCGACGATCCAGAAAGACGTGTCGGGCCAGCGCGCGCAAAGTCCCAGGACGAACATCTCGATGCTGATCAGGGGAACGATGGCTGAGCCGAGCGCGACCCCGAAGGTGAGGCCAACCAGGGCGAGCACCCGGCCGAGGTTACACAGATCTCAGTCGCCGAGCCGGACGCTCAGCGGACCGGACACCCGGACCTCGCGCAACGGACGACCGCCTGCGTCCAACGTGCGCACCGTGCCATCACCCGTCCAGCCCAGTCGTTCGTAGAAGTTCCGCGACGCCTTGTCGGCTTCCGGCACCCACGCGATGCCCCGCGTGGCACCGGTTTCGTCGAGCCTCCTCGCCGCCTCCGCGACGAGCCGCGTGCCGTGCCCGCGCCGCCCCCAGCGGGGTTCCACGAGGACGCTGAGCAGCGCCGTGGTCGCCGCGTCGTCCGGGAGCGTTCCGTCCGCCTTGGCGACCTCGCCGTCCGGCGCCTTGCTGGCCACGACGAATCCGACGGTCCACTCCCCCTCGGTCGCTTTGAGCACCGCGCCGCTCTGGACGGCGAGCGCCCACGCGTCGTCGGCGTCGAGCGTGTCCAGCACGTCCTGCGGGAGCAGTTCGGCATAAGCGAGCCGCCACGTCTCCCGATGGATGCGGACGATCTCCGAAAGGTCAGCAGCGGTGGCGATCTCCACGCCGGCGTCGGCCATAAACGCAGCTTATCGACGCCGTGTCGCGGAATTGTCAGGGGTGCGTGGCAACATCGGCGACGTGCAGAGGATGAGTGCGGACGTCGCCCGTCGAATCGCCCTGGGCGCCCAGGGCTTCACCGACCTTCGGCCGTCGGCGGCCACACGCAGACACCTGCAACGCGTCCTGTCCCGCGTGCAGTTGCTGCAGATCGACTCGGTGAACGTGGCCGTGCGCGCGCACTACATGCCGCTGTTCTCCCGCCTCGGCTCCTACGAGCCCACTCTGCTGGACGAGGCGGCTTGGACGCACTCCACGCGCAAACCCCGCATGCTGGTGGAGACCTGGGCGCACGAGGCGTCCCTGGTGCCGGTGCTCGACTGGCCGCTGTTCCACTCGGGCGCGAAGAAGCGCGGCTGGTGGCAGAACTACCAGACCATCCTCGAACGCTCCCCCCAGCTGGTGGACGACGTGCTGGCCGCGGTGAAGGAGCTGGGCCCGATCGGCGCCGGCACCCTGGAGAAGGCCCTCATGGGCGACTCAGGCCGCGCGAAGGGCCCGTGGTGGGACTGGTCCGAGGTCAAGCGCATCTGCGAGGTCCTGTTCGGCGTGGGCATCCTGACGACGGGCACCCGCCGCTCGTTCGAGCGCCTCTACGACCTGACCGAACGCGTCATCCCGGCCGAAGTCCTGGCCCAGAAGTGGACCGCGGACGAGGGCGCCCGCGAACTCGTCCTGCGCTCCGCCGTCGCGTTGGGCGTGGCCACCGAACCTGACCTGCGCGACTACTACCGCCTCGACCCGCGCCGCTCCCAGGCCGCCGTCGCCTCCCTGGTGGAGGAGGGCGTGCTGGAACCGGTAGCCGTCGACGGCTGGCGCGGCGTCGGCTACCGGCACGTCGACGCGCGTGCCCCGCGCCGGGTGGTCGGCCGCGCGCTGCTCTGCCCGTTCGACCCGCTGATCTGGGAGCGGGCGCGCACCGAGCGGATCTTCGGGTTCCGGTACCGCATCGAGATCTACGTGCCGGAGCCCCGGCGCGTGCACGGCTACTACGTGTTCCCGTTCCTGCTGGACGGCTCGCTGGTGGCCCGCGTGGACATCAAGGCCGACCGCGCGGCCGGGGTGCTGCGGGTGCAGTCGGCGTGGGCCGAGGAAGGCGTGGATCGGCCTCGGGTCGCTTCCGAGTTGGCCGCGGAGCTGCGACACATGGCCGACTGGCTGGGGCTGGAGGACGTGCTGGTGGTGCAGAAGGGGGACCTGGCGGCGGAACTGATCGCGGCCGCGATCAACGGCTGACCAGGGTTCGCGTCAGTCCGGTTTCACGAAACGGGCGACTCCCCTGCCGACCGCGACGTGCCAGTGCAGGTGCCTGTTGTGCTGCTCGCTGCCCAGCGTCGTGAGCACCTGACAACCGCCGTGCCGCTCGATTGCCTGCGCGGCGACGGCTTTGACGGTGGCGAGCAGTTCCAAGGCGAGGTCGTCGTCGAGGTCGAGCAGGGACGCGACGTGCCGGGTGGGGATCACGATGACGTGGTCGGTGCCGAAACCCGGCAGCGGCGGGCGGAAAGCGAGCGTGTTCCCGGTCCGGGCGAGCACCTCGACCTCGATCTTGCCCGGGATGACCTCGTCGCAGTACCAGTCCGGCCCCATGCTGCCCCCGTGCTCACGCTGACGCAGGGGTACCCCCTGATCGGGAACCCCTGCGTTTCACCGTACTCAGTGGGTCTGACGGTTTCCGCAGCTTCGCCACCACGCGGCAAGGGCGTCTGCGAGTACCGCCAACTCAAGACCACCAGACCTTCAGCCGCACCCCGGCTCACAGCGGCTGCGGTGAGTTGGGGTGCGGACACGGGCGATCCGATCAAGAGTTGGTGGTGCTCGCAGATGCCACAACAACCAGGCGGTGGACGTGCTCGGCACCGCCGACAAGATCAGGCGTGCAGTTCGATGGCCTTGCGCATCGTCTCGCGCGCCCGACCGCGGTCCCCCGCGATGTCGTACGCGTAGGCGAGCCGGAACCAGACGCGCCAGTCGTCGGGCGAAGCCTCGACCTCGGCCCGGCGCTCCTCGAACCACTCGTCGGCCGCATCCCGATCCACCCGGCCGGA
The DNA here is from genome assembly GCF_033949975.1 of Lentzea sokolovensis. NCBI lineage: Bacteria > Bacillati > Actinomycetota > Actinomycetes > Pseudonocardiales > Pseudonocardiaceae > Lentzea > Lentzea sokolovensis. The sequence continues at coordinate 514,205 of NZ_JAXAVU010000010.1, forward strand.
CGGGCGGCGTGGCAGGTGCGAGACGTCCGGGAGGAGGCCGTCCGCGTCGAGTTCGCGGGCCATCTTCTCGGTCTCCCACCCGAAGCGCAGGTTGGAGTACACGAGCCAGACGCCGAGCAGCGGCAGGATCAGCACGCCGACGCCCAGCAGCACGCCGACCACCTCGCCGGTCTGCAACAACGCCAGAGCGCGGCCGGTGAGCAGGACGAAGTAGACCGCGAGGGCCGCGATCAGCACCCCGACGGTGACGCGGACCTTCACAGGTCCAGGTACTTGTCTAGGCCGACGGTGAGCCCGGGACGACCGACGATCTCCCGCACTCCCAGCACGACGCCGGGCATGAAAGAGGTGCGGTGCAACGAGTCCTGACGGATCGTCAGGGTCTCGCTCTCGCCACCGAACACGACCTCCTGGTGCGCGATCATGCCGGAGATCCGCAGCGAGTGGACCCGCACGCCGTCGACGACGGCACCGCGCGCGCCCGGCTCCTCCTGCGTGGTCGCGTCGGGCATCGGGTCCATGCCCTCACGCGCGGCCGCGATCAGGCGGGCGGTGTGGGCGGCCGTGCCCGACGGGGCGTCTGCCTTGCGCGGGTGGTGCAGCTCGATGATCTCGGCCGACTCGTAGTAGCGGGCTGCGATCTCCGAGAAGCGCATCAGCAGCACGGCGCCGATGCCGAAGTTCGGCGCCACCAGCACACCGACCGAAGGCTGGTCCGCGAGCAGTGCCTCGACCTCGGCGAGCTTCGCGTTGTCGAAACCGGAAGTGCCGACGACGCAATGGATTCCGTTGGCGATGCAGAACGCAAGGTTCCCCATCACCACGTCGGGGTGCGTGAAGTCGACGACGACCTGAACGCCCGCGTCGACGAGCGCGGACAACGGGTCGTCGGCGTCGATGGCCGACACGACCTCCATGCCCTTCGCGGCGTCGACCGCGCGGACCACCTCGGAACCCATGCGGCCCCGCGCGCCGAGAACTCCGACGCGAATCATGCAATCACCTCGTGTACCTGGTCCGGCAGATCGTCGACGTGATCGTAAGGGCCGACCACCGCCGCAGCGACGGGACGGCGCAGCAGATCACGTGCGAGCAACGCCACTTCGTCGGCCGACACGGCGTCGATCCGCGCCAGCGTGTCCTCGACGCTCAGGTGGTCGCCGTAGTTCAGTTCGGACTTGCCGATGCGCGACATCCGGGAGCTGGTGTCCTCCAGGCCCAGCACGAGCGCGCCGCGCAGCTGTCCCTTGCCGCGCGCCACTTCCGCGTCCGACAGGCCACCGCGCGCCACGTCCACGAGCACCTCGCGGATGACGCCGGCGGTCTCGCCGAGCCGGTCCGGCTGGCAGCCCGCGTAGACGGCGAACGTGCCGGTGTCCGCGTACAGGCCGACGGACGAGTAGACCTGGTAGGCCAGGCCTCGCCGTTCACGGACCTCTTGGAACAGCCGGGAACTCATGCCACCACCGATGGCCGCGTTCAGCACGTTCAACGCGAAGCGGCGCTCGTCGTGGCGGTCGATACCGCGCATGCCGAGCATCAGGTGCGCCTGCTCGGTGTCGTCGGTGTGCAGCACGAGTTTGCGGGCGTCGGCGATGCGCGCGCGACCTGCTCGTGGCACCACCGCGCTGCCCTCCCGCGACAGCCGGTCGCCGACGGCCTTGCGCACCAGGCGCATCACGTGGTTGTGCTCGATGTTGCCCGCGACGGAGAACACCATGCGCGGCAACGTGTACCGCTTCTTGTAGAACGAGTAGAGCGCGTCGCGTTCCATGTCCTGAATGGACTTCTCGGTGCCGAGAACCGGACGCCCCAACGCATGCCCGCCGAACAACGACTCGATGAACGCGTCGTGCAGCAGGTCCTCGGGGTCGTCGTCGCGCATCGCGATCTCTTCGAGCACGACACCGCGTTCGGTCTCGAAGTCACGAGGACCGCAGATGGCCTCGAACACCACGTCCGCGACCAGGTCCACCGCGAGCGGCAGGTCCTCGTCCAGGACGTGCGCGTAGTAGCAGGTGTGCTCCTTCGCGGTGAACGCGTTCAGCTCGCCGCCGACCGCGTCGATCTCCTCCGCGATGGCCGCCGCCGTGCGTCGCGCGGTTCCCTTGAACAGCAGGTGTTCCAGGTAGTGCGCGGCACCCGCGACCTCGGGCCGTTCGTCACGGGACCCGACCTGCACCCACAGTCCGACCGACGCGGACCGCACGCTCGGGATGCGCTCGGTGATGACCCGCAGGCCCGAGGGCAGCATGCTGCGCCGCACCTCGGATCCCGCGGACATCTCGAGCACTCGCGTGCTGCCCGGCCGCTGAAGGTGCCCCAGCGTTCCGGTACGCGGACGGCCGCGGGTGGATGCACCCGCGGCCGTCACGTTGTTGTCTGTCGTGCTCACTGCGCGGGAGCCGCCTCAGGCGCAGCTTCCTCGGCGACCGGAGCCTCGGCGCCCTCAGCCGGCTTCGCGGCGTCCTCTTCGGACACCACGACGAGGCTGATCTTGCCGCGCTGGTCGATGTCGGCGATCTCGACGCGGAGCTTGTCGCCGACCTTGACGACGTCCTCCACCTTCGCGATGCGCTTGCCGTTGCCCAGCTTCGAGATGTGGACGAGGCCGTCCTTGCCGGGCAGCAGCGAGACGAACGCGCCGAACGCCGCGGTCTTCACCACGGTGCCCAGGAAGCGCTCGCCGACCTTCGGCAGCTGCGGGTTCGCGATCGCGTTGATCATGCCGATCGCGGCCTCGGCCGAGGGGCCGTCCGCCGCACCGACGTAGATCGTGCCGTCGTCCTCGATGGAGATGTCGGCACCGGTCTGCTCGGTGATCGAGTTGATCATCTTGCCCTTCGGGCCGATGACCTCGCCGATCTTGTCGGTCGGGATCTTGACCGACGTCACGCGCGGAGCGAAGGCGCTCATCTCGTCCGGGTCGGAGATGGCCTCGGCCATGACCTCCAGGATGGTGTAGCGCGCGTCGCGGGCCTGGCCCAGCGCCGCCGCCAGCACCTCGGACGGGATGCCGTCGAGCTTCGTGTCGAGCTGGAGAGCCGTCACGAACTCCTTGGTGCCCGCGACCTTGAAGTCCATGTCGCCGAACGCGTCCTCGGCACCGAGGATGTCGGTCAGCGCCACGTAGCGGGTCTCACCGTCGACCTCGTCGGAGACGAGACCCATCGCGATGCCGGAGACCGGCGCCTTCAGCGGGACACCCGCGTTGAGCAGCGACAGCGTCGACGCGCAGACCGAGCCCATGGACGTCGAGCCGTTGGAGCTCAGCGCCTCGGACACCTGGCGGATCGCGTAGGGGAACTCCTCGCGCTTGGGCAGCACGGGCATGATCGCCCGCTCGGCCAGCGCGCCGTGGCCGATCTCGCGGCGCTTCGGCGAACCCACGCGGCCGGTCTCACCGGTCGAGTAGGGCGGGAAGTTGTAGTGGTGCAGGTAACGCTTGTGCGTCTCGGGAGCCAGCGAGTCGATCTGCTGCTCCATGCGCAGCATGTTCAGCGTGGTGACACCCAGGATCTGGGTCTCGCCGCGCTCGAACAGCGCCGAACCGTGCGTCCTCGGGATCACGGCCACCTCGGCGCCGAGGTCACGGATGTCCGTGAGGCCACGGCCGTCGATGCGGACCTTGTCGCGCAGGATGCGCTGGCGCACGAGCTTCTTGGTCAGCGAGCGGAACGCGGCGCCGACCTCCTTCTCGCGACCCTCGAACTGCTCGGCCAGCTTCTCCAGCGTGGCGGCCTTGACCTCGTCCAGCTTGGACTCGCGCTCGGCCTTGCCCGCGATGGTCAGCGCCTGCGCCAGCTCGCCGGAGGCGGAGGACTCGACGGCCTCGAACGCGTCGGCCTGGTAGGCCGGGTACGTCGGGTACTCGCCGGTGGCCTTCGCGGCGACCTGGGCGAGCTGCGCCTGGGCCTCGCAGAGGACCTTGATGAACGGCTTGGCGGCCTCGAGGCCCGCGGCCACGACCTCTTCGGTCGGGGCGGTGGCACCCTCGGCGATCATGTCGATCACGTTGTCGGTGGCCTCGGCCTCGACCATCATGATCGCGACGTCGCCGGAGTCGACCACGCGGCCCGCGACGACCATGTCGAACACGGCCTTCTCAAGCTGCTCGTAGGTCGGGAACGCGACCCACTGGCCCTCGATCAGAGCGACGCGGACGCCACCGATCGGGCCGGAGAACGGCAGACCCGCGAGCTGCGTCGACGCGGACGCGGCGTTGATCGCCACGACGTCGTACAGGTCCTTCGGGTTCAGGCTCATCACCGTGATGACGACCTGGATCTCGTTGCGCAGACCGTCCACGAAGGACGGGCGCAGCGGACGGTCGATCAGGCGGCAGGTGAGGATGGCGTCCGTGCTGGGACGGCCCTCACGCCGGAAGAACGAGCCGGGGATGCGGCCCGCGGCGTACATGCGCTCCTCGACGTCCACCGTGAGGGGGAAGAAGTCGAAGTGCTCCTTGGGGTGCTTCGACGCCGTCGTGGCGCTCAGAAGCATGGTCTCGTCGTCCAGGTACGCCACCACGCTGCCGGCGGCCTGACGCGCGAGGCGCCCGGTCTCGAAGCGGATGGAGCGCGAGCCGAACTTGCCGTTGTCGATAACGGCAGTCGCCTCGTGGACCTCGATGTCCGTCATTTACTTGTTACTCCTCGTCTTTTGGACACCGCTCACGCGTTTTGACGAGGCCGGTCTTCGATCGAAGTCCCCTGGGGCGTTTCCACCAGGAGGCCACTACCGAGGACCGGCGATAACTGCTTCGCGCGATGCGGGTCCTGATGTTTCGTTCCTCTTTGCAACCAGGGATCTGTATACACCCGGTTGTGCGCCGAGGGGGAGTGACCGGCCGGTCACTCCCCCTCGGCAAGTATCACCTGCGCAGACCGAGGCGCTGGATCAGCGCGCGGTAGCGGTTGATGTCCACCTTGGTCAGGTAGTTCAGCAGACGGCGGCGACGGCCGACCATCAGCAGAAGACCACGGCGGGAGTGGTGGTCGTGCTTGTGCTGCTTCAGGTGCTCCGTGAGGTCAGCGATGCGCTTGCTCAGCAGGGCCACCTGGGCCTCGGTGGAGCCGGTGTCCGAGTCGTGCAGACCGTACTCACCGAGGATGGACTTCTTCTGATCCGTGGACAGTGCCACTAGGTACTTCTCCTACTTGTTCAGGTCCGTGCGGCCCCGTCCGCCGAATTGCTGGCCGGGGTAGCCGGTACTGGCCGCCACGGACCGCAGCCAGACCCAACTGCGAAGGCTATCAGGCACAGTGCTCAGCGGCGCGCTGACGTGCGCAACCCCACCCGATTCACGGGTGTGCGGGCACCGTCGGCGCTGCTCACGAGCGCTGTCTCGCGCCACTGTGCGGCGCGCTCACCCATTGTCGTGCGCACCGGCGGGCCGTGCCAACCGAATTAATTCACTTCACCGGATAACCCGCGGCGCGGATCGCGCGGCGGAACAGCTCGGCGATCGCGGGGAAGTCCTCGTGCAGCAGATCCGCGGCCTGCTGGAGCTCGACGCGGTCGGCGACGCGGCGCAGCACCGGGTACGCGACGCTCTCGTCCCCGTTGACCGGCAACGAGTCACGCGACACCGTCGGCTTGGACTCCCGCACGTCGTCGAGGGCCCGCTGCAACGCCTCCGGCGCGCCGGTCGCCACGTCCGGCGTGAGGATCTTGCGCTCCAGCATGATCATCCGGGCGAGCACGGAGGGGTTGCCGATCTTGGCGCGACGGCCGCTCATCACCTGGCTGAGCATCGGCGCGCTGATCCCGAGCACGTCCGCGAGCTGAGCCTGCGACACGTTGAAGGCCACGACCAACCGGCGCACGCGGTCACCCAGAGGCTCCCCGTACCACTCCCTTTGCAGGGCGAGGTTGCGCTGAACGATCTTGTGGTCCTCCACGTCGCCCTCTCCAGTAGCACGCACTCCGACCCGCATCCTGCCAGCCCGCGACCGCACAGACGTCCGCTTCGCTCAATCTGGCGGTCACGACTCGGTGAGCAGTTCCCTCGTTCGGTCTACATCTCGATGCATTTGTTCGAGCAGGGCCTCGACGGAGTCGTACTTCTCCATCTCGCGCAGCCTGTCGACGAAGTCCAGGGCGACGCGCTGCCCGTAGTAGTCCTCGTCGACGTCGAGGACGAACGCCTCGACCCGGCGTTCCCTGCCGGAGAAAGTCGGGTTGGTGCCCACGGAGACCGCGGCCTTCAAAGTCTTGCCCTTGGCGTCGGTGAACCAGCACGCGTAGATGCCGTCCGCCGGAACGGCCGCGAACTTCGGCGTCGACAGGTTGGCGGTCGGGAACCCGAGGTCCTTGCCCCGCCCGTCGCCCTTGACGACGATTCCCTCCAGCCGGTGCGGCCGGCCCAGCGCCTCCGCCGCCGCCTTCACGTCGCCGGCGTCGATGCACGCCCGGATGTAGGTGGACGAGTACGTCACCTCTTCTGCGGACACCAGATCAGCCCCCTCGGTCACGAATCCGAACCGCTGCCCGAGCTGGCGCAGCATCGCGACGTTACCCAACGCCTTGTGCCCGAAGGTGAAGTTCTCCCCCACCACGACGGCCGCCGCGTGCAGCTTCTCGACCAGCACCTCGTGCACGAACTGGTCCGCGGGCATCCTGCTGGTCTCCAGGCTGAACGGCACCACCACGAAGTGGTCGATGCCCAGTTCCTCGACGAGCTCGGCCCGCCGCCGCAGCGTGGTGAGCTGCGCGGGGTGGCTACCGGGCCGCACCACCTCGGACGGGTGGGGGTCGAAGGTCATCAGCACGCTCGGCAGGCCGCGCTGCTCCGCGAGTTCGACGGCACGTCCGATGAGCGCCTGGTGGCCTTTGTGGACACCGTCGAACACGCCGATGGTCACTACGCAGCGGCCCCAGCCGCCGGGAAGGTGATCTAGTCCGCGCCAGCGTTGCACGGTGATCAGCCTACGGCGCCTGCCCCGCCTGATGCCCGCCCACCTCGCAAGACGGTCCGAACTCGGGCACACCGTCAGTCAGCCGGGCTCAGCACGACGATCGGCTTGCAGGCGGTGCCCTCGTCCTTGACCAGCGCGATGACGTGCCCGTCCGGCCCGAACACCCCGTAGGTCCCGTCGATCCCGCCCGCGCGCAACCGCTGCCCGTGCGACAGCGCGGAAGCCTCTGCCGGGTCGATCTCGCGGCGCGGGAACGCCGTCGCGACCGCCGAGTCCAGGTCCAGCGACAGGCCGGGCGTCTCCTCCAGCTGCGCCAGGGTCTTGGCCACGCGGAGGTCGAACGGGCCGACCCTGGTGCGCCGCAACGCCCCCAGGTGCCCGCCGACGCCCAGTGCGGCACCGAGGTCGCGAGCCAGCGCGCGCACGTAGGTGCCGGACGAGCATTCGACCATCACGTCGAGGAGGACCTTCTTGTCCTCACGGCGCGAGAACAGCACGTCGAACCGGTGCACGGTCACGGGGCGTGCGGGGATCTCGACTTCCTCACCGGCACGCACCCGTGCGTAGGCGCGCTTGCCGTCGATCTTCACCGCGGAGACGGACGACGGCACCTGCTGGATCGGGCCGGTCAGCTTCGCGATCTCGGCCGCGATGGCGTCATCGGCGACGTCAGAAGCGTCCTCAGTGGACAGAACCTCGCCCTCGGCGTCGTCCGTCGTGGTGGACGCGCCGAGCACGATCGTCGCCAGATAGGCCTTGCTGTCGAGGGCGAGGTGGCCGAGGAGCTTCGTCGCCCGTTCGATGCCGAGCACGAGCACGCCGGTCGCCATCGGGTCCAGCGTGCCGGCGTGCCCGACCTTGCGGGTGCCGAGAATCCTGCGCACACGCGCCACCACGTCGTGCGAGGTCATGCCGTCCGGCTTGTCGACGACGACCAGGCCCGGTGCAACAGAGGGTTTCACGGCGCAGAAGCTTAAGCGACGTGCAGAGCGTCCCAACGACGACGCCGGATCTGGACCGGAACCGTCTCGCCGCGCTCCTCCGCCTCGAACACGGCGGCACGCGCGCGACGCCACCACACGAGCATCCGCCAGCCGCCCAGAACCAGCACCAGCACGCAGAAGCTCAACGCCACGCGGAACGCCGTGACGGGCGCCAGCACGCCCTCGACCAGGTCCAGCAGCACGCCGACGCCCAGCGCGGTCACGGTCACGGCGAGGAAGCCGCCGACGTTGACCAGGCCGCTCGCGGTGGACTGGCGATGCGACGGGTTGTAGTCGCGGGCCAGCGCGAACGCCACGCCCGAGATCGGCCCGCCCACGGTCAGCACGAGGAACACCACGGCGATGACCGGCGCCGGCACGTGCCCGCCCGGCCACAGCAGCAGCACGCCCCACCCGGTGAACGCGAACGCCAGGAACCCGACCGAGATCGGCATGCGCCACTCGGGGTTGCGCGAGAAGATCCCGCCGATGATCGGGCTCGCCACGATCGCGCCGATGACGAGCAGCCCGAGCGTGGAGGACGCGGCGCGCGGCGACATCCCCTGCGCCTGCACGAGGTACGGGTAGCCCCACAACAGGCCGATCACGGCCGGCGTCGACATGGTGCTGAAGTGCGCCCAGAACCCGAGCCGGGTGCCGGGCACGCGCCACGCCTGCCGCACCTTCGGCCAGATCTTGCGCACCGGCACGACTTCCGGCTTCGGCGCGGTGAATCCGGCCGGCACGTCCCGCACCCGCGAGAACGCCACGACCGAGTACAGCGCGGTCAGCCCGCCCGCGATGAGGAACGCCCACGTCCACCCGATCGAGCCGAGCATGAGCGTCAGCGGCACGGTGGCGACGAGGTTGCCGACGCCACCGATCGCGGCCGTGACCGCGACGACGAGCGAGTACTGGCGCGGCGGGAAGTGCGTCGCGACGAGCCGGATCACGCTGATGAACGTCATCGCGTCACCCATGCCCAGCACGGCCCGCGCGACGAGTCCGAGCCCGTACGAGTCGGCGATGGCGAAGAGCACCTGGCCGGTGCCCATGAGCAGGGCGGCGACGGTGAGCACCCGGCGCGGCCCGTAGCGGTCCACCAGCAGGCCGGTGGGGATCTGCATGAGGGCGTAGACACCGATCTGCAGCACGGTGAAGACACCGAGCTGCGCGGGTCCGAGCCCGAAGCGTTCGCTCGCCTCCAGTCCGGCCACGCCGAGCGTGGTGCGGTGGAACAGGGCGGCGAAGTAGACGAAGACGGCGGTGGTCCAGATCAGCCACGAGGTGCGGGTGGCGCGATCGACCGGTGGCAAGGCGGCACTCTCCCAGGTCGGAGGCAGGCAGACATTAGTTACATCGCCTAAACAACCTTCTTGGTAACGATTTCATGCCGTGAGGTCGGACACAGCGCCCTAACGGACCGCGCCCTCGACTGCCCAGTCCCCGGAGCGTGTGCGCCACACCACGGCCACGAGCCGCAGCACCATGAACGCCGACAGCCCCGTCCAGATCCCGGCGAGCCCCCACCCGAACGCGTACGCGGCCCACACGAGCGGCAGGAACCCGATCACCGCCGACCCGAGCGTCGCGGTCCGCATGAACTTCACGTCACCGGCGCCGAGCAGCACACCGTCCAACGCGAACACCACGCCCGCGATCGGTTGCAGCGCAACGAAGAACCACCACGCGTTCGGAATCTCGCCCAGCACGCCGGCGTCCGTCGTGAACGCCCGCGGCAGCACGGGGAACAGCGCCGCGAACACGACCCCGAGCCCGATGCCGAACACCAGTCCGTACCGCGTGATCTGCCAGGCGAGCTTCTCCGCCTGCCCGCGCTTCGACGCCCCCAGCGCCGCGCCGACGAGCGACTGCGCCGCGATGGCCAACGAGTCGAGCACAAGTGCGAGGAACGTCCACAGCTGCAACACGACCTGATGCGCGCCCAAGGCAGCTACGGAGGACCGCGCCGCCACGGAGGCGGCGCTGATGAAGCACGCCTGGAACGCCAGGCTCCGCAACACCAGATCACGCCCCATGCCGAGCTGCGCGCGCATGGCGGTCCACTGCGGCCTCAACGACACGTGCTCCGCGAAGAGCGCCCTGAAGAACAGCCCTGCCGAGAGCACCTGCGCCACCACGTTCGCGACCGCGGAGCCCTCCAGCCCCCAGCCCGCGCCGTAGACGAGCGCCGGGCACAGCACCGCGCTGATGCCGTTGCCGATCAGGATGTACTTCAAGGGCCGTTTGGTGTCCTGAACGCCGCGCATCCACCCGTTGCCGGCCATCGTGACAAGGATGAACGGCGCACCGAACAACGCGATGCGCACCCACTCCACCGCCGCGTCCGCCACAGCGCCGCCACCGGCGAGCAGTTCCGCCAGCGGCCGCGCGAACAGCTGCCCCAGGAGCACGACGAGCACCCCGGCCGCCAGCGCCAGCCACGTCGCCTGCACGCCCTCCTCGACGGCCTCCTGACGCCGCCCAGCCCCGTGCAACCGTGCCGTGCGCGCCGTCGTGCCGTACGAGAGGAACGTCAGCTGCGTCGACACCTGCGTGAGCAGCACACCGCCGAGCGCGAGCCCGGCGAGCGGCAACGCCCCCAGGTGTCCCACCACGGCCGTGTCGACGAGCACGTACAACGGCTCGGCCGCCAGCACCCCGAGAGCGGGCACCGCCAGCCCGATCACCCGCCGAGCGGGAACCCGATCCTCCACCGGACGAACCTATGCTCCCCAGGGCACTGCCGTGCGGTGATGGCGGCCACTCACGACCGTTGGGGCAACCCGAACACCTGCTCGCGCGCCACGGCCAGCGCCGAGTGCAACGCCCCTGACCGCACCGGGTTCGCGGTGATCTGCGCGAGGTACACCGGCGTCCGCGGCACCACGAGCTTCAACAGCTCGGAGGCCACTAGATCGCACAACGTCTCGCCACCCGCGTGCGCCACTCCACCGGACAGCAGCACGAGCTCCGGGTCGAGCACGCACACGACGTTCGCGAGCCCGAGCGCGATCCGGTGCGCGAGAGCCGTGAGGAACGCCCGTCCCTCGGTGCCGGCGTTGAGCGCGTGGGCAACCGCTTCCAGCCCCGACGACTCCTTGATGCCGTACTCGGCCGCCAGCTGCACGATCGCGTCGCTGTCGACCTGGTCGCCGTAGCGCCCGCCGGGCACCTGCATGGAGTCGATCTCGCCCGCGCCGCCGGTGACGCCGCGCAGCAGCACGCCGTTGACCACGACCGCCGACCCGATCTCGTCCGCGGGCCAGAACAGCACGAAGTTGCGCACGCCGACCGCCTTGCCGGAGCTCATCTCCTCCAGAGCGGCGAGGTTGATGTCGTTCTCGATCGACACCGACGTCCCGAACAGCTCGCGCAACGTCGAGGGCAGGTCGACGTCCACCAGTCCCGGCAGGTGCGGCGCGAACCCGAGATGCCCGGTGGACGGATCCACGGCGCCCGGCGTGCCGACGACGACGTGCGCCAGCGCGTCGAGCTTGAGCCCGGCCAGCGCCGTCGCCTTCTGCACCGTCTCCCGGAAGACCTGAAGGGTGTTCTCCTTCGGCATCGGCGCGCTGTGCTCGGCCAGCAGCGACCCGGTGATGTCCGCGATGGCCACGTCGATCAGCTCGGCCGTCAGCGCCACCGCGGCCACGTACCCGACGCCGCCGTTGACGGCCCACATCTGCGCACGAGGTCCACGCCCGCCGCCGCGCAACCCGGTGCGGACGACCATGCCGTCCTCTTCGAGCCGCGCCAGCAACTGGGCGGTCGCGGGCTTGGACAGCCCGATGACCTCCTCCAGCTCGGCCCGCGTCATCGCCCCACTGCGCAACAGCGTCTCGATCGCGGCCCGGTCGTTGATCTCCCGCAGCAGTCGCGGGCTCCCTGTCCGTGTCATGACTCCACCCGCTCCAACGCACCCTTCAGCGCGGCGACGACCTGCTCAGCGGCCCCGTCGAACGTGAACCCGGCCGCCAGCCGATGCCCACCGCCCCCGAGGATCTGCGCCACCTCACGAACGTCGACCCGGCTCACGGCCCGCAGCGACACGGACCAGAACCCAGGCCGTAGTTCCTTCAACACGGCCGCGACCTCGGCTTCGGAGGCGGAGCGCACGACGTCGATGACGCTCTCCACCTCTTCGCTACGCACGTCACGCGCGTCATCGAGGCTCACGACCGCATGCGCCAGTCCCAGGCCGTGTGCGGCCTTCTGGTCAAGCTCTGCTTTGGCCAGCACCCGCGACAACATGCCGAGATATGCGAACGGGTGCGCGTCCATCAACGGCCGCGTGACGGCGTACGCGTCCACTCCGGTCTCAAGCAACCGCGCGGCGGTGTGGTGGGCCTCGGGTCCGGCCTTCCGAAAGCCCCCGGTGTCGGTCACGAGTCCGGCGTAAACGCACCGGGCAATGGGCTCGTCGATCTCGACGTCCATCTCGTCGAGCAGCTTGAGCGCAATGAGCGCCGTGGCTTCCGCGTGGTCGTCGATGCAATGCACCGTTCCGTACCGCGTGTTCGACACGTGGTGGTCCACAACGATGACGGGCCCGGTGCAGGCGGCCACGCGACCGGCGAGCGGTCCGAGCCGCTGCAGGCTTCCCGTGTCCATGACCACCAGGAACTCCGGCTGTTCCGGCACCTCGTCGCGGTGCACCAGCAACCCCGCCGTGTCCAGTGCCTTCAGGCTTTCGGGCACGCCCTCGGGCTCGCCGAAGGCCACCCGCACCGTCACTCCGCGCCGGTGCAGCGCGAGTCCCACCGCGAGGGCACTCCCGAGCGTGTCCGCGTCGGGGTTGATGTGACTGAGAAGTGTCACATCACGGGCGCCGGCCAGTAACCGCGCGGCCTCGGCAATGGTGGTGCTCAGGTCGTCTGCCACAGGGAGACGTTAGCCGCTCACCGTCTCGAAATGTTGTACGGCACCCTCAGACAAGACAGTTTCCATCCGGTTTCCGCGCCTGTGTGCCATGTGGACGAACGGCCGGGCAACACGAAGGCGGGACACGTTCGCACGTGTCCCGCCTCGGTCAGCACTCGTCAGTCCTCGTCTTCGTCCTCACGAGGAGCCTTGTACGGGTCGGCCTCGCCGGCGGGAGCAGCTCCCACCGCGCGCCGAGCCACCTCGGCGTCCGAGGCCTGCGCCTTGGCGAGGAGCTCTTCCATCTTCCGAGCCTCGTCCGGCACGGTGTCGGTCATGAACGTCAGCGTGGGCGTGAAACGCACCCCCGTCTGAGCTCCGACCATCGACCGCAGAACGCCCTTGGCGCTTTCCAGGGCCAGAGCGGCACCGACGTAGTCGGGCTCCACGTTCAGGCGCTCACCGAGCACCGTGTAGTAGACGGTCGCGTCGTGCAGATCCCCGGTCACCTTGGTGTCGGTGATCGTGACCCGAGCCAACCGCGGATCCTTGACCTCGTGCTCCAGAGCCGAAGCCACGATCTGCGAGATCCGCTTGGCGAGCTTGCGGGCACGTGCCGTGTCGGCCACGAGCCTCCCCTTCCTAGTCGTCCTCCGGCCCGACGAAACGCGTCCGGGTCCGAAGGCAATAAGCACAGTGCAGTTCCAGTTCGAGCCGCGGTCACTCGTCCTCGGGCCCGACCAGTCTTGTCCGTGCTGAAAGTAGTTCCAGTTCGGGACGTCCGGCGACCAGCCTTTCACAGCCGGCGAGAACGTCCCTGACGTGCTCCAGGTCGGCGGCGACGGCCGCGACCCCGATCAAGCTGCGCCGATGCAGGTCGAGATGACCCGCCTCGGAGACAGCGACCTCGAATCGCTTGCGCAGCTCGGCCACCAAGGGCCGGACCACCGAGCGCTTCTCCTTCAACGAGTGGACGTCGCCCAAGAGCACGTCCAGTTCCAGAGCCCCCACGTACATGGGCAAGATCCTCCAGAAGAAAAGGGTGCGGAGCCACCGGTTAAACGGCTCCGCACCCCTCATCCACCGACTAGGCGCGCGGCTTCTCGCGCATCTCGAAGGTCTCGATGATGTCTTCCAGCTTCAGGTCGCTGTAGTTGCCGAGCGTGAGACCACACTCGAAACCTTCGCGGACCTCGGTGGCGTCGTCCTTGAACCGCTTGAGCGAGCTGATCGGGAGGTTCTCCGCGATCACCTTGCCGTCACGGATCAGGCGAGCACGCGCGTTGCGGCGGATCTCGCCCGACAGGACCATGCAACCCGCGATCGTGCCGACCTTGGAGGACTTGAAGACGTCGCGGACCTCGGCGCGGCCGAGCTGGACCTCTTCGAACTCCGGCTTGAGGAGACCCTTGAGGGCCGCCTCGATCTCGTCGATCGCCGAGTAGATGACCGTGTAGTACCGGACGTCCACACCTTCGCGGTTCGCGAGTTCGGTCGCCTTGCCCTCGGCCCGGACGTTGAAGCCCAGGACGATGGCGGAACCGGCCACGGCGAGGTTGATGTCGCCTTCGGTGATGCCACCGACACCGCGGTGGATCACGCGCAGCTCGACGTCGTCGCCGACCTCGATCTTCATGAGCGCGTCCTCGAGGGCCTCGACGGTACCCGAGTTGTCACCCTTGATGATCAAGGTGAGAGCGCTGGTTTCCTTGAGCGCTGCGTCCAGGTCTTCCAGGCTGACGCGCTTGCGCTTCGCCGCGTTGGCGGCGTTGCGGGTGCGGGCCTGACGACGCTCGGCGATCTGGCGGGCGACGCGGTCCTCGTCGACGACGAGGAACGAGTCACCGGCGCGCGGCACCGAGGTCAGACCGATGACCTGCACCGGACGCGACGGGGTCGCGACGGTGACGTCATCGCCGTGCTCGTCGACCATGCGGCGGACGCGACCATAAGCGTCACCCGCGACGATCGAGGAACCCACGCGGAGCGATCCGCGCTGGACGAGCACCGTGGCGACCGGACCGCGACCGCGGTCGAGGTGAGCCTCGATCGCGACACCCTGGGCCTCCATGTCCGGGTTGGCCCGGAGGTCCAGCGAGGCGTCGGCGGTCAACAGGATGGCCTCGAGGAGGCTGTCGATGTTGATGCCCTGCTTCGCGGAGATGTCGACGAACATCGTGTCGCCGCCGTACTCCTCGGCGACGAGGCCGTACTCGGTCAGCTGCTGGCGGATCTTGGAGGGGTTCGCACCCTCCTTGTCGATCTTGTTGACCGCGACCACGATCGGCGCCTGAGCTGCCTGCGCGTGGTTGATGGCCTCGACCGTCTGCGGCATCACGCCGTCGTCAGCGGCGACGACGATGACCGCGATGTCGGTCGCGTTCGCACCACGAGCACGCATGGCGGTGAACGCCTCGTGACCCGGGGTGTCGATGAAGGTGATGAGCCGCGGGTTGCCCTCGAGCTCGGTCTGCACCTGGTAGGCACCGATGTGCTGGGTGATGCCACCGGCCTCGCCCTCGGCGACCTTCGCCTTGCGGATGGTGTCGAGCAGGCGCGTCTTACCGTGGTCGACGTGACCCATGACGGTCACGACCGGCGGACGGATCTGCAGGTCGTCCTCGCCACCGGCGTCCTCGCCGTAGGTGATGTCGAACGTCTCGAGCAGCTCGCGGTCCTCCTCCTCGGGGGACACGACCTGCACGACGTAGTTCATCTCGGTGCCGAGCAGCTCCAAGATCTCGTCGGACACCGACTGGGTCGCCGTGACCATCTCGCCCAGGTGGAAGAGCACCTGCACGAGCGACGCCGGGTTGGCGTTGATCTTGTCGGCGAAGTCGGTCAGCGAGGCACCGCGCGGCAGGCGGATCGTCTCGCCCTGCCCCTTGGGCAGGCGGACGCCACCGACCGAAGGCGCCTGCATGTTGTCCATGTACTCCTGGCGCTTCTGCCGCTTGGACTTGCGTCCACGACGCGCCGGACCACCCGGACGACCGAAGGCACCAGCGGTACCGCCGCGACCAGCGCCGCCGCCACCACCGGGACGACCGCGGAAACCGCCGCCACCGGCCGGGGCACCGCCGCCGCCACCAGGACGGAAGCCGCCACCAGCGCCGCCACCGCCGCCACCGGGACGGAAGCCGCCACCAGCGCCGCCGCCACCGCCGGGACGGAAGCCGCCACCGCCGCCACCGCCACCGCCGCCTCCGCGGAAGCCGCCGCCACCGCCGCCGCCCCCACCGGGACGACCGCCGCCACCGCCGCCGCCACCAGGACGACCGCCACCGCCGCCGCCACCGGGACCAGGCCGGTTACCGGCCGGACGGTTGCCCGGCATCATGCCGGGGTTCGGACGCGGGGGCATGTTGCCCGGGTTGGGACGGGGACCGCCCTGACCGGGCCCACCGGGACGGGGACCGCCCTGGCCGGGACCGCCGGGACGACCGCCCTGTGCGGCAGCCGGACGCTGACCACCCTGGCCGGGCGCACCACTCGGACGAGGGTTCGCCGGGCGCGGGTCGCCGGGCTTCGGGCCGGAGGGGCGCTCGCCCTGCTCCGGACGCGGGCCGGGACGAGGCCCAGGACGCGGCGAGGGAGCGTTGCCGCCACCGACGCCGAAGGGGTTGTTGCCCGGACGCGGGGAGCGCGGGCCGGCAGGCTTGGAAGACTGCGGGCGCGGCGGAACCACGGACGGGGGCTGCGCACCAGCGGACGCGGCCGGAGCCTGCGGCTGCTGGGGCTGGGACTGCTGGGGCGCCTGCTGCGGAGCCGGGCGCGGGCCCGGACGCGGACCGCCACCCGGCTTGGAGCCGCCGGGAGCCGGGGCAGCCTTGGGGGCGGCCGGAGCCGACGCGGCGGGTGCCGGTGCGGCGGCCGGAGCCTGGGGCTGCTGCTGAGGTGCGGGCGCTGCGGCTGCGGGAGCCGCGGGAGCCGGAGCCTGCGCGGCAGGAGCTGCCGGAGCGGGCTTGGGCGCCGGCGGGCGCGGGGCGGCCGGACGCGGTCCGGGAGAGCCCTTCTGCGCGCCGGACTGGTTGTCGGAAGCTGCGGGCTTCTGCTCCGCCGGTGCGGCGGGCGCTGCTGCAGCGGGTGCGGGTGCCTTGGGCTTCGGAGCGGACGGCTTGGGAGCCGGCTTCGAAGACTTGGCTTCGTAGGCGTCACGAAGCCGCCGGGCCACGGGGGCCTCGACGGTCGAGGACGCGGACTTCACGTACTCGCCTTGTTCGGCGAGCTTGTTGAGAACTTCCTTGCTCGTAACACCAAGCTCTTTTGCGAGCTCGTGCACGCGGGCCTTGCCTGCCACTGCTCTCCTAAGTCGTGAGGCCGGCGGGCAAGTCCCATCGACCTCGTCTTAACGTCGCGCGTTCATGTCTTCAGCTTCACGGCTGACTCATGACGGGTCGACCTGCTTCCTTGATGCTTGCTGGCCGCGGGGCTGTCCCGAGGCCAAGTTCCCTTGCTGCTGCTCCACGTGCTCGCGCAGCGAAGCGACGTCGAGTGCTCCCTGGACCTTGAAGGCCCGCGAGAACGCCCGTCGCCGCTCGGCGTTGCGGAGACATTCGAGATCGAAATGCAACCAAGCACCTCGACCAGGAAGCCGCCGACGGACGTCCGGAACCACCGAACCGTCCACCGCGACCACACGCAGCAGCTCAGACGGCAACGTCC
Organism: Lentzea sokolovensis; assembly: GCF_033949975.1. Classification (NCBI taxonomy): domain Bacteria; kingdom Bacillati; phylum Actinomycetota; class Actinomycetes; order Pseudonocardiales; family Pseudonocardiaceae; genus Lentzea; species Lentzea sokolovensis. The sequence continues at coordinate 531,636 of NZ_JAXAVU010000010.1, forward strand.
GGGTACGGCATCCAATGCACGTACGAACAGGGCCGATGTGCTGGGAAACCGATCCCGACGTTGAACCGTTGATAATTCTATCCCCTGGAGCTCACTCAGCCGAACCGGATGTGACCGCACCGGCTGCCGGAGCCTCCGCGTCACTGCGGATGTCGATGCGCCAGCCCGTCAGACGGGCGGCCAGGCGGGCGTTCTGCCCCTCCTTGCCGATCGCCAGCGAGAGCTGGAAGTCCGGCACCACGACGCGTGCCGTCTTGGCGCGCTCGTCGAGCACTCGCACAGACACAACCTTGGCCGGGGACAAGGCATTCCCGACGAACGTGGCGGCGTCGTCCGAGTGGTCGATGATGTCGATCTTCTCGCCACCGAGCTCGTGCATGACGTTGCGCACACGGGCACCCATCGGGCCGATGCAGGCGCCCTTGGCGTTCACTCCGGCGACCGTGGTCTTCACCGCGATCTTCGAACGGTGACCTGCCTCACGTGCCACCGCGGGGATCTCCACGGTGCCGTCCGCGATCTCCGGGACCTCGAGGGCGAACAGCCGCCGCACGAGGTTCGGGTGGGTGCGCGAGAGGGCGATCTGCGGCCCGCGCGCACCGCGGGACACGCTCACGACGTAGCACTTGATGCGCTCGCCGTGGTTGTACTGCTCGCCCGGCACCTGCTCGGCCGGCGGGAGCACTCCCTCGGTGTCGCCGACCTGCACGACGACCATGCCACGGGCGTTCGCACGGGCGTCGCGCTGCACGACACCCGCGATGATCTCGCCCTCCTTGGCGGCGAACTCACCGAACGTGCGCTCGTGCTCGGCGTCGCGCAGGCGCTGCAGGATGACCTGCCGCGCCGTCGTGGCCGCGATGCGGCCGAAGCCTTCCGGAGTGTCGTCCCACTCCTCCCGAATCGCACCGTCCGGCGCGATGTCCTGCGCGATCACGCGCACGACACCGGTCTTGCGGTCGATCTCCACCTTCGAATGCGTGGCATGCCCGTCGGTGTGCTTGTAGGCGGTCAGCAGTGCTGACTCGATCGCCTCCAGGACCGTCTCGAAGGGGATGTCCTTTTCACGTTCGATCGCCCTCAGGGCGGCGATGTCGACGTTCACCTCGGCTCCTCCTTCGGTGCTTTCCGAGTGAGCCGAGCCAGTTCCTCGACCGGCGGCTGCTTGAACTCGATCTCCATGACCGCGCGTTCGATATGGCGGTACTCCACGCGCCGCAGCTCGTCCTTGTGCAGCAGCTCGACCCCGGTCTCGTCGCACTCGCCGACCCGGCCGAACCACTCGGCCTTCTCCGGCTGCTTGATCTTCACGAGACGCAGGTGAGCGCGCTTCCAGTGGCGCGGGCGCGTCAGGGGGCGGTCGACACCCGGCGAGGTGACCTCGAGGGTGTACGGCCCGTTGATGATGTGGTCGTGCTCGTCGAGAGCGGCGGAAACCACGCGGCTCGCCTCGGCGACCTCGTCGAGCCCGATGCCGTCCTCACCGTCCACGACGACCTTGACCAGACGGCGGCGCCCAGCCTGATTCACGTCGAGCGCGTCGAGGTCGAAGCCGGCGGCTTCGAGAGCTTCCCGCACAACGGGTGCTAGCTGCGCGGAAAGCTCTCCGCGCGGCGGGCTGGACACGTGGTGTCTCCTTCAGTTCGAACGCATGAAAACCCCGGCCGACGGTACTTTCGGCGGCCGTGGACGACCAGACTATCTCGTTCGCCCGGCTCCCACCGCGCCGCACGGCTGCTGGCAATATGGGTTCGCGTGATCTCCGAATCGGTCAGCCGCCGCCGTGTGCTGTTCGCGGTGGCCGCCGCACCGCTCGCCGTTGCGTGCACCACAGAACCTCCGCCGCCACCGCCGCCGGACCCGCTGTCGGCCCTCGCGGCGCAAGCGCGTGCCGACGCCAAGCTGGCCCAGGCGCTGACGACGGTGCCCACGGCCGCGGAGATCGCGAAGGCCCGCGAGACGCACGCCACGTTGTTGCAGGCCGAGGTCGACCGCGAACGCCCGCCGCAGTCGTCCACGGCGCCGCCCGCCCCGACCTCGCCGCCCACGCCTCCCGACCCGCTGGCGGCGCTGCGGACCGCGCTCGACGAGTCCGTCCGGGAGGCCTCGGCCGCCGTCGCCAAGCTGCCCGCCTACCGCGCCGGTCTCGTCGGCTCGGTGGCCGCGGGCTGCGCCTCGCTGCGGGAGGTGCTCGCATGAGCGTCGAATCCGTGCAGACCGCGCTCGGAACCGAGCACGCGGCGTTGTGGACCTACGGCATGGTGTCGGCGTTCCTGGGCGACCAGGCCGCCGCCGTCGCGGAGGGCGCGAACCTGCACCGGGCGCGCCGGGACACGACCGAGCGGTGGCTGCGTGACCACGGCTCGACCCCGAACCCGCCCGCCGCCGCCTACCTGCCGCCCGCGCCGGTGTCGGACGGGCCGTCCGCGCTCGCCTCGCTGGTGGCCGTCGAGCAGGACACCTGTGCCGCGTGGCGTGGCGTGCTGGAGCGGACCGACGACCCCGGGCTGCGCACGTCGGCGCTTGAAGCGTTGACGACGGCCGCCGTCCGTGCGACCCGCTGGCGCAGGACCGCGGGGACGACCCCGGCGTCGATCACGATGCCGGGCGTCGCCTCGGGCTGACGGCGTCCGCCGGAAGAGCTAGCCGCCGAAGGAGGACGCGAGCCTGATCGCGTCCGCGGAGACCCGCTTCATCTCCTTGTTGTGCGCGAGCGCGTCGGCGCCCCTGGTCGGCGAGTCGGACTCGACGATCACGACCAGCTGGTCGCGTTGCTCGGAGGCGTACCCGCCGTTGGCCAGCGTGGTCAGCGGCGGCACGCTGATGGCCTTGTCCAGCACCAGGTCCTTGACGTTGCCGGTGCCGTCCTTCTGGGTCAGCTCGCGCAGCTGCCGTGCCTCGTCCGCCGTCTTCATCTTCACCACGGACACCGACGAGTACACGGTGCTGCCGCTGGGCAACTTGGCCGTGTAGAAGGCACGCGTCAGCTGAAGACATGGCGTGGTCTTGAAGAAGGCCTGCGTCTGGCTCGTCGCGTGGGCCGCGCAGTCGCTGTCCTTCACCGGTTCCGGCAACTCCGGCACGGTGGTGAACTCGAACTCCCCCGCGGTCTTCTGCGGTTGCGCGACCTGCCGGTCGATCGGGTCCGACGGCTGCAGCACCCACCACACGAACCCTGACACCACCGCGACGCCGACGAGCGCCAGAGCCTTGCCCACCCACGTCGACTTGCGCTGGGGCGGAGGCGGCGGCGCGGGCAAGTGCCCCTGGCGGTTGTCCATGATCGACTGCAGCTTCACGAGCTCGTCGGCCGGGTACAACGGCGCGGTGTCGGTGGGCCTCGGTGGGAAGCGAGGCATGTTCTGGGTCACCTCTTCAGGTGACTGGCGTGGTTCCGACACAAGGACCCACGGTAACGGACGGCAGTCACGCGAGCGCTTCGAGCACCCGGTCAACGTCCTCGATCGTGTTGTACATGTGACACGCATATCGCGTGCGACCAGCACGAACCGAGGAAACGACCCCCTGAACGGGTGGCCTGCCCACTGACACGATCGCCGAGCCGTTGGGCGGCAGCCCCAGTCCATTCAGGAGGCGATCCGTCAGTTTCACGCAGTGCGCGCGCACTGCTTCGAGGTCCAGTGTGGCCACCCACGGGAGCGCGACCGCCGCACCGACGTGGGAGAACCACGTCGGCGAGAGGTCGAACCGCCGTGCGTCCGAACGGAGCACAAGATCGGTGCCGTAGTTCTCGCCCGTGCTGTACCAGTTGGCCGCCAACGGCTTGAGCGACGGCATCCGGTCCGGCCGCACCGCCATCCAGGCCGCGCCGCGCGGTGCCATCAGCCACTTGTAGGCCACACCGACGACGAAATCGGCCCACGCCAACGACAGCGGCCTCCACCCGGCGGCCTGCGACACGTCGAGCAGCACCGCTTTGCCGGACGCCCTCAACGCTTCGAGGTCCGCGATCTTCCCGTCGGCCGACTGGACCACGCTCATCGCGACGAGGTCGCACTCGTCCACTGTGGACACGATCTGGTGCCCGGCGGCGACGAACGGCAGCGTGACGCTGGTGAAGTCGCCGGGATCCACGAAGACCTTCGAGCCGACCGGCAACGACTGCGCGACCAGCGACACGAACTGCGACACCGTGGCGCCGCAGGCGACCGACGCGGCAGGCACCCCGATCAGCCGTCCGAACGCCTCGCGCGAGGTCTCGACGGCCTCGTTGAACGTGGACGACGTGTCCTGGCCGCGCCGCCACCGTTCGTGCGACGCCGTCACCGCGTCGGCGACGTGCCGCGGAGGCACGCCGATGGACGCCGTGTTCAGGTAACCGGGCTCGACGTCGAAGACCGCTCCAAAAGCCTCACGCATGCGCGAGCTGCTTGCCGCGCTTACGTCGCGCGTAGACCTGCTTCTTCACCCGTGCGATCACGGTCCCATCCTGCCCGACGACGTCCGTCTCGAACCAGATCAAGGCCTTCTCGCCACCGCTGGTCTGCTCCAGCACCTGCGCGACGTGCTCCTCGGTCAGCTGGAACTCGGCGTACACGGTGCCACGGCCGGGCGCGACGAACTCGATCTCGCCCGCCTGGTCCCACACGACGTGGTCGCCCTGGAGCTGGTTGAACAGCAGCAACACCCAGAACGGGTCGGTCATCGCGAACAGCGAACCGCCGAAGTGGGTGCCGAAGAAGTTGCGGTTCCACGGGCGCAGACGCATCCGCACCCGTGCGTACCGGTAGTCCGGTGAGATCTCCACGACGCGGATGCCGGCGAACAGGAACGGCGGCCACAGGTTCATCCCGAGGCGCAGGCGGCTTGCCTTCATAAAAAACAGTGTTACACAACACTCGCCAGACTGTCCGCAACTTCCTCCGGCGACGGCATGTGACGTATCTCCCGGGTGATCTGACCAGCGGCTTCGCGGTAGGAGGAGTCCGCGAACAGCTGCCGCACGCAGTCCGCGATCGGCCCCGCGCTGAACGCGGCCGGACGTAGCGCCGCACCGGCCGCGACGAGCGCGTCGGCGTTGCCGAACTGATCGGCCCCCTGCGGCAGCAGGACCTGGGGAACCCCCGCGGCGAGCGCGCCCAGCATCGTGCCGCTGCCGCCGTGATGAACGGCGACGTCCGCGTACCGCAGCACCTCCGCCTGGGGCAGCCACGGGTACACCTTCACGTTCGGCGGTACGTCGCGGAGTCCGACACGCGGCGCGGCCACGATCACCTGCGCCTCGGAGATCTTGCCGAGCCCCACGACCGCCTCGGCGAGCAGTTCGCGCGTGCCGAACGCCGTGCCGAGCGTGAGGTAGATCAGCTTCCCCGCGGTGCGCACCGGCACGTCACCGGGCGGCGAGAACGGCACGGGCCGCAGCGGGATCCGGGCCTCCTTCAGGAACGCGGCGTCCTGCAGCGACGGCGGGCAGATGTCGAGGTGCCGTCCGCCGGTGGGCCGCACGAAGCCGATGCCGTCGGGGAACATCCGCCCGAACCCGTGCCACAGCGCGGGAAACCCGCGGCGCCGGGCCTCGGACACGACCTCGGGCACCGCCCACTCGCCGATCACGAGGTCGGGCAGCAACCGCTCCAACTCGGGCGCGATGTCCTCGGCGTAGATCTCCCCGAACACGAACCCGGGCCGGAACGGCCGCAGCCCGAGCTTCCCGAGCACCGGGTGCATCTCCTCACCGACCGCGTAGTGCACCTCGTGGCCGGCGGCGCGGAAGGCCGACGCCAGCGGGATCAACGGATAGGTGTGGCCGACGGTGGCCATGCTGGCGAAGAGCACGCGCATGATCTGACGATACTGAGTCCTCATGGGAACCAACCGCGAGAAGATGATCAACGGCGAGCCCTACCTGCCGGCGGACCCCGAACTGGACGCGGACCGGCGCCGCGGCTGGCGTGAGATGGCCCGGTTCAACGCGCACGACCCGGAAGACCTCGACGGGATGTACGCGATCCTCAAGGGATTCGTGGCGGAGATCGGCGAGAACTCGACGTTCATGCAGCGCCTGCAGATCGAGTACGGCTACAACACCCGCGTCGGCGCGAACAGCTTCATGAACTACGGCGGCGTCATCCTCGACTGCGGCCCGGTGACCATCGGCGATCACGTGATGATGGGTCCGAACGTGCAGCTGCTCACGGCGTTGCACCCCGTCGAGGACCACGACGCGCGGATCGCGGGCTGGGAGACGACCGCGCCGATCGTCATCGGGGACCAGGTGTGGTTCGGCGGCGGCGTGATCGTCTGCCCCGGCGTCACCATCGGCAACAACACGGTGGTCGGCGCGGGCAGTGTCGTGACGCGCGATCTGCCTGCTCACGTGCTTGCGGTCGGCAACCCCGCACGGGTCGTTCGTAAGATCTGAGTCATGCGCAGCGAGGAGATCCAGATCCGCACCGGTGCCGACGAGGTCGTGCACGACCTGACCCGGGAATGCCAGCGGTTCCTCGACAGCGAGAACGGCGACGGCCTGCTGCACGTGTGGGTGCCCCACGCGACCGCGGGCGTCGCCATCATCGAGACGGGCGCGGGCAGCGACGACGACCTGCTGACCGCGCTGGAGCGCATCCTGCCCCGCGACGTGAAGTGGCGGCACCGGCACGGCACCCCTGGCCACGGCCGTGACCACGTGATGCCCGCGCTGGTGCCGCCCTACGCGACGATCCCGGTGCTAGGCGGTGTGCTGACGCTCGGCACGTGGCAGTCCGTCTGCCTCGTCGACACCAACGTCGACAACCCCGTCCGCACGGTCCGTCTGAGCTTTCTTGCCGGCTAGAAGCAGCACCAGCCCCGCTAGCGCGATCCCGCCGAACACCCACCACTCGGTGCTGACGGACCCGTCGTACATGAGGCTGCGCAGGCCTTCCGCCGAGAACCGGAACGGCGTCCACGACCACAGGACCGCCCGGTAGGCCGGGTTGAGCAGCTCCGGCACCTGTCCCGCGACAGCGGGGGCCATCAGGTAGAGCAGGCCGAGGACGGCCATCGCGCGGACGCCGAGGTGCTTGAACAGCCCCGCTTGCAGCAGTGCGAACGACACGGCGACGGCGAGCATGAACGCGAGCGCCTCGACGGTGAACGTGACGCCCCACCACGCCAGCAGGCCCGTGGTCGAGCCGGTGACCAGGACGGCCGCGGCCAGCGCCGACAGCCACCTCAGCTTTTCGCCCTTCAGCACCACGAACAGCAGTCCGGCGATCATCCCGCCGACCCAGAGCAGTGCCGACGCGGCGAGCGGCGCGGTGCGTTCGGCGGCCGTCGGTGTCTGCGCGTCGATCCTGACCGGCAGCCCGGCGCCTTGGGCGACGCCGGTCAGCACCTGCTGCGCGACCTGCGTGCCGGACGGGTTGACCGCGGGGTTGAGCCGGATCGTCGCCTGGCCGGGCACGATCTCCAGAACTCCGTAGACCTCCTTGTCCCGCAGGAGGTTCCGCGCCTCGTCCGCGGACACGACCCGGATGTCGACCTCGGCCGAGTCGGCCGCCCCCACCTTCTCCGCGATCGGCGGAGGCGCCACGACGGCGAGCGGAACGTCGTGCGGGTGCACGGTCGCCTGCACGCCGAAGGTCAGCAGGCCCAGGAGAAACGCCACCACCGCGCCTGCGACGGCGGTGACCAGCGCGGTGCGCATCATCTGCTCCTTAAAGTTCATCGTCCGTTGAATTTAACGGGCACGCTACGCCTCACGCGCTCCCGAAGTCAACGGGTGATGAATTAAGCCCCTGTCGGACCCACCAGGTACCGTTTGCCCGTGACTTACCCAGGTGGCGGCGGACAGGGCGGCTGGAACGACCAGCAGGGCTGGGGCCAGCAGCAACAGGGTGACCATCCCAGCGGTGGCTACCAGACCGGCGGCTACCCGCAGACCGGTGGTTTCCCGCAGCAGCCCCAGTTCCCGCAGCAAGGCCAGTTCCCGCAGCAGGGTTACGGCGGATACGGCGGGCTCGGCGTGTACGGGGGCTTCGACAACGAGCCGCCGAAGAACAAGAAGACGCTCTGGCTCGTGATGGGCGCAGTCGTCCTCGTCCTGCTCGTGGGCGGTGGCCTCACCTGGTTCCTGCTCACGCGCCCGGACAACACGACGGCGCAGCCCGACCCGTCCACCTCGAACAGCACCTCCGCGCAACCGACCGACACCGCGTGCCCGAAGAACGAGGGCCAGCAGTGCATCGAGACGGGGCTCGGCTACAACTACGTGGTCCCGAAGAACTGGGACGTCATCGCCGAGGTCAAGATCCCGGTCGAGGGGTTCGAGGGCGTCCAGCTGTCCGGCATCACCACCTACGGCGACTACACCTGCGAGGGCAAGCCGTTCACCAAGGGCACCAACGGCGGCACCCTGCTCCCGAAGAGCGACATCACCAAGGCGGCCACCGACTTCACCAAGGCCCTCGCCACGCAGTACTACTCGTCGGGCGGCGACCCCAAGGTGACGACCGCGGAACCCAAGCCGGTGAAGATCCAGCACACCCAGAAGGACGGCAAGAAGGTCGTCGTCGACGGCGTGCAGATCGACGCCACGATCACCCAAACCGGCAACAAGTGCCTGGCGAGCAAGGGCATGGTCAAGGTCGTGGTGCTCAACGGCAGCAACAAGCTGCACGTGCTGGCCGTGAACGGCGACCTGGAGGGCGGCGGAGGCGGCACCAACCCGCCGCTGCTCAAGGAGTCCGACCTGCAGAAGATGGTCGACTCGCTGACGCCGACGTCTTAGGGCACGGGCCTACCGCGCGCCGCCGTTGGACGTGACGGCGGCGGGCAGCGGGTTCTCGGCGGTGATCTTCTCCAGCACCGCCAGCGCCTTGCTCTCCCACAGCTCGAGCCGGAGCTCCTGGAACGTCATCATCGCCTGCTCCACGATCGCGATCGCGTGGAACGTCTCCCCGCGCTGCGACACGAGCTGGGCGAGGTCGAGCCGGATCCGCGCGGCCCCGACCCGGTCCAGGTTCTCCTCGCAGAGCCGGATCGCGCGCCGCAGCAGCCGTCCCGCCTCGGCGAACATGCGCATGCGGCCGTGAATCAGGCCGAGCGAATGCAGCGCGTAGCTCTCCCCCACGGTGTCGCCGGAGCGCTGCACCATGCCGAGCACCGACGTGATGAGCTGCTGCGCCTGCTCGTACCGGCCCTGCACCAGCATCGCGCTGCCGAGCCGGTACAGGACCTGGGCCTCGACGCGCGGGCTGGAGATCTCGCGGCACATGCCCAGGGCGCCGCGCAGCTGACCGACCGCCAGCTCGTGCTCGCCGCGGTCCAGCGACAACTGCGCGAGCTGCGACACCACGTAGGCCTGGCCGACGACGTCGCCGACGCGTTTGAAGCCCGTCAGCGACTGCTCGAAGATCCTCAGCGCGATCTCCGGACGGCCTTCGTTGTACTCCAGCAGGCCGAGGTTGCGGCGCACCAACGCCAGCCCGTGGGTGTCGTCGAGCTCCATGAAGAGCTCCAGAGCGGGTTCCAGCGCCGTGCGGGACGCTTCCATGCGGCGCTGGCTGTGGTGCAACGACCCGAGCGAGCACAGCAGGGCCGCGGTGCCGCGCTTGTTGCCCGCTCTCCGCACGGCGTCCAGGGCGCGTTCGTGGGTCTGCTGCCAGTCGTCGAGGTAGCTGCGGGTCTCGAACAACGTCACGAGCGTCGTCGCGAGGTCCCAGCACAGTTCGTCCAGGCCGGCGTCGGCGGCCTGGATGACGGCGGCGCAGATGTTCGGGCGTTCGCTTTCCAGCCAGCCCAACGGGTCCTGCAGCACCTGGTCGAGGTACGGGGCGCTGGGCTGCCAGCGCCGGCCGGTGCCGTGCAGCACGGTGAAGTCGCCGCCGTAGAGGCGTTGATGGGCTTGTTCGGCCATCGCGAGCCAGCCGCCGGCCACGCGTTCGACCGAGGCCAGTTGCGTGGCCGGGGCCTCGTGCACCACGAGCTGTTCCTTGGCGAACAGGCGGATCAGGTCGTGGAAGCGGTAGCGGGGCAGGCCGGTGATGTCACTGCCGACCACGTCCAGCAACTGGGCGTCGACCAGGCGCTCCAGCAGGTCGAAGCCGCGGTGGCGGTCGTCGTCGGTGAGCGCGGAGGCCGTCCAGACCGGCAGACTTTCCGCTTCCAGCAACGACATCAGCCGCATCACCCGGCACGTGTCGGGCTCCAGGCCGTCGTAGGTCAGCGACAGGCTGGCGCGCACGACCATGTCGCCGTGCACCAGTTCGTCGAGGCGGTGCCGTTCGTCGGCGAGGCGGCCGACCATCGAGGCGAGGCTCCAGTGCGTGCGTGCGGCGAGACGGGCGCCGATGATGCGCAACGCCAGTGGGAGCCCTCCCACGACGTCCACCAACGCGGCCGCGGCGACCGGTTCGCCCTGCAGGCGTTGCGTGCCGATGATGCGCCCCAACAACTCCAGCGCGTCGTCGGAGTCCATGAAGTCGACGTCGACCAAATGAGATCCGGCGAGACCGGTCAGCCGGGTGCGGCTCGTGACCACCACACCGCACGTGGGAGAGCCCGGAAGCAGTTGGTGCACCTGCGACTCACTGCCCGCGTCGTCCAGGACGACGAGCACGCGGCGGTTCGCGAGCATGCTGCGGTACATGTCCGCGCGCTCGTCCACGCCGTCGGGCAAGGTCGAGCCCACGGCGCCCAACGCGGACAGGAACCGGCCGAGCACCTCGGCTGGTGTGGCCGGTTTCGCCTGCGTACCGCGCAAGTCGCAGTACAGCTGGCCGTCCGGGTAGGTCTCGGCGGCGACGCGATGGGCCACGTGCACCGCGAGAGCGCTCTTACCGATGCCCGCCTTGCCCGAGATGTTCACCACCGGCATGGTCGTGTGGTCGCCCGCGAGAATGCTCTCGGCGCGCGCCACGACGTCCTGGCGGCCGATGAAGTCCGAGATGGTGGCCGGAAGCTGGTGCGGTGACACGACGTTCTGCACGGTGACCGGAACCGGCTTCTCCTGATCGAGGCGCAGCACCTCGTCGTCGGTCAGGATCGCGGTCTCGAGCTTGCGCAACTGGTCGCTCGGTTCGAGGCCCAGGTGTTCGATGAACAGATCGCGGCCGGCGCGGTAAACGTCGAGCGCCTCGGACTGCCGGCCGGAACGGTAGAGCGCGAGCATCAACTGGCCGCGCGGACGTTCTCGCAACGGGTGTTCCGTCACCATGCTCTGCAATTCACCGATGAGTGCGTGATGGCGGCCCAGCAACAACTCGATGTCGACGCAGTTCTCCAGCACCGACAGGCGTTTCTCGTCGAGGCGCAGCGCTTTGTTCTGCAACGTGGCACCGGCGCCACCGAGTGCGGGTCCGCGCCACAACGCCAAAGCCGCGCGCAACACCGTCGACGCGTCTTCCATGCGGCCCTGCCGGACGGCGGCGTCGGAGTCGGCCACGCGACGTTCGAAGAGGAAGGTGTCGATCTTGTCTGCGGCGACGCGCAGCAGGTAGCCGGGCTGGCGGGTCTCGATCTGGGCGTCGACGCCGACCCTCGCGAACTCCCGCCGGAGCGCGGACACGCAGATCTGGATCTGCGCCCGTGCGGTCGACGGCGGGGTGTGCTCCCAGACGAGGTCGATCAGCTGGTCCATGCTGACAACGCGATTGGCTTCGAGCAGCAATGCGCCCAGGATCGTCTGCTGACGTCCCGGCGGCACCTGCACCTGCTCCTCCGCTCCGATCACCTCGATCGGACCGAGCAGTTTGAAAATCAGTTCCTCATCAGGGGCGGAGCTCATGACGGACGACCCCTCGCGCCTTTATTTCCCGCAATGCCCCTGCACCTCACGCCCCGGTCGTTTTCACCATTACCGAATCACATTTGCCGAAGACGAGGAAAAGGCACTTCCAGGACGTCATCTCAAGATCGATTTAAGATGAAAATCCTTCGCATCTCGTGTTTGACCTCCGGTTGCATCAACTGCAGACGGCCACTCCGATGGGTGATGATCTCCGAAGTTAGCCTCGACGGGGAAAACTGTCAAGATCCTTCTTGTGCATGACTACACGATCCACCATAATGCGCTCGATCTCAATAGGCATCTCATTTGGAGATGATCAGATCTGGGACATCATGGCAGATCAACGAGTACGTGAACCCGAGAATTCATCGTTGTGGCGGCGGACTTCACGACGATCCTACGGCATGCCGCCAAGCAGCCTGAACGTCTCATCGGGACTACTCCGAGCGGCACAAGCCGTTCGTTCGGATCGCTAACCGCACCCAACCATTGCGGTACACCGCACCTAATTCTCCGGATAAGCGACCACCCTGCGTAGTAACAGCTGTGTGCTGACTGGCCGGTCAGCTATTGAAGCGTCTCAATTGGTTGTGCGAGCTCCGCCATCACGGCCGATTGATACGCGGTGGGTGCGCGATAGAGCGGCGATGGGCGGCACTTCTAACTTCGTTCTCAGACGCCGCTCGAAGGTGTCTGAAGCACAACTCGAGCCAAGGACAGACCAAGAAGAAAGAGGCCGACATGATCCGCAGGACGACCGCTGCCGCTCTGGTTCTCTCCGCCATCCCGGCGGCCCTGGCGATGACGCTCTTCGCCGGCACCGCACAGGCCGACGACGACACCCCGTGGGGCAAGGGCGCGGGCGGTGACACCCCCTGGAGCCAGATCGTCAACGACGGCGACACCCCCTGGGGCCAGATCATCAATGACGGCGACACCCCTTGGGGCACAGTCACTTCGGACGACACCCCGTGGGGACGGTCCATCACGCTGCCGACGCTTCCGGCCGACGGCGACACCCCGTGGGGCGACGACACTCCTTGGGGCTGATCCCCCTCCGTCCGGATAGTCACCCAAGGAGGCCAGAACCATGCGATTCCACCTGCTGGGCTCACTGGAAGTCCTCGACGACGACCTGCCCGTGCCGTTGGGCGGCGTCAAGCAGCGCGCGGCTCTGGGTTTCCTCCTGCTGCACGCCAACCGAGTGGTGGCGACGAGCAAGTTGCTTCAGGCGTTGTGGTCACGGGACGTCCCGCCCACGGCGCGCAAGATGCTCCAGAACGCCGTCTCAGGGCTGCGAGGCGTTCTCACTCCCCACGGCAGCAACCCCGAGGGGTCCGCACTGCTGCTGACCCACGCGCCGGGGTACCTGCTGCGCGTGGACCAGAACTCCCTCGACCTGTCGCGCTTCCAGCAGCTGACCGAACAGGGACGAGGTGAACTGTCCACCGGCAACTGGCCCGCCGCGGCGAAGGTGCTCCGCAAGGCACTGAGTTTGTGGCGCGGACCGGTGCTCGCGGATCTTGCGGAGACCGGCATCAACTGGCCGGAGCTGACCGCCATCAAAGACGGGCGGCTGGCGACGCAGGAGGACTGCTTCGAGGCAGAACTCGCCTGCGGAAGGCACTACGAGATCATCGGCGAGCTGGAGTCGCTGATCGAGGTGGAGCCGTATCGCGAACGACTCAACGGGCAGTTGATGCTCGCGCTGTACCGGTGTGGCCGGCAGGTGGACGCGCTGAGCGTCTACCGCCGTACCAGGGCGGCGCTGGTGGAGGAACTCGGTCTCGAACCGGGCCGCGAGCTCCAGGAACTGGAGCGCGCGATCCTCGACCACGCCCCCGTGCTGGACCTTCCGCCGTCGGTGCAGCGCAGGCACCTGCTCTCCGTCGGCCAAGCCTCTCCCGTGTCCGCTCCCGTCGTGATCACGCCACCTGCGGCGGAACCCGTCGCTCCGGTGACCGCGATGAACGTGATGACGGTGGAACGCAAGCTCGTCAGCGTTGTGATGGTGTCCGCCCAGCTCGGTCTCGCGGCCGGCGACGGTGACCCGGAGGACGTCGACGCGGTGCACCAGGAAGTCGCTTCCGTCGTCTCCGCCGAGGTCTCCCGCCTGGGCGGCGTCGTCGGCGGCAACGTCGGGTCCGTGTTCCTGGCCCTGTTCGGTGTGCCCAAGACCGCCGAGGACGACGCCGATCGTGCCGTGCGTGCGTCGTTGGCCATCCGTGACCGGTTGGCTGCCGTCGCGGACGTGCAGATCGGCGTGGCGACCGGCGACTCTCTCGTGCGTCTGCCTTCGGCTGGTGCGCCCACTGCCACGGGCGTGCTGCTCGACCAGTGCCGTCAGCTGATGGCGTTGTCTCCGCTGGGCGCCGTTCGTGCGTGCTCCGCGACGCGTGAGGCCGCCGGTTCCGTGACGTGGGAGGCCGATGGCGCGCCGACCGGAGGCTGGCAGGCGGTCTCGTGCGTGTCACCGCGTGGTGCGACCCGCCGTTCGCAGGCCGCCGTGCCGTTCGTGGAACGCGAACGGGAGTTGCTGGTACTGCAAGGGCTTCTCGACGAGGTCCGCACGCGCCGTCGCCCGCACTTCGTGACCGTGCTCGGAGAGGCGGGCGTGGGCAAGACACGGCTCGTCAACGAACTCACGTCTTCTTGTTCGACCGCATTGCGTGGAACCGCAACGGCTTTCGGCGACGACCACGGTTATGGGCCGCTGGCGGACGTCGTGAGCGGCTTCTCCTCCTTCGAGACCCTGCGGGCCGCACTCGCGTCGCTGGTCGGCGTCGGTGAGCTCGCGGACCGGCTGCACGGGAGCCTCGCCTGCCTGGCCGAACCCGGCCCCGGCGTGCGGGCCGACTTCCCGGCGTGGCGGCGGTTCCTGGAGGAGGTCGCGGAGTCCGATCCGCTGGTCGTCTTCCTGGAGGACGTGCACTGGGCGAACGACGTGGTGCTCGACTTCGTGGAGGAGCTGAGCGAGCACGCCGGTTCCGTGCCGTTGCTGGTGATCGCGACCGCGCGGCCGGAGCTGCTGCAGCGTCGGCCGTCGTGGTTCGGCGGCAAGCGCAACGCGACCACGATCAGCCTGGAGCCGTTGTCCCACAACGGAACGCGCAGCCTGATGAACTCGTTGCTGCACACTCGCGAGCTGTCGTCCGAACTGTGGCAGGCGCTCGTGACGTGCGTCGGCGGCAACCCGTTGTTCGCCACCGAGTACGCCCGCATGGTCGCCGACCCGCGCATGCCGTGCGTGCAGAACGACGCTTCGCTGCCGGTCCCGCCATCAGTGCGTGGAGTGCTGACCGCTCAGCTCGACTCGCTGCCGTTCGAGGTGAAGGCCGTCCTCCAGGACGCCGCTGTCGCGGGTGATCTGGTGTCGCCGGGAGCGGTGGCCGCGACCGGTCAGCGGGACGCTCTTGAGGTCGCCAAGGCGCTGGAACTGCTGGAACAGCGCGACTTCCTGCGCCGTCAGGGCCGCAACAGCGAGACGGGCGAGATCGAGTACGGGTTCCGGCACCTGCTGGTGCGCGACGTCGTGGCCGACCAGTTGCCGCGCGCCGAACGTGCGGTGAAGCGGGAACGGGCGCAGGCGTGGCTGGAGGAGCCGGCGCTGGACCTCACCGACCGCCGGGCGGGCTGACCGCTCCCCTGGTGAAACGCTGAACGCCGGGCCGCGCGCCCCACCCCCAGCGCGCTGCCCGGCGTTCAGTCCTCGCTTCAGCTGGTGACGACCTGCACCAGGTGGTCGACGGCCTCCGCGACCGGCACCTCGACGCGTTCGCCGGAGCGGCGGTCCTTGACCTCGACCGTGCCGTCCTTCAGGCCGCGGCCGATCACCAGGATCGTCGGGATGCCGACGAGCTCGGCGTCCGCGAACTTCACGCCGGGGCTCGCCTTGCGGTCGTCCAGCAGGACGTTGAGGCCCTTGGCGCTGAGCTGCTTCGCGAAGTCCTCACCGGCGTTCATCAGCGTCTCGTCCTTGCCGGCGACCACGACGTGGACGTCGGCGGGGGCGACGTTGCGGGGCCAGATCAGGCCGCGGTCGTCGTGCGACTGCTCCGCGATGACCGCGACGAGCCGCGAGACGCCGACGCCGTACGAGCCCATGGTGATGCGAACGGGCTTGGAGTCCGGGCCGAGGGCGTCGAGCGAGAACGCGTCCGCGTACTTGCGGCCGAGCTGGAAGATGTGGCCGATCTCGATGCCGCGCGCGGCGACCAGCACACCCTTGCCGTCCGGCGACGCGTCGCCCTCGCGGACCTCGGCGACGTCGATGACACCGTCGGGGGTGAAGTCGCGGCCCGCCACCAGGTCGACGACGTGGTGGTCGGCCTTGTCCGCGCCGGTGACCCAGGCGGTGCCCGTGACGACGCGGGGGTCGGCGAGGAAGCGGATGCCGTTGGCCTGGATGGCTCCCGGGCCGATGTAGCCCTTGACCAGGAACGAGTTCTTGGCGAAGTCGGCCGCCTCCAGCATCGCGACCTCGGCCGGTTCGAGGGCTGCCTCGAGGCGCTTGAAGTCGACCTCGCGATCACCGGGGACGGCGATCGCGAGCAGCTCCCAGTCCTTGCCGGGCTGCTTGACCTTCACGAGGACGTTCTTCAGCGTGTCCGCCGCGGTGAACTTGCGGTCGGTGTTCGCGTTGAGGAAGTCCACCAGCGTCTCGATGGTGGGCGTGTTCGGCGTGTGGTGCACCTGCGCCGCGGGCTTGTCGTCGATCGACTGCGCGGGGGGCACGGGCGTCGCGACGGCCTCGACGTTCGCCGCGTAACCGGACTCGGTGCTGCGCACGAACGTGTCCTCGCCCGTCTCGGCGACGGCGAGGAACTCCTCGGACGCCGAGCCGCCCATCGCGCCGGACGTGGCGGAGACGATCACGTACTCCAGGCCGAGCCGGTCGAAGATGCGGATGTAGGCGTCGCGGTGGTCCTTGTACGACTGGCTCAGGCCCTCGTCGGTGAGGTCGAACGAGTACGAGTCCTTCATCAGGAACTCGCGGCCGCGCAGGATGCCCGCACGGGGACGCGCCTCGTCGCGGTACTTGGTCTGGATCTGGTACAGCGTGACGGGGTAGTCCTTGTAGGAGCTGTACTCACCCTTCACGGTGAGGGTGAACATCTCCTCGTGCGTGGGGCCGAGGAGGTAGTCGGCGCCCTTGCGGTCCTTCAGGCGGAACAGGTTGGGGCCGTACTCCTCCCACCGGTTCGTCGCCTCGTAGGGCTCCTTGGGCAGCAGCGCGGGGAACTGGATCTCCTGCGCGCCGAAGGCGTCCATCTCCTCGCGGACGACGGCCTCGATGTTGCGCAGGACCTTGAGGCCCAGCGGCAGCCAGGTGTACCCGCCCGGTGCGACGCGGCGGACGTAGCCGGCGCGCACCAGCAGCTTGTGGCTGGGCACTTCGGCGTCCGCCGGATCCTCGCGAAGGGTGCGCAGGAACAGCGACGACATCCTGGTGATCACGGTGGGTACTCCTCGTTCACGGGCAGTTGAAACAGCGTACTGGTTGGACGTTCGCCGAAATCGCGCGCGGTGCTTCGGTTGGGCTCTGACCTGCGGCGACAGGAATTGTCAGACCTCCTGGGTAGCGTCCGTCCCATGCCTCTGACCATCGACATGATCACCATCGACACGGGCGACGCGCGCAAGCTCGCGGAGTTCTGGACGGCCGCTCTGGGCACCACGATCCAGAACGACTGGGGTGAGTTCATCGTGCTCGCGCCGAACACGGAGTCCGGTCCCGCGCTCGGCATCCAGCAGGTGCCGGACGCGACGCCGGGCAAGAACAGAGTCCACTTCGACTCGCACGTGCCGGACCGCTTGGCGGAGGTCGCCCGCCTCGTCGCGCTCGGCGCCACGGAGATCGCGGTGCACAGCGTTCCCGGTCTCGTCTGGACCGTGCTCGCCGACCCGGACGGCAACGAGTTCTGCGTCGGCCAGGGCGGCGAAGAGCTCTAGTGGCTCGGTCCGTTGGCGGTCGAATTCGCTCGCCGACGGGCCGGGTCCACCGTTAGAGCGCCACCGGCAGCCCGTAGTCGATCCAGGTCCGCGCCACCTCGAACCCGGCGCGCTCGTACACGCCGAGCGCACGGGTCGAGTTGGCCGAGTCCACGGAGAGCCCGGCGCGGTGGTAGCCCTGCGTCCTGCCCTGAGCCAGCGTGCGGCTCAGCAGGGCCGCGGCCACACCACGCCCGCGATGCTCCTCCAGGGTGCCGACGTCCCCGATCCACAACTCGCGGACGCCCGTCATCTCCTCGACGACCGGGTAGTGCCGTGCGAGCACGAACCCGACCACGGCGCCTTGGAAGAGCGCCAGAAAGGAGGACTCCGGAACGAACCTCAAGCTGTCGGTGAACGACGCCGCCCATTCCTCCGGGCTGCGCTCGACCGACCCCCAGTGCTGGGCGAAGGCCGCGTTGCAGACCAGGCGGACCTCTTCGTCACGAGCCGCGGAGAACGGCACGATCTCGTAGCCGGACGGGATCGGGACCTGGGCGAGTGACTCGCCCAGTGCCACCTCCAGCTCGTAGAAGTAGCGGTCGGCGCCGAAGCCGAGCTTCTCGACCAGCGCGACGTGTCCCTCGGCACGGCTCTCGACCATGGTGCACACGGCGAGCGGCAGGTCCGGGTGTCGTGCGAGGTGGAGGTCGTGCGCCAGAGTGGCGAGGCGTGGCAGCAGTTGCCGCCCGATGCCCTCGCGCCGGAACTCGGGGTGGACCGCTCCGTCGAGCCGGACGCGGTGCGTTCCCACGGGGTTGTCGCGCAACGCGACCAGCCCGTAGGCCGCAAGCCTTCCGTCCACGAGCACTGCCAGCGACCCACCGGGCAGGTCGGCCTTGCCGAACGACTCGGCGAAGTCCTCTTCGGACAACAGTTCGCCGGTGTCGTCGACCGCCTCGGCCGCGTTGTAGAGCGCGGCCACCGCCGGGATGTCCGCTGTCGTGAGCGGGCGCCACACGAGTTCCACGTCGAATGACGCTACGGGGAGGGGATACCGCCAACAACCGAATAACGCGTTGCCCGCGATGAGCCACCAGGGCCATCCTGCGAGCGATGACGCCACCAGAGATCGCACCGCTGCACGAGGACCTGACGTTCCACGGGCCATTGTCCGAACAACGAGCAGCTCGCCTCATCCGCTCACTCCTGCCGCTGGACAACGCCCACGTGCTGGACGTCGGCTGCGGCTGGGCGGAGTTCCTCCTGCGGACCTTGGAAGCCGCGCCCACAGCCACCGGTACCGGCGTCGACCTGAACGCCGCGGACATCGCGCACGGCCAGGCCAACGCCGAGGCCAGAGGCCTGACCGACCGCGTCAGTCTGCAGGTGGCGGATGTCGCTCAATGGCGACCGGACCGGCCGGCCGACGTCGTGATCGTCAACGGCGCCAGCCAGGTGTGGGGCGGAGACCCGTTGCAGCACACGGCGAATGCGCTCACAGAGGCGAAGCAGTTGCTGCGCACGGGCGGCAGGCTCCTGCTGGGCGAGGGTTTCTGGGAACGCGAGCCCACCGAGGACCAGCTGGCGGCGATGCCGGTGCCACGCGACCAGTACGGCTCGGTGGCCGACCTGGTGGACCTCGCGCACGATCACGGCTACCGCATGCTCGCGGTGGAACAGGCGAGCCTCGACGAGTGGGACGTGTTCGAGAACGGGCACGGCCTCGCCTGGGAACGCTGGCTGCGGGACAACCCGGACTCCGAGCACGCACCGGAGATCAGGGCGAAGGCCGACACCGCCCGCGGCTACCGGCTGCGGGGGTGGCGCGGCACGCTCGGCCTGGCCTACCTGACGCTCCAGGCGCCTTAGACCGTGTCCGGTGAACCTCGTCCGCGACAGTCACGGACGAGGCCGGCGCGCCGCACCTCCGCTGGGGAACACGGCCGGGCTCGAACCGGCGTCCCTCCGGATCAAGAGCCGGAGCTCTACCACTGAGCTACGTGTTCCAAGGGCGTTCGGCGGACCGGGCTCGAACCGGCGTCCACCCGGTCCCAGAGCCGGGCGCTCTACCACTGAGCTACCACCGAACGCGCTACAGCCTGCTCAGCTTGGAAGGTTCTGTCCACCGAATACCTCGGTGCGCAGCGGCTTTCCGCTGAACGCGTGCGCACGCCGCAAAGCCATGGCCCACAACGGATCCGACACGGCAACGCCGTGCACGAGTTCCGGGGTCGGCCGGAAGCGCGCGATCAGGCCGTGCTTGCGAGGCGCGGTCCAGCCGGCGCGCTCGGGGTCCACGCCGTGCGAGCGGCACGCGGCTTCGACGTCGGCACGGGTGCACGTCACGGTGCCGTCGAGCACCTCCCACGGCAACGGCAGGGAGGCCCACACGGCGGTGTCCGGGTGCAGGCCGCCGCCTGACTGCCGGTGCCACCAGGCCAGGTCGGCCGCCATCACGCGCATCGTCTTGCCCGGCCAGGCGTCGTCGAGCAACGACGTGAGCCCCGCGGCGTGCAGGCAGGCGATCCACGCCGTGCGGGCGGCGTTGCAGGCACCCGCGAAGGCGTTCCAGGTCGACGAGTCGACGCCCGAGCGCACGATCATGGTGGCGCGGTCCACGTCGGACGTGCGCCACAGCTCGCCGAGCCCCGAGGCGATGGACCTGGTCGCCGCGGACCACCGGCCGAGCAGCTCACCGAGCTGCTCGGCGGACAGGTGCCGCAGCACGTCCCACACCGGGTGCGCGAGGGCGATCATCGCCCAGTCCGTGCCGGAAGAGGCCCGGCAGCGCGCGAACAGCACGTCGGCGACCTGGTCGAACGGGTTCTCGCGGCCGGCGAGGCTGAACTCGCGGCGCAGCTTGCGGCGGGCCGTGAAGTACGCGACGAAGCAGGCCGCGCCGGGGTCCGCACGGAAGCGGTCGTGGTCGATCGCACCCACGAACCCCGCCGCCGCGAGCAGCGTCGCACGGTGCAGTTCCCGGGTGCGCCCCAGCCGTCCTGCCTTCGCGGACAACCTGCGCAGCATGCGGAAACGGCGGTTGTACTGCCGCTTGGACAGGTCGATGCCGGCTGACGCGCGGGCATCGCGGTTCAGCCGGTCCGCCAGGAAGTCCGCGTGCTCGGGGTCGAAGCCGATGCCGGCACCCGCCAGCGCCGCGAACTCCAGCACCGACAGCGGGTCCTCGACGTCGACCTCGACGTCCACACCGAACAGGCGGCGGGTGGCGGCGACCTGGCGTGCGGCACCGACCGGGCGGGCGTAGTCGTCGCTCATCCCGGAAAACCCGTGCCGGCGGGAGGCGTGCGCCGCGACGCCGTTGATCACCCCGCGCTCGCGCCGCGTCAGTTTCGGGAGCGCCTCCAGCACGAGGACGGCCACGTCCTCCGGGCGCGGCCGGGCGTCGAGCGAGCGGTACAGGCGGTCGAGTGCGTCCACGCCTTCCAGATCACCACGCCCTGTCCAGCTGTTTTCCGGCTTTGCCCTACCCTTTTCAACCGTGCTGGTGCTGCTTCCCCCGTCGGAGACCAAGGCGATCGGCGGCGAGGGCGCGCCGCTCGACCTCGACGCGCTGTCGTTCCCCGAGCTCAACCCGGTGCGCGACAAGCTGGTGTCCGCGCTGGCCGATCTCGCGAAGGACGTCCCGGCGAGCCTCAAAGCGCTCGACATCTCGGAACGCCAGGTCGACGAGGTGCATCGCAACGCGGCGCTGCGCACGTCGGAGACCACGCCCGCGCTGTTGCGCTACACCGGCGTGCTCTACGACAACCTGGACTTCCCGTCGCTGAAGAAGGCCGCGAAGGAACGCGCCTACCAGCGGCTCGCGGTCGCGTCGGCGCTGTTCGGGGCCGTTCGCGGCGGCGATCCCGTGCCCGCGTACCGGTTGTCCGGCGGCAGCACGCTGCCCGACCACGGCAGCCTGCGGACGCTGTGGAAGCCCGCGCTGGAGCCGTTGTTCTCCGACACCGGCGAGTTCGTCGTCGACCTGCGTTCCGGTGCGTACTCCAGCCTGGCGCGGATCCCACACGCCGTCGTCGTCCGGGTGATCACGAGCGAGGGCAAGGTCGTGAGCCACTTCAACAAGGCGCACAAGGGGTTGCTCGCGCGCGCCATCGCGACGTCCAGCACGGAGCCGGGCGACCTGAAAGGCCTGGTCAGACTCGCACAGAAGGCCGGGCTGACGATGGTGCCGACGGGTGAGAAGACGGCGGACCTGATCACCGGTTAATTCGGTTGCGGGCGCCGGACCCGCAGGGCAAGCTTCCCTCCGAAGCGTGACAACGGAGCTGGATCGAGGAGGTGCGTGATGTCAGAGCCTGTCTTTGGACGTGGCACCGCGTTCGCGACCCGTCCAGCCGCCTCTCGCGCCTGATCAGCACCGTTTGATCGCAGAGCGCCAGTGGGGCGGTCACCTTCATCCTTTGGGAGACCCCACCGTGCGCGAGCACGATCTTTTCGAACGTTACGAATCTGCTTTCGATGGCGCCGACGACACCATGCGGCGCAAGGGAAAGCGCACCAACCGGATCGCCGACGACGCGGGACCGACGCGTCGCGGCCGGATGACCGAGGAAGAGAAGCTGCGGGTCTCGCGACTGCGCGAGGACCAGCTCAGCACCGCGGACACCCCCGAGGACGGCGACCGCTGGTCCACGTGGGGCGACGCCGACCAGGGCCCGAAACCGCACCCCGACTGGCTCATCACGGAACTGGCCGCGGTCGACCGCGAACTGGGCATCGTGAAGACCGGCAAGGAGGCGGACGTCTTCCTGCTGGAACGCGCCATCGGCGACAGGTCGACCCTGCTCGCCGCGAAGCGCTACCGCAGCAACGACCACCGGATGTTCCACCGCGACGCGGGGTACCTCGAAGGTCGTCGCATGAAGAAGTCCCGTGAGACGCGGGCGATCGCGAACCGCACCGCGTTCGGGCGCAACCTGATCGCGGAGCAGTGGGCGGTCGCGGAGTTCGCCGCGCTCTCCCGGCTGTGGCAGATCGGCGCGGCCGTGCCGTATCCGGTGCAGCGCAGCGGTACCGAGCTGCTGCTGGAGTTCATCGGGGACGCCGACGGCACCGCGGCGCCGCGGCTCGCGCAGGCCCGTCCCGACGAGGACGAACTGCTCGACCTGTGGCGCCAGCTGGTCGCGACGCTGATGACGCTCGCCGAGGCGGGCATCACGCACGGCGACCTCTCGGCGTACAACCTGATGGTCCACGAGGGCAGGCTGATCATGATCGACCTGCCGCAGGTGGTCGACCTGGTCGCGAACCCCCGCGGTCCGGAATTCCTCGACCGCGACGTCCGCAACATCTGCGGCTGGTTCGCCTCGCGCGGCCTGCCGCACGAGATCGGCGACCCGTCCGCGCTGGTGACGACGCTGCTGGACGTGGCGGGCATGTCCTGACCGACGTTGCGCGCCCGGCCGTGTCCAACGACACTGCCGGGCGCGCAAGGCTTCGCGATAGATCAGCTAGACTGTGCTGTACACCGATGCAGGCTTGACGGCCGTTGACCGGTGTTTCCACCCACTCATCAGCGGCGTGACCATCACGCCGGGCCCGTCCTTGTGATCGGCACCGCGGTAGCACGCGGGGCAGCCTCGAGACGTGCCATGTCCCGGAGGTTTGTTTTGCCATCAATGTCCGAAGGCCGTTCCGAGCGTGGACAAAGCCGCAGGTCACCGCGGCGCCGTTCGGGTCGCCAGGGCAACTCCTCGCGTCCGCAGCAGCGGGTCGAGGAACCGATCGTCGCCGAGGTCTTCGAGAGCACGCTGCCGGAAGGCCCGCTGCCCTCGTTCGCTGAACTCGGCTTGGCAGACGCGCTGATCAAGTCGCTCGTCGCCAACGAAATCACGGAGCCGTTCCCGATCCAGGCGGCCACCCTTCCCGACGCCATGGCCGGCCGCGACATCCTCGGCCGTGGCCAGACCGGCTCCGGCAAGACGCTGGCGTTCGGCCTCGCGATGCTCACCCGCCTCGCGACCGGCCGCTCACAGCCGAACAAGCCGCGCGGCCTGATCCTCGTCCCGACCCGCGAGCTCGCGATGCAGGTGGAGACGGCGCTCACGCCGCACGCCCGCTCGTTGGGCCTGTGGTGCCGCGTCATCGTCGGCGGCACGTCGTTCCCGCGCCAGATCGAACACCTGCGCCGCGGCGTCGACCTGCTGATCGCCACGCCGGGCCGGCTGTCCGACCACGTCCGCCAGGGCACGTGCGACCTCGGCTCCGTCGAGATCACCGCGCTGGACGAGGCCGACCAGATGGCCGACATGGGGTTCATGCCCCAGGTCCGCGCGATCCTCGACCTGACCCCGCAGGACGGGCAGCGCCTGCTGTTCTCCGCGACGCTCGACGGCGACGTGGACAAGCTGGTCCGCCAGTACCTGCACTCCCCGGTGACGCACTCGGTGGCCCCGGCCACCGCCAGCGTCACGACCATGGAGCACCACCTGCTGTTCGTGTCCGCTGAGGACAAGCAGAACGTGGTGAACGAGGTGGCCGCGCGCGAGGGCCGCACGATCATGTTCGTGCGCACCAAGCACCACGTGGACCGCCTGGCCAAGAAGCTGCGTTCGATGGGCGTCAACGCCGGCGCGCTGCACGGCGGCAAGGCGCAGAGCGCGCGCACCCGCGTGCTCGGCGACTTCCGCGACGGCACCATGCCGGTCCTGATCGCCACGGACGTCGCCGCGCGCGGCATCCACGTCGACGACGTCTCACTGGTCGTCCACGTGGACCCGCCGGCCGACCCGAAGGACTACCTGCACCGCGCAGGCCGTACGGCCCGCGCAGGTCAGTCCGGCACGGTCGTCACCCTGGTCACGCACGACCAGCGCCGCGCAGTCCAGGGCATGGCCGCACGCGCGGGCATCCGTCCGGAGAGCACGAAGGTGCGCCCCGGCGACGACGACCTGGTCCGCATCACCGGCGCCCGCATCCCGAGCGGCGAGCCGATCATCGAACGCGAGAAGCCGGCCCGCCGCAGCGGCGGCTCCGGCGGTCGTCGCTTCGGCGCTCCCGCCGCGGCCGGCAGCGGTGGCGGTGGCTACCGCGGCGGCTCCGGCCGGCGCACCGAGGGTGGCGAGTTCCGCGGTGGACCGCGCCGTTCGGAGCGTTCCGAGGGTGGCCGCACGTTCGGGCGAACCGAGCGCGGCGCGGGTCGTCCGCGCCGGGCAGCGCCGCAGCACTGAGCTTGATCTGATCGACGGTTGAGGCCGCTTCCCCGCTTCGGGGAGGCGGCCTTCGCCGTGTGCGGGGTTCGGTGGCCTTCTCTCGCTGGGAGGTCTGTCTTTGCCGCGCGAGGCGTCTCCTGGCATTGCGGAGACGGTGTTGGGCGTACGTGCGCTGGCACTCGCCTACGACAGCTGATCGCCTTTGCCGTGCACGGCTGCCACGCCGCGTCGAGCACCGTCGGTATGAGCGGGCCACGCCACCTCGCCTACGACAGCCGGTCGCCCTTGCCATGCACGGCCGCCACCCCACGTCAGGCACCCTCGGCATGAGGGAACCACGCCACTCGTCTACGACAGCTGATCGCCCTTGCCATGCACGGCCCCCACCCCACGTCGAGCACCCTCGGCATGAGCGAGCCACGCCACCTCGCCTACGACAGCCGATCACCCTTGCCGTGCACGGCCACCACCCCACGCCGAACACCCTCGGCATGAGCGAACCACGCCACCTCCCCACTTCGGACAGACGACCTTGCCGTGTGCGAGCCAGGCCGCTTCCGTCTCGCGGAAACCGCCTTCGCCACTCTCCGCCTTGAAGCGGGGGACCTCGCCGTTCACCCGGCGAGTTGTCCACAGATCGGTGAGCGGTGGGTTGACACGCCCGAATCGTCGTTAGGTTGGGTGGAGGTAGGTGGTCAGCCCCCTGGGTGGGCGGGGCCTGAGCTGCGGGCGTTTTCGGCGCGGCACGTAAGGTGCGGCATGGGGCGGAACTGGTACCTGCTGTGGAGCGGCAGCGCCATCTCGGCGTTGGGGGACGGCATCTTCCTGGCGGCGCTTCCGCTGCTCGCCACCACGCTCACCCAGGACCCGAAGCTGATCGCCGGCGTCAGTTTCTTCGGCACGCTCCCCTGGCTGCTGGTCTCGCTCTCGGCGGGAGCGGCCGCGGATCGGTTCGACGGACGGCGCCTTCTCCTCACGGCCCTGTGGGTCCAGTGTGCGCTCATGGCCCTGCTCGCGGTTCTCCACAGCACGCACATCGCATTCCTGTACGGCATGGCGTTTCTGATCGGCACCGCCGAGACCGTGCCGAGGGCGGTCGGGCAGCCGCTCATCAAGGCCACCGTGGAGAACCATCTGCTGGAGCGGGCGAACGGGCGGCTGTTCGCGTCGCAGGCGGTGGCGTTGCAGTTCGTGGGGCCGCCACTGGGTGGGTTGTTGTTCGCGATCGCCGTTCCCGCGCCGTTCTGGGTCAACGCGCTGACGTTCGCCATCGCGGCGGCGCTGGTCACCAGGATGCGCACCGAACGCAAAGAGCCGGCGGCCAGGCCGAAAGCCAGGGAAGGCATGCGATGGCTGTTGCGGCACAAGGCACTCCGAACCATCACGGTCGTGTCGGCGACGACGAACCTGTGCATCGCGATGACGATGGCGACGCTGGTGTTGTTCGCCCAGCAGAGGCTCGGGCTGACCAACGCCGGGTTCGGGGCGTTCCTGGCCACTCTCGCGTGTGGTGGGGTCGCGGGCGGGTTGCTCGCTGAACGACTGCTTGCCAGGTATCGCGGCATGGTTGCGGCGACCGTGGTGTTGATTCCGTTGATGTGGCTGGGAATCGCGACGGTCGCCCACGATCTGCTCACGGTGGCGGCGTTCGCGGTCGTGAGTTCGTTCTGCACGGCCGTGTGGGGTGTGGCGACCGCAGCCTTCAGACAGCGCGCGGTGCCCACGGAACTGCTGGGGCGCGTCAGCAGCGCGCAGACCCTGATCACCTGGGGTGTTCAGCCTGTCGGCGCGCTGCTGGGCGGGCTCACAGCGGACTACTTCGGGCTGTTGGCTCCGTGGTACGTGGCCGTCGCCTTGCGCACCGCGGTGGGGTTGTTCAGCCTCAAGCCGTTACGCGCTCACTTCAGATCGCCGCCGCGAACTGCGCCGAGTACAGCCGGTGGTACGCGCCTTCCCCAGCCAGCAGTTCGTCGTGCGTGCCCTGTTCGACGATGCGCCCGGCCTCCATCACCAGGATCAGGTCGGCGTCGCGAATGGTGGACAGGCGGTGGGCGATGACGAACGACGTGCGTGACGAGCGCAGGGCCGCCATGGCGTGTTGCACCAACGACTCCGTGCGGGTGTCGACTGAGCTGGTGGCCTCGTCGAGGATCAGCAGCGTTGGGTCGGACAGGAACGCACGCGCGATGGTGAGGAGTTGTTTCTCGCCCGCGGAGACGTTCGAGCCTTCCTCGTCGATCACGGTGTCGTAGCCGTCAGGCAGGCAGCGCACGAAACGGTCCACATAGGTCGCTTCGGCCGCGGCGAGGATCTCCTCCTCTGTGGCACCCGGCTTGCCGTAGGCGATGTTGTCGCGGATGGTGCCGCCGAACAGCCATGTCTCCTGCAGCACCATGCTCGCCTGTGCACGCAGGTCCGCGCGGCGCAACGAGGTGATGTCGACGTCGTCGAGGGTGATGCGGCCGCCGCTGAGTTCGTAGAACCGCATGATGAGGTTCACCAGTGTCGTCTTGCCCGCGCCGGTCGGGCCGACGATCGCGATCATCTGGCCGGGTTCGGCGACCAGCGAGAGGTTCTCGATCAGCGGCTTGTCCGGGTCGTAGGAGAACGACACGTCCTGGAACTCGACCTTGCCGCAGCGCCACGGTGGCGGAACGGCGTCCGCCTGGTCCGGGCGTTGTTCCGGTGCGTCGAGGAGTTCGAACACGCGCTCCGCCGACGCCACGCCGGACTGCAGCAGGTTCGACAGGGAGGCGGCCTGGGTGAGCGGCTGGGTGAACTGGCGCGAGTACTGGATGAACGCCGTCACCTCGCCCAGCGTCATGCCGCCGGTGGTGATGCGCAGGCCGCCGATCACCGCGATGGCGACGTAGCTCAGGTTCGACAGGAACATCATCGACGGCATGATCAGGCCGGACACGAACTGGGCGCCGGCCGCCGCCTCGTACAGCTCGTCGTTGCGGCGGCGGAACTCCGCCTCCGACTCCTGCTGCCTGCCGAACGCGGTCACCAGCTGGTGGCCGCTGAACGCCTCCTCGATGTGCGCGTTCAGCCGGCCGGTGTGCTTCCACTGCGCCACGAACTGCTTCTGCGCGCGCTTGCCGATCGCACGGGTCAGGGCGATCGAAATCGGGATGACGAGCATCATCACCGCCGCGAGCAGCGGTGAGATCACGAACATCATCACGGTCACGCCGATGATGCTCAGAACGGCGGTGAGCAGCTGGCTCATCGTCTGCTGCAACGTCGTCGAGATGTTGTCGATGTCGTTGGTGACGCGGGAGAGCAGCTCGCCGCGCGGCTGGCCGTCGAAGTACTTGAGCGGCAACCGGTGCAGCTTCTCCTCGACGCTCTCGCGCAACCGGTAGACCACGCGCTGCACCACCGTGTTCAGCAGCCGCCCCTGCAGCCAGCTGAACAGCGAGGCCAGCACGTACAGGCCCGCCGCGAACGAGAGCACCGCCCCGAGAGAACCGAAGTCGATGCCCGAACCGCGCAAGCCGTTGAAGATGATGTCGGTGGCGTCGCCGAGAATTTTCGGGCCCAGCACGGTGAACGAGACGCCGAGCACGCCGAGCCCGACGACGGCGGCGAAGGTGACGCGTTCGGGTTTCATCAGACCGGCCAGGCGCCGGACCGACGTGCCGAAGTCCGCCGCCTTGCTGACCGGCGCCTGCATGGCGAACCGGCCTGCCGGACCGGCCACCGGTCGCGGCTGCTCACGAGCGGTGGTGGTCATGACGCTTCCTCCGGTGTGAGCTGCGAGTGGACGATCTCCAGGTACGTGGGGCAGTTGTCCATCAGCTCGCGGTGCGTGCCCCTGCCGACGATCTCGCCGTTCTCCAGCACGAGGATCTGGTCGGCCTGGGCCACTGTGGAGACCCGCTGCGCCACGACGATCACGGCGGAGTCGCGCGTGTAGGGCCGCAGTGCCGCTCGCAACGCCGCGTCGGTGGCGAGGTCGAGTGCGGAGAACGAGTCGTCGAACAGGTACACGTCCGGCCTGCGCACCAGTGCCCGGGCGATGGAGAGCCGTTGCCGCTGGCCGCCGGACAGGTTGGTGCCACCTTGGGAGATCGTGGCGTCGAGCCCGCCCATCGCGGTGACGAAGTCGCGCGACTGCGCGATGTCCAGCGCCGTCCACATCTGTTCGTCGGTGGCGTCGGGTGCGCCGTGCTGGAGGTTCGATCGCACGGTTCCGGTGAACAGGTACGACACCTGCGGCACCAGGCCGATCCGCGAACGCAACGCCTCGGGGTCCTGCGCCCGCACGTCGACGCCGCCGACCCGCACCTCCCCCGCCGTCACGTCGATCAGCCGCGGGATCAGGCTCATCAACGTGGTCTTGCCGGAGCCGGTGCTGCCGATGATCGCGGTGGTCTGCCCGGCGCCCACGCTGAACGACGTGCTCCTGAGCACCGGCGCGTCGGCTCCGGGATACCGGAACTCCGCGTTGTGGAAGGAAACCTCTCCGCGCCCGAAGGACGCGGCCACCGGCTCGACGGGAGCGTGCACCGACGGTTCGGTCTCGATGACCTCCATGATCCGCCCGGCGCTGACGGAGGCACGCGGCACCAGCGTCGAGATGAACGACGCCATCATCACCGACATCAGGATCTGCAGGAGGTAGGCGAGGAACGCGGTCAGCGCGCCGACCTGCATCTCCCCGTCCGCCACGCGGTGCGCCCCGAACCACAGGACCGCGACGCTGGACACGTTGAAGATCAGCATGACCGTCGGGAAGATCATCGCCTGCAGCCGGCCCGCCCTCAGCGCGATGTCGGTGAGCTGCGCGTTGGCGTCGGCGAACCGCTCGGTCTCCGCCTTCTCCCGCACGAACGCCCGCACCACGCGCACGCCGGTGAGCTGTTCGCGCAGCACCCGGTTCACGTGGTCGATGCGCTCCTGCTGACGGCGGAACAACGGCACCATCCGCACGGTGATCATCGCGACCGCGACCGCCAGCACCGGCACGCAGACCAGCAGGAGCCACGACAGTCCGACGTCCTCGCGCAGCGCCATGACGACACCGGCCACGGACATGATCGGCGCCGCGACGAACATCGTCGTCAGCATCACCACCAGCACCTGGATCTGCTGGACGTCGTTCGTCGTGCGGGTGATCAGCGACGGCGCCCCGAACCGCGCGACCTCCTGGGCGGAGAACGAGCCGACCCGGTGGAACACCCCGGATCGCACGTCCCGCCCGAACGCCATCGCCGTGCGGGTGCCGTACCGGACGGCCACGATCGAACAGGCGATCTGCAGCAGCGAGACGACGAGCATCCAGACGCCCTGATCCACGATGTACGAGGTGTCACCGCGGGCCACGCCGTTGTCGATGATGTCGGCGTTGAGGCTCGGCAGGTACAGCGAGGCGACCGTGCCGACGAGCTGCAACGCGACGACGATGGTCAGCTCCCTGCGGTACGGCCGCAGGTAGGTCGTCAGCAGGCGGGTGAGCACTCGATCCCCGCCTGGCGGCGAGGCTGTCTGGGTGGACAAGCAAGGCTCCTGTGGGTCGAGAGGTGCATGAAAAAACCACCGTCCAGACCGAAGCCTGAACGGTGGTGAGCAAAGCCGCAAAGTGAATTTGCTACCTCTTTGCCGCCGCCTTGAACGTCCACTGGGCGGCGGAACCGGAGCAGGACGCCGCCGTCACCTTGCCGGACGCGTCGCGGTAGCACTTGGTGTTGTACTGCATGTCCGAAATGGTCTTGTTCGGGTTGATGGACCACTGCTGAGCCGGTCCGCCGTCGCACTTCTTCAGCAGCACCTT
The DNA here is from genome assembly GCF_033949975.1 of Lentzea sokolovensis. Lineage (NCBI taxonomy): Bacteria > Bacillati > Actinomycetota > Actinomycetes > Pseudonocardiales > Pseudonocardiaceae > Lentzea > Lentzea sokolovensis. Next base: position 562,252 of record NZ_JAXAVU010000010.1, read on the forward strand.
GCCCGACGACAGCGTGGTGCACTGCTGGGGCGATCCCTGCTCCATGAACGCGCCGTGGAACTTGAACTGCTGGTTCGCGGCACCGCTGCAGGTGGCCGTCGTGAGCTGCGCGCCGGACGAGCCGCCCTGCAGGCACTTGCCGGTCGAGACGTTCTTGTACTCGCCGTTGGTGGTCTTGGGCTTCGCGCCGCCGTAGCACTCGCCGGTCGAGGTGTTGAAGATCGGCGTCGAGTCCACCTGCAGGTTCGACGGCGGGTTGAGGATCGTCTCCTCCATCACCGGCTTGCCGTCGTCGTGGTAGTTCGTCAGCGCGTCCTCGCAGTCGATCGCGTTCATGGCGTTGCCGCCCTTGCCGCCGATCCACGCGTCGAAGTGCCACAGCTTCGGACCACCGTTGGGGCCGTTGCCGTTCCAGTCCTGCTCACAGGAGGAGCAGGAGTCCTCCATGATGAAGTACTTCTTGACCCGCGGGAAATAGATCTTCGTTCCCGGCTTGGCCTCTTTGCTGGACGTCGCGAACGTGATCGGGTCCGACCACGTGCCCTTGCCGCCGGCCGTGTCGTGCAGCCCCGGATAGGCGATGTCGCCACCAGGCGGCGTGTTGTCGTACCAGCCGTAGAAGGTCCAGAAAACCTGTTGGGATGCCGCGTTTGCCGGGGTCGAAACGACCAAACCGGACATCGCAAGCACAATGCCTGCCGCCAAAGACAGGGCGCGTTTCATGCGGGCCTCCGCAAAACCGGTGGACTTGGCGGCGTGAATGCAGAGTCCACCGGATGCGCGGCTTTTGTAAAGAAACTTATCTAACTATTTGCGGAAGCAATGCCTGCGACGGGGCCGACCACGATGATCGCCGGCGGACGAATCTCGTGCGCCTTCACGTCGGCACCCAGAGAGTCCAAAGTGGACCTCAGAACGCGCTGAGATGCCGTGCTGCCCTCCTGGATCACGGCGACGGGGGTCGAACCGGGGCGGCCTTCCATCAACGCCGCGGCGAACGCACCGGCTCGTTCGACCGCCATCATCAGCACAACGGTGCCGCGAAGGCGTGCGATCGCGGACCAGTCGACGAGAGAGCGCGGGTCGTCCGGCGCGACGTGACCGGAGACGACGACGACCTCGTGCGCCACGCCTCGGTGCGTCACCGGCACACCGGCCAGCGCGGGCACACCGAACGCCGACGTCACGCCCGGCACCACGGTCACCGGGATCCCGGCCTCGGCGCACGCCAGCAGTTCCTCGAAACCGCGCCCGAAGACGTACGGGTCGCCGCCCTTGAGCCGGACGACGAACTTCCCCTCCTTGGCGCGGTCGATCAGCGTCTGGTTGATGAACTCCTGCGTCGCCGCACGGCCGTACGGGATCTTCGCCGCGTCCACGACCTCGACGTGCGCGGGCAGTTCCTCCAGCAGCTCGCGCGGCGCCAGACGATCGGCCACGACCACGTCCGCGTGCGCCAGCAATCGCTTGCCCTGCACGGTGATCAGCTCGGGATCGCCGGGTCCGCCACCCACCAGCGCCACGCCGACCGGCGGAGCGGCCTGGTCCGCGATGCGCCCGTCGCGCAACGCCGCCACGAGCCCGTCCCGCACGGAAGCCGACCGGCGGTGCTCGCCACCCGCCAGCACACCGATCAACATGCCGTCGTGCGTACCGGTCGCCGGCGTCACGGCCGTGCCCTCGACGGCGATGTCCGCGCGCACGCAGAACACACGCTGCGAGAGCGCTTCTTCGCCGATCTGCGTGTTCACCTCGACGTCCGACGTGCACGCCACCACGTACCACGCGCCCTCGACGTCACCGGCCTCGTAACGACGCTCGTGCCACGTCAGCTCGCCCGCGTCGACCATGCCCTGCACGGCGGGGGTGACGGACGGCGACACGAGATCGACGACGGCGCCGGACGCGATCAGGCGAGGTAGACGGCGCTGCGCGACCGTGCCTCCGCCGACCACGAGGACGCGCCGGCCCCGGAGGTCGAGGCCGGCCAGGTAGTGCTGTTCAAAGGGCATGCGTAGAAGCATCCACACGGGACACGCCGTGTCCAGCCGAAGGGAACATGGTCACAGCGCCAGCAGCTCGAAAGAGGTCGCCAGCACCCCTCCGAACCGCTTCCCGGCGTTCTCCGCCATCGAACGGAGGAACGTCGCGGGATCGGCCATGTCGCCGCTCAAGGCCTCCAGGTACGCCTTGTGCGCGCGTAGAGAGACCACGGAGGCATAGAACGAGTCGGTGATGTCCACGGCGTGCGTCGCCAACGGCGAGGACGCCGCCGCCACGTACTTCACACCTTCCCACTTCTCCAGCCCGAGCTCCGGAAAGATCCACCGGTTGCCCGCGTCCCGCACCGCGTCGACGGTGGCGCGTCCGACGGCGATGTGGTCGGCCATGTTCAGGCCGCCGCCGGGCCACGTCTCGCGGTAGTTGCCGGTGATCACGACCTCCGGCTTGTGTCGACGGATGGCGGCCGCGATGTCGCGTCGCAGCGGAAGGCCGTACTCGATGGTGCCGTCCGGGTGGTCGAGGAACTCGACGTCGGTCACGCCAACGGCCACGCACGCCGCGATCTGCTCCGCGACCCGCAACGGCCCGCAGACACTCGGTTCCATCGAGTCGATGCCGTTCTCACCACGGCACGCGAGCAGGTACACGACGTTCTTGCCTTGAGCGGTCCACCGCGCGATGGCGCCTGCACCGCCGTACTCCATGTCATCGGGGTGAGCGACGACGACCAGCGCGTTCGACCAGTCTTCCGGTACAGGTTCTAGATCAGCCATGCGTGCAGGGTGCGCGCCACGCGCGCACCCTGCAACAGGCAAATAACGGCTTACAGCTGAGCGGTGATCGCCGAGTAGTACGTGGCGATCCGGCCGTACACGCCGGGGTAGCCGGCACCGGCGCAGCCGCGGCCCCACGAGGTGTCACCGATGAGCTTGCCGCCGAACACCAGCGGGCCACCGGAGTCGCCCTGGCAGGTGTCGGTGCCGCCCTGCGGGAAGCCCGCGCAGATCATCGAGCTGTTGCTGTACTGCGAGTACGCGGTCTTGCAGGTCGCGTCCGAGGTCAGCGGCACGTTGGCCTTGAGCAGGTACCGCGAGGCGGAACCGCCAGAGGACGTGGTGCCCCAGCCGAGGATCAGTGCGGAGTTGCCGGCCGCGTAGAGCGCGGTGTCGGACGGCGTGGCCAGCGGCAGGGTGGCCGAGCTGATGTTGCGGTCCAGCGTCAGCACGGCCACGTCGTATCCGGCGGTCGCGGTGGTGTAGCTCGGGTGCACCCAGATCCTGGTCACGTTCGCGACCGTGCCCGCGGTGCTCTGCTTGTCGTCACGGCCGTGCACGACGCGCACGCTGGAGGCCGAACTGCCCTTCACGCAGTGTGCGGCGGTGACGACCTTGTTGGCCTTCGTCAGCGTGCCTCCGCAGAACTGCGAGCCGGAGGTCGAAGCCAGGTAGACCACCCACGGATAGGTCGAAGTGCTTGCCCGCGTACCACCGACGATCATCGGCGACACGTCGCTCGCATTGGCCGGGGCGATGAAGAAGATGCTCGCGAGAGCGGACACCACGACGGACACGATCAGGCGATGCAGGGTTTTCGCCATGTTTGCCAGTCCTTCCCAATGACACTGTGTGTGCAGGGTGTACAACAGCGGCACACACAGCGTCACGGGCAAGGATTCGGCGGCGTAACCGCCATTAGTCGCACATGTCCGACTTCACATTTGACCTACTTGAGGATGTCGCGAGCTTTGAACGCGGCCGTAACCGTGGCGGCATCCGCGTCACCGTAGAGCTTCTTGGCCGTGGCGACGGTCGCCTCGGCAGCAGCCTTGAACGTGGTGTTCGGCGTGTAGGAGAACTGCGACTCCAGCACGATCTTCGCCGCCTTGTCCCTGCCGAACGCCTTGAAGATGTCGAACAGCGCCCGCGACCAGATCTGGCCGTCGAAGTGCACCTCGTTCTGCCGGTCGCCCACCTTCAACTCGGTGTCGGCACGACGGATGCAGTGCGGCGTCGTGGTCGTGTACGAGGTCGAGTCCCAGTCCATGATGCACGCCAACGGGGCCGTGGCCGTGTCCTGCGAGTCACGCGAGGACAGGACCAACGCCCACCAGTCGCCGAAGCCCTCACCGATCGAGCCGCCGTCGAGCGACGAGCCGAAGCCCGGCACCTGTGCGTCCTGGATCGCGTGGCCGAGCTCGTGCCACACCACCTCGACGTCCTCGGCGTCGTCCACCCCGCCGGTGCCGAAGGTGATCTGGTCCTTCGACGGGTCGTAGAACGAGTTGTCCTCGGTCAGGCCCAGCGTGGTGATCTTCTGCGCCTCGTTGTTGATGTTCTTGAACCCGAGGCTCTGGATGTACTTCTGCGCCTCCGTCACGCCCCAGTAGGCGTTGACCTGCTCGAAGAAGTCGTTGTTCCGCGTGTACTCGAACTTGTTGGTCTTGTTGTACGCGAGCTTGCCCTTGGCACCGGTGATCGTCGCGTAGCTGCCCTTGAGGTAGCCGGAACCGTCCAGATCGGACAGCGTGACCGTCTTGTACGCGGCGGCGGGCACGGCCGAGTCGGCGTCGTTGGCGTCCTTGAGGTTCTGGTTCTGCTGCGAGACAACGGGGTTCGGGCTGAACACCTTGCCGGTGCCGTTCGCGTGCTTGACCAGGCTCTCGGTCTTCACGACGGCACCGGACTCCGCGTGCACCAGCGTGCGCTCGGATCCCTTGCCGTTGTCGGAGATCACCTCGTAGACGAGGCCGGTGCCGGGCAGCACCTTCAGGTTCGCACCCTCGGGAACGCCGGCGGACTTCGACTTGGCGTCCTCGGCGGTGACGGCGGGAGTGACGTCGACCGCGCCGACCGCGATCCTGCCGTCGTCCACGGTCTTCACGCCGGTCGCCTTGTCGACGTGCTCGACGTAGTAGGAGCCCAGCACTGGTTTTCCGTCGAACGTCTGCTCGTACCAGGTGTGCGTGGCGGTCAGTGAGTCGCGAACGGTCAGCAGCCGCAGGCCTTCCTTGGGTGCGGCGGCCTGGGCGGTGATCGTCAGCAGGGACAGCGCGACGCCGGCGGTGCAGGCGACAGCGACGAGACGACGGGCTCTCATGCCGGTCTCCAGTGCTTTCGGGCCCGGTGCAGGGGTGGGCCGTGTGCATGGCGACGCTAATCAAGAAAACTTCGGCGGAGACCCTACGAAAGAAGGAAAAACATCAGCGTTCCCATACTCCGGGAACAACAATTACGTCGGCTTCGACCGGATTGTCCAGCGTTGGTCCGGTTCCAAAAGCGACGAACGCGACCGCGGCCCCACGTGAGGCCAAATCGCACGCGCCCTCGTGGCCGACTTCGGTGCCAGAGCGCAGAAGCGGTCCGACGGCGTCGATCGCCTCCGGCGTCCCGATCACGAACGCCGCACGCCGGATCTCCGCCTCCGCCCGCGGTGTGCGTTCCTCCGCCGAGCCAGGACCGAGCCCGACCAGCGCGAGCCGGCCGCGCGGCAACACGCGTGCCGCGGCCACGGTCACGTTGTCCCGCTTGAACTTCTCGGCCGCCAGCTCGATCTGACCACCGTGGCCGATGCTGCGCGCGCCCCGCAACGCGGCCGCCTCCGCGACGCTCGCGGTGCCCATCGAGTTGCGCACCACCGAGCTCGGGTTCGGCACGCCGATCTCGGCGAGCTCCTCGGTCGGGAACGTCAGCAGCTCGGCGGTGTCGCCGTGCCAGAAACCCCAGTCCTCCACGGCGTCCACGATGCCGGGTTCGTCCGCCTTGGCGTCCGCCGTCGCGAATGCCTTGATGGCACGCAGATCCAGGCCACCGCGGGTGTCCAGTTCCGACAGTGCGGCCCCCACGCTCGTGGCCGAAGCACCGCGCGTCGAGCCGACACCGACGACGAGCGTGCGCGGCACGATCCGCAGGACGTTGTCCTTGGTCGCGGCGGCCCGGTCGTCGATGACGATCACCCACGTCGCGTCCTCACCGCCCGCCACGACGTTGGGCGGCAGCGCGGGCAACGGGAAGTTCAACGGGTTGCGCAGCACGACCTTCTCGCCTGCGTCGATGGCGGCGGTGCAGGCCTCGACGTCGCCGTCCGCGGTGGCGTCGAGCTGCTCGACCAGCTCGTCCAGCACCGAGTCGATGGACGGGCCGCTGGTCACCACGGCGGTGCGGTTCAGCAGGTCCGCGACGTGGCGGGCGAACACGTCCACGTCACCGGCCAGGGCGACGACGAAGTGCTCGTCCACGCACACCACGGCGGGGTCGGATCGCCTGTCCCGCAACAAGGGCGCGATCAACCGGACAGCGGTGGCCGCGTCCAGGAACAGCACGACCGCGCCCAGCCGGGGCCAGAGGCCTCGGACGGCGGGCTTGACGGGACCGTCGGGGACGACGGCGTCGGCACCGAGCAGCCCGGCCAGATCTGCGGCGTCACCGCGGTGGGCGGCGCCGGCGAACACCCCGATCACTTCTTGGTTCCCCACAGCACGGTCACCGGCACGGCCGGCGCGAACCCGGAGTCCAGCAGGCGCGAGGCGGTCCAGTGCACGCCCTCGACCTCGTATCCCGCGGCCTGCAACGCGTCGCGCGCGGGCACGATCTCGTCCACGCCCTCCGTCGCTACGACGACGCGCTTGGCCGAGGCCGCCGCGCTCGCCTTGACCGCGCTCAGATTGCCGCGGCCGACGAACACCGCGTCCGGGCGCGGCAACGAGGGCGCGTCCAGCTCGCCTTCCTCGACGCGGACGTCGACACCGTGCGCGGACGCGTTCGCGATGATGCGCACGCACTGCACGGGATCCGGCTCGACCGCGATCACCGCGGCACCGAGCCGGGCGCACTCGATGCCCACCGCGCCGGAACCGGCCAGCACGTCCCAGACCAGCACACCGGGACGGGGAGCGAGGCGGGCCAGCACGAACGCGCGGACCTCGGCGCCGAGCACGTGCGTGCGGCTCCCGAAGGCGTCGTCCGGCAACGCCCAGCCGTCGGTCGCGCGCAGGAACTCGTTGTCCGCCAGGCACAACACGGCTTCCGGTGCGGTCCAGCGCCTCGTCACCGCGTCCCGTGGGTCCACAGTGGTCAGTTCGCCCGAGTCCTGCACGATCAGGGATCGGCGCCAGCCCGCGAGGCCCGCGCCGATCTCGGCGGGCCCGATGCCGGAGGCCAGCTTGACGAGCACGGCGGAGCGGGCGCGGCACACGTTCAGCGCGGGGCGCAGGCCGTCCGCCGCGTCGACGATCTCGACGGGGCGGCCCGCTGCCTCCAGCAGCTTCTCGACCGACATCAGTTGCCGGCGGTGCGCTTGGGCTTACGGGCGGACGGCCGCTTCTTGGGAGTGGCCGTCGAAGCGCGGACCGTCGGCGGCTTCGGCTTCTCCGCCGCGACCACCACCAGCTTCGGCTTCGGCGCGGGCTCCTCGGCGGGCTTGCGCACCGACTGTTGTATTTCCTCCACCGCCGTCCACGCCGGGTTCGGCTCGGCGACGGGAGCGGGCGCGGACGTGGGAATCGGCTCGTCCACGCGGGTCGCGATGCGCGAGGCGGCACGGCGGGACCAGCGGGTCGGGCGGGCGGCGCGCAACGGCTCGTCCACCGACGTCGTCGCCGAGGCCGAGACACGACGCGTGGGCGCCTTCACCGCGGCACCGACGAGGAACAGCGTCGGGCGGTACAGCTTGTGCTGCTTCACCACCGACTCCAGCTCGCCGACCGTGGTGTGCACGATCAGTTCGTCGGCCTGGCTCACCTTGTAGGCGACGACGACCGGCGTGGCCTCGGAGTACCCGCCCTGCAGCAGCTTCTCCACGAACTGGCCGACGCGCGCGCCCGAGACCGTGGCGGCCATCGTGGTCTGCAGCGCGGCGAACTCGCTCACGAGCTCGCTGCTCTCCGGCGAGATCAGCACGGTCGACGACGCCTCGGTCAGCGTCAGCTCGCGGCCGATCTTGGCGGCAGCGGCGGCGACGACGGACACGCCCGGCACGACCTCGACCTCAAGACCGAGACGCACGCACAGGTCGTGCTGCTCCTGGACGCCACCACCGGTCGCGGCGTCGCCCGAGTGCAGGCGCACGACGACCTGACGCGACGCGGCGGCACGGCGGTACACGTCCGTGATCTCCTCCGGCGTGACGCGCGAGAAGTCGACCAGTTCGGCGTCGGCGCGGGCGTGCTCGCGGACGCACTCGGCGTCCACCGCCGTGGGCGCCCAGATGACGACGTCGGCTTCCGCGATGCGGCGCGCGCCTCGGAGAGTGATGAGGTCGGCGGCACCGGGACCGGCGCCGACGAAGGAGACCCGACCGGTCGTCGTCACGACAGCTCCACAGGGGGTTTCGGGGAGAGACTTAAGCGATGACCGTACCGTCTGCCACTCCTGCCACGAACGGGTGGCAGGCCCGCACGAATCGGGCTACGGCCTCCGGATCACCGGCGGGGTGCGTGTGCAGGTACGACGCGTGCACGCCGCCCACCACGAAGCCCTCGGCGACGGGCCGTGAATCGACGCCGCGCCAGTGCCACGCGGGTGGGGTGGAGTGCGGTGTGGACAGCTGGGTCCGGTGGAACTCGTGGCCGGTCACGCGGCTGCCCGGCGGGTGCAGCGGTGAGCTCGCGGAGGCCACCGCGTCCCGATAACCGAGGGTCAGCTTCGGGGTCATGAACCCCTCGGCGTCGAGCACACCGCACATCGGGTGCCCGTCCAGTGACCTCGCGAGGTACAGCAACCCTCCGCACTCGGCGTGGACCGGCGCACCCGAACGAGCGAACCGGGCCACTGCCTCGCGCAACTTCGCGTTGCCGGACAAAGCTTCCGCGTGTTGCTCCGGAAATCCGCCGGGCAGGACGAGGCCCGCCGTGCCCTCCGGAAGATCTTCGTCGTGCAGCGGATCGACGACGGCGACGGCAGCTCCCGCCGCCCTCAGCACCTCGACGTGCTCGGCGTAGCCGAACGTGAACGCCGCTCCGCCCGCCACGGCGACCACCGGTTCGCTCGCGACGCGGTCGACCTGGGGTTCCCACGCGGCGACGGCCATCGCAGGCACCGACGACGCCAGCCTGCGCACCGCGTCGAGATCGACGTGCTTGCCCACCGCGGCGGCGATCGCGTCGACCGCGGCGACGGCCTCCGGACCGTGCTCCGCCGCCGTCACGAGTCCCAAATGCCGTGAGGGCAAGGAGAACTGCGGATCGCGCGGCAGCACGCCGAGCACGTCGAGGCCGACCTCGTCGCACGCCGACCGCAGCACCTGCTCGTGCCGTTCCGAGCCGACCTGGTTGAGGATCACGCCGCCGAGCCGGACGGTCGGGTCGTAGCCGCGGAAGCCGTGCAGCAACGCGGCGAGCGACCGGCTTTGCCCGCGTGCGTCCACGACGAACAACACGGGTGCGTTGATCAGCTTGGCCACGTGCGCGGTCGAGCCGATGCCGGCGGTGTCGATGCGGCCGTCGAACAGGCCCATCACACCCTCGACCACGGCGATGTCGCAGCCCTTGGAGCCGTGCGCGAACAGGCCGGGGATCCGGTGCTCACCGACCATCACGGGGTCGAGGTTGCGGCCGGGCCGGTTGGTGGCGAGCGAGTGGTAGCCGGGGTCGATGTAGTCGGGTCCCACCTTGAACGGCGCGACGCGCGACCCCGCCTGGCGCAACGCGGCCATCAGGCCCGTCGCGACGGTGGTCTTGCCGCTGCCCGAGGCCGGGGCCGCGACGACCAGCCTGTTCACCACTCGATCCCCCGCTGGCCCTTCTGCCCGGCGTCCATCGGGTGCTTGACCTTGGTCATCTCCACCACGAGGTCGGCGGCGTCGACCAGCTTCTGCGGCGCGTACCGGCCGGTGATGACGACGTGCTGGTGGCCGGGCCGGTTCGCCAGGGTCTCCACGACCTCGTCCACGTCGATCCAGCCCCAGTGCAGCGGGTAGGTGAACTCGTCGAGCACGTAGAAGCCGTGGCGTTCGGCGTTGATCCGGCGCTGGATCTCGTGCCAGCCTTCAAGAGCGGCGGTGGCGTGGTCGTCCTCGGTGCCCTGCTTGCGGGTCCAGGACCAGCCCTCGCCCATCTTGTGCCACTCGACCGCGCCGCCCTCGCCGGTCTCGTCGTGCAGCCGGCCGAGCGCCTTGAACGCGGACTCCTCGCCGACCTTCCACTTGGCGGACTTCACGAACTGGAACACGCCGATGTCCCAGCCCTGGTTCCAGCCGCGCAGCGCCATGCCGAACGCCGACGTCGACTTCCCCTTCATCTCACCGGTGTGCAGCATCAGCAACGGCCGGTTGCGGCGCTGGCGGGTGGTCAGGCCGTCCTTCGGCACCTCGGTGGGTTGTCCTTGAGGCACTGGGTTCTCCTTGCTCGTTGGTCGCTGCTCCGCAGACTCCGGTGAGTTCGCCGGGAAGCTGGTCGTCCGGCCGCCGCTTCGGCCGGACGACCAGCGCGAACTCACGCGGCCCGGACGACGCCGGCGAGGTGGTCGGCGCTGAGCTGGTCGAGCTTCACGCAGGTGCCCTGCAACGCCTCGGCGATCTTCTGCGCGAGGCCGAGCCGGACGTGGCCCTGTTCGCAGTCGACGACCACGACGGCGGTCTTCTCCAGCAGGGTGGCGGCCTTGAGCGCGTCCTTGGTCGGGTCGCCGCCCAGGCCGGACGACGTCGCGCGGCCGTCCGTGAGCAGCACGACGAGCGGGCGCTTCTGCGGGTCGCGCATCCGTTCGATCTCCAGGACGCGGTGGGCCTTCATCAGGCCGTCCGCGAGCGGGGTCCGGCCTCCGGTGCGCATCTTCTTGAGCCTGGTGGCCGCCGCGTCCACGGAGGTCGTCGGGGGCAGGGCGACTTCGGCCTGGGTGCCGCGGAACGTCACCACGCCGACCTTGTCCCGGCGCTGGTAGGCGTCGCGCAGCAGCGAGATCACCGCGCCGCTGACGGCCGACATCCGCTTCTGCGCCGCCATCGAGCCGGAGGCGTCGACGACGAACAGGACGAGGTTCGACTCCTTGCCCTCCCTGACCGCCTTGCGCAGGTCGGAGGCGGTGAGCAGCAGTCCGGGGCCGCTGCGGCCACGCGCTCGCTGGTGCGGCGCGGCGTTCGAGAGCGTGTCGACCAGGTGCAGCCCGTTTCCATCCACTTTGGACGAACGGACGATCCGGCCGGTGCGGGCACGGGCCCTCGAACGCTTGCCCGGCGCGCCTTCCCCGACTCCGGGAACCTCCAGCAGCCGCGCCTTGAACGCGGGCGACGGCTCCGGTGCCGGCCGGTCGTTGGGAGCGTTCCCGTTGCCCTTCGGGCCTTCCTGCGGCTCGGGCAGCTCGCCGCCACCGGGACCGTCGTCGTCCGGGCCTTGATCGTCGGGTTCTTCCGCGTGCTCGGCGGCCTGGCGCATCGCGTCTTCGAGCTGCTGTTCCTCGATGCCGGGCTCGTCGAACGGGTCGCGGCGGCGCCGGTGCGGCAGGGCGAGCCGAACCGCGGTCTCGACGTCGGTCTCCTCGACGCTCTCGGCACCTCGCCACGCCGCGTGGGCGGTGGCGGCACGGGCGACGACGAGGTCCGCGCGCATGCCGTCGACCTCGAAAGCCGCGCAGACGGCGGCGATCCGGCGCAACTCACTGTCCGGAAGGGACACTCGCGGCAGCTTCTGCTGGGCGTCGGCGATCTGCTGCTTGAGCTTCGCGTCCTCCGCCTCCCACTTCGCCGCGAACGTCACGGGGTCGGCCTCGTAGGCGAGCCGGCGCCGGATCACCTCGGTGCGCACGCTCACGTCCCGCGCCGCCTTCACCGCCACGGTCAGCCCGAACCGGTCGAGCAGCTGCGGCCGGAGCTCGCCCTCCTCGGGGTTCATGGTGCCGACCAGCAGGAACTGCGACGAGTGCGAGACCGACACACCCTCGCGTTCCACGTGCGCGCGCCCCATCGCGGCGGCGTCGAGCAGCAGGTCGACCAGGTGGTCGTGCAGCAGGTTGACCTCGTCGACGTAGAGCACGCCCCGGTGCGCCGAGGCCAGCAGCCCGGGCTGGAACGCGCGCACGCCCTCGGTCAGCGCCTTCTCCAGGTCGAGCGACCCGACCAGCCGGTCCTCGGTGGCGCCGACGGGCAGTTCGACGAGCTTGGCCGGACGACGTTCGACGCCGTCGTGAGGCGCGTCGGGGCAGTCGGTGCTGCCGGGCACGCAGCCGAAACGGCAGCCCTTCGACACGTCCAGCTCGGGCAGGAGCGCGGCGAGGGCGCGCACGATGGTCGACTTCGCGGTCCCCTTCTCACCGCGGACGAGAACGCCGCCGATGCCGGGATGTACGGCGTTCAGCAGCAGGGCAAGCCGGAGGTCGTCATGGCCGACGACAGCCGAAAAGGGGAACATGCTCGGCGAAGTCCTTCCTCGGGTGTCCACGCCCGCGGTCGGTGATCAAGAGGGGAACGAGTTCCTGACTCCCGGTTCTCTCACTACCGGTCACAGTCGCGGGACGGCGCCGGATTCGCACCGGCTTCCTCGCACTCCCCTCACAGCCCCGGCATCGTCGCATTTCGCACCGCCGGGTCCAACAGCCAGGTGAGCGACGTCGCGTCAGGAATGCGGTATTCTCGGTTCGCGCAGTCGCACTAGCGCTGTGAAGTGGACCCGGCAGCCTTCCGGACGGTGGGTGGGCCGGGTTTCGCGTATTTCAGAGGACTTCTACCGAGGCCACCAAGGGTTCCACCCTCTTCTTCCAGTGGCCACCGCGATGCCAGCACCACGCGATCGCGTCAGGCAACGCCAGCAAGGGTTCCTCGTGGGCGCGATGGTGCCGGTAGACGAGTGTGTCGTGGCAGCCGAGATCCCGAACGCAGCGGTAAAGCAGCTTCTTGTCCGCCTCCAGGACCGAGTCGTCCTGTTCGAGGACCAGCATCGAGACAGCCGAAGCGGCGAGGTCGGCGACGAGCCGGACGAGGCAAGCATCACGCTGGCGCCGACGGGCGTGCGCTGACCCGTCGTAGATCGTGACCTCGGGCGCGATCTCCACGACGACGTCGAGGATCTGCTTCCTCCGCTGATCGGACTCCTTGTGGAAGTGGATGCGCCGTTGGTTGGCCATGATCAGGCCGCGGACGATGCGACGAGCTGACGCGAGGTCACCGGGCACCAACGCGGCAGCAGTGACCAGGTAGCCCTTCTCCTTGGTCTCGTCCACGAACACGTGGGCGGTCATGCCGAACTGCCTCCTGATCACGTCCCGAGATCTGATCGTGACAGAAGGCTTGGCGACACGATTGAGCGACGTCGCCCTAGATCAGGCTCTGGAACTCCGCCCAGGCCTCCGCGACCTCGTCCGCCGTCCACTCCAGCGCGGGCTCGGCGATCGTGATCTCGTTCTTCGCGAGCACGCCGTCCCGCCAGAAGTTGCCGAGGAACTTGCCGCTCACCTCGGTCAGCCGCTGCGGGTCGCCGGGCAGGTGCAGCGCGAACTGGTGGGTGTGCGGCTCCGGGAGGCCCATGGCGGAGGCCACGACCTTGGCGTGCTCGACGTAGGTGCCCAGCCGGGGCAGCACGGTGTCCAGGCCGTGCAACGCGGACAGTGCCGCGGGCCACTGCTGGAACAGCATGCCGCCGTACCGGTGCCGCCACACCCGTGCCTGGTCGACGAAGTCCTGGGTGCCGGCGAGCGCCGCGCCGGAGATGCCTTCGAGAGACTTGTAGAACGACACGTAGACCGAGTCGAACAGGCCCGCGATCTCGGACAGCGGCTTGCCCAGGCCGAACGTGCTCTCCCACAGCCTGGCACCGTCGAGGTGCACGACGGCGTCGCGTTCGCGGGCGGCGTCGACGAGCGAGGTCAACTCGTCCCAGGTCGGCAGGATGAAACCGGCCTCGCGGTCCGGCACCTCCAGCAGCAGCGTCCCGTACGGCTCCGGGCAGGTGGCGACCTCGGCGTTCGGCACCTTGATCGGACGCAGGCCGGACAGCACGGTCAGTGCGTCGTCCTCGTGGTTCAACGGATGAGCCTGGGGGTGCATCGCCACGATCGGGTTGTGCGTGCGGTCAGCCCAGCACCGCAGCGCGATCTGCTGCGCCATGGTCCCGGTCGGCACGAACAGGGCGGCCTCGGTGCCCAGGAGCTGTGCGACGCGCGTCTCCAGCGCGCCCACCGGGCCGCCGTCGCCGTAGCGGTCGGGGTCGACGTCCGGCACCGGGCCGAGCCTCTCCAGGAGCGTCTTCTTGCGGGTTCCGGAGAGCTGTCGGTTCATCACTCAGGCATCAAACCTCAGCGGCGAGCGTGTCCGCGAGCGAGATGACGCCTGCCCTGATCTCGGCCGCCTTCATGCCCTGGGCCAGCAGGAACTCGATGTGCTCGCCCCGCAGCACGGCCAGCACGGTGTGCGCCTTGAACGTCGAGCCGACCAACCTGGCCAGCCGCTCGACGGTGATCCGGAAGTTGCCCTCGCAGCTGCGCACCGTCGTCCGCTCCACGGCGATGACCAGCGGCAACGACGCCAGCACGTGGTCGAACAGCGTGCCGGCGAACTCTCCGGCGGAGCGGCACTCCAACGATGCCGTCTGGATCCAGGAGGCGGCCGTCTCATCGACCACGGCCCTGACCAGGCCCGCCTTGTCGCCGAACCGCCGGAACACGGTGCCCTTGCCGACTCCCGCCGCCGAGGCCACGTCCTCCACGGACACGGCGTCGATGCCGCGCTCGCCGATCAGCCGGGTGGCGGCGGCCAGGATCGCTGCCCGGTTGCGGGCGGCATCGGCACGTTCCAACGAACTCTCCCTTGACACAAGCGGACCGGCAGTCCGTATTCTAGCAACCGGACCAGCGGTCCGGTTATGCAGGGGAGGCAGCGAATGAAGGCAGTGCGGTTCCACGAGTTCGGCGGGCCCGAGGTGCTGAAGGTCGAGGAGGTGCCGGACCCGGCGGGCGACACGCTCGTCGACGTCACCGCCATCGGGCTCAACTACGGCGAGACGGTCATCCGCCGAGGCAAGGGCAGGGAGCTCTTCCCGTGGTATCCGGGACCGTCGCTCCCCGTCATCCTCGGCTCGGAAGTCGTTGGCACCACAAGAGAAGGCCGACGGGTCATGGGCGTGCCACGCGACGGCGCCTACGCCACGAAAGCCGTCGTCGAGAACCCGATCGACGTGCCCGACGACGTGAGCGACCACGAGGCCCTCGCTCTGCTCCTGCAGGGCACCACGGCCGTCGCGGCGGCCAAGGAGGCCCGCGTCCAGCCGGGCGACCGGGTGCTCGTGGAAGCGGCGTCCGGTGGCGTCGGCAGTCTGCTCGTGCAGCTCGCGGAACGAGCGGGCGCGACCGTGCTCGCGGCGTCCAGCAAGGGCGGTCTCGGCTACGACTGGGACGGCCTCGAACCGGTCGACGTCGTCTTCGAGTCGATCGGGGGCGAGGTCGGGAAACGCGCGTTCGAGCTGCTCAAGGACGGTGTCGGCCGCATGGTCGTGTTCGGCTACGCGAGCGGTGAGCCGTTGGACGTGACCGCGAGCGACATCTTCCGCAAGGGCGTCGCAGTCATGGGGCTTCCCCGCGACGTCACGCCGGAGGAGGTGTTCGAGCTGCGACTCAAGCCGAACCTCGGCGACGTCTACCGGCTCGACGAGATCGCCGAAGCCCACCGGGCACTCGAAGCCCGCACCACGACAGGCAAGCTCATCGCGCGACCGTGACCGACTTGGGCGCACGGAACGACAACAGCTGAAGCCACTCCGGTTCCGAGCCGTCCAGCCGCAGCGACGGTTCGCGTTCGGCCACCGTCCGCAACGTCACCGCGGCCTCCAACCGAGCCAGCCCGGCACCGAGGCAGAAGTGGCGGCCGTAGCCGAACGCCAGATGCCGGGGATCGGTTTCCTTACCGCTCAACAACAACACGAGCTCCGCACCGGCAGGCACGTGCACACCGGACAGCACGACGTCACGCGCGGTCAGCCGCCGCCACGTCACCACGGGCGTCTCGGTCCGCAGCACGTCCTCGACGAAAGCCTCAGCCACACCAGGCGAACCCAGACGCGCCCACAACGCGCGGTCCTGCAACGCCCGGCGCAACGCCGTGGACAACAACTGAGTGGTCGTCTCCTGGCCCGCGATCAGCAGGAAGTAGCAAAGACCGGCGGAGTCCTCAGCGGACACTCCGGCATCGGCCAGCGCGCAGAACAACTCGCCGTCGCGGGCGTGGTAGCGCTTGATCAGCCACTGGTGGAAGTCGCCGACGTCGTCGACCAGCTCCAGCTGCCGTTCACGCGAGATGTCACCCCAGAAGAACTCCAGCGACCCGGAGCTCCAGCGCTTCAGGGTCGGGATGTCGACGTTCTCCAGCCCCAGCAGCTCCATCAGCACGATCGCCGGCAGGTCCCACGCGAGCGAGCGCACGAGATCCGTGCCACCCAGCCGTTCCAAAACCAGGGAACGGATGCGAGGCTCCGCAGCGGCAACGCGGACCGGCGTGAAGAACGACGCGACGAGGCGGCGCAACTGAGCATGCGAGTCGGAACCGTTGTTCGCCAAGGTCGGCGGCAGGGAGAAGCGGGCGCGGACCAGGGAACGCAACGCGGCAGTGCCCACCGGAGTCACGGCGGTCAGCGCGTTGTCGGGCAGGTAGGTGACCGGATCGGCCAGCACGGCGCGGACGTCGTCGTAGGCCGACACCACCCAACGGCCGCCGAGCAACTGCACCGGCGAGGTGAGTTCGGCGCGCGTGAAGGTGAACAGGTCCACGAGCGGCACGCTAGCGGGCGGATGGGAGACTCAGGCGGTGACCGTGAGCACAACTGAGGCGATTTCCAGTGGTGGTGAGTCGACGTTCGACTGGATCGACGTCCGCTCTGAAGCGCGAGCCAAGGCTGGTCTGAGCCGGCGGCTGCGGCCGCGCACGTCGGACTCGACGGACCTCGACCTCGCGAGCAACGACTACCTGGGGCTCGCCAAGGACAAGCGCGTCGCGGGAGCCGCGGCCGCCGCCACGCTGAAGTGGGGTTCCGGCTCGACGGGATCGCGCCTGGTCACGGGCTCGACGGAGCTGCACGCCGAGCTGGAGTTCGAGCTCGCGAACTTCTGCGGCTCGCAGTCCGCGCTGGTGTTCAGCAGCGGCTACATGGCGAACCTCGCCGCGGTCACGGCGCTGACGGGCCCCGGCACGGCGATCGTCGCGGACCAGCACATCCACGCGTCGCTGATCGACGGCACGCGCCTGTCGAAGGCCGACGTCGTGGTCGCGGACCACTGCGACGTCGGCAAGGTCCGGCACGCGCTGGAGACGCGCGGCAAGCGGCGCGCGATCGTCGTCACGGACTCGGTGTTCAGCGTCGACGGCGACATCGCCCCGCTCAACGATCTGCACGAGGCCTGCCGCGCGACGGGTGCGGCGCTGGTCGTGGACGACGCGCACGGACTCGGTGTCGTCGGACCCGGCGGCCGGGGCGCGGTCGCCGAGGCGGGCATCATCAAGGCGCCGGACGTGATCACCACGCTGACGCTGAGCAAGTCGCTGGGCGCGCAGGGCGGCGCGGTCCTCGGCCCGAGCCGGGTGATCAAGCACCTGATCGACACCGCGCGCCCGTTCATCTTCGACACCGGTCTCGCGCCCAGCAGCGTGGCGGCGGCCCTCGCGGCGATCAAGATCCTGCGTGAGGAGCCGGACCGTCCCGAACGGGCGCTGACCGTGGCGCACGACCTGAGCAACCGCCTGAAGGAAGCCGGTTTCCAGGTCAGCACGCCGACCGCGGCCGTGGTGAGCGTGCGCGCGCCGTCGCCTGAGCAGGCGTTCCAGTGGGCCGAGACCTGCCGCGCGAGCGGTGTCGTCGTCGGCTGCTTCCGGCCGCCGTCGGTGCCGGACCAGATCAGCAGGCTGCGGCTCACCGCGCGCGCCGATCTGACCGAGGCCGACATCGAGCGCGCGGTGCGCGTGATCAGGCAGAGCGCCGCATCCGCAGGTGTGGAATCCCGTCCTCGATGAACTCGGCGCCCTCGGCGACGAACCCGAACGACGCGTAGAAGTCGGCGACGTACGTCTGCGCGTCGAGCACTGACGGCGCGGTACCGATGTCCACGAGCGCGGCCTGCATGAGGCGACGGCTGTAGCCGCGGCCACGGGCCATGCGCGCGGTGGCGACGCGTCCGACGCGGAACGTGCCGTCCGCCTCTTCGAGCAGTCGCAGGTACGCGAGCGGCTCGTGCGATCCCTCGGACTCCAGCCAGAAATGCCGTGTGCCCTGGTCGAGATCGCGACCGTCGACGTCGGCGTAGACGCAGTTCTGCTCCACGACGAAAACGTCCTGGCGCAGCCGCAAGATCGCGTAGAGCTGGGCGGGGCTCAGGTCGAGCCCCCACTGACGGCGCAGGGTGGCCGGAAACTGTGTGGTTCGCACCTGGTCGTGGATATCAGAAGCCCAGCGTCTGCCGGTAGTGAGCGAGCCGGGTGTAGACACCAGGTTCATCTGCGCGTGCGCAACCGCGGCCGAACGACACGACGCCCGCGAGCCTGCCGCGCACCACGAGCGGGCCACCCGAGTCGCCCGTGCAGGCGTCCCGGCCACCTCGCCCGGCGCACAGCATCGCGCCCGGCCGGTAGTCCGGCTCCTTCAGCAGGCACTCGGAGTCGGACAGGATCGGCACCGTCACCTTGCGCAGCGACATGGCGGGCGGGGTGTTCTCGGCGGTGCGGCCCCAGCCGAGCACCACGCCGTCGTCACCGACCTCGCCGAGCGCGATCGTCCGGTACGGCACCGGGTTCGCGAGCGTCAGGATCGCCACGTCGTCGCCCTTGGTGACCTCGACGTAGTCGGGGTGCCGCCACACGCCCGCGACCGCCGCTTCGACGCCCTCGCCCTTGCTGCGCAGGTCGGTGCGGCCGGCGACCACCCGCAACTGCTCGGCGGGGCGCTGGTTCTTGCCGAGCACGCCCTTGAGCGTCACGCAGTGCGCGGCCGTCATGACCTTGTCCGGGGCGACGAGCGCGCCACCGCAGATCAGCTGACCGTCCGTGGTGGTGATCGCCACAACCCACGGGGTGTCGGCCACCCGCGCGGGTGTCCCCCCAACGATCGCATCAGCGGACGAACCACCGCTGACCAGCGCGATCACCGCTACCAGCACGGCACACCGCTTACCCCTCACGGACCACTCCTCGTTGCGCCAGGTGGACGATCGGTCACCAACGGTAGCGATCGCGCTAGGACGGCGTCAAAACCGGAGATTCTCGTGTTAATGTCCCATCAGGCCGGAGATTTTGCGGTCTATGACTTAGATCACGGGGGTATGTACGGTGTTGTTCGACTTCGGCCAGGTTCCGGCCTTTCTCATCGCGTGCGCGGTCGTCATCGTGACCCCCGGTGTCGACGCGTTCCTGTTGCTGCGCACGTCACTGCGGTCGGGCACCCGCGCCGGACTGCTCGCGCTGGGCGGCATCCACTCGGCCGCGGCGGTCCAGGTCGCACTGGTGATCTCGGGTCTCGGAGTGGTGCTCGCGCAGTACCCGATGGTGCTCACGGCGCTGCGCTGGATCGGCGCCGGCTACCTGCTCTACCTGGCGATTTCCATCACGCGCGGCCTGATCAGGCGCTCCGGCGGCGAGCCGGAGGAGGTCATGAGCACGCGGCCGTTCCGGCAGGGCTTCCTGACCAACATCACGAACCCGAAGATGATCCTGTTCTCGCTCGCGTTCCTGCCACAGTTCATCGGATCGGGTGAACCGGCGCCTCAGCTCGCGATGCTCGCCGTCGTGTTCCTCGGACTGGCGGCGGTGTGGGAGCTGATGATCGTGCTGGCGGCCTCCCGCGTGGCCGGGAAGCTCAAGCGGCCTGGTGTGACGACCGCGCTCGACGCTGTCTGCGCGGCCGTCTTCCTCACCATGTCGGTCGGACTGGTCCTCTAGTCACTCACGCGAGGTGCAGGTACCACCTCTGCACCTGCGCGTACCGGCCGGGCGGATCCTTCTGGAACAGGGTCAGGCCTCCGGAGCCGGGCGTGAGGTAGTCACCGCTGCCGACGTTGCGGACCAGGTGACCACCGAACAGGTCAGGTCCCTCCAGCCGCCACTGCTGCGCCGGATCGGCCGCGGCGCAGTTCCCCGCCAGGTCGACGAACCTCGTGTCCGGCTTGGAACGAAGACAGACGTCGCCCACCCGCAGCTGGAACGCGCCGCCGCCGAGCTCGACCCGCTGGTACGGCGATCCGGGGCACGGACCCATGCCGGCCCCCTCTGCGCAGTAGTCGGTCAGCTCGACGGCCCACCACCTGGAGTTCTCCAGGGTGACCAGGGCGCCGGTGGTGTCCGGCAACGGCGGCACCGAGCCGACCTCGGTCACGACCCACCGCTGGTGGTCGCTGTCCTGCGACGAGTCCGGGATGATCTTGAGATCGAACTCGTCGTACCAGGTCGTGTCGGCGTACCCCGGCCACGTCGCGGCCTTGAGTTTCGTGGCGCCGGACGCGTCGGTGACGAACTCCCAGCGCTGGTTCCCGTCGGCCTCGTCGCACGCTTCGGTGACGAAGGAACGCTCCCCGTCGACGCACCACCGGTCGGCGATGTTGCGCAGGAAGAACTGCCCGTCCGGCAGGCCGACCTTCTCCCACCGCTGGGTCGCGGCGCCGGTGCAGTCCGCCATCTCGACCTGGAAGTAGTCGCTCCTGGCCGATGTCATGCACTGGTTCCGTGCGACGTTCTTCAGTTCGACGATCGGGTTCCCGGCGGGCTCGGCGCTCGCGGGAACTGTGGTCATTGCCCCCAGGGTGAGCGCGGCCGCGATGGCGGCAACGACACCCAATGATCTTTTCCCCATGCCCCCACACGCTACGGATCTACGATCGGGTTCGTGGCGGATCGACTGCAGTCGCTGCGGGACGCGCTGGCCGCACGTCCCGGCGAGCCCGTGCCGTTCGACGTGCTGGCCGCCGAGGTGTGGCCGGACGAGCCGCCGATGCATCCGCGCGCGGCGTTGCGGACGCTGGTCAGCCGGTTGCGCGGCAGCGAGCAGGTGATCACCGAACCGACCGGGTACCGGCTGGTGCCGCGCCCGCCCGTGCCGTGCCAGCTGCCCGCGGACCTGCCGGACTTCGTCGGCAGAAGGGAGGAGATCGCCCGGCTGGAGCTGATCGACGAGCCGGTGCGGGCGATCACCGGGCTGCCCGGCGTCGGCAAGACCGTGCTCGCGATCAGGGAGGCGCACCGGCTGCGGCCCGAGTTCCCGGACGGCCAGCTCTACGTCAACCTGCGCGGCTTCTCCACCGGGCCGGCCATGACGGTCGGGCAGGCGCTGGAGCGGTTCGTGAAGGCGCTGGGCGGCGGGCCGAACGACGACTACCACGAGCTGCTGCGGAACCGGCGGGTGCTGGTGGTGCTCGACAACGCGACCGCCGAGGTGGTCGAGCCCCTCCTACCGGCCATGCCCGGCTGCGCCGCGCTGATCACCAGCCGCCAGGACCTGCCGCAGTTCGCGCAGGTCACCCTGTCCGTGCTGGCCGAGCAGGAGGCACGGGAACTGCTCAAGGGCATGCGGGTCGAGGGCGACACGAGCGAGCTGATCGGGCTGTGCGCGCGGCTGCCGCTGGCGTTGCGGATCGCCGGGGCGAACCTCGCCGGGCGGCACCTGCCGGACTACGTCGAGGAGCTGCGCGAACACCGCCTTGCGGCGTTGGAGATCGAGGACGACGACACGGCCGTGCAGGCGACGTTCGACCTCTCGTACCGGAAGCTCTCGCCGCGGGCGCGCAGGACGTTCGCCTTCCTCGGCGCGGTGCCCGGCCCGGACATCCCGCGCGACCTGGCCGGAGCCGCGACCGACGAGCTGGTCGCGGCGAACCTGGTGCAGCAGAACAACAACCGCTATCAGCTGCACGACCTGCTGCGCCTCTACGCGCACGAACGGGCGACCGAGCAGGACCGGCGGACGGTGTTCGACTGGTATCTCAGGCGGGCCGACGGCGCCGAAGCCCAGCTGCAGGTCGGTTTCACCCGGCTGCTTCCGTCCACTCCGGACTCCGTCGCGTTCGCGGACCGCGAGGCGGCGATGGCCTGGTTCGAGACGGAACGGCCGAACCTCGTCGCGCTCGCCGAGGACCACCCCGACGCGGCGCTGGTGGTGGCCACGAGGCCGTACCTGCTGCTCACCGGCCAGTACGCCGACCTGCGCACGATCGCGCGCGCCGCGTTGGACGGCGGCGAGACCGGGCAGCGCGCGGCGGCGATGCGGGTGTGTCTCGCCTACCTCGACTGGCGGTCCGGCGAGCACCGGACGGCGATCGAGCACAGCGAGCGGGCCATCGCCGAGTACCGCGCCGCCGGCTCGCAGCCCCAGGAGGCCACCGCGCTCAACATCCTCGCCGGGATCCACCACGACCTCGGCGACCTCGCCCGCGCCCGCGAGCACCTCGCGTCGGCGATCGAGCTCTACGGGCCCCACGGCATGCGGTCGCAGCTGATCGGCGGTCTCGGCAACCTCGGGCTGGTCGACCTCGAACTCGGCGGTCTCTCCTCCGCCGAGGACGCGCTGCGCCGGTCCGTCGCACTGGCCCGGGAGATCGACGACTGGCAGCACCTGGCGAACGGCCTCAACAACCTCGGCGTGGTGCTCGCGGCCCGGCAACGGCACGCGGACGCGGAAGCCGCGTTCAGCGAGTCCCTCGACCTCTCGCGCCGCCACGGGCTGCGGCCGATCGAGATGTCCGCGCGGGTCGAGTACGCGGAGCTGCTCATCGCCGTAGGCCGCCGCGAAGAAGCTCGTGACCACGCTGAACGCGCGCTCGAACTGGCAGGCGACGACGACCTGTTCATCGAGGTCGACGCCTGCCTGGTGCTCGCGGAGATCAACCGGTCGGTCGCCGGGTACGACGAGGTGCTGCGGCGCGCGGCCGACGCCGGGTTCCGCATCATCGAGGTGCGCGCGCTGGCGGGCAAAGCCGCGCTGACGCAGGACGAGGCGTTGTACGACAAGGCGATCGAACGAGCGGAGAGCGCGGGTCTGCGCCACCGGGCCGACGTGGTCAGGAAACTCCGCTCAGGTACGTCGTGACGCGGGTGTAGACGCCGGGCGCGTTCGGACGAGCACAGCCGATGCCCCACGACACGATGCCCGCCAACCGGCCGTCGACCACGAACGGGCCGCCGGAGTCGTCGACGCACGCGTCGATGCCGCCATCGGGATATCCCGCGCAGAACATGGCCTGGGCGTCGTAGCGCGCATAGGTCGCGGCGCACTGCTCGTCCGGCATGATCGGCACGTAGGCCTTGTGCAGCAACGGACTCTTGGCCGTGTCGTTCTCCGCCTGCCGCCCCCAGCCGTACACGACACCGACGCTGCCGTTCATGTAGACGCCTGGCCCGGCGACCGGCAGCGTCCGGTACGGCATCGGTTCGGCGAGCGTCAGCAAGGCGATGTCCTTGCCACGCGAGGGAGTCGAGTAGCCGTCGACGAGTTCGTACGACGTGCCGACCGAGGTGGAACCGCCGTCGGTGCGCAGGTCGAGCCGCCCGCCGACGACGGTGATCGAACCGGGAGCGCGGCCCTGGACGCAGTGCGCCGCCGTGACCACCTGCCCGGGACCGAGGAGCGCGCCGCCGCAGAACTGGTCGCCCGACGACGTCGTCAGGGCCACCATCCACGGCACTTCGCCGACGTCGTCCACCACTTCACCGCCGACGATCCGAGGGGCGGCGTGCGCCGGGGTCACCATGATCACGAGCAGGAGCAGAACCGCCGGCAGTCGCATGTGGACCAGCAGAGCCCAGCGGCCTACGGGTCGACAACCCCAGGCGGCGAAGCATCCACGACCGAGTGAAGATCCTTGGCGTAGCGGGAGATCCGGACGTACACGCCGGGCTTGTTCTTGCGCGCGCAGCCCTCGCCCCACGACGTGACGCCGACGAGCTTGCCGTCCACCACGATCGGGCCGCCCGAGTCGCCCTGGCAGGTGTCGACCTTGCCGCCCTCGTAGCCCGCGCAGAACATGTCCGCCTTCACGAACTGCGGGTAGGTGTCGACGCAGAAGTCGTCCGGCAGCACCGGCACGGTGGCCTGCATGAGGTAGCGGGACGTCTTGCCGTTCTCCGCCGTGCGCCCCCAGCCGAGCGCGCGCAGCTGCGTTCCTGGCTGGTAGAGCACCCGATCGGACAGTTCGGCCAGTGGTAGCGGCCGGTACGGCAGCGCGTCCTTCAGGGTCAGGACGGCCACGTCCTCGCCCTCGTCCGCGGAGACGTACTGCTTGTGGATCCAGATCTTCGTGACGGTCGCCGTCACCCCGGCCGTGCGGTCCTGCTTGTCCTCGCGGCCCGCGACGACCTTCAGCTCGCTCGGCGAGCGGCCGAGCGCGCAGTGGGCCGCGGTGAGCACCTTCGCGGGCGCGACGATCGTGCCACCGCAGAACTGGCCACCGCGGTCGTCGACGAGGTAGACGGCCCACGGGTTGGCCTCGATGGACGCCCGCTCACCGCCAACGACCTGCTCGTTGGCGGCGGCGGTGCCCGTTGAGGCGAGCAATGCGGAGAGAACCAGCACCAGGAGTCGTCTCATGACTCCAGATGGTAGCTACTCCGCTGGGCCGTTCGGAGCAACCTTGCTCCAGACCCTGCCTGCCGCGCCCATGACCGACTCGCCGATGTCGTTGATCGTCTTGATCAACGGGTCGGCGGAGTTGCTCATGGAGTCCTTGTAGGACCGGGCGGCGGACTTGATGTCGTCGCCGAGGTTCGTCGTCGGCCTGTCGTCCTCACGGCGCGCGTACGTGCCGGTCAGGATCTCGCGGTACTCCTCGCTCGCCGACCAGCGTTGCAGTTCGGCGGCCCGCACCACGACCAGCGGATGCGTGCGGGTCTCGGTGTGCAGGAGCTTGAGGATGCTGTCGCGAATGTCCTCGACCTCCTCGTACTCCTTGGCCTGGGCGAGGAACGACGCGATGTCGACCTGCTGACCGAGGTCACCCGCGAGCGCGAGGTGCGTGCGCAGCGCGGCCTGCGGGTCCTGACAGGCCAGCAGGCCCGCCCGGTCGCAGGACAGTTCGGTCTTGCGCTGCCACTCGCGCAGCGCCGCGATGACCGCGCGCATGGCGATCGCACCCGCGGGCACCCACGCGAACGACGTCGTGAGGTCGACCAGCCTGCGCAGCAACGTGTTGTAGAGCGCGTGGCCCGACATCGCGTGGCCCATCTCGTGACCGATCAGGAAGCGCAGCGACTCGTTGTCGAGCAGGTCGACCGAGCCGGTGCTGATCACGATGAACGGCTTGTCGATGCCGTAGGTGTAGCCGTACGCCTGCGCGTTGCGCTCGACGAAGAGCTCGGGCACCTCGGCGAGGTCGAACGTCGCCGCCACCTCGTTGCGGATGCGGTCGAGCGTCGGGTACTGCTTGGGGCCCACCCGGACGGAGGACGCCACCTGAAGCAGGCGCTCACCCCGCTCGGTAAAGGCTCCGGCGACCGCCTTGAGGATCGGTGCCACGGCGGGCACCGCCCTCAGCACCGCGAGGGCGCCTCGGTCGGCAGGATGCTCATAGGCGCGTGGGCTGATGCCCGGGAACCGCACCCTCGATGATTGCTCAATATCCCCCGTCACTCCCCCAGGTTAGACACGATCCGGACAAGGGTGCACGGAATCACGACTGGACCGTTGCAAACTTGCGCGGTGAGCAGCGACGAAGACACCACAGTTCTGCCGTTGCGCGGCGGGGCCTCAGCGACTCTGGTCCGCCGCCGTGCGGTCGCCAACGACCGTGGGGCGGTCCTCTACGTGCACGGTTTCGCGGACTACTTCTTCCAGGAGCACGTGGCCGCGCACTACACGGCCCAGGGCTATGACTTCTACGCCGTTGACCTGCGCGGATACGGTCGGTCGCTGCGCGATGGCGAGGTGCCGAACTACACGACCGACATGGCCGTGTACTTCGAGGAGATCGACGCCGCGATCGCCGTCATTCGTGAAGAGCATTCGCGTGTGGTGCTGATGGGGCACTCGACCGGCGGCCTCACCACCTCGTTGTGGGCGCACGAACGACGCTCCAGCGACCTGATCGACGCGTTGGTGCTCAACAGCCCGTGGCTGGACGTCGTCGAGCCGCCGTTCATGCGGCAGGTCGTGAAACTGATCGGCGGGATCGCACCGAAGGTGAAGATCCGCGCGAACCTCGGCGAGGCGTACGGGGCCGCGATCCACAACTCGCGCAACGGCGAGTGGGACTTCGACCTGAAGTGGAAGCCCTTGGCCGGTTTCCCGGTGCTGGCCGGGTGGATCCGGGCGGTGCTGCTGGCGCAGGAGAAGGTCCACAACGGACTGGACGTGCGGGTCCCGGTGCTGGTGCTGCACTCCGACAAGAGCATGTTGAACGCTCGCGAGTGGAGCGAGGACGTCTCGAAGGCGGACGCCGTGCTCGACGTCGAGGGAATGCGCAAGTGGGGTCCGAAGATCGGATCATCGGTCAGGGTCGTGGAGATCAAGGCCGGCATGCACGACCTGTTCCTGTCGCCTGAGCCAGTGCGTGCGGCGGCGCTCGCCGAGGTGGACGAGTTCCTGAAAACGGCTTGACCTCGTTGTAGGTCGAGGTTCGAGACTGGTCGTCATGAACATCGACTTCAACGCCTGGTACGCGCTCGAAAGCGCGATGCAGGACGAGAAAAGCCGTCGCGTGAGCCGGGCGACGTTGAAGCGTGTCGCCCGGTTCGCCCATCCGCAACGGCGTGCCGTGTACGGACTTCTGGCCACTTCCTCGGTCGCGGCGGTGCTCGCGGTGGCCTCGCCGGTGCTCGCAGGACGCGTCGTCGACACCATCATCGGCGGCCGCGACTTCGGTCTGGTCGTGTGGCTCGCGCTGGCGATCGCCGGGGTGGCGGTGCTGGAGGCCGGGTTCTCGCTGGCCGAGCGGTGGCAGTCGTCGCGCGTCGGCGAGGACCTGATCCTGCGGCTGCGACAGGCCGTCTTCGACCACGTGCAACGGATGCCGATCGCGTTCTTCACCCGCACGCGCACCGGTGCACTGGTGTCGCGGCTGAACAACGACGTGATCGCGGCGCAGCGGGCGTTCTCCGAGACGATCTCCGGTGTCGTCACGAACGTGATCGCCCTGGTTCTGACCCTGATCGTGATGCTGACGCTGTCGTGGCAGGTCACGGTGCTCGCGATGGTGCTGCTGCCGATCTTCCTGCTGCCGGCGCGGCGGATGGGCAAGCGTTTGGCGTCCATGCACCGCGAGGCCGCGAACCTGGACTCGGCGATGACGACGCAGATGACCGAGCGGTTCTCCGCGCCGGGTGCCACCTTGATCAAGCTGTTCGGCCGGCCTTCCATCGAGAGCGCCGAGTTCGGATCGCGGGCACGGCGCGTGCGCGACATCGGTGTGCGGACGGCGGTGGCGCAGTGGCTGTTCCTCGTGGCGTTGACGCTGGTGTCCTCGCTGGCGTTGGCGCTGGTCTACGGGCTGGGCGGGTACTTCGTGTTCGCCGGGGAGATGGCGCCGGGCACGATCGTGACGCTGGCGCTGCTGCTGACTCGTCTGTACGCGCCGTTGACGGCGTTGGCCGGCGCGCGGGTGGACGTGATGACGGCGCTGGTGTCGTTCGAGCGGGTCTTCGAGGTGCTGGACCTGCCGCCGTTGATCAAGGAGAAGCCTGAGCCGGTCGTCGTTCCCGATGGTCCGGTGCGCGTCGAGTTCGCGGACGTGAAGTTCGCCTACCCGTCCGCGGACAAGGTCTCGCTGGCGTCGCTGGAGGAGGTGGCGTCGCTCGACACCCGTGGCGGCGAGGTGATCCTCGGCGGCGTGTCGTTCGTCGCCGAGCCCGGTTCGCTGATCGCACTGGTCGGCGCGTCGGGTGCGGGCAAGTCGACGATCGCGTCGCTGCTGCCCCGCCTGTACG
Source organism: Lentzea sokolovensis (assembly GCF_033949975.1). NCBI lineage: Bacteria > Bacillati > Actinomycetota > Actinomycetes > Pseudonocardiales > Pseudonocardiaceae > Lentzea > Lentzea sokolovensis. Next base: position 590,047 of record NZ_JAXAVU010000010.1, read on the forward strand.
ACGCGGACTCCGGCGCCGTCCGGCTGTCCGGTGTGGACGTTCGTGACCTGTCGTTCGAGTCGATCCGCGAGACCGTCGGCATGGTGACGCAGGACGGGCACCTGTTCCACGAGTCGATCGGCGCGAACCTGCGCCTCGCGGCTCCGTCGGCCACCGACGAGGAGATCTGGGACGCGCTGACCCGCGCACGGCTCGCGGACCTGGTGGCGTCGTTGCCGGACCAGCTGGACACCGTGGTCGGCGAACGCGGCTACCGCCTGTCCGGTGGCGAACGGCAACGGCTGACCATCGCCCGGTTGCTGCTGGCCAAGCCCCGCGTGGTGATCCTGGACGAGGCGACCGCGCACCTGGACTCGCGCTCGGAGGCCGCCGTGCAGGAGGCGCTGGTCGAGGCGCTCGCGGGCCGGACGTCGCTGGTGATCGCGCACCGGTTGTCGACCATCCGGGCCGCCGACCAGATCCTCGTCGTCGATGCCGGTCAGATCGTCGAGCGTGGTACGCATGAAGCGTTGCTGGCCATGGAAGGCCACTACGCCAAGCTGTACCGCACTCAGTTCAGCGAAGAAGCGATCGGAGCACCGTGACCATCCCCTCGCCCGACAACCTGTATCCGTTGCCGGACTATGCGCGCACGGTGCTGCTCAAGCCGTTGGTGAAGAACCCGCAGATCGAGATCGGTGAGTACACCTACTACGACGACCCGCACCACGCCACGGAGTTCGAGCAGCGCAACGTCCTCTACAACTTCGGCGCCGAGAAGCTCGTCATCGGCCGTTACTGCGCTCTGGCCGAAGGCGTGCGGTTCATCATGTCCGGTGCCAACCACAGCATGGCGGGCGTGTCGACGTTCCCGTTCACGATCTTCGGCGGCGTCTGGGGCGAGAAGACGCTCGACATCGCTCTCGGCGCGCCGAGCCGCGGCGACACGGTGGTGGGCAACGACGTCTGGATCGGCTACAACGCCCTGATCATGCCGGGCGTGAGCATCGGCAACGGCGCGATCATCGCCGCCGGTTCCGTCGTCGTGTCGGACGTGCCGGCGTACGGCATCGTGGGCGGCAATCCGGCCGGGTTGCTGCGGAGGCGGTACAGCGACTCGGACGTCGAGCTGCTGGAACGCATCGCGTGGTGGGACTGGCCGGTGGAGAAGGTGACCGAGCACGTCCGCGTGATCATGGCGGGCACACCGGCCGAGCTGGCGGAGATCGCCCCGTGAAGGCACTGCTGATCACCGGTCCCGTCGGGGTGGGCAAGACGACGGTCGCCGAAGCGGTCGGCGACCGGCTGGCCGAGGCCAAGGTCCCACACGCGCTGATCGACCTCGACTGGCTGTCGTCCTGCTGGCCCGCGCCGGCGGACGACCCGTTCCACTTCGAGCTGCAGCTGCGGAACCTCGAAGCCGTCGTGCGCAACTACGTCGCCGCCGGGGTGCACCGCGTCGTGCTCGCGGGCGTGGTGGAGAGCAGGGCAGACCGTGAGCGGTACGCCGAAGTGATCGGCGCGAAGCTCAACGTCTGCCGGTTGAAGGCGGACCTGTCCGTCCTCCACCAACGGCTCGTGCGACGGCACCACGACGGGGCGGACCTGCGCTGGCACCTGAATCGCGCCGAGGAGCTCGAGATGCTCTTCGCGGCGTCGTGGATCGAGGACTTCGTGGTCGACGCCGACCAGCCCGTGGCCGAGGTGGCGCAGGACGTGATCTCGTGGTGGCTGGCGGCGGAACGGCTCCCGATCGAGTCGGCGTCCGACTGAACGTCAGACCGGGTACCCGGCGGCGACGACCGGATCGGTAACGGCGGCCAGGGTGGTGGCGGGGTTGAGCGCGGTCACGACGTCCGCGGTCAGCGGCAGCCCGGCGTAGAAGTGCCGCACCGCGCCGAGGTCGACCGGCATCTCGTAGTAGTCCTGCGCCCAGTCCTGGAACGCCTCGGGCGTGCCGTCGGTCAGCAGGGCGAACAGCCAGGCGGCGCCGTCATCACCTCCATCGGGGAAGGCGATGTCTCCGTGCCGCCAGGCGGTGTCGCCGTGCTCACGCCACAGGCACACGGTGAGGTACGGCATGTCGAACTCATCGGAGAACGCCGGTTCCTCCACGCACTTCCGGAACACGTCGGGCACGGTGTCGAGAACACCGGGCCACGGCTCGTCGTCATCGGTGGCGTAAGGACTCATCGGTGACTCGTGGTCGAACCCTCGCACGTACGCTCCCGCGGCCGTGAACACGATGTCGTACTCGTTGCCCGCACCGTCCCGCATCGACGCCAATTCCTCACCAGGCGCCCAAGCGGTGCTGTAGTGGTGGTGGCGGTCCTCGCTGTCGGGGCTCAGCACGACGTCCAGCGCGGCCAGCGCACGGCACAGCGCACGCAGTTCCGGAATGGAGGGCAGGAGACGAGCGACGTCGTACGCGGTCATGCCGACATCCAAGCAGTGGTCACGAGCGGGGATCGGCCGAATGGCGTCCGAGTGAAATTTCGCGACGACCGGCGCTGATCGCGCGATCATGGGCACATGGAGTACGACCGCTACTGCGACCTGACCATGCGGGGCGGCACGACCAGCGGTGTCGTGTACCCCCTCGCGGTCGCCTCGCTGGCCCGCCACTACGAGTTCAAGCAGATCGGTGGCGCGTCCGCCGGTGCGATCGCCGCGGGGTTCACGGCGGCGGCCGAACGTGGCCGGGCCTCCGGTGGTTTCGAGAAGCTGGCCGGGCTGATCGACTGGTTCACGTCCGGGTCGGGTGCGGAGCGGTGGCGGATGGCTCAGCTGTTCCAGCCCGCCGAGAAGACCCGTGCGCTGTACCGGATCGTCATCGCGTCCATGCAGAAGCGCGAGACGACTGGGCGTAGCGCGATCTCGTGCCTGTTCTTCGCGTTGCTGGGTGCGGTCGGGTTGCGCGCCAAATCGGTGCTGGCGCTGATGGCGTTGTTGTGGCTGGGCGGGCCTGTGCTGTTCTCGGCGTGGCTCGCGCCCTCGGCGTATCCCGGCTGGATCGCGGCACTGGTCGCCGTGCTGGCGCTGGCGTGCCTGGTGATGGTGCTGTGGCCGTTGCGGTCGAGTTTGCCTTGGCCTGCCTGGGTGTTCGCGGCGGTGCCACTCGTGCTGGGGCTGGCGTTCTCGCGGCACTACGCGACGGCGGCGATCGTGCTGCTCGTGTGGCTGGTGCTGTCGCTCGCGGCCGTCAGCGCGTTGATCGTCACGTACGGGTATGCGATGCAACGGTTCCTGAAGGCCAACGCGACGTCCATCCACTTCGGACTCGTACCCGGCACCGGTGACTTCACGCCGTCATGGCTCGATCGGCTGGCCGGGGTGCCGAAGTCGACGGGCGTGCCGCCGCTGGCCGACTGGATCGCCGACCGGCTGGACGACCTCGCGGGCACGTCCGACGCGGTGACGTTTGGGGACCTCGGCGACATCAACCTCGTGCTGATGACGACGGATCTGTCCGAGGGACGGCCGTACCGGTTGCCGTTCAAGGAAGAGTGGCAGTACTGCGAGGAGTGCCTCGGCTACGTGTTGCCGCAGCGGGTGGTCGAGCAGCTCAACGGGCGCGAGACAGACGCCAAGTGCCCGCTGCACGGGTACACGCCGTTGCGGGAACTGCCTCCTCGCGACCAGCTGCCGGTCGTGCTCGCCGTGCGGATGTCGCTGTCGTTCCCCGGCCTGATCGCCGCCGTGCCGCTGTGCCGGGACGGGCGCGTGCACTGGTTCTCCGACGGCGGCATCACCAGCAACTTCCCGATCCACTTCTTCGACGCGCTGCTGCCGCGCTGGCCCACGTTCGGCCTGACCATCCAGCCCTACCCGAACGGCGACAAGACCGACGTGTGGCTGCCGGAGCAGGACGCGTCGGCCTCCGGCACCCCCTACTCGTCGATCGGCTCCGTGCCGCGGTTCCTGGTGTCCATCCTGGACACGTTCCTGGACTGGCGCGACACCATGCAGTCCGCGCTCCCCGGCTACCGCGGCCGCATCGCGCACGTGCGGCAGTCCGACGACGAGGGCGGCTCGAACCTGTTCATGCCGCCCGCCACGATCAAGCGTCTGGCGTTGCGCGGGCAGCAGGCCGGCGACATGCTGCGCGAGCGGTTCCAGCAGCAGCGCAACACCGACCGCTACCGCTGGATCCGGCTGCGCATGGCGTTGCGCGAATACAAGGAGCTCGGCGAGCAGGCAGCCGACCGCGACGCGCTGTACGAGGAGTTGCTGCGGCGGTTCGAGATCCCGGCCGAACTGCACGACTGGTTCCGCACTCCCCCGGCCGACGGCGATCCGTTCCGGGACGGGATCGAGGTCGCGCTGGACCACGTCGGGCGGCTCAAGGACGACGGGCCGTTCGACGGGGTGCCGCCGGTGGATCCGGATTTGCGGCTGACGCCACCCGAGTAGGCGCGATCAGGACGGCGTGATCGTCCAGGCACCGGTCGACGAGATCTGCACCAACGCAGGTCCGTTGAACGGCACGGTGCCTTCGTAGCCACCGATGTGGTTGACCGCCAGGTTGATCGTGCTGGTCGCGAGCGGCACGACGTGCACGGTGAAGTTGCTCGCTCCAGCGTTGGTGATCTTCGCCTTGTTCGAACTCCCCGTGTACAGGACGACGCTGTCGCCGTTGCCTGCCAACGGCCCGGTCGCCACGGTCGCCATGTCGAGGTCACCAACGGTCAGTGTCCAAGCGCCGGTCGCACTGACCGTCAAAGTGTTCGTACGGCTGCCGTCGCGGATGTCCATCCACATCTGACCGCTGTACGCACCGATCTCGTTCACCAGCAGGGAATCGAAGCCATCGGACTTCAGAACGGTGTTGCGCGTGCACGCGGGACACTCGAACTTGACGACCTTCAAGCCCACGGGCCGGTCGAGCGTGATCACGTCGTCGCCAGAGCCTTTGAACACGGAGGGTGGCAACTTCGGTCGGGTGGTGGTGGTCGTCGTCGTAGTCGTCGTGGTTGTTCTCGTGGTCGTGGTGACAGCCGACGAACTCGCTCCAGCAGCGGTCGTGTGTTGCCTCGCTGATCGGCCCGCCAACGCCACCGCGCCGATCAGCAGCACCGCCATGCCTGCTGCCAGCCAGACGACAGCATGCGGTTTTTTGCTAGGCGGCAAAGGACTTTGCACGGATGCGCCAGCTGCGGGTACATCCGGCTGCGGCTGCCACTGGAACGGTTGCGGCTGCCCTGCAGGTGGCTGTCCGATAGGCCCCTGAGTCGGTTCGGTCATGGATTTCGCCTTTGCGGAGGAGGTCGTGTGGGCAGGAGCAGCCGGCTGCACAGTGCTTCGGAGACCAATCACCACGCGTTACCAGGTTGACGATCCCGTCACCCGATCGGCGCTATCGCCTTGACCGCGCCACTAGCCTTGAATCCATGACGCGTCGATTTAGCCGCCCCCGACCTGCGTGGGTGGCGCGCGCCTGAAAGACCCGTCGGTCGGGGGACTCCGCAGTCAGGAACCCAGACCGGAGAACGGGAAACCCCATGTACCGCACCGAAGAACTCGTGCAAGCCCTGAACGTCCGCGATCTCACCGATCCCGCGCAGGGCCCGCACGCGATGCAACTCCTCATCGCCGACCTCAGGCAAGCGCTGGACAACCCGCGGGAAGTCCGCCACCACCCGCTCGTCCCGGTGGAGCACAACTACGAACACCTCGGCTATCCGAGGGACGCGATCACCCGGGACGCCCGCTACACCAGGTACGTCAGCGAGACGTGCATGCTGCGCAGCCACACCACGGCGATGATCCCGCCGGCGCTCAAGAACGCGACGCCGGACGTGACGTTGCTCTGCCCCGGCCTGGTCTACCGCCGTGACACGGTCGACCGCCTGCACACCGGCACGCCGCACCAGCTGGACGTCTGGCGGATCAGCAACGCCGAGGAACCGCTCGAAGACCTCATCCACACGGTCGTCACAACCCTGTTGCCCGGCAAGCGTTATCGCACGATCGACGCCCAGCACCCGTACACCACGCACGGCAAGCAGATCGACGTCGAGCACGACGGCGAGTGGGTCGAAATAGCCGAATGCGGCAGGGCCGCGCGGCACGTCGTCAAACACCACCCGCACGGTCTCGCGATGGGTCTCGGCCTGGACCGGATCCTGATGCTGCGCAAGGGAATCCCGGACATCCGCCTGCTGCGCAACCCCCACCCGCGCATCAGCACGCAGATGCTGGACCTCACCGAGTACCGGCCGATCTCCCGGCACCCGGCCGCGATCAGGGACGTCTCGATCATCGCGAACGACGAGGAGGACGCCGAAACCCTGGGCGACCGGATCCGCGCGCTCGTGCCGGAGGACGTCGTCGAGGAGATCGAGATCCTCAGCGAGACGCCGTCGGAACAACTACCGCCGCACGTTCAGCAGAGGCTGGAAACCAAGCGCGGGCAGAAGAACGTGCTCATCCGCGTGACGATGAGGGCGCCGGAACGCACCCTCACCGACCGCGAGACGAACGAGATCAGGGACAGGCTGCTTCAGGGCTTGCGGCCGACAGCGCCGTAGATGCCCACGTGGGCCTCGTCGAAGGAGTCTGGGCGCCAGTCGTTGACCGCGACGACGCCCGGCTCCAGCATCTCCATGCCGTCGAAGAACCGCGTCACCTCGGCGTGCGTGCGCATGGTGAGCTTGTTGTCCGAGTTGCTGTAGATCTTGGCGACCTCGCGGGCCTCGGCGAGTTCCTCCTCGGACAGCGTGTCCCAGGTGGCGTGGGTGATGGCGAGGTACGAGCCGGCCGGCAGGTCGGCCATGTACTCGGCGATGGCCTCGTACGGGCTGTCGGTGTCCGAGACGAAGTGCAGCGCGGCGATGACCAGCACACCGACCGGGCGGGAGAAGTCGAGCGTCTCACGGGCGCCGGCGAGGACCGTGGAGGTCGCGCGCAGGTCGGCGAGGATCGCGTTCGCGTTGGGGTTGTCGGCCAGCAGGGCGTTGCTGTGCGAGACGGCGACCGGCTCGAAGTCGACGTAGACGACGCGCGCGTCCGGGTTGTCGTGCTGGGCGATCTCGTGGACGTTGCCCACGGTCGGGATGCCGGAGCCCAGGTCCAGGAACTGGTCGACGCCCTGCGTCATCAGGTGGCGGACGACCCGGCGCAGGAACGAGCGGTTCGCCTGCGCGCTCTGGGCGACGCCGGGGAAGATCTGCTCCACCTGCTTGGCGGCGGCACGGTCGGCTTCGAAGTTGTGCGAGCCGCCCAGGTAGTAGTCGTACATCCGCGCCACGCTCGGGCGCGTGACGTCGACCGTGGACGGGACCCACTTCAGCTCTTCCATCACGTGCGCATCCTCCGTCGTCGCCGCACGGGTGTCCACCACCACACATCCGAACCGGGATGGTTTCGGTCACGTGTGAGAGGACATGCCCTCCAGCACCGCTGAGCTCCACGCGAGGTTTCGCCATCTCAGGGAACGCTCGCCGGTGCACTTCGACGCCGATATCGGTGGCTGGTGCATCACGCGTTACGACGACGTACTGACAGTGCTCGGCCTGGACGCGGGCGGCCCGGACCCGATACCCAAACGGGTGATCACGCACGCCATGAAGGTCGTCCGACCTGTGGTCACCCTGTGCACCATCGAGTTGCTCGACGCCGACGACGCCACGTTCGCGCAATCGCTTGCAGCCACTGCGGCCGAGGCGTTCACGCTCGCGCACGGCGTGGAATCGTTCGCCGCCACATCCCTGGCCACGACGCAGGCGTTCCTCACGAACGCGATGCACGCGCTGCACGATCATCCGGCCCAGGCCGAGCTGCTCAGGAACGAACCGGCGCTCGCGCGGGACGCCGTCGAGGAGCTGCTGCGGTTCGACACCCCGGTTCCCCTCGCTCCCGCCCGCCGGACGCCCCGCCCTGTCGTGCTGAGCGGGCGTACGGTCGAGGCGGGCGAGCTGCTCCTGCCGTTCGTCGCGGCGGCCAATCGGTGCTCGGTGAAATTTCCCGGCGGCGACCGTCTCGACCTGCGACGCAAGCCCGTGGGCGTGCTCGCCGCGTGCCCCACGAGCACCGCGCTCGCCCGCGTGACCGGCGAGATCGCGCTGGTCAGACGCCTACGGGCAGCTGCTCGCTGACAGCGAACACGCCAGGGGAACACCATCCCACTCCAGATGGTTGAGCGGTACAGACTCAACTTTGGAGGGTGACGAGATGGGCGAGACTCTGGCCCTGCCGGTACTGCCGCTGGACGACGTCGTGGTGCTGCCCGGCATGGTGGTGCCGATCCGCATCTCCGGTGCGGACGCGAGCGCTGAGGCCCGTGCGGCCGTAGACGCCGCCACGACCGCGGCAAATCATCAAGTGCTCCTCGTTCCACGGCTGGACGGGAAGTACGCAGCAGTAGGCACACTGGCCGAGATCGAACAGGTCGGCCGCCTGCCCGGTGGCGAACGCGCTGCCGTCGTGCGCGGCACCAAGCGCGTGCGCATCGGCACGGGCACCACGGGACCGGGCGCGGCGCTGTGGGTGAACGCGACGATCGCGGACGACTCCCCGATCACCGACCGGACCCGCGAGCTCGCGAAGCAGTACCGCGCCCTCGTGACGAACATCCTGCAGACGCGCGGCGCGTGGCAGATGGTCGACTCGGTGCAGCAGATCAGCGACCCGTCGGCGCTGGCCGACCTCGCGGGTTACGCCTCCTACCTCGACGACCAGCAGAAGATCTGGCTGCTGGAGACGAGCGACGTCACCACCCGGTTGGAGAAGCTGGTGGAGTGGGGTCAGGCGCACCTGACCGAGCTCGACGTCAACGAGACGATCGCGAAGGACGTCAAGGAAGGCGTCGAGAAGCAGCAGCGCGAGTTCCTGCTGCGCCAGCAGATGGCCGCGATCCGCAAGGAACTGGCCGAGCTCGACGGCAAGCCGGCGACCGAGCAGGACGACTACCGCGCTCGCGTCGAGGCGGCGGACCTGCCGGAGAAGGTCGCGAAGGCCGCGCTGGCCGAGGTCGACAAGCTGGAGCGCACGTCCGAGCAGTCGCCCGAGGTGGGCTGGATCCGGACGTGGCTCGACACCGTCCTCGAAATCCCGTGGAACGAGCGGACCGAGGACTCCTACGACATCAAGGCGGCGCGCGAGATCCTCGACGCCGACCACGCGGGCCTCGACGACGTGAAGCAGCGCATCACGGAGTACCTGGCCGTGCGCAAGCGTCGTGCCGACCGCGGCATGGGCGTGGTGGGCGGACGTCGTTCGGGCGCCGTGCTCGCGCTGACGGGTCCTCCCGGCGTCGGCAAGACGTCGCTCGGTGAGTCCGTGGCACGGGCGATGGGCCGCAAGTTCGTCCGCGTGGCGCTCGGTGGCGTCCGGGACGAGGCCGAGATCCGCGGTCACCGCCGCACGTACGTCGGCGCGTTGCCGGGCCGGATCGTCCGCGCGATCAGCGAGGCCGGTTCGATGAACCCGGTCGTGCTGCTCGACGAGATCGACAAGGTCGGCTCCGACTACCGCGGCGACCCGACGGCGGCGTTGCTCGAAGTCCTGGACCCGGCGCAGAACCACACGTTCCGCGACCACTACCTGGAGGTCGAGCTCGACCTCTCGGACGTCGTGTTCCTCGCGACCGCGAACGTGCTGGACACGATCCCGGCGCCACTGCTCGACCGCATGGAACTCGTGCAGCTCGACGGCTACACCGAGGACGAGAAGGTCACGATCGCCAGCGGCCACCTGCTGCCGCGCCAGATCGAACGCGCCGGTCTCACGCCTGAGGACGTCACGTTCGAGAAGCCCGCGCTGCACCAGCTCGCGAGCGAGTACACGCGGGAAGCCGGTGTGCGGCAACTGGAACGGGCCCTCGCGCGCATCCTGCGCAAGGCGACCGCGAAGGTGGCACTGGGCGAGACGGAGTTCCCGATCACGGTCGACCAGCCGTCGCTGAAGTCCTACATCGGCAGCCCGAAGAACACGCCGGAATCGGCGGAGCGCACCTCCGTCCCAGGCGTGGCAACGGGCCTGGCGGTCACGGGTGTCGGTGGCGACGTGCTGTTCATCGAGGCCTCACTGGCCCCGAAGGACACCGGCGCGTCCGGCGTCACGCTGACCGGCCAGCTGGGCGACGTGATGAAGGAGTCCGCGCAGATCGCGTTGTCGTACCTGCGTTCGCACGACGAAAGGGCCGCGGCGCTGGCCGACCGGGGAGTGCACATCCACGTCCCGGCGGGTGCCGTGCCGAAGGACGGTCCGTCCGCGGGCGTCACGATGACGACGGCGCTGGCGTCACTGCTGTCCGGCCGCCCGGTGCGCTCGGACGTGGCGATGACGGGCGAGATCTCGTTGACCGGCCGGGTGCTGCCGATCGGTGGCGTGAAGCAGAAGCTGCTGGCCGCTCACCGTGCGGGCATCACGACCGTGCTGCTGCCGCAGCGCAACGAGCCGGACCTGGAGGACGTGCCGGAGTCGGTGCGTGAGCAGCTGACCGTGCACTTCGTCTCGGACGTGGCGCAGGTGCTGGAGCACGCGCTCTCGAAGGAGACCGTCGCCACGACCGTTGCGGCGTAACGGCTTCATCGTCTAGACCCCTCGTGGGGGCAGTAGCGGCGACTACTGCCCCCACGAGGCTTTTTCGTGTCTACAGGCCAACGTCGATGACGAGCCGGTTCGGGCTCGTCAGCGTGAACACCCGGTGCCACGAGTAGGGGTTGCTGTAACCGACAGCGACCCCGAGGGTGGCCTCGAAGTCGCACGTCAGCGCGACCCCGCGGATGTTGCTCAGGCCAGGCGTCGCGAAGTTCCGCGACCCGGTGTACGTCAGGTTCCCGTTGTCGTCGTGCGCGGCCGCGCCGATCAACGTGACCGCCAGGATCTCCTGGATCCCAGGCCCGGCAACGGTGATCGGGTTCCCGGACGCGCAGTGCGACACGCCGGTGACCTCACTGACCCGGTACTCCGTCGGCAACCCGGACAGGTCCAGCACCACCCGGCTGAAGCCGTTGTGCTGCCCGGTCCTGATGTCCGACAGCGTGGCCGTGCTCTGCGCCGACGCCATCGGCGCGATCGTGAACACCGCCAGCACCGCCACGAGCACCGCGACAAGACGTCTGTTCATCTCGGCCCCCTCTCAGGGCTCTTCCCACACCCTGAAGACGTGTGACCCAGACCACAGTTGCGTCAGTACGAGTAGATGTCGATGACGACCCGGTCGGGGTTGGTCAGCGTGAAGACCTTGTGCCAGGAGTTCGGGTTGTCGTAGCTGACCGCGATGCCCATCGTCGCCTCGAAGTCGCACGTGAAGGCGATGCCCTTCACATTGGTCAGCCCCTGCGGCACGAAGTTGCGCGGACCGGTGTACGTGGGGTTGAAGTTCTCGTCGTACGACGCGGCACCGAAGAACATCGTCTCCAGGATCTCGTTGCCCGCCATCGGAACCGGATTGCCCGAGGCACAGTTCGAGACCTCGGTCGCCTCCCGGGACATCGAGTTGCTCGGCAGCCCGTTCAGGTCGAGCACGACCCGCTCGTACCCGTCGTGCTTGCCGGTGCGGATGTTCGTGAGCTCGGCGTGCCCCTGCGCCGACGCAACCGGAACGAACGTGAACACCGCGGCCACCGCGAGCAGCACCGCACCAAGACGCTTCTTCACTCGTCTCCCCAGTCAGCTGTTGTTGATGTCGACCACGACACGGGTCGGGTTGTCCAGGAACGTGATCTTGTACGACAGCCCCTTCGGCGCGTACCCGATCGCGAAGTCCAGGTGGCCCTCGAAGTCGCACGTGTTCGTGACGCTCTTGACCTTCGCCAGCCCAGGCGTGTCGAACGCACGCGGCCCGGGATAGTTGTGCGCGTTCGCGGACCGCATGCTCACGACCAGGAACTCGTCGCCCTTGGCCGTGATCGGCTTGCCGGACGCGCAGTGCTCCAGCGACGTCGCCCGGTACTCCGTCACGCTCGGCCGCGGCCCGTTGAAGTCGAACACGACCCGGTCGAACCCGGCGTGCAGCCCGGTCCGGACGGCCGTCAACTCGGTCCCCTCAGCCGCCGACGCGGCAGGCACGACGCTCATCGCCATCCCCACGGCGACAAGCGCTGCTGCTGCGATTCGCTTCATCTCTCCCCCTCTTCACCAGAAAGGCGCCCGCGCAGGTCACGCACGATCGGGCCTCCTGGTTGCCCGCTACCCCAGAAAGTCCTCCAGCGGCACCGGCGTCAGCCCGTCCTGCTTGGCCCGGTTCAGGAACGCCGTGAAGTCCTCGACGAACGTCGTGCGGAAGTGCATGAGCACGATGTCGCCGCGGTTGAGCTTGTCCCCCTGCTGAAACTGCACGCGCCCGTCGTTGACCGCCGCCGTCCAGTTCACCAGCGCCTTGAACCCGCAACTGGCCGCCGCATGACGAGTAGTCGCGTCGTAGTTCCCGAACGGCGGCCGGAACAACGTGGGCCGCTTCCCATAATCCCCAGCGAGAAAGTCCGCGTTGCCGCAGATCTCGTTCTTCTGGAACTCGAACCCCTTGCCCTGCAGGTTCGGATGGTTCGACGTGTGGCTGTGCACCGTGACGGGCAACTGCTTGAAGTAGTCCTTGTGCCCCTCGGCGTACTTCGTGTTCAGGAAGACCGACGGCCACACCCCGGCCTCGATCATCAGCTCACGAGCCTTCGGATGCTGCACGGCCCCGTCGTCGATCGTGATGAACACGTACGGCTTGTCCGTTTGAACGTGCGTGACGACGGGCACCATCCCGTCAGCGATCGCAGGCGCCTTCGCCTGCACCGTGCCATATGGATAGGGCGGCTCGAACATCCGCTTGGGCCGCTCGGCCGTGGTGGTCGTCACCGGCGGCACGGACGTGGTCAGCACCGGCGAACCAGCCCCGGAATCAGGCGCGTCCGCACACGCCACCACCCCGGCAACCAGTAAAAACGCAGCAAAAAGCCGCAACCTCGACATCAAAAATCCCCCTCCACGCGAAAGACGCCGCGCAGGCCCTCATGGTTGCACGGGGATAGGGTCGAAGTGATCACAAAAGGAGGACTCCCATGAGCCTCGAGCGCCCAGTCGCTCCCGACCCCTACCAGCTGCTCCCGCAGGTCGGCACCTTCACCGTCACCTCGACGGACGTGCGCGACGGCGAACAGCTCGACGACGCCCAGGTCTTCGAGGGCGGCAACACCTCACCTCAACTCTCCTGGTCGGGCTTCCCGGAAGAGACCCGAAGCTTCGTAGTCACCTGCTACGACCCGGACGCCCCGACCCCCTCGGGCTTCTGGCACTGGGTGGCCGTGAACCTCCCGGCCACCACCACTCAATTGGACACCGGCGCAGGCACCTCGGACGCCACACTTCCGGGTGACGCCTTCCACGTCCGCTCCGACTACAGCACCCGAGCCTTCGGCGGCGCCGCCCCACCCAAGGGCGACCACCCGCACCGCTACTACTTCGTGGTGCACGCCGTGGACGTGGACAAGCTGGACGTCGACGAAAACGCCTCCCCGGCGGTCGTCAGCTTCAACCTGGCCTTCCACACCCTGGCAAGGGCGATCATCACCCCGACCTACCAGCACTAACAGCAGCGCGAACGCCTGATCGCCCGCGAAGCCGAAGGCGAGCCGTCTTTACCGAGCGGTCAGGGCGGTGGGGTCCCGTCACGAGTCGCACCACAGCTCTTGCTGCATCTGAAGAGGAGGGTCAAGTCGACACGCTTTTCGTCGACTTGACCCTCCTCTTCAGATGTGGCCCGCTCTTGGTTCGGCTCGTGACGGGACCCCACCGCCAACGCAACCCTCAAAGCAACGCGCAGCCGCCCAACGCAACAGGCGTGCCATCAACCCGCCGAGGGCGCCCTCCCCCGATCAGATTGCCGGGGGTCTGGGGGCAGAGCCCCCAGGGGAAGCACGCAAGGCGACAGGCCGCCCGCAAGGCGACCACGGCACAAACCCGCGTCCAACCCCCGTAAGCCCCACGTAACCCCCAACCAGGGAACACGACCCATCCCAAAATGGTTGGATCCACACGTGAGGCACTTCGACCTGGTCATCATCGGCACCGGCTCCGGCAACAGCATCCCGACGGACGCCATGGCAGGCTGGCAGATCGCCATCCTGGAAAAGGGGACCTTCGGCGGCACCTGCCTGAACGTGGGCTGCATCCCCACAAAAATGTTCGTCCACACCGCAGACCAGGCAGCAGCCCCGCAGAACGCCAAAAAGCTAGGCGTGGACGCCACGCTGGACGCAGTCCACTGGCCAGAAATCCGCGACCGCATCTTCAACAGGATCGACCCGATCGCCGAAGGCGGCCGAAACTGGCGAGCCAACGAGAACGCGAACGTAACGGTCTACGAAGGCACCGCACACTTCATCGACGCGCACACGATCGACACGGGCACCGGCGAGACCATCACCGCGGACCGGATCGTCGTAGCGGCAGGCAGCCGCCCGAGCATCCCGGACATCGCGGACCTGGACACCACGGGCTTCCACACCAGCGACACGATCATGCGCCTCGACGAGCTCCCCGAGAGCCTGGTCATCGTGGGCAGCGGCTTCATCGCCTCCGAATTCGCCCACGTCTTCAGCAGCTTCGGCGTCGAGGTCACGCTGATCGCCCGCTCGAACCTGCTCCTCCGCCACGAGGACCTTGAGGTCGCCACCCGCTTCACGGACATCGCGAAGCAGAAGTGGAACGTCCTGCTCAACCGCAAGACCACCCGCGCCGAGAAGACGCCCACCGGCGTGAAGCTCCACCTGGAGGGTCCCAACGGCGAGGAAACCGTTGAGGCACAACAGCTCCTCATCGCGACGGGCAGGCAGCCCAACAGCGACCTGCTGCAGGTACAGAACGCCGGCCTCGACACGCACGCCGACGGCCGCGTGAAGGTGGACGAGTACCAGAAGACGACCCAGCCGCACATCTACGCCCTGGGCGACATCAGCTCGGACTACCAGCTCAAGCACGTCGCGAACCACGAGGCCAAGGTGGTCCGGCACAACCTGGAACACCCGGACGAGCAGATCAAGAGCGACCACCGCTTCGTGCCGGCCGCCGTGTTCTCCAGCCCGCAGATCGCGAGCGTCGGGCTCACCGAGGAACAGGCCAAGGAAAAGGGCATCCGGTACGTCACCGCGAGCCAGGCCTACGCATCGATCGCGTACGGCTGGGCGATGGAGGACACGACCGGATTCGCGAAGCTGATCGCGGACCCGGCCACCGGACAGCTCCTCGGCGCGCACATCATCGGCCCGCAGGCGTCGACGGTGATCCAGCCGTTGATCCAGGCGATGAGCTTCGGTCTGGACGCGAAGTCCATGGCACAGGGCCAGTACTGGATCCATCCGGCGATGCCGGAACTGGTCGAGAACGCGTTGCTGAACCTGCCGCTGGACTGAAGTCCTTGAACGACAGGACTTCTGCCGCTGCCGCGAACGGCGATCTCCGACCAGGATGCAGCGATGACAGACAAAGTCCTCGTCGCCTACACCTCTGAAGTCGCCGCCACCGACGAGATCGCCCGGATCATCGGCACCGAACTCGCGGGCTGCGGGCTGAGAGTCATCGTGCTCCCGGTCACCGCGGCCGAAACGCTGTACGGGTTCGGTGCCGTGATTCTGGGTGACGCCGCCACACGCGATGCGCATCGGTTCGTGCGGCGGCACAAGGTTTCCCTCAAACACACGCCCGTGTGGTTGTTCCACCGCGGCACGGCCCCGGCACCGAACGACGTCATGCGCATGGCCCGGAAGCTCAACGCCCACGGGCCGATCAGCTTCGGCGGCGCCGCACCGGACTGGGATCGGGCGAAGGCGTGGGCTCGTTACCTCGCCGACCAGCTCACGGTGCTGCACCGCGGGTTCGTCTCCAACTAGGCCTGCTGGATCCGGACGGTGTTGCCCGCCGGGTCGCGGAACACGCAGTTGCGCACACCCCACGGCTGGTCGGCAGGCTCCTGCACGACGTCCGCGCCACCGGCCTGGAGCTTGTCGAACGCGGCTTCGAGATCGGGCGTGGACAGGTTGATGAACCCGTACGAGCCGTTTTCGATCATCTCGGCGATCGCGGTGCGCTGAACGTCTGTCAGCCCATCGGCCATGGCCGGCGGTTCCAGCACCACGGCGGAGCCGGAGCCGACGGGCGCGACCGTGATCCACCGCATCGTGCCCTGGCCGACGTCGGCGCGGACCTCCCAGCCGAGCAGGTCGCGGTAGAAGACCAGCGAGGCGTCGGGGTCGGTGTGCGGGAGGAACGTGGTGTGAATGCTGATGTCCATGGCCGTAACGCTAGGACCAGCGAGAACGCGCCGCTTCTCGATTCCTGACCGACTGACCGACTGATCGGCTAGACGTACCGGGGACGCCCGGCGATCATGCCGAGCACGGTCAGCGCGGCCAGCAACACCAGCTGCAGCGTCAACGACACGGTCCAGGTGCCGGTGGCCTCGCGCAGCACACCGAACGCGAACGGCCCGGAGGCCGCGATCAGGTAGCCGAGGCTCTGCGCCATGGCCGACAGCCTGGCAGTGTCCGAAGTGGACTTCGTGCGCAGCGACATGATCAGCAGCGCCAGCGGGAACATCCCCATGCCGAACCCGATCAGCACCACCCAGAGTCCGGGCGCGGCGGCGGGCGCCACCAGCATGCCCAGAATCCCGCCGAACGACAGCACTCCCAGCGCCAGCACCACCGGCGCCTGGCTGGAGAACCGGGCGGCGATCGGCGGTACGAACAGGCTCACCGGAACGCTCAGCAGCATCGAGCCGGCGAGCAGCATGCCGGCGGTGTTCCGGTCGACGCCGGAGTCGACGAGCATCGCGGGCAGCCAGCCCATGACGGTGTAGGCGAACAACGACTGCAGGCCGAAGAACACCGTGATCACCCACGCCAGCGGGCTGCGCAGCAACGACCGCTTCTCGGCCGGCGCGACCGACCGCACCACGGACGCCGCCTCACCGTGCCGCGCCGCGGCGAACCACAGGACCACCGCACCGGCCGACAACAACGCCCACGCGCCGACGGCCGGCCGCCAGGAGCCGAGCCAGTCCTCCAGCCGGGGAGTCAGCGCCGCGGCCAAAGCCGCACCAGCGGCGAGCGCTCCCGTGTACACGCCGGTGATCAGGCCGACCTTCGAGGGGAAGGACGCCTTCACCACCACGGGGATCAGCACGTTGGACACCGCGATGCCCGCACACGCGATAAAGGTGCCGCCCAGCACGACCCACGGACCGTCGATCACGCGCAGCACCAGGCCGAGCGTGAGCACCCCCAATGACAGTCCGATCGCACGAGCCATGCCGAGGCGGCGACCCAGCCAGGGGGCCGCGAAGGCCGCGAAGCCGAAGCAAAGCGCCGGAACGGCCGTCAGCGCACTGGTCCAAGCGGCCGAAACCCCAAGGGCGGCGCGGACATCACCGAGCACCGAGGCCAGACTGGTCACCGCAGGGCGGAGATTCGCGGCAGCGAGGGCGACCCCGATCGCGAGCAACGCGGACCCGACCAGCGGAACGTGACGATTAATGACGACCGTCACCCTGCGACCTGGATCGGTGGCAGTCTGTGCGGCAAGAGTCGTCTGCTTCATCGTCACGGGCACCACTATCGCAGACGTAGGATGTTCGGATGAAAGGATGACGCTGTGCCGTTGGCCACTACCCGACGGGCGGGCCTCGTCGACCAGGTGATCGAGCAGATGCGCAGCGCGATCACGACTGGTGAATGGCCCGTCGGGCAGCGCATCCCGCCCGAGCCCGAGCTGGTCACCGCGCTCGGGGTGGGTCGGAACACGGTCAGAGAGGCCGTGCGCGCGCTTTCCCACGCCGGACTGCTGGAGGTGCGGCAGGGCGACGGCACGTTCGTCCGCGCGACCAGCGAGCTCTCCGGCGCGGTCCGCCGCATGTGCGGGACGGAGCTGAAGGAGGTGCTCCAGGTCCGCCGCACCCTCGAAATGGAGGGCGCGCGCCTGGCCGCGAAGCACCGCACGGACGCCGAGCTGGCGCGCCTCACCGAGTTGCTGCAGAAGCGCGACACGGCGATGGAGGCCGAGCAGTGGGCAGAGGTGATCGAGCACGACACCGCGTTCCACGTGCTGCTCGTCCAGTGCTCGCACAACGCGCTTCTAGCCGAGCTCTACCAGGGCTTGACCGAGGCCGTCAAAGCTTCGGTGGCGGCCTCTGTCGACACCAGCCAGCCTGGTACCGACCAGGTGTCGCACACCGGGCTGCTGCACGCGGTCCGCGACGGTGACCAGGAGAAGGCGGCGATCGAGGCGGGCGGTTTCTTCGAGGAGTTGATCGAGAAGTTCTGCTGAACCGCGGACAACGGTTGTCCGCATGAGCTCATAGCGTGGGGGCCATGGAGATCACGCCGTTCCGCATCGAGATCCCGCAGACCGACGTCGACGACCTCCGCTCGCGCCTGGACAACGTGCGGTGGCCCGAGGAGGACCTGCCGGGCGTCGGCTGGTCCTACGGCATCCCGCTGAACTACCTGCGCCCGCTGGCCGAGTACTGGCGTGACGGGTTCGACTGGCGCGCGCAGGAAGAGCGGCTCAACTCCTTCCCGCAGTTCACGACCGAGATCAGCGGGCAGCGCATCCACTTCCTGCACATCCGCTCCCAGAACCCGGACGCGACGCCGTTGCTGCTGATCCACGGCTGGCCCGGCTCGTTCGTCGAGTTCCTGAACGTGATCGGGCCGCTGTCCGAGGACTTCCACCTCGTCATCCCGTCGATCCCCGGCTTCGGCTTCTCGGGCACGGTTCGCAAGCCCGGCTGGAACGTCCTGCGCGTCGCGTGGGCGTTCGCGAAGCTGATGGAGGGCCTGGGCTACGACCGCTACGGCACGCAGGGCGGCGACTGGGGTTCCGGAATCGCGCAGGAGATCGGCCGGGTGTTCCCCGAGCAGGTCATCGGCGTGCACGTGAACATGCTGCAGACGTTCCGGCCGCAGGGCGTGAACGACCTCTCGCCCGAGGAGTTGCGGGCGCTGGAGTCGCTCGACCACTATCAGAAAGATCTCTCCGGCTACATGCACCTGCAGCGCAGCCGGCCGCGCACGCTCTCCTACGCGCTGACGGACTCGGCCGTCGGTCAACTGGCGTGGATCGCGGAGAAGTTCCACGACTGGACGGACAACGAGGGCGCGCCCGAGGACGCGGTGGACCGCGACCAGATGCTGACCAACGTGTCGATCTACTGGTTCACCGGCACGGCGGGCTCGTCGGCGGCGCTGTACAAGGAGCAGTCGGCGACCTGGGGTCAGCAGCAGCCTTCGACGGTGCCGACGGGCGTCGCGGTCTTCCCGCACGACCTGAGCCTGCCGGTGCGGTCGCTGGCGGAGAAGATGATCCCGTCGATCGTGCACTGGACCGAGTTCGACCGCGGCGGTCACTTCGCCGCGATGGAGGAGCCGGACCTTCTGGTCCAAGACATCAGGAAGTTCTTCGGATCGCTGTGAGCACAACACTTTCGAACCGCACCCTCAACCGCACGCTGCTCGCGCGGCAGCTGCTGCTGGAACGGACGTCCATGCCGATCGTGGAGGCCGTCGAACATCTCGGCGGACTCCAGGCCCAGGCACCGATTCCGCCGTACCTCGCGCTGTGGACGCGGCTCAAGCCGTACAAGGTCGACGCGCTGAGCAAACTCATCATCGACCGCTCGCTGGTGCGGATGACGTTGTGGCGCGGAACTTTGCACCTGATCTCGGCCAACGACGTGTACCTGATGCGCACGGCGTTGCAGCCGGAGCTCAACAAGTGGGCGAAGATCGTGATGCCGCCCGCCACCCGCGTCGAGATCGACCTCGACAAGCTGGCCCGCGTCACGCGCGAGTACATCGACGCCGAACCGCGCACGGTCGCGGAGATCGGCGCGCACCTGGAGGAGCACTTCCCCGAGGCCAGGGCGCGCGAGATGTCCACGCAGGCGCAGATGCTGGTGCCGATGATCCAGGTACCGCCGCGCGGGATCTGGGGCGTGGGCGGCGTCCCGCAGAACGTCGCGATGGCCTCGTGGCTCGGGCGGGAGCTACCCGAACAGGCCGCGGTACCGGAGCTGATCAAGCGGTATCTGCGGGCGTTCGGACCGGCGACGCTCGCGGACATGCAGGCCTGGTCGCGGTTGATCGGACTCAAGGCGCACGCGGCCGACCTCGATCTGGTGGAGTACAAGAACGAGGAAGGCAAGGTGCTGCTGGACGCGCCGGACGGCGTGATCGTGTCCGAGGACGTGCCGGCGCCCGCACGGTTGTTGCCCGCGTTCGACAACGTGCTGCTGGGTCACGCCGACCGGAAGCGGATCATGAGCGAGGACGCGCGGTCGCGGTGGGGCGCGGTGCGCAACGGCGTGTTCCCGCCGACGTTCCTCGTGGACGGGTTCCTGCGCGGCACCTGGAACGTGGTGGAGAACAAGGACGCGGCGACGTTGACGATCGAGCCGTACTTCAAGACCACGAAGAAGGACATGGCCGGCGTCATCCGCGAGGCCAAGGCGGTGCTGAAGGTGATGTCCCCCAAGAAACCGCACGTGATCCTCGCTCCCTAAACCACCTGCCTGATCACGTCGAGGGTCGCGGTGATGGCGGGCCTGCGCGAAGCCTGGGTCCGCCACACCGCGTACAGCCGCCGCGTGGGCGTGGGCCGCAACGGCACGGCCTTGACGCCGTCCGGCACCTCTTCCCTGCCGAGCCGCGGGATCAGTGCGACACCGATTCCCTTGGCCAGCAAGGCCATCTGCGTCCGGTACTCGCTGATCCGGTACGCCACCACGGGTTCGATGCCCGCGCCGTGGAACGTCCGCTCCAGCCAGTCGAAGCAGATCGACCCCTCCGTCTGGCAGATCCACCGCTCGCCGGCCAGGTCGACGGGTTCGAGGAACTCCTTGCGCGACAACGGGTTCGCGTGCGGGATCAGCACCTCGGCGACGTCGTCGCCGATGAAGAGGCGGGACAGCGACTCCGGCACAGGAAGTGGCGTGTTCGCCCAGTCGTGCACGATCGCCAGGTCGAGCTCACCGCGGGCGACGGCCTCGGTGGCGTAGGGCGGGTCGATCTCCGTGAGCCGCACGTCCAGGGCCGGGTGCTGCTCGGCCAAGCTCACCAGCACGTCGGGCAGCAGGCCGCGCGAGGCCGTGGCGAAGGCGCCGATGCACAGACGGCCGATCGCGGCGCCGCGCTGTTCCTCCAGCGCCACCTCCGCCTCCTCGACCAGCTTGAGGACCTGGGCGGCGGTGTCGGCGAGCAGGCGGGCGGCGTCGGTCAGGCGGACACCGCGGCCGTTGCGTTCCAGCAGCGTGGTGCGGGTTTCGCGTTCGAGTTTCGCGATCTGCTGCGAGACGGCGGACGGCGTGTAGCCGAGCACGTCCGCGGCGGCGCCGACCGTGCCGTGCACGGCGATGGCGTGCAGCGCCTTCAACCTTCCCAGATCGAGCATGTAGCAATGCTAAACCCATCAGCTTAGTAATCGGAACTGGTGCTAAATAGTTAGCGCGCGCAAGCTTGGTCGCATGAGTCCCCGTCACCTCCTGCTCGCTGTGCTGGTCGCCGCCATCTGGGGCTTCAACTTCGTCGTGCTCAAGGTCGGCCTGGACGAGTTCCCGCCGATCCTGTTCTCCGCGCTGAGGTTCCTCGCGGCGGCGGTGCCCGCGCTCTTCTTCGTCGGCAGGCCGTCGGTGCCGTGGCGCTGGATCATCTCGGTCGGACTGGTGCTGGGCGTCGCGAAGTTCAGCTTCCTGTTCATCGGCCTCAAGGCCGGCATGCCGTCCGGGCTGTCGAGCCTGGTGCTGCAGAGCCAGGTGATCTTCACGACGGTGTTCGCGGCGATCGTGCTGCGCGAGCGGCCGAAGCCCGTGCAGATCACCGGCATCGCCCTGGCCGTCGCGGGCATCGGGGTGATCGCGTGGGACTACGGCCTCTCGTCGCCGCTGCTCGGGTTCGCGCTGATCATCGCGGCGGCGGCCTGCTGGGGCGTGTCGAACGTGCTGATGCGGTACGCGCGGCCCGCGGACACGTTGCGGTTCATGGTGTGGGTCAGCGCCGTGGCGGTGCTGCCGTTGTTCGCGCTGTCGGCACTGACCGAGGACATGAGCGCGCTCGGCCGCCTGGACTGGAGCGGGGCGGCCGCCGTCGGGTACGTCGCGTGGATCTCGACGTTGCTCGGGTTCGGCATCTGGGGATTCCTGCTGCGCCAGTACGAGTCGTCCGTCGTGGCGCCGTTCTCGTTGCTGGTGCCGGTGTTCGGGATGCTCTCGGCGTGGGCGTTCCTCGGCGAGGACCTGAGCGGGCTGCAGGCGGCGGCCGGTGGCCTGGTGCTGGCAGGACTGGCTATTCCGCTGCTGCTGGGGCGCCGGGCGGCACGAACAGCAGTCCTGCCGGAGCCCCTCGTTCCAGCAGGTCGATGACGGCCTTCGTGTCGAGGTGATCTGCCACCAGGTCGCCCAGCAGGTCCAACTGGGCCTCGCGGGCGGCCTGGAAGCTCACCTCACCCGGTTCGAAGTCGCGGCCCGCGCGCTCGGCCGCCCAGCGCAGGAACCTCCGGCGGAACGCGTCGTTCTCCAGCAGGCCGTGCCAGTGGGTGCCGATGATCCTTTCGGTCTGGGCGCCTTCCGTTCCGATCAACGGCTCCTCGGTGCTGCGGACGACCTGGCCGTGGTGGATCTCGTAGCCGGTGACGGGTTCGTCCCACGCGGTGCCCGACGGTGTGGCGAGGGTCTTGCGCGGCTGGAAGCGGATGTCGACGTCGAGCAGGCCCAGTCCGTCGACCGTGCCGTTCTTGGATTCCACGTCGTCCTCGATGTGCTTCGACAGCATCTGGAATCCGCCGCAGATGCCGAGAACGGGGCCGTCGAAGCGTTGGATCGCTTGCGCCAGGCCGGTTTCCCTGAGCCACGCGAGGTCGGAGACGGTGGCCTTGGAACCCGGCAGCACCACCAGATCCGCGTCGGCCAGCCGGGACGGCTCGGTCACGAACCGCACCGAGACGCCGGGCTCGCAGGCCAGCGCCTCCACGTCGGTGGCGTTCGAGATGCGCGGCAACCGGATCACGGCGACCCGCAGCCAGTCCTTCACCGGAGGCTGCGGCCTGCCGATCACGCCGTCCGCGTTGTAGGACAACGAATCCTCGGCGTCGAGCCACAGTTCCTCGCGCCACGGCAGCACGCCCAGCACCGGCCGTCCGGTCAGCGCTTTCAGCTGGCGCAGACCCGGTTCGAGCAGTCTCGCGTCGCCGCGGAACTTGTTGACGACGAAGCCGGAGATCAACGCCTGGTCCGCCGCGTCCAGCACCGCGACCGTGCCGAAGAGGTGCGCGAACACCCCGCCGCGGTCGATGTCGCCGACGACGAGCACCGGCAGGTTCGCGTTGACGGCCAGCCCCATGTTCGCGATGTCGTTGGGGCGCAGGTTGATTTCTGCCGGCGACCCCGCGCCCTCGCAGATGACGACCTCGTGGTCCCGCCGCAGCCCGTCCAAAGTGGACAACACGGTGCCGAGCAGCTGCTGCTTGCGTTCGCGGTAGCTCAGCGCGGACACCTCGCCGACCGCCTGACCGAGCACGACGACCTGGGACGTGCGGTCACTGCCCGGCTTCAGCAGCACCGGGTTGAACCTGACGCTCGGCTCCTTGAACGCCGCCCGCGCCTGCACCGCCTGAGCACGCCCGATCTCGCCACCGTCGAGTGTGACGAACGAGTTGTTCGACATGTTCTGGGCCTTGAACGGCACGACGTCAACGCCCTGGCGTGCCAGAAAGCGGCACAGACCGGCCACCAGGACGCTCTTGCCCGCGTCCGAGGTCGTCCCACAGATCAACATCGCGCCCCGCATGGACGCCAATGCTGCCATCATCACCCCCATGCTCACCGTCGTGCTCATGCACAGCCCGTTCCTCGGCCCGTCGAGCATGCGCCCGCTCGCCGACGAACTGGGCTCCGACGGGGTGGCCGTCCTGCTGGTCGACCTGCAGATGACGATCAACGAGGCACCGGTGCACCAGCGGCTGATCGGCGCCTTCTCCGACGCCCTGGAGGACTCCGGCGTCGGCGGCCCGCTGGTGCTCGTGGGCCACAGCGGCGCCGGCCCGTTGCTGCCGTGCTTCGCCGACGCCCTCGAAGTGGAGGTGGCGGGCCTCGTGTTCCTCGACTCCGACCTGCCGACGCCGGGCAGGTCGTGGCGCGAGACCGTCGATCCCGCCCTCGTGAACAAGGTCAAGGCGTCCGTGCGGGACGGCAAGCTGCCGCGCTGGGACCGCTGGTTCGACTCGGACCCGCTGAAGCTCGTGCCCGCCGGCCTGCGCGAGGAGATGCGCGACGAGGCACCCGAGGTGCCGTGGGAGTTCCTGAAGGAGACGCGCCCGAGCGTCGAGTGGTCCGGGGCGTGCGGATACGTGCAGCTGTCGCCGTTCTACGACGCCGCGGCGGCTGAGGCCACCGAACTCGGCTGGCCCGTGGAGCGCCTGGAGTCGCACCACCTGGCGGCCGCGACGTCGCCGTCGGCTGTCGCGGCCGCGTTGAAAGCCGTGATCAGCAAACTGTGAGGATCTCCGAGCCGGTCTCCGTCACGACGATCGTGTGCTCGAACTGAGCGGTCCAGCTCTTGTCCTTCGTGGTGACGGTCCAGCCGTCGTCCCACATCTCGCCCTCGTAGTCGCCGAGGGTGATCATCGGCTCGATCGTGAACGTCATGCCGGGCTCCAGCACGGTCTTCACCGACGGCTCGTCGTAGTGCAGGACCACGAGCCCGCTGTGGAACGTGCGCCCGATGCCGTGACCGGTGAAGTCACGCACGACGCCGTAGTTGAACCGGTTCGCGTACGCCTCGATGACGCGGCCGACGACGTTGAGCTCACGGCCGGGCTTCACGGCCTTGATGGCGCGCATGGTCGCCTCGTGCGTGCGCTCGACGAGGAGCTTGGCCTCCTCGGAGACGTTGCCCGCGAGGAACGTGGCGTTCGTGTCGCCGTGCACGCCACCGATGAACGCGGTGACGTCGATGTTCACGATGTCGCCGTCCTCGACGACCGTCGTGTCCGGGATGCCGTGACAGATGACCTCGTTGAGCGAGGTGCAGCACGACTTCGGGAAGCCGCGGTAGCCCAGCGTCGACGGGTACGCGCCGTTGTCGCACAAGAACTCGTGCGCCACGGCGTCGATCTCGTCCGTCGTCACGCCCGGCACCACGACCTTGCCGGCCTCCTGCAGCGCCTGGGCGGCGAGGCGCCCGGCGATCCGCATGGCCTCGATGATCTCCGGCGTCTGCACCCACGGGTCGGTGCCGCGCGTCGGCGCGGGCTTGTCGACGTACTCGGGACGCACGATGCGCGAAGGCACCTGACGCCGCGGAGATTGCACACCAGGCTGCAGAGGGGCACGAACAGGCATGCCCTCCAGATTAGCCGCCCAGTCGCGTGCTGCCCCGAACCTGGTCCTCCGCCCGCGGCTCCGGCACCCGCGGCGCGGGCAGCAGGATGCCTGCCCGGAGCAGGCGTTCACGCGTGGTCAGATCCTTGGTCTTGCTCATCACGGCACCGCCTTGAGGAACCTCGCTGCCACGTCCACGGCTGGAGTCGAAGTTTCTCCGCTGAGCACCAAGGTCGCGAACGCGAGATCTCCTCGGTAGCCCATGAACCACCCGTGTGAGTGCACGCCGTCACCGAACTGCGCGGTACCAGTCTTGCCGCGCACGTCCCCGTACGGCTTGAGTTGTGGTGCAGTGCCCGACTCGATGACCTCCCGCATCATCGCGCGCACCGGGTCGAGCGCGGCGATGGGCGGCGCGGTGGGCTGTTTGTCCGCTTTGGTCTCCTTGCCGCGCACCAGTTGCGGCACCGGCATCGAGCCCTTCGCGATGGACGCCCCGACCAGCGCCATGCCGAACGGCGAGGAGAGCACCTTGCCCTGGCCGAACGCGTCCTCGGCCCGTTCCACGACGTCGGTCGCGGGCGGCACGGAACCGGTGATCGTGGTGAGGCCCGCGATGTCGAAGTCGACGCCGAGGCCGAGCGACAGGGCGGCGTTCGGCAGGAGCTCCGGCGCCATGTCGACGGCGAGCGTCGCGAACGTGGTGTTGCAGGAGAACGCGAACGCCGAGTGCAGCGGGATCGTGCCCTTGTCGAACTCGCTGGAGTTCGGCACGATCCGCCGGCCGTCGATGGTCGTCTTGCCGGGGCACGGCACCGGGGTGTCGGCGTTGACCTTGCCGGACTGGAGCACGGCCAGCGCGGAGACCGCCTTCATCGTGGAGCCCGGCGGGAAGCGGCCGGTCAGCGCGAGGGCGCCCTGGGCGTCGGCCGGGTCGTTCTGCGCGACGGCCAGGATGTCGCCGGTCGACGGCTGGATGGCCACGAGGATCGCGGGCTGTGTGACCGGCTCGACGGCGTCCTCCGCGGCGGCCTGGATCGCCCGCGACAGCGCGATGGTCACGGCCTTGGCGGGCTCGGGGGCCTTGGAGTGCAGTTCCTCGACCTCGGTGCCCTGCGCGTCGACCGTGCTGATCCGGAAGCCCGCGTTGCCGGCGATGTCGTTCTCGACGAGCTTGCGCACGGCGGGCAGCACCTGGGTGCCGAAGTTGCGACTCGGTGCCAGCAACGACGTCTGCGAGCTGAACCGCACGCCGGGCAGTTCGTAGATCAGCGGCTTCACGGACTGGTAGTCCGGATCGCGCAGCGCCGCCACCTGGTAGGCCTGGCCCTCAGGGGTCTTCGCCACGCCGTCGGTGATCGTCTGCTGGGTGATGGCCTTGTCGAGCGGGTTCAGCGCGTCGGCGAGGGACTTGGAGACGGCGGCGACGTCACCGGCCTCCTTCGCGACGAGCATCACCGAGACGACGCGTTCCGGTGCGAGCAACGGCGTGCCGTCGCGGTCGAGCACCGGCGCCGGGTCCGGCGTGAGCTCGGCGAGCTTGACGGACTGCTGCGGGGCGAGCTTCGGGTGCGCCACCGACGACGCCCAGTGCACCTTCCAGGTGTCGCCTTCCTGGCGCACGTCGAACTTGGTCGAGTACGTCCAGTGGCGGTTCTTGCCGAGGTTCCAGTCGAGCGTGACGGACGCCTCCGACGCCAGCTCGCCGTTCTTGCGGATCTGGTCGACCTTGCTGCTCAGGCCTTCCGGTTTGAGCGCTCCCCGGAACTTGTCCAGGGTCTCCTTGGCGTCGTTCGGGTTGTCGGTCATCCCTGCGGCACCCTGCACGTCACCGGACGCGAGCTTCGCCAGGAAGTCGTTGGTGATCTCCGGAGCCCCCGGTTCCGACTTGAACAGCCCACAGCCGCTCACCGTCACCAGCACCACCGTGATCGTCGCGAGAAGTCGCACTCGCGCGAGTATGCCCGTTCAGAAGAGGACAGTGGCGTATTGCCCGACTTGTTCGAAACCGATTCGGCGGTAGGCGGCCTGGGCCACGTGGTTGTAGCCGTTCACGTAGAGGCTGGCCGTGCGGTTGAGGACCCTGGTGAGCCGGTCGGCCACCGCCGCCGTTCCGGCCGTGCCGATGCCCTCGCCCCGGCGGTCCGGACGCACCCAGACGCCCTGGATCTGGCCGACGCGCGACGACATGGCGCCGATCTCGGCCTTGAACACGACCTCGCCGTGCTCGAACCGCGCGAACGCACGACCTGCGGCGATCAGCTCCGACACACGAGCCCGATAGCCCGCACCGCCGTCCTCGGCGCACGGGTCGATGCCGACCTCTTCGATGAACATGGAGATCGCGGCCGGCAGGTAGCGGCCGATCTCACTGGGACGGACCTGGCGCACCAGCGGGTCCGGAGTGATCTTCGGGCTCGACGAGAGGGCCATCAACGGCTGGTCGCCGCGCACCTCGCGGGCGGGGCCCCAGTCGGGCTGCAACTCGTCCCAGAGCGTCAGGACCTGCTCGGCGGGACCCACCAGGCTGGAGCACATGCGGCCCCTGCGGCGGGCGCGGTCCGCGAACATGCGCATCGCCGACGCGCTGCCTCTGAGCGGGATCAGGTTCGGCCCGGAGAAGCACAGGCCGTCGACACGGCCCCGCAGAGGCCGGGAGTCCGAGCCCCACATCTCGCCGCCCAGACGCCACGGGTCGAGGCCGGCCACTTCCACCCTGGCCGCGACCATGCAGGCGGCTACGGGGTCGTTGTCGAAGACCCCGCGCACATCGATCAGGTCGCGTTCGTCGAGAACGCGCGCTCCGGCCAGCCTCAGCACGTCATCTAGCGTGCCAGATGACCCGTGTGTGTGGCATCAGCCAACAGTGCGTCTGTGCCTGGACACACGGTGAAGGGGCGCCTCGCGAAGTGAGACGCCCCCTTCACCTTCAGTCGTTCAGGTACTAGCCGACGGTGACGGCGGGGGTTCCGCCTTCGACGGGTTCCATCTCCTCGGCGAGGCGCATGGCCTCCTCGATGAGGGTCTCCACGATCGCGTGCTCGGGCACGGTCTTGATGACCTTGCCCTTGACGAAGATCTGGCCCTTGCCGTTGCCGGAAGCGACGCCCAGGTCGGCCTCGCGGGCCTCGCCGGGGCCGTTCACGACGCAGCCCATGACGGCGACGCGCAACGGCACCTCCATGCCCTCCAGACCGGCCGTGACCTGCTCTGCGAGCGTGTACACGTCCACCTGCGCGCGACCGCAGGACGGGCAGGAGACGATCTCCAGCTTGCGCGGCCGCAGGTTGAGCGACTGCAGGATCTGGTGACCGACCTTGATCTCCTCGACCGGCGGGGCGGACAGCGACACCCGGATGGTGTCGCCGATGCCCTGGCGCAGCAGCGCGCCGAACGCGACGGCCGACTTGATGGTCCCCTGGAAGGCCGGACCGGCCTCCGTGACGCCCAGGTGCAGCGGGTAGTCGCACTGCTCGGCCAGCAGTTCGTACGCGCGCACCATGACGACGGGGTCGTTGTGCTTGACGGAGATCTTGATGTCGTGGAAGTCGTGCTCGGCGAAGAGGGACGCCTCCCACATCGCCGACTCGGCCAGCGCCTCCGGCGTGGCCTTGCCGTACTTCTTCAGCAGGCGGGGGTCGAGCGAACCAGCGTTGACGCCGATCCGGATCGGGGTGCCGTGGTCCTTGGCGGCGGCCGCGATCTCCTTCACCTGGTCGTCGAACTTGCGGATGTTGCCCGGGTTGACCCGGACAGCGGCACAACCAGCCTCGATGGCGGCGAAGACGTACTTCGGCTGGAAGTGGATGTCGGCGATCACCGGGATCTGGGACTTCCTGGCGATCGCGGGCAGAGCGTCAGCGTCGTCCTGCGACGGGCAGGCGACGCGCACGATGTCGCAGCCAGACGCCGTCAGCTCCGCGATCTGCTGCAGAGTCGCGTTGACGTCGGACGTCAACGTGGTCGTCATGGACTGGACTGAGACGGGGAACTCGCTGCCGACACCGACGTTGCCGACCATCAGCTGCCTGGTCTTGCGACGTTCCGACAGCACCGGCGGCGGCAGTGCCGGCATTCCGAGCATCACGCCGTCACTCATGGGTTGTGCACCTTTCCGTGGATCACTTATTGCAACCTGATCGGGTTGACGATGTCGGCGGTCACGGTCAGCAGCGTGATGGCGCCGCCGATGAAGATGACCACGTAGGTGAGCGGCAACAGGCGCATGTAGTTGACCGGGGCGCCGGCGGGCTTCCCGCGCAGCTTCCTCAACCAGTCTCGCACCCGTTCGTAGAGGTTGACAGCGATGTGACCACCGTCAAGGGGGAGCAACGGCAGGAGGTTGAACACACCGACGAAGAAGTTCAGGCCCGCCAGCATGAGGATGAAGAACGCCCACAGGCCTCGCTCCGCGGCGTCACCACCGAGGCGGGACGCACCGACGACGGAGATCGGGGTGTCGAGGTCGCGCTCGCCGCCGCCGATGGCCTTGACCACGGCCGGGATGCGCTCCGGGAAGCGCATGAGGCCCTTCCAGGTGTTCACGAACATGTCGCCGGTGAACGCCAGCGACGCCGGGACCGCCGCGAGCGGGCTGTACTCGAAGTTCTGCTGCCAGGTGACGCCGATGGCGCCGACCTCCTTGACCTCGCGGCCGCCCTTGCCGTCCGTCACCTCGCGGGTGACCTTCGGCACGTTCACCGTGAGCGCCAGCTCCTTGCCGTCGCGCAGGACCTTGAACTCGGTCGGGCCGCTCAGGTCACGGGTGATCTTGAGCATCTCCGACCACGTCGAGATCGGCTTGCCCGCGATGGACGTGACCTCGTCGCCGGGCCGCAGGCCCGCGTCCTTGGCCGGGGCCGGGGCGCCCGCCTGGCACGGCGCGGTGAGGCCCACGGTGTGGTTCTGCACGCACGGCGTGATCTCGGCGAGAACCGGCAGGTCCTTGTTGTTCGGCAGGCCCAGCGACATCGCGAGGAGCAGCAGGATGATGAAACCGAGGATGAAGTGCGTGATCGAGCCGGCGGACAGCACGACGACGCGCTTCCACACCTTCTGGTTGTAGAAGGCGCGCTTGCGGTCGTCCGGGTGCACCTCGTCGAGCGCCGTCATGCCGGTGATCTCGCAGAAGCCGCCGGCCGGGATCGCCTTCAGGCCGTACTCGGTCTCGCCCTTGCGGAACGAGAAGAGCTTCGGGCCGAAGCCGATGAAGTAGCGGGTGACCTTCATGCCGAAGGCCTTCGCGGTCAGCAGGTGCCCGAACTCGTGCAGCGCGATGGACACCGCGATGCCGGTCGCGAACAGCAGCACCCCGAGGATGTTGATGAATGTGTTCACGGAAAGTTCAGTTCCTTCCAACCAGCTCGCGGGCACGTGCGCGTGCCCAGTCCTCGGCGGCCAGCACCTCCGCGACGTCCGCGGGGTCCTTCTGCCATTCGTTCGCCTCGCCGAGAACCTGGCCGATGGTGTCCACGATCGACAGGAACGACGTGTTGCCGGCGACGAAGGAGGCGAGTGCCTCCTCGTTCGCGGCGTTGTAGATCGCAGGCAGGCAACCACCGGTGGTGCCTGCCTGCCGCGCGAGCTCGACCGCCGGGAACGTGACGCTGTCCAGGGGTTCGAACGTCCACGAGGTGGCGGTGTCAAAGGTACAGGCGGCCGCGGCACCCGCGACGCGCTCGGGCCACCCCAGCCCCAGTGAGATCGGCAGCCGCATGTCCGGAGGCGACGCCTGCGCGAGCGTCGAGCCGTCCGTGAAGGTGACCATGGAGTGGATGATGGACTGAGGGTGCACCACGACGTCGACGCGGTCGTAGGGGACCCCGAACAGCAGGTGCGCCTCGATCAGCTCCAGGCCCTTGTTGACCAGGTTCGCCGAGTTGATCGTGACGACCTGGCCCATCGACCAGGTCGGGTGCGCCATCGCCTGCTGCACGGTGATGGCCTCGAGCTCCTGGCGCGTCTTCCCGCGAAACGGCCCGCCGGACGCCGTGAGCACCAGCTTGTGCACCTCGTCGTGGGTGCCACCGCGAAGGCACTGCGCGAGCGCCGAGTGCTCGGAGTCGACCGGCACGATCTGGTCGGGCTTGGCCGCCTTCAGCACGAGCGCCCCGCCCGCGATGAGCGACTCCTTGTTCGCGAGCGCGAGCACGGCCCCGGTCTCGAGCGCCTTGAGCGACGGCTCCAGCCCCCTGGACCCGTCCATGCCGTTGAGGACCACGTCCGCGGGACACGCCTCGATCAGGTCGACCATGCTGGTCAGCGTCCTGACACCGGGCACCTCAGCGCCGTTGGCCACGGCGACTGTCTTCACGTCGAACTCTGCTGCCTGCGCTTTGAGCAGGTCGAGCTGACGTCCACCCGCGCCGAGCCCGACGACCTTGAAGCGGTCGCGGTTGCGCCGGATGACGTCGAGCGCCTGGGTGCCGACAGAGCCGGTCGAGCCCAGGATCAGGACAGTGCGTGGAGTACTCATCGCTCCTCATTGTTCCGGAGAGTGCCTGAGAGCCCGGCACAGCCCGCTACTTTGATAACGGAGCGGTCTTGAAGGTGTGAAGTCGCCAGTTCGAGGGCATTCCATCGGCGTCAAGTCGTTGGAAGGAGACTCTCCGTGGGCATCCTCGGATGGATCGTGCTCGGTCTGCTGGCAGGCGCCATCGCCAAGGCAATCATGCCTGGTAACGACCCCGGTGGTTTCATCATCACGATGCTGATCGGCATCGTGGGTGCGATTCTGGGCGGATTCATCGGATCCGCGCTCTTCGAGACCGACCTCGGCTCGTTCTTCGAGATCAGGACCTGGCTGCTGGCCATCGTCGGATCGTTGATCCTGCTGGGCATCTACCGCCTGGTGACGGGCAGGCGCAGTCACGCTTAGCCGCACAGACGTTTGAGGCCGTTCGGGTGTCACCCGAACGGCCTCTGCTTTTGGTCGCTGCTTCGCAGACAGCGGCGAGTTCGTCGAGAAGCACGAACTCGCGTAGGTCAGGTGGCGATGCCCGCGTCCCGCGCCAGCAGAGCCGCCTGCACCCGGTTCGTCAGCCCCAGCTTGGCCAGCAACCGCGACACGTACGTCTTCACCGTCGCCTCCGACATGTGCAGCTTCGCGCCGACGTCGGCGTTCGACATGCCCTGCCCGAGCAGCGCCAGCACCTCGACCTCGCGGTCGGTCAGCCCTTCGACGGCCTTCTGGGCCTCCTGCCGCTTCGGCTGCCCGGAGGTCGCCACCATGCCGACCACGCGTGAGGTGACCATCGGCGACAAATAGGCCTCGCCGTTGTGCACCGCGCGCACGGCTCGGAGAAGCTCTTCCGGCGCCGAGTCCTTCAGCAGGAAGCCGGCGGCACCGTCGGACAGCGCGCGCACGATGTTGTCGTCCTCGCCGAACGTCGTCAGCATGACGACGCGCACGGTCGGTGCGACGACGCGCAGTTCCTTGGCGCACGCGAGGCCGTCCATGCGTGGCATGCGGATGTCGAGCACGGCCACGTCGACTCGGCGCTCGCGGACGATCTGCAGCGCCTCGCGGCCGTCGCCGGCCTCCGCCACGAGTTCGATGTCGTCGGCGGTGCCGAGGATGGCCTTGATGCCGGCGCGCATCAGCGGCTCGTCGTCGGCGATGAGCACCCGGATCATTGACCTGTCCTCTGCACGTGGATCTTCTTCTCGACCAGCTTGCCGTCTCGGAAGCAGAAACGCACCACTCGGGTGCCCTTCGCGAGGTACGACTGCTCGTCGGTGATGTGGTAGACGCAGCGCGCGCCGGGCGGTTCGGGGCTGGCCTGGGACTTGCGTTCACCGTCCGCCACCAGTGGTTCGTCCCCGGCCGGGAGCAGCGCGAGCACGTCCGCCTCGGACTGGCCCTCCTGGATCCGGTCGAGGTTCTCCTGCGACACGACCTCGGTCACCGGCTGGGCGCCGAGGTAGGTGAAGCCGCCGATGATGGTCGTCAGCACCAGGGACGCGCCCGCGATCGAGCCGACGCCCGCCCACTTGCGGATGCCGCGCGGCGACTCGGTCTCGTCCTGCTCGTCTTCTGGCTCGTCGGGGAGCGGTGTCTCCTCGTACGGCAGCACGGCGGCGATCCGGAAGCCGCCGGACGGCAGCGCGCCGACGTGCAGGATTCCGCCGGCCACGCGGACGCGTTCGGTGAGGCCGATCAGTCCGACGCCCGGTTCCTGGACCGGTGACCCGTTGCGCGACGGGTTGTTCCGCACCTCCACGACCAGGGCGTCCGGCTCGTACTTCACCGTCACCTGCACCGCGGCGCCCGGCGCGTGCTTGGCGGCGTTGGTCAGGCCTTCCTGCGCCACGCGATAGGCGGCGTGAGAGACACGTGACGGCAACGGGTGTGCCTGTCCACCGCGCACCAGACTGACCAGAACACCGGCCTTGCGCGCGTCGCTCACCAACGAGTCGATGGACTCCGCGGTCCGTGTGGCGGGGTCGTCGTCGGGACCGTCCTCGGCCCGCAGCACGCCGATGATCGACCGCAGCTCCCCCATGCCGGTCAACGCGGCCGA
The DNA here is from genome assembly GCF_033949975.1 of Lentzea sokolovensis. Lineage (NCBI taxonomy): Bacteria > Bacillati > Actinomycetota > Actinomycetes > Pseudonocardiales > Pseudonocardiaceae > Lentzea > Lentzea sokolovensis. The sequence continues at coordinate 623,848 of NZ_JAXAVU010000010.1, forward strand.
GCGCAGCACCCCGATCGCCTCGCGCTGCTTGTCCCTCAGCGACGGGTCCAGCGCCAGCGCGCCGGCGTGCACGGAGATCAGCGACAGGCGATGACCGAGGCTGTCGTGCATGTCCTGGGCGATGCGACTGCGTTCGCGCAGGCGGACCTGCCGCGACAGCATCTTGTGCTCGCCGCGCATGCGCGCCTCGCGGTCCTGCATGGCCTGCACCAGCGCCTCGCGTTGTGCCAGGTACCGTCCGACGAGGAACGGCAGCGCCACGCCCACGCCGAAGATCGTGATCAGGATCAGCATCCCGTAGACGGGCTCGATGTCGAGCGGGCGCTGATCCCAGTCCCACAGCAGCACGACGACGACGAACGTGAGCGTGGTCGTCACCACCGCCTTGATCCACGACTCGATCCGGCGCCCCGCCGTGTAGCTCACCAGGACCATCAACGCGGGCCCGCCGAACGGAAGGGCCGCGGCGCCGATCAGCACCACCGCCGGCAGCACGTGCCGCAACGGCAGCAGCACCAGGTAGGCCGCGACGTAGGCGATGAGCAGCCAGCCCGACACCCTCGTCTCCGCCCACGGCCCCGGCCACAGGTCCAGCAGGATCGCGCCGACCATGACGAGCAGGTCGCCGACGAGCCGCACCGGCGTCAGCGCCCGGAACCGGGCCAGGGTGTCGGCGAGCGCCGCCTCGGCCCTGGTCCGCACAGCAGTAATCACGCTCTCAAGCTACGAGACGTCCCATGTCCGCGCGGCACGCTGGAGTATCGAATTCACGCGACGAAAGTTGACTCCGCGGTTGATCCACGTCGCCTGGAAGCCCTTAGACGAGGTTCGAAGGACCCGTTCGGCCCATGATCGTCTCGGCATACTCCGCCTCCTGCACATCAATCTCAGGGGGAAACATGAGAAAAGCGTTGTGTGTGCTGTTCGCCGCCGCTTTGGCGCTGATGTCGTTGCTGGGGACGGCGACAGCGGCGACGCCGACCGAGATCAACCTGAGCGGTCCCGCGGAGGTGGGTGCGCCGGCGCAGCCGGACGTGTCCGCTCAGGCCTTGTCGTGCGGCAGCGGCAACATGTGCGCGTGGCCGGTCGGCGACGGCAGCAGCAGCCGCTGCAGCTGGGGCACCGCCGACCCCGACTGGCAGGGCGGGGACGTCAGGTGCTCATGGTCGGGTAGCCGTCAGGTGCGGGCGGCCGAGAACGCCGGGGCCAGCACGGCCTACGCCAGGGTGTGCCTGTATCCGGGCGCGAACTACACCGGGAGCGTCGCCTACTACATCCCGCGAGGCGTGGAGGCACCGAACTTCCCGAACGCGCTGATCCGCTCCCACAAGTGGGTCACCGGAAACACCTGCTGGTGACCGGATGACAGCCGAGGGCCGTCCGGCAGCGTCCGAAGTGGATGCTCGTCGCGACGGCCCTCGGCCGCGTTCTCATCGACCGGCGGCCAGCACCCGCAGTCCCAGCGGGGTGATCAGGTGCCGGGCGAAGTTCTCCTCGCGCTCGGTCGCGATGAGGCCCGCCTCGCGCAGCACGCCGGTGTGATGGCTCACCGTGGCAGGCGCCACGCCCACCGTCTTCGCCAGCCTGGTGGTGGTGCTCCCGCCGATCACCGATCTCAGGATCGACGCCCTGGTGGCACCGAGCAGCGCCGTCAGCTGGTCACCGCCCGCGCGTCCGCCGGCCAGCAGGCGTGACTCGGTCCGGATCGGGAACACCAGTGCCGGCGGATCCGCCAGGGCGACCGGGTGACGCGGGGCGAAGTAACAGGGGATCAGGGTGAGACCCCGACCGTGCAGACCCAGCTCCCGGTCGTGCGGGTGGTCGACGGACAGCACGGGCGGATGCCATCGGGTGGCGGCCCCGAGCGTGCTCAGGAGCCCTTCCGGGCCGCGGTGCAGGTACTGGTGGATCCTGGCCGCCGCGTCGGTGCACAGGCCGTCCTCGATGATCGGCAGGTGCGGCTCGATCACGCACCGGCGGTAGACGTGCAATGCCTGACGAAGCGCGGCGGACCCGGCCGTGGAGAGGTCGTCCGGCCAGCAACAAGCCGCGTGCGGTGCCGCTGTCATCACGGTGTGCAGTGCCATCCGCAGGTCCGGGTCGCGTGCGGCCAGCTCGCGCACCTGTCGGCGCCATGGACCGAAAGACAGGTCGCACTCCCCGCGTCGCAGCATCTGAGCGCTGCCGACGATCTCCCACAGCAGGTCGGCTTCCAGCTTCAACCGCGTCTGCGCGACGTCCCGATCAGTGAATTGGATGTGCAGCTGCGGCACGTCGTCCTCCCCCAAGGAACTGGCCTCCACTGGAGAAGTCGTCCGCGCCGAGGCGGAGATACAGCCCTGGCAAGAAGTTAGGCCAGCCGAGCGACAGCTCCCGCCTTGCGCGCCCGCCACGACGCGATCACCACGCCGATGACCAGGAGAAGCGCCGTCGCGGTCACCATCAACGTCGACAGCGCCACGATCTCCGGCGAGATCCCCCGCTTGGAAGCCTGTGCGTAGACGAACACCGGCAACGTCGTCGATCCGACCCCGGTCAGGTACGACGAGATCACCACGTCGTCGAACGACAGCAGGAACGCGAACGCCGCACCCGCCACCACCGCGGGCGCCACCAGCGGCAGCGTCACGGTCCGGAAGGCCACGAACGGCGACGCCCCGAGGTCGGCCGCGGCCTCCTCCATCCGAACGTCCATTCCGGACACCCGTGACCGCACCACCACGACCACGAAGCTCAGCGAGAACGCCACGTGCGCGAACAACAGCGCGCCGAACCCGAGTGGAATCCCGGCGAGCCGCACGAAGAACCCCAGCATCGCCACGCCCATGACGACCTCGGGCACCACCAAAGGCAGTGACAGCAACACCGTCCAGAGCCCACGGCCGGGAAACGCGCGCCGCAGCCCGAACGCCGCCAGCGTCCCGATCACCGTCGAGATCGCCGCCGACGCCAGCGCCAGTTGCAAGGTCAGCTGCAACGACGCGAAGACGCGCGTGTCGTCGAGCAGTTCCGCGTACCACCGCAACGAGAACCCGCTGATCCGCGACAACGACCGCGACGAGTTGAACGACGCGATGGCGAGCCACCCGATCGGTGCGTACAAGAACAGGAAGACCAGGGCCACGACAGCACCGAGCGCCCACGGACGACGGTTCACAGCACGTCCTCCCCACGCCGCCCGCGCAACACGAGCACGAACACCACCAGCACGAGCAGCAGCACGGCCATCGCCGAGCCCAGTGGCCAGTTGTTGCCGCCGCGGAACTGGTCGTCGATCACCGACCCGAACGTCGACTGCTCGACCCCGCCGAGCAGCTTAGGCGTCACGAAGTCACCGGCCGCGGGCACCAGCACCAGCAACGACCCGGCCAGCACACCGCTCAACACCCCCGGCAGCACCACGCGGAAGAACGTCGACACGCGGCCGTGCCCGAGGTCGTACGACGCCTCCATCAACCGGACGTCGAACCGCTCGCACGCCACGTACAGCGGCAGCACCATGAACGGCAGAAAGCCGTACGTCAGACCGAGGATCACCGCTCCATGCGTGAGCAGAAAACCGCCGTCGCGGTCCAGCCCGACCCACCCGAGCACGGTGTTCACGAGCCCTTCGCCGTCCAGCAGCGCCTTCCACGCGTAGATCCGCGCGAGGTAGCTCGACCAGAACGGGATCAGCACCGCCGCGAGCAACGCCGTGCGGTACCTGCCACCGTGCCGCGCGATGAACCACGCCAGTGGAAAGCCGAGCAGCAGACAGGCGACGGTCGTGGCGCCGGCGTAGAGCAGGGTTCGCCCGAAGATCGGCAGGAACGCCGGGTCCAGCGCCGTCAGGTACGCCTGCGTCGTCCACGGCAGCACCGCGCGGGCGACCCCCGTGTTGCGCGTCGCGAAGCTGAACTCGACGACCACGACGAGCGGCGCGATCAGGAAGAACCCCAGCCAGATCCCGGTCGGGGCGAGGAGGGCGTTGGCCTTCAGCCAGCGTCGAAGCACGGATCAGCATCCTGCCAGTGACACTCCTAGAAGCCGAAGTTCGTTTGGTGGTCGAAATGGGCTTCGCCGATTTCGACCACCAAGCCGAGTGAACATCAGTGTACGTTTGTGAACATGAGTGTTCACCTGCTGCAGACGGCGACGTCCGTGCTGCTCAAGGACCCGACCGCGTCCCTGGGCGACGTGGCGCGGGCGGCAGGTGTCGGCAGGACCACACTCCACAAGCGCTTTCCCACCCGGACGGCACTCGTCCGCGCCCTCGCGAGCGACGCGCTGGACCTGATCGAGTCGGTGGCGTGCCACGTCGACTTCGACAGCGACGACGCGCTGGAAGACCTCATGACGCGCCTGGTCGCGCTCGGCCCGCGGGTGGAGTTCCTGCTCCGCTTCCCCGGCCTCGACCGCGACGAGGAGCTGGCGGCCCGCATCCGCGAGATGGACCGGCCCGTGCTCGACCTGATCGCCCGGCTGCAGGGAACGAAGCTGCGCCGCGACCTGCCCGCGTGGTGGATCCTGAACACCCTCTACGCCGGGCTCTTCAACGCCTGGGAGGCGATCAGCGACGGCCGTCTCGCGCCGCTGGACGCTCCCCGGTTCGTGCTGTCCACGGTGTTCGAGGGGGTAAGTGATGTTCGAGCAGTTGACCGGACATGAGGACCCGCATCCGATCTACGAGCGGCTGCGCGCACTCGGGTCGCTGAGCGGGGACGGCGGCCTCTGGGTCACGACGAGCCACCCGGTGGCCAACACGATCCTGCGCGACCGGCGGTTCGGCATGCGGTTCTCCGACGGGAGCCGTCCGGTCAACGGCAGCCTGCTGGCCGAGTCGTTCCTGGAGCTCGACCCGCCGGACCACACCCGGCTGCGCAGGATCGCGACGCCGGCGTTCAGCCCGAAGAAGATCGACGAGTACCGGGCGCGCGTCGAGAAGGTCGCCGACGCGCTGCTCGACCGCGACGAGTTCGACCTGATCGGGGACTTCGCGGCGCCGCTGCCGATCTCGGTGATCAGCGACCTGCTGGGCATCCCGGACGCCGACACGGCCGAGTTCGCCGACTACGGCGCGCTCGTCGCCGCGTCGATCGACACCGGCGTCACCGCGGAAATGGCCGACGCCAACGACAAGGTGCTCGAACTGTTCGACCGGCTCATCGCGCAACGCCGCCGGACGCCGGGTGACGACGTGATCAGTTCTCTGGTCGCCGCCGAGGCCGAGAAGAGGCTCACCCCGCAGGAGATGCTCAGCACCCTGGTGTTGCTGCTGGTCGCGGGCTTCGAGACCACGGTGAACCTGATCGGCAACGGCACGCGCGCGCTGCTCGACCACCCGTCGCAGTGGAAGCTCTTCAAGGCCAACCCGGAACTGGCGTCCGCGGTGGTCGAGGAGACGTTGCGGTGGGCGCCGCCGGTGCACATGACCAGCCGGATCGCACACGAGCAGGTCCACCGGATCGGCAAGGACGAGGTCGTGACGCTGCTGATCGCCGCCGCGAACCGCGACCCGGAGGTCTACCCGGAGCCGCACAAGTTCGACGTGATGCGCGTGCACAAGCCGGAACACCTCGCGTTCTCCAGCGGCATCCACTACTGCCTGGGTGCGACGCTCGCGCGCATGGAGGGCGAGGTGGCGTTCCGCGCGCTGGCCCGCCGGATGCCGGACCTGCGGCAGACGGGTCCGGTGGTGTTCCGCGACTCGGTGGTGATCCGCGGGATGAAGAGCATGCCGGTCAGCCGGTCTTGACCTTCGTCCACGCGTCGGCGTAGAGCGCTTCGGCGTCGCCGCCGAGGTCCTTGGTGAACGGGAGCTTCTTCAGCTGGTCCTCCGGCGGATAGACCACCGGGTCGTTCAGCAGTTCCTTGTCGATCAAGGGCTTCGCGGCGGCGTTGGGGCTGCCGTACCGGACGGCGTTGGACAGCGCCGCACCCGCCTCCGCACCGAGGACGTAGTCGATGAACCGGTGCGCGTTCGCGGCGTGCGGCGCGTCCTTCGGGATGACGAGCAGGTCCACGTAGGACAGTCCGCCCTCCGTCGGGATGGCGTACCCGATGTCGTCGTTGGCGGCGCGCGCCTGGAACGCGTCACCGGAGTACGACTGCGCGAGCCGCACCTGGCCCGAGGTCAGCGGTTCGATCACGTCGGAGGTGATCTGGCCGAGCTTCTTCTTCAACGACAGCAGGAAGTTCGCCGCGTCGTCGATCTGCTTCGCGTCCGTGGTGTTCGGGTCGTGGCCGAGCTTCAGGAGCCCGATCGCCATGCCGTCGCGGGCCTCGTCGAGGATCGAGCTGCGCCCCTGCGCGTCCGGCAGGTCGAAGGCGTCGAACCCGGTGACGTCGCCGCCGATCTGCGACTTCGAGTACGCCAGACCCGTTGTGCCCCAGGCCCACGGCACGGAGTACCTGTTGCCGGGGTCGTACTCGGCCTCGGCGAACCGCTGCTCCAGGTTGCGCAGGTTGCCGATCGCGTCGTGATCCAGCGGCTGCAGCAGGCCGGACCGCAGGAACCGGCGCAGGAAGTTGTCGCTCGGCACCACCAGGTCGTAGCCCGCCTGGCCGGACGCGATCTTGGCTTCCATCTCGTCGTTGGTGGAGAAGTTGTCGTACGTGACCTCGATGCCGCTCACGGCCGTGAAGCCCGGCAACGTCTCCGGTGCGATGTAGTCGGTCCAGTTGTAGAAGTTGAGCTTGGGCTCGTCGGTCAGGTTCACGGCCTTGCCCGCGCTCGGCCCGCCGGTGTTCGTGGGCGCGGGACCGACCGCGCAGGCGGCGAGCGCGAAGAAGGCCATCGAGCCCAGCATCGTGCGGCGGGTCACCCGAGGGCTGTCGACGTCCCACAGCCGGGCGATCCGGACGTGCTCAGCCATCCTTCTGCTCCAGCAGCACGGTGAACTCGGGGTCCCAGGCCATCCGCACCGTCTGGCCGGGCGCGCCGGCGTCGTCGATGCGCTGGGCGTTCTGCACGAACGCCGTGAGCACGCCACCGGGGGTGTCGACCACGAACTGCGTGGAAACGCCGGTGTAGACGACGTCCTGAACGACGCCCTGGAGCACGCACCAGCCGGTCGGCGGCTCGGCGGTCTCGTTGAACAGGTGCACCTTCTCCGGGCGCACGGTCGCGGCGACCTTCTGGCCGTGGCCGACCTTGCCGGAGAACTTGGCACGCAGGTTCGTGGCGCCAGGAGCCGTCAGCGCGGCGAACTCACCGTCCACACCGGACACCTCGGCGTCGAGGATGTTCGACGTGCCGATGAACCCGGCGACGAACCGGGTCGCGGGACGTTCGTAGACGTCCTCCGGGTAGCCGACCTGCTCGATCCTGCCCGCGTTCATGACAGCGATCCGATGCGAGAGGACCAGCGCCTCTTCCTGGTCGTGCGTGACGTAGAGGAACGTCGTGCCGACCTCGCGCTGGATGCGCATCAGCTCGATCTGCAACTCCTTGCGGAGCTTCGCGTCAAGGGCGCCGAGCGGCTCGTCCAGCAGAAGCAGTTGTGGACCTGCGGCGAGCGCACGGGCGATGGCGACGCGCTGCTGCTGACCACCGGAGAGCTGCGTGGGCCTGCGCTTGGCGAACTGTGACAACCGCACCAGTTCGAGGTGCTCGCCGACGCGTTTCTTCAGCTCGTCGCCGCGGATCTTCTTGCGCTTGAGGCCGTAGGCGACGTTGTCCCACACCGACATGTGCGGGAACAGGGCGTACGACTGGAAGACGGTGTTGACGTCCCTCCGGTAGGGAGGGACGCCCACCATGTCGTTGCCGTCGAGTTCGATGCGGCCCTCGTCGGGGTCGACGAAGCCGGCGATCATGCGCAGGACCGTGGTCTTGCCGCAGCCGGACGGGCCGAGCACCGAGAAGAACTCGCCCTCGTGGACGTTCAGCGAGACGCCGTCGACCGCCACCTGGTCGGAGAAGCGCTTGCGCACGCCGTGGAGACCGATCTCGACGGGGGCGAACGTGTCCGGGGTGGAGGCCTCGGCGGGAGAGAAGCCGGTCAAGTCGAGGCGCCTTCGCAAGATCGAACGGGTAGGCCTCGAAGAGCCTAGACCCGGGCGACCTCGCTCGTCAGTCGTGCGCGCGCGACCTCACACCTCCGTGCTCGCCGTCATGTGCGACGATGACCTCGTAATCCGGATGAGCAGTGGAGGAAACCGTGGCTACGTCCTCGGAACTGGACAAGCGTCCTGCCGTCGACCCTCACGAGGAACCGTCGCACGAGTGGGGCTGGCACGGCACGTTCCCGAAGGGCACCCGCATCGCGGGCTGGCTCTCGGCCGGCTTCTGCTTCCTGATGCTGATCGGCAACCACCACGGCAAGACCGAGAACATCTTCCTCATCGCCACCGGCGTCTCGATCATCGCCTTCCTGGTGTGGGACACGGCTCGCCGCCGGACGTCCTGGCGCCGCTAGAGCGTCTCGAGCACGATCTTGCCCTGGGTGCGGCCCGTCTCGCCCAGGGCATGTGCTTTTCCGGCGTCTTCCAGGGGGAACGTCGCGTCGACGTGCACCTTGAGCTCGCCCGACTCGACCAGCGCCGCGATCGCCCGCAGGCCGGCGCGGTCGGGTTCCACCAGGATCGGGCTGGTCCTGATGTCGCCGCGGATCGGCCTGTCCACTCCGGACGGCACGCCGACGAACAGCCCGCCGGGACGCACCGAGTCCGGTGACGCGCCGCCGACCAGGTCGACGAACAGGTCGACGTCGTTGCCCGCGTAGTCGCCCTTCGTGTAGTCGATCACCTCGTCGGCGCCGATCTCCTTCAGGAACGCGTGCTTGGGCTCACGCGCGGTGCCGATGACGTACGCGCCGTGCGCCTTCGCGATCTGGACCGCGAGGTGGCCGACACCGCCTCCCGCGGCCGTGATCAGCACCTTCTGCCCCGGCTGCACGTCCGCCGTGTCGACGAGGATCTGCCACGCGGTGAGCGCGGCGAGGGGCAACGCGGCCGCCTCGACGTGGGTGAGGCTCGTCGGCTTCTTCGCGAAGTGGCGGGACGGCGCGGTGACGTACTCGGCGTAGGCGCTCGCGGCGCGCGGGAACCACGGCATGCCGTAGACCTCGTCGCCGGGCTTGAGGGTCGTGACGCCGAAGCCGACCTCCTCGACCACACCGGAGACGTCCCAGCCGTTGATGAACGGGAAGGTCTGCATCCCGGCCATGCCGCTGCCGGCGCGGGTCTTCCAGTCGACCGGGTTGACGCCGGCCGCGTGCACCCTGACCAGGACCTCCGTCGGGAGTGGCGCGGGCTTGGGCACGTCGCTGAGGGTGAGGGGGCCGCCGAACTCGTTCTGGATGATCGCTCGCATGCTGTCCAGCATGGGAGAGTTGGTCACTCTTCGCAATTAGGCACTATCTTGTGCACTAGGTACCTGGTAGAAACTAGCCGTGATCAGGGACGTTTACCTCAAGATGTGCCCGTGCCGCGACCTGCTGGACATGGTCGCGTCGAAGTGGACGGCGCTGGTGATCGGCGACCTGGAGGACGGGCCCAAGCGGTTCGGCGAGCTCAAGCGCCGGCTGGAGGGCGTCAGCCAGAAGATGCTCACGCAGACGTTGCGCACGTTGGAGCGCGATGGGCTCGTCACGCGCACGGTGTACCCCTCGGTGCCGTTGCGCGTCGAGTACGAGCTGACCGAACTCGGACGCAGCGTCACGGAGCCGCTGGCCGCGCTGCGGTTGTGGGCGCAGAAGAACTACGAGTCCGTGGCCGAGGCGCGCGAAACGTTCGACAGTTCCGAACCCCTCGGCCTGGAACCCGCCACTAGCCGGTGACGACCCAGCCGTAGGACCACTCCGTCTTCTGGCCCTCGCACTGGGGGTCGAGCGAGTCGAAGTGGGCGCCCTCGAAGATGCAGCGGTACAGCTGCAACGCGGGAACGTCGGCCGGCCTGTCGTTGAAGACGTAGCCGAGGTCCCAGAGCTTGTCGTGCCCTTCGCAGTCCGGCCACGGCGACGTCATGTGGTCGCCCGAGCCCTTCACACGGCACGCGACCAGCGGTTTGGTGCCCGGTTCCTGGTTCACCAGCAGCCTGCCGAGCCCTCCGGTGTTCTCGGCGGTGAACCCCGCGGGAGGCCCCGCGCCCGGCACGCCGCTGAAGTGGAAGGGCGTGCCCTGCTTGATGTAGCGGGTGATCGCGACCGTCTTGCGCGCCGGTTTCGGCTGCGTCGTCGGCTGCGGGGGCTGGGCCTGCGCCTGAGTCGACTTCGGCGTGCTCGACGGCGCCGAACTCGACGCCTGGCTGCTGCTCGGAGCGGCGGAACTGCTGCTCGTCGCCTCGCTGGACGACGGGGCCGTGGTCGTCGTCGCGCCGATGTTCGGCTGCGCGGCGGCGATCCCTTGCTGGGCATCGGGTTTGAGGAGGAACACGGCGACGAGCGCGATCACCACGAGCACGGCCGCGGCACCGGCGAACACACCGATCTTCTTGCGGGACTTGGGTTTCGCGTCCCAGTCCGCGTGCGTCGGAGTGTTCGGCGTGACGTAGGTGGTGACCGGTTCGATGACGACGGTCTGCTCGGACGGAGTCAGCGGCTTGACCGTGGTGGTGGCACCACTGAGTCGTTCCCGCAGCTGAGCCGCCGTGAGCCGGCGGGTGTCGTCCTGGGTGAGCAGCGCCATGATCGTGTCGGCGAGCGGCCCTCTGGTCCGTTGCAGGACCGGCTCCTCGTACATGATCGCGTGCATGGTGGCCGCGGTCGTGTCGCGCTGGAACGGCGAGCGGCCCTCGATCGCGTGGAACATGGTGGCGCCCAACGCCCACAGGTCGCTCGCCGGCGAAGGTTGCTTGCCCGCGAACAGTTCCGGCGCCATGTAGCCGGGCGAGCCCATGATGCCACCGGTCGCGGTCAGTCCCGGATCGTCCATCGCGCGGGCGATGCCGAAGTCGGCGAGCTTCACGCGTCCGTCGGGCAGCACCATGATGTTGCTGGGCTTGACGTCCCGGTGCACGATGCCCGCCGCGTGGGCCGCTTCGAGCGCGTTGAGCGTCTGCAGACCGATGTCCGCGACCTCGTCCTCGGTGAGAGCCCTGCGGGTCATGACCTCGGAGAGCGTGGGCGCCTCGACGAGCTCCATGACCAGGTACGTCGCGCCGTGCTCGACGATGACGTCGTAGATGCCGACGACGTTCGGGCTGTTCAGGCGGCCTGCCGTGCGGGCCTCCCGCAACACCCGCTCGGTCTCGGTGGTCCGCAGCTCCTTGAGCGCGACCTGCCGTCCGATGACCCGGTCCTCGGCGAGCCAGACGACCCCCATGCCGCCCCGGCCCAGCTCTCTGAGCGTCGCGTATCTGCCCGCGACCAGCCTCGTCTCTTCCCCCACGAGGCCGCATGGTAGCCGCACGGTCGTGTCGGCCGGTTTCCTGTCCGGTTCTGTCCGCTGACAGTGCGTGCGCGGTTCGCTACCGTTCGAGATGGTCTAGACCGCTTCCCTGTCATCGCGTTGAAGGCGGTCTTTCTCATGTCTTTTGGCGTGTTGCTCGCGGCGTTTTCCCTGTTCAGTCCCATCGTGGACGACCTGCCGGACGAGTTCCGGCAGCCTTCGCCCGCCCTCTCCGTCCAGTCCGTCGTGTGTGACGGCGACGGGGTGAGCGGGAAGCGCGTTCAGGCCGTGTACGTGCGCGGCGACCAGTCCGCGGACCGGTATCCGCAGCTCGTGGCCCAGTTCCAGACGTTCGCCGACCAGATCGACAACTCGTTCGTCGAAGCGGCCTCACGCCTGGGCGGAGGCGTTCGGCACGTGCGTTTCGTGACGCAGACCGACTGTCGCGCGAAGGTCGACAACGTTGTCGTACCTCAGGCTGCGATGTCTTCCCCTTCGGCTGTCGCGGATCAACTGGCTGTTCGCGGCTACAACCGCACCGATCGCAAGTACCTGTTCTGGCACGACTCCGGCGGCTGCGGCGTGGCGTGGGGCGCGCCGGGCGACGACCGTCCCGGCGCCGACAACGGCTACAACTCCGGACCTTCTTACGCCGCAGTGGGAACGGGCTGCTGGACGTGGCAGGCAAGCGGCCACGAACTGCTGCACGCGCTGGGCGCCGTGCAGCGTTCGGCACCGCACTCCACGGCGTTCGGTCACTGCTGGGACGACCAGGACATCATGTGTTACAACGACGGCGGCATCCCGAACCCGCCCGGCGGCCTGGTGAACGTCTGCCCCGGCGCGCCGGAGAACCAGCTCGACTGCGGCGGCGACGACTACTTCCACACCAACCCTGCTTCTGGTTCCTACCTGGCGACGCACTGGAACGTGGCGCGCAGCCAGTTCCTGACCTCGTCGGGGTCCGGCACGATCGTGGGCACAGGCGGAAAGTGCGTCGACATCAGCAACTCCGGCACCGCCGACGGCACCGCGATCCAGCTCTGGGGCTGCAACGGCAGCGGCGCCCAGCAGTGGTCACGCGTCGGGGACACGTTGCGCGCCTTGGGAAAGTGCATGGACGTCAACGGCTCGGGCGTCGCGGACGGAACGGTCGTGCAGCTGTGGACGTGCAACGGAACCGGCGCCCAGGTGTGGTCGCGCGTGGGCACCACGTTGCGCAATCCGCAGTCCGGCAAGTGCCTCGACGCCGCCGGCAACTCCTCCGCTGACGGCACGAGACTGAACATCTGGACGTGCACGGGCGGCGCGAACCAGAACTGGCAGCTGTAGATGTGTCGGCCCCCGCTTGTGTCTGAGTGGGGGCCTTTCTCATCCTTCGGGCGCAGTTGCAGGTATGCGCATACAACAGTTTGCTCACCTGTACATCCAGGTGAGAGGACATGAATCATGTCGGTGACCGACGAACTGCTCGCCAACAACGCCACGTACGCCGCCCAGTTCTCCGGCCCGCTCCCCCTGCCACCGGCCAAGCACGTGGCCGTCCTGGCGTGCATGGACGCCCGCATCGACGTGTACCGCGTACTGGGTCTTCAGGAGGGCGAAGCACACGTCATCCGCAACGCCGGCGGCGTCGTGACCGAGGACGAGATCCGTTCGCTCGCCATCAGCCAGCGCCTGCTCGGCACGCGCGAGATCATCCTCATCCACCACACCGACTGCGGCATGCTGACGTTCACCGACGACGAGTTCAAGCGCTCGATCCAGGACGAGGTCGGCGTGAAGCCCTCCTGGGCCGCCGAAGCCTTCGGCGACCTGGAGGAGGACGTGCGCCAGTCTCTCGCGCGCATCGTCGGCAACCCGTTCGTACCGGTGAAGGACTCCGTGCGCGGCTTCGTGTTCGACGTGGCGACCGGCGTGCTGACCGAGGTGAAGCCCTAGAGGGACGCCCAGCAGTAGAGCCGTTCGCCGTTCTTCACGGCTTCCACGGCGAGGGCCTGGAGCTGCTGCAGCAAGTCGGCCAGCACAACGGGATCGAACCCTTGCAGTTCTTCGATCTTCGCCCAGGCCACCGCCGTCCCGGCCAGGTCGTCGGCCGCGGCAAGCCCGTCCCGCAGCCCGTCGGTGACGGTGAGGACCAGCACCTCACCGTCATGCTTCATCACGAGGGCGTCGCCCCACCGCGGATCCTCGGAGACGTCGTCGTAGGAGCGGCCGGTGAGCAACTCCTCCAGCTGCCCCATGACCACGGCGGGATCGAGTGACTTGGTCTCGACCGTCCGAAACAGCCCCACCGGCCCGCCGTCGATCGCGGCGGCAGCGAGTTCGTCCGACGATGCGACGAAGTAGTCGTACAAGACGCCCATTTCGAGGTCCCCTCAGGCATGTACGCGATGCTCTTCGCAGTAGATCACGTGCAACCACTTCCAGTGCCGCTGGTCTTCGGTGATCTCCGCGCAGCAGTGCTCGCCCGGATTCTCGTGCATGAACTGAGGGCCGTCCTCGACCAGTCTCCGGAACTCCTGTCCCTGCGAGTGGAACGCAGGTGCGCTCCCCACCATGAACACGGTGTCGCCCGAGATCTCCCCGCGCAGCACGTCCCGGTTGTCCTTGCGGTGCAGCCGTTCGTAGTCGGGTTCCGCCCCAAAGCCTTGGCAGGTGACGGTGTGCGGCCGCCCGGGGCCGAGCCTGGCCCGCACTTCCTTCCACTTCGACAGCCGGAAACCCAGACTGTGGTGCATCAGCACCAGGTCCAGGAACGGGCCGTCGCTCCAGGCGCACTCTTCGGCGTCAGTCTGCTTCAACGGCAAGTACACCACCGTGCGCGGCGACCTCATCGCGAACGCCCAAGCCATCGCAATCGTCCGTGCCGCAGCTTTGTCCACACACGACTCGGCGCCTACCCACGACTCGAACAGCGGTGCGTGCTTCACGGGCTGAGCAGGCCGCACCACGCGGTACTCGTCCTTGCCCAGCATCACCGTGCTGACGAGCGTGCGCCAGCGTTCCCCCTCGAGTTTCATCGGCGCGTGCTCACCCGGTGCTCATCGCAGTACACGACGTGCAACCAGTTCCAGTGCCGGTCCTTGGCGGTGACCTCGGCGCAACAGTGCGTGCCGGGAGCCCCGTGCATGTGCCGCGGGCAGTCCTCGACCAGCTGCCGCAACGCCCGTCCGCCGGCCTGAAACGCAGGCCTGTCCCCCACGACGAACACGGTGCTTTCCGCGATCTCTCCGCGCAGCGTCTCCGGTGTCCACCGGGGCACCGGCCGTTCTTCCGGCATCCCTTGGCACACAACGGTGTGCGGTCGCGCGTCCCGCAGCTTGGCGCGCACGTCCTTCCACCTCGACCGCCGGAACCCGAGGCCGTGGTGCAACAGCACCAGATCCAGCGCGGGCCCGTCGTTGCTCCGGCACTCACAGGCGGTCTCTCGCAAAGGCAGGTACACCACCGTGCGCGGTGACCTCATCGCGAACGCCCAAGCCATGGCGATCGTCCGTGCGGCCGCTTTGTCCACGCAGATCTCAACGCCCATGTACCCCTCGTACAGCGGCGCATGACGCAACGGCAGGGCAGGTCGCACCACGCGGTACTCGTCCTTGCCCAGCCTGACCGTGCTGACGAGCGTGCGCCAGCGTTCCCCCTCGAGTTTCATCGCGGGGAACGCTAGAGGCAGGTCACCGGTTACGGCGACCGATTTCAGCCCTCGGCGGCGAGCTGACCGCAGGCAGCCGCGATCTCCTGCCCACGCGTGTCCCGCACGGTGCACTCGACACCCTGCTCACGCACGCGCCGCACGAACTCCCGCTCCACCGGCTTCGGCGACGCGTCCCACTTCGATCCCGGCGTCGGGTTCAGCGGGATCAGGTTCACGTGCACGAGCTGCCCCAGGTGCTTGCGCAGCTTCTTGCCGAGCAGATCCGCGCGCCAGCCCTGGTCGTTGATGTCGCGGATCAACGCGTACTCGATCGACACGCGCCGACCGGTCTTGTCCGCGTAGCCGCGCGCCGCCTCCAGCACCTCGGCGACGTTCCACTTCGTGTTGACCGGCACCAGCGTGTCGCGCAGCTCGTCGTCCGGCGTGTGCAGCGACACGGCGAGGCGGACCTGGAGGTTCTCCTCGGTCAGCTTCTTGATCGCGGGCACGAGGCCGACCGTCGACACCGTCACGTGGCGCTGCGAGATGCCCAGGCCGTCCGGCGCCGGGTCGCAGATGCGGTGAACGGCCTCGAGGATGCGCTTGTAGTTCGCGAGCGGCTCGCCCATGCCCATGAACACGATGTTCGAGAGCCGGCCGGGGCCGCCGGGCAGGTCGCCGTCACGCATGGCGGCGGCACCCATCCGCACCTGGTCCACGATCTCCGCGGTCGACAGGTTGCGCTGCAGGCCGCCCTGGCCGGTCGCGCAGAACGGGCACGCCATGCCGCAGCCGGCCTGCGACGAGATGCACAGCGTCGCGCGGTCCGGGTAGCGCATCAGCACCGACTCGATGAGCGTGCCGTCGTGCGCGCGCAGCAGCGTCTTCGACGTCGTGCCCTCGTCTGCCGTGACCTTGCGCACGACCGTGAACAACGGCGGCATCAGGTCGGCGACGAGCTTGTCGCGCGTGCCGGCCGGGATGTCGGTCATCTCGGCCGGGTCGACGGTCAGGCGGCTGAAGTAGTGGTTCGACAGCTGCTTCGCCCGGAACGGCTTCTCCCCCAGGGCCTCAACGGCTTCCGCGCGTTGGGCGGGTGAGAGGTCGACCAGGTGGCGCGGCGGCAGGCCGCGCTTGGGCGCGTCGAAGACAAGGGGAAGCGAGGTCATAGCACATCTAGTGTCCCACGAACTTCACCAACACAAGACCGTTGCATCGCGATAGGTTCCGATATATCGTTAACGACATGATGATGAAACCACACCACAGAGAGCACCACCACAGGCATCGCCGCGGTCCCTTCGGGGGCGGCGGCAGGGGCGGCCGCCAGAGGCGCGGCAACGTCCGGGCGGCGGTTCTGTCCTTGCTGGCAGAACGGTCGATGCACGGCTACGAGATCATTCAGGAGATCGCCAAGCGCACCGGCGGCGTGTGGAGCCCGAGCCCCGGCTCGGTCTACCCGACGCTGCAGATGCTCGCTGACGAAGGCCTCGTCTCCGCGGCGGAGGACGGCGGCAAGAAGCTGTTCAACCTCACCGAGCAAGGCAGGACGGAGCACACGGCTCCGCCCTGGCACGACATCGACATCCAGCTCGACCCGGTCGACGGCGAACTGCGCACAGCGGTCCGGCTGCTCGGCGCCGCGATGGAGCAGATCTCCCACGCGGGCACGCCCGAGCAGAAGACCCGCACCGCCGAGCTCTACAACGAGTTGCGCCGCAAGCTGTACGCGATCCTCGCCGAGGAGTGACCTACCACCGCTCGTGCACGTGCGGGCGAATCAGCTCGTCGTACACCGCCGCGACGGCCTTCTCGTCCACCGGCTGCAGTTCAGCGGCCTGCGCATTGGCCCGTGCCTGCTCGACGTTGCGAGCACCGGGGATCACCACCGTGACGCCGGGCTGGTCCACGATCCACCTGAGCGCGAACTGCGCCATCGTGGCACCTTCCGGCACCAACGGCCGCAGGCGTTCCACCGCCTCCAGGCCCACCTCGTAGGGAACCCCGGAGAAGGTCTCGCCGACGTCGAAGGCCTCGCCGTTGCGGTTGTAGTTGCGGTGATCGTCCGCACCGAAAGTCGTTGCCCTGTCGTACTTCCCGGTCAGCAACCCGGACGCGAGCGGCACCCGCGCGATGATCGCGACCCCCGCCTCGGCGGCCTGGGGCAGCACCTCTTCGAGAGGCTTGAGCCGGAACGCGTTCAGGATGATCTGCACGCTGGCCACGTGCGGACGCCTGATCGCCTCCAGCGCCTCCTCGACCTTCTCCACCGACACGCCATAGGCAGCGATCCGTTGCTGCTCAACCATCTCGTCCAAGGTGTCGTACACCTCGTCCCGGCTGTACACCGCGGTAGGCGGGCAGTGCAGCTGCACGAGGTCCAACGTGTCGACGCCCAGATTGCGGCGGCTCCGGTCGTTCCACGCGAGGAAGTTCTCCCGGCTGTAGCCCTCCGCGACCTGCGCCGGCAGCCGCCGCCCCATCTTCGTGGCGACGAACACCCCGTCGTCCTTGCGCTCCTTGAGGAACCGACCGACGAGCGTCTCGCTACGACCATCGCCGTACACGTCAGCGGTGTCGAAGAAGTCGACCCCCGTGTCGGCCGCGGCGTGCAGCAGCGCGAGCGCGTCGCTCTCGTCCACCTCGCCCCAGTCTGCGCCGAGCTGCCAGCAGCCCAGCCCCACGACGCCGATCCGGCGGTTCAACCTGCCTGCGTTTCGCTTCTCCACGAACCGAAGCCTAGTCGCGGATCACACGATCAGCCCTGTCGGCTTGCGCCGGACGTGCAGGCGATAGCCGACCGGAAAACTCAGTCCGTTCACGGAGGCGATCGCCCGTTCGGCGACCTTCGCGGAGAACTCGATGCGCAGCACGGCCTCCAGGTCCTCCCGCTTCTCGAACCGCCACTCCGCCGTGACGCGCCGCAGCGAGAACCCGTTGTCCGCGAAGAACTTCTCGACCACGGCCGGGTCGTAGCGCGGTTCGTCGGCACGCAGCCAGGGCCCGTACGGATCGGCCGAGCCGTCCAGGTCCACGATCGCGAGCGCGCCGCCCGGCCGCAGCACGCGGTCCGCCTCGCGCAGTCCCGGTTCACAGCCCGGTCCGAAGAAGTAGGCGGTGCGGGCGTGCACCACGTCGGCGGAAGCGTCGTCGAGCGGAAGTCGTTGCGCCGGACCGGAAACGACGCGCGCGTTGGCCAGTTCGGCCGTACGGTGCCTGGCCCGGACGACCAGAGGCGGGTGCGGTTCGACACCCGTGACGGACTTCGCGGTGCGCGCGATCAACGGCAGGTGAAATCCGTCGCCGCAGCCGACGTCCACCACGTCCTGACCGTCAAACGGACATTCTTCGCTTAACGCCGCCCAAATCGCGCCGTGGACGTCCTGTGCGCGGTTCTCGACCTCGTAGACGTCAGGCCAGTGCCAGATGTTCGGACTGGGCACGACCTCTGCCGGACGCACCGCGTTCAGCGCCGCTCGCACGAATCCCCTCACGAAGACACTGTAGGGCCTCCATTTGCCGGTGACCGTTCGAATTCGTCCACCTACGGCGTAGCGTTATGGCACTTCTTTCCCTGCAGGAGGCGGCAGTGTCGATCGCGCCCAACACGCCCCAGCTCGCGCCGTTGCTGTCCGGAAGTCCGTGCTGGGTCGAAAGATCCGTCGACGACCTCAAGGGCGCGATCGAGTTCTACACCGGCCTGTTCGGCTGGCACTACGCCGACGACGACGGCTACACCGTGGCCATGGTGGACGGCATTCCCGTCGCCGGGCTACCGCAGGGCGAACCGGACGAGTGGCGGTTGTACCTGGTCACGCCCCATGCGCGCGCAACCGCGGAGAAGGCTTTCCACCTCGGCGGATCGGTGCTGCGCAACCCCGAGGACGCCGCCGACCACACGCAGAGCACGGTGATCGCCGACCCGACCGGCGCCGTCGTCGGGTTCCGGCACGTGCCACCGGACTGGCGGTTCGGCACGGGCGGGCACGGCGCCTACGCGTGGGCCGAGCTGAACACCCGTGACGGCGCGGCGGCCGACGAGTTCTTCGGCGAGTTGTGCCACTACGACATCACGCAGATCGGCGACGGCCACCGTTTGGACTACGCGTCGTGGTCCGTCGAGGGCACCGAGGTCATCGGCCGGCAGAAGATGGGGCGCGAGTTCCCCTACGGAGAGCGCTCCCACTGGATGGTGTACTTCAACGCCGCGCCCGAGATCGGGACCGACTCGGTGGCGTACCGGGTGCTGGAACTGGGCGGCCGGGTGACCGTGGAGCCCTACGACACCCCGTTCGGACGCATCACCGTGGTCGAGGACCACGCGGGAATGGCGTTCTCCGTTATCGACCAGTCCCGCGTGATCGAGGCCGAGCCGCGCACCGAGGTGGACGACCCGTACGACGACTGAGCGCCTACTGCACGAAGAGGTGCAGCAGCAGCCAGGAGGCGACGGCGGACGGGAGCAGCGAGTCCATCCGGTCCATCAGGCCGCCGTGGCCGGGCAGCAGCGTGCCCATGTCCTTGATGCCGAGGTCGCGCTTGATCAGCGACTCGACCAGGTCGCCCGCGGTGGCCGTGACGACGAGCACGGCGCCGAACAGCGCGCCCTGCCACCACTGGCCGTCGAGCAGCGTCGTCACCGTGATCGCGCCGCCGACCGCACCGGCGGTCAACGAGCCGGCGAAGCCCTCCCACGACTTCTTCGGGCTGATCGTCGGCGCCATCGGGTGCTTGCCGAGGAAGACACCGGCCGCGTAGCCGCCGACGTCGGAGAGCACGACACCGATGATGAACGCGAACGCGCGGCCCGCACCGTCTTCAGGAACGACGAGCATGGCCGCGAACGCCGCGAACAACGGGATGTACGCGACGGTGAACACCGACGCGCTCAGGTCTCGCAGGTAGCCGTCCGAGCCGCCGCGGAACCGCCAGATCATGCACACCAGCACGGTGACCACGAACGCGGTCATCATGCCGGAGCGCTCCAGCGGCCACGACAGCCAGATGATCGCCTGGCCGCCGATCAGCGCGGGCCAGAGTGCGACGTTGATGCCGGCCTTCTTGAAGGCGTTCGCGATCTCCCACGTCGACACCGCCGCGGCGGCCGCGACGATGCCGATGAAGGTCTCCTTGACCGTCAGCAGCGACACGAGGATCAAGGCGCCGAGCCCGACGCCGACCAGAATCGCCGACCGCAGGTCACGCCCTGCGCGCGACGGCTTCGACGTGGGGACGTCCGCGGGACCGCCTGCCACCTGTGCTCCCATCAAGACCTCCGCCCGGCCTGGGCAATCACGCCTGCGGCGACTCGGCCGGGCGAACCATCAGTGGAACATCAGACTTCGAGAAGTTCGGCTTCCTTGTGCTTCACGAGCTCTTCGACCTGCGCCACGTAGCGGTGGGTCAGAGCCTCGAGCTCCTTCTCACCACGCGCGCCGTCGTCCTCGCCGACCTCGCCGTCCTTGACGAGCTTGTCGATCTCTTCCTTCGCCTTGCGACGCACGCCGCGCAGGGAGACCTTCGCGTCCTCGCCCTTCGACTTCGCGACCTTCACCATGTCCCGGCGGCGCTCCTCGGAGAGCTGCGGGATGACGATGCGGATGATCGCGCCGTCGTTGCTCGGGTTGACGCCCAGGTCGGAGTCCCGGATCGCCTTCTCGATGGCGTTCAGCTGGCCCGCGTCGTACGGCTTCACGACCGCCATGCGCGCCTCGGGAACGGTGATGCTCGCCATCTGGTTGAGCGGCGTCATCGAGCCGTAGTAGTCAATGTGGATTCGGTTGAACATCGAGGGAGTCGCACGACCGGTTCGGACGGAGGAGAGGTTCTCCTTCGCCACCGAAACCGCCTTTTCCATCTTCTCCTCGGCGTCGAGGAGGGTCTCGTCGATCACGACTGCTCCTTGCTCTGCGTGTTCGTGCCCAATTCCCGGTCCTGGAGAGATCCCACCAGGTCTAGAAGGCCGGACGGCCACCGGGGGTGCTGACCAGTGTGCCGATCTTCTCACCACGCACCGCGCGCGCGATGTTCCCCTCGGTGAGGAGGTTGAAGACGAGGATCGGCATGTTGTTGTCCATGCA
Source organism: Lentzea sokolovensis (assembly GCF_033949975.1). NCBI lineage: Bacteria > Bacillati > Actinomycetota > Actinomycetes > Pseudonocardiales > Pseudonocardiaceae > Lentzea > Lentzea sokolovensis. Next base: position 644,875 of record NZ_JAXAVU010000010.1, read on the forward strand.
GAGGCTGAACGCCGTCGCGTCGGCGACGTTGAGGCCGCGCTCCAGCACCTCGCGGTGGGTGATGTTGTCGAACATCAGCGCGTCCGGGTCGATCTTGGGGTCGGCCGTGTAGACGCCGTCGACGGCCTTGGCCATCAGGACGATCTCGCAGCCGATCTCCAACGCGCGCTGGGCGGCCGTGGTGTCCGTGGAGAAGTACGGCAGGCCGGCGCCGCCACCGAAGATCACGACGCGTTCCTTCTCGAGGTGACGCATCGCGCGGCGAGGGATGTACGACTCCGCGACCTGCGTCATCTGGATGGAGGTCTGCACGCGGGTGTCGATGCCGTGCTCGCGCTCGAGGAAGTCCTGCAGCGCCAGGCAGTTCATGACCGTGCCGAGCATGCCCATGTAGTCGGCGCGCGAACGGTCCATCCCGCGCTGCTGGAGCTCGGACCCGCGGAAGAAGTTGCCACCACCGATCACGACGGCGACCTGCACGCCGGACTTGTGGACGGCCGCGATCTGCTTGGCCACTGTCTGGACGACATCGGGATCGACACCGACGCCACCACCGCCGAACATCTCGCCACCGAGCTTGAGCATCACCCGGTTGTAGCCGTGGCTACCTTCTTCGCTCACAGGTCCTCTCCTCGCGCTTTTGGCCTGGAAACTTCTGTGGACACGCCAAGGGCGGGGTCGCTGGTACCTGCAACCCCGCCCTCATGCGAATCAGCTCTGGCCGACCTCGAACCGAGCGAAACGGGTAACCGTCACGCCGGCCTCGTCCAGAAGAGCCTTGACCGTCTTCTTGCTGTCCGTCACGGAAGCCTGCTCGGTGAGCACGACGTCCTTGAAGAAGCCGTTGACGCGACCCTCGACGATCTTGGGGAGCGCGCCCTCGGGCTTGCCCTCCTCGCGAGCGGTCTCCTCGGCGATGCGACGCTCGTTGGCGACGAGCTCCTCGGGGACCTCGTCACGGGTCACGTACTTCGGGCGCATCGCGGCGATCTGCATCGCGGCACCCTTGGCGACCTCGGCGTTGTCACCGGTGTACTCGACGAGCACGCCGACGGCGGGCGGCAGGTCGGCAGCGCGCTTGTGCAGGTAGACCGAGACGGTGCCGTCGTAGTCGACGGCCTTGGCCAGCTCGAGCTTCTCGCCGATCTTGGCGGAGAACTCCTGGACCAGCGCGTCCACGGTCTTTCCGTCGACCTCGACGGCCTTGAGGGCCTCGACGTCGGCGACCTTGTTGGCCTTGGCGAGCGCGACGATGTCGTCGGCCAGGGCGATGAAGTCGGCGTTCTTGGCCACGAAGTCGGTCTCGCAGCGGAGCTCGACCATCGCGCCGTCCTTGACGGCCACGAGGCCGTTGGACGTGGTGCGCTCGGCGCGCTTGCCAACGTCCTTGGCGCCCTTGATGCGCAGGATCTCGACGGCCTTGTCGAAGTCGCCGTCAGCCTCGTCCAGCGCCTTCTTGCAGTCCATCATGCCGGCGGCGGTCAGCTCGCGGAGCTTCTTGACGTCCGCGGTGGTGTAGTTCGCCATCGTTTTCCTTCTGCGATGTACGCGCTTAGGTCACGAGGTGCCCGCTTGTGGGCGGGCACCTCGTGGGGGAAATCAGGACTGGACGGGCTGCTCGGTCGAAGCCGGGGCTTCGGCCGGGGCCTCGGTCGCGACGGCGGCGTTGGTGGTCAGGAGCTCCTGCTCCCACTCAGCCAGCGGCTCGTCGGCGGCGACGTCGGGCTTGTCCTGGCCCTCGGCGGCGTCGCGGCGAGCACCGGAGCGCTGCATGAGACCGGCGGCGGCGGCCTCGGCCACGACCTTGGTCAGCAGAGCGGCGGAACGGATCGCGTCGTCGTTGCCCGGGATCGGGAACTCGACCTCGTCCGGGTCGCAGTTGGTGTCGAGGATCGCGACGATCGGGATGTTCAGCTTGCGAGCCTCACCGACCGCGATGTGCTCCTTCTTGGTGTCCACGATCCACACGGCGCTGGGCACCTTGGACATGTCGCGGATACCGCCGAGCGTGCGCTCCAGCTTGTCCTTCTCGCGGTTCATCATCAGGATTTCCTTCTTGGTGAAACCCTGGAAACCGCCGGTCTGCTCCATCGACTCGAGCTCCTTGAGGCGCTGAAGCCTCTTGTGGACCGTCGAGAAGTTGGTGAGCATGCCGCCCAGCCAGCGCTGGTTCACGTAGGGCATGCCGACGCGGAGAGCCTCGTTGGCGATGGCCTCCTGCGCCTGCTTCTTCGTGCCGATGAACAGGATCGACCCGCCGTGCGCGACCGTTTCCTTCACGAACTCGTAAGCCCGGTCGATGTAGGTCAGCGTCTGCTGCAGGTCGATGATGTAGATGCCGTTGCGCTCAGTGAGGATGTAGCGCTTCATCTTCGGGTTCCAGCGCCGGGTCTGGTGCCCGAAGTGCACGCCGCTGTCAAGCAGCTGCTTCATGGTTACGACGGCCATGGCCGGTTCGCACCTCATCTGTCGGGACGCGCGAGGTCTCACCTTTGCGCGTCAGTTCGGTTTTCGCTTCCGGCCGGGTTCGGCCTTCAGCCCTGGTGCCGAAGCCGCCGTTCGCACCCGCGGAGCATCTCTGCGCCGTTGGGACCGTCGAACGTCGTGACTCGACCCTGCTGGGATCAGCCGGTCGGATCTGCGTTGGCACGCGAAGTCGTCCCGCGCACAGACGGGACGCGCCCAAAAGTCTACTCCTCACCCCCGACAAACTTCGAATCGCCCCCACCTCGCCGGAGGTAGTTGTCCACAACCGGCGAGTAATCCACAGATTCCCAATACCCGCTGGTCCCCGGCACCCCCTCCCGCGACCGTTGACCCATGCCCCTCCTCCCCGCCGCGCTGCTCGTCTCGACGCTCCTGGCCCCTGCCCCGGTCCGGTTCGCCTGGCCGCTGCCACCGCCCCACTCCGTGGTGCGCGCGTTCGAGGCGCCGGCCTCCCCGTTCGGTCCCGGTCACCGGGGCGTGGACCTCTCCGCGCCCGCCGGCACAGCGGTCCTGGCCGCGGGCGATGCCACCGTGGTGTTCGCGGGCGCGGTGGCCGCCAGGACCCTGGTGTCCCTGGAGCACCGCAACGGCCTGCGCACCACCTACGAGCCGATCGCCCCCACCGTCGCGGCCGGTCGCCCGGTGCGCCGGGGCGAGGTGATCGGTCACCTGGAAGCCGGGCACTGCCCGGCTCCCTGCCTGCACTGGGGCGCCCGCAGAGGCCACGCGTACCTGGACCCGCTCCGCCTGGTCAGCCTGGGCCGGGTGCGGCTGCTGCCCCTCACCACGCCCTCCCGGGGCGGCTAGCCGGCCTCCGTCGCGCGGCACTGTCCCCGCGCGGCGCTCCGATCGGGCGCTTCCCGCCGTTCCCACGGCGGTTGAGCAGCGGCGCACCCCGACACACGCCGCAAGCGCCCGTCAGGTGGCCGGGAGACGGCTGTCCCCTCACCTCGCCCGTCTCCCGGCCTGCCTGTTCGCCCGTTGCCCGGTTCCCGCGACGCCCGAGGCGGCTGCCGCGCGGCCGCGGTCCGGCCGTCTTCGGGCTGCTGGCCTGGTGCTGTCGCAGGCAGCAGGACCACGACCACTCCTGTTCGGCGTCCGCGCGACGCTCGGCGCACCGGGCCGTTCGCCGCCCGGTTCCGGGGTCAGGCGTTCGCCGGGATGCCCGAATGGGCACGGGGCGTGCTGAGAGCAGGCCCGAGGGCCACCCGTTCGAGTGAATTAGCCCTGGCAACGGACGGAAAGGGGGTTCAAGCCACTTTGAGGAGGCCCGTACGACTTCTCGGTACGGGTGTCCGGCAGCCCGGCACTCGCCAGGCCGCTGGGGTGGGACGAGGTTCGGTCAGGCCTCGGACTGCTCGTTGAGCTTGGTGCGCAGGCGCAGGACGGCGCGGGTGTGCAGCTGGCAGACCCTGGACTCGGTCACGCCGAGGACCTTGCCGATCTCGGCGAGGGTCAGGTTCTCGAAGTAGTAGAGGGTCACGACCACGCGGTCGCGTTCTGCCAGCTGGGCGATCGCGTCGGCCAGCTGACGGCGGCTGTCCTGGTCGACGAGGCTCGCCACCGGGTCTTCCGCGGCGTCGTCGGGCAGCGATTCGGCCAGCGAGGAGCCGCCCTTGTTCGGGGCGATCAGCTCGTCCAGGGCGACGACGCTGGTGAGCTGGAGCTGGCCGTAGAGCTCGCGCAGTTCGGCCAGGCCGATCTTGAGCTCTGCGGCGAGCTCGCGGTCGGTGGGCGTGCGCTGCAGCTTGGCGCCGAGGCGTTCGAGGGCTCGTTCGACGTCGCGGGCGCGGCTGCGGACCGAGCGCGGCACCCAGTCCTGCGAGCGCAGGTCGTCGAGGATCGCACCGCGAATGCGCTGCATGGCGTAGGTCTCGAACTTGAGGCCTCGCTCCGGCTCGAACTTCTCGATCGCGTCGACCAGGCCGAAGATGCCGGACTGGATCAGGTCGGCCACGTCCACGTGGGCGGGCAGGCCCGTGCCGACACGGCCGGCGACGTACTTGACCAGCGGCGCGTAGTGCAGCACCAGGCGGTCGCGCTGGCTCTGCTCGCGGGACTCGCCGTAGCCGCGCCACAGGGCGACGATGCCGGCCTCGACGTCGTCACCGGACCGCACGTCCGCGCGCGTCACCGCAGTCGGAACGGCAGCGGGCGTGCCGTTGACATGCGTGTTGGCACCGGGCTCGGGGGTCTCCTCGGTGCGTGGCGCGCCGTTCTGACGGTGCCCGTTGCTCGCCTGCTTCGACACTGGTGCGGGCAGGACGGGTTCAGGGGGCACGGTCGCCGTACGCGATCCTCCCCCTGCGGCGTCAGGAACGGGGGTGGGTTCGGTCATGGATCGCCTTCAGCCGTTCGACAGTGACGTGTGTGTAAAGCTGAGTCGTTGCGAGCGTAGCGTGACCAAGCAGTTCTTGGACGGTGCGCAGGTCCGCTCCTCCTTCCAGCAAATGGGTCGCAGCGGAGTGGCGCAACCCGTGCGGCCCGATGTCCGGTGCGTCCGGTACGACGGCGACGACCTCGTGGACAAGAGTGCGAACGGCTCGCTGGTTCAGCCGGCCGCCGCGAGCGCCGAGGAACACCGCCGGTGGCGAATCCGGTGCTACCAGGGCGTTTCTTCCCTCGTCCACCCACCGCCGCAGCGCTCGCTCGGCAGGCACGCCGAACGGCGTGCTGCGCTCGCGTCCACCTTTGCCCAGAACTCGAATCACCCTTAGGGAGTAGTCCACGTCGTCGAGATCAAGACCACAGAGTTCGGCCACGCGGATACCTGTGGCGTACAGCAACTCCACCACGGCCTGATCACGCAGCGCAACCGGATCGCCTTGGGACGCGCCAGAGGATACGGCCCGCATCGCGTCCTTCGCCTGGTCCTCGCGCAACACCGACGGCAACGTCCGATGCGGTCGTGGAGCAGCGAGCCGAGGCCCCGGATCCGAGGCCAAATGCCCAGCTCTGTGCGCCCACGCGGTGAACGTGCGCGCGGCAGCGGCACGGCGCGCGAGTGTCGTGCGGCTCGCACCCGCAGTGCGTTGTGCGGCAAGCCATGACCGCAAATTCGTCAGGTCGATGCGCTCGACATCCGCGTTTTCCGGGATATTCCCCGCGACGTGTCCAAGCAATGCCACGACGTCACCGATATAGGCGCGCACCGTGTGCGGAGACAGATCACGCTCCAACATCAGGTGCCGTTCGTACTGCCGCACCACGTCTGCCACGGTCGCCGGCAGTTTTTCGCGCAGGCGAACGAGATCGACACGACGTGTCCGACCATGCGGCGGCGGGGACATAGGCCAAGACGCTGCGCCAGTCGAGGCGTTTGGTCAAGTATCGCCACACCCCCGCGCCATTTGAGAGCGCTCTCATGATCGGGAACACGATAACGTTTCAACTCCCTGTGACGAGCAGGGGTTTGGCGGCACGCACAGATCACCTTTCGGAGTAGTGATGGCAGCCAGCACCACCGTCCGAACAGCCGACGAGCTCGCTCGCCGAGTCGTGCGCAAGATCGCTCCTGAGGAGCTGTCCTCGTTCGACATCGTCGCCGCTCCCTACCTGGAGAGCCCCAAGCAGGCCGAACGCCGCCTGCGCCAGGCCCACGACGACCCGCTGGGCTTCGGCCTGGGCGACATCGTCGCGATGGCGACCCCGGTGATCGCCCTCGTGTCCGGCAGCGTGATCACCGCCGTCTCCGACAGCGTCGGCAAGGCCGTCAGCGACGGCACCACCAACGCCGTGCGCAAAGCATGGCGAAAGCTCCGCGGCAAGCCCGCCGCGACACTCGAGTTGCCGTCCACACCGCTGACCACGACGCAGCTCGCCGAGGTGCGCCAGATCGCCCTTGAGCGCGCCCTCTCGCTCGGCATGGACCAGCAGAAGGCCGACGCGCTCGCGGACGCCGTCATCGCCGCCCTCGTGCTGCGCGACAACGACCAGGACAGCGGCGGCGACGCCAGACGCGAGGCCGGTGACACCTCGGGATGACGGAAGAGAAGCCGCAGGTCAACCCCAGGGCACTACCGTCCGAGATGATCCTCCTGCTTCTCCTCCTCGCCGTGACGGTGCTGCTCAACGTCTTCTTCGTCGCGAACTGGCTGTCCGGCCTCGAACAGGGCGGCGCAGCCTCCTACCTGCAGAAACTGCAGATGCTCCTGACGCCGGGCCTGGCGGCCTACGGCTTCTACACCGCGGTCCGCGTCCGCCGCTCCACACCGATCGCCGGCACCGGCCTCCGCGAGGCCGGCAAGGCGGTGGCGGAGCTCGTGCGGCAGGTGAACCCGCCGCGCCACGTGGACGTGCGCCTCGGCAAACGCCTGGGCAGCCGCGCCTACGTCACCGGCGCGCCGCGCAAGCCGATCGTCGTGCTGGGACCGGAACTCCTGGCCCTGCACTCGATGCCCGGCGAACGCAAAGCCGTGTTCGACGCCGTGGTGCGCCACGAACTCGCCCACGTGCACGCAGGCGACCTCTGGTGGTACCAACTGGCCACCGTCCTGCGGTTCTCGAACCTCTCCACCGGCTTCTTCGCCCTGCTGGTGCTGTGGCTGGAAGTCCTGCTGGACCGCGGCGACGTCACCTCCTTCCTCGTGAGCACACTGCGCCTGGCCGCACTGACCCTCGTCACCGAACTGATCGCCCGCGCCTTCCTGCGCGCCCGCGAACACGCCGCCGACCTGCACGCGGCCGAGTTCGGCGTGGAAGGCCTCCTGGCCGCCGTCAAGGCGCACGAGACCGACCAGACCCGCTCGGTGGTCCGCTCCTGGCTGCGCCATCACCCCGGAGCCGACGAACGCTCCCAGGCCCTGACGAACCCGCTGCGCCTGCTGGCCTCACCGATGGGCCAGGTGTCGCTGGGCGCCGCAGCGGCAGGCACGGCCTTCGTGACGTTGCAGGACATGCTCCTCAGCGGCAGTACCGAGGACAGGAGCACCCCGATCTTCACCGGCGTGGCGATCGGCATCCCGCTGACTCTGTTCGCGGCCTTCTGCCTGTGGCGCGGCGCCTGGCAGGAAGACCGCAACCGCTTGCGCCCCCTGCTCACCGCCGCCGCACTGCTCAGCGGCCTGGTGATCGGCAGCCACCTGCCGCTCTACACCCAGATCTTCGACCAGGCTCCGATCGGCGTCCCGATCGCACCATCCGTGCTCCTCGCTCTCGCTCTGGGAATCTTCGGCCTGTGCTGGTGGCTGGACGCCCTCGGCAGGTCATGGCGCCGCACCGACCCGAGCGCTTCCCGAATGTCCTCCTTCCTCACGTATGCCGTGCCTTGCGCCTGCGTTGCCGGCGGCTGGCTGTTCGCGGTCTTGTGGACCTGGTCAGCCAGGCTGCGTGGCATCTACCTCGGCTGTCCGGCCGAGGAGGCCAGGAACCTGCCGATCTGCCAGTCCCCGACGCCGCAGTCCGACGTCGCGATGACGGTCGCGAGGGACTTCGGCATCACGTTCTGGTCGATCCTCACGGCCGCGGTCGTCGTGACAGCCCTCGCCGTCCCGCGCTACCTCCGCACCCGCTGACCCGTCCATCCACAGTGGACAGAACTCACCTCATCTCCAGCTTCTGCCAGCCCCCGTCGAGCTGAAGCGCCAGCCCGGCGAGTTCCAGCTCGGGCAGCAACGCCCGCACCCGCTCCAACGGCACCCCGGACTCGACCGACACGACCTCGTCGCTGACCCCGTTCCGCTTCCCGAGGGCCTCGTACACCCGCATGGCCTCCCCGTGCGGCGCACCGAGGTCGCTCTCCTTCTCGGCGGGCTCGGTGGCGAGGTCATCACCGAACCGCCCCACCGACTCGACGATCTCGGCGACCGAACTCACCGACACCGCCCGCCCGTCCCGCAACAACTCGTGACAACCAACAGAACTCGCCGACGTCACAGGCCCCGGCACCACCATCAACGGCCGCCCGAGCGCAAGCGTGATCGCGGCCGTGTTCTTGGCCCCGCTACGCCGCCCGGCCTCCACGACGACAGTGCCGCCGCCCAACGCCGCGATGAGCCTGTTGCGAGTGAGAAACCGATGCCGCGCGGGCATCACGCCAGGCGGGTACTCGCTGACGATCAGGCCTTCCCGCGCGACCTTGGCGAGCAGCCCCTGGTGCCCAGCGGGATAGGCGACGTCCGCCCCACACGCCAGCACCGCGATCGTCAGCCCACCGGCACCGAACGCACCACGATGAGCCGCACCATCAATCCCATACGCGGCACCGGAAACAACGGTCATGCCGGCCAACGCCAACCCGTAGGCGAACTCGCCGGCAACCTGCTCCCCGTACCCGCTGGAAGCCCGCGACCCGACCACGGCCACGGCCTTGTCCACCGCGTCGGCAAGGAAATGAGGCCCACGCACCCACAACGCGAGCGGCTCACCTCCACACCGACGGCCGCCCGCGTTCTCCAGCGCGAGCAACGGCCACCGCGGCCACTCCTCGTCTTCAGGAATGACCAACCGCCCACCCGCCTTGGCAATGGCGACAAGGTCCGCGTGAGCCCGCTCCTCCGCCCGCCGGGCAGCCGTCTGACTGGCCACGGACGGCGAAATTTCGCCGGCGCGCACACGATCCGCGGCCTCGACGGGCCCGACTTCGGCGACCAGCGCCGCGAGGGCCGCCGGGTAGGGCTCTGCGACACGGGACAGGTAGGCCCTCGCCAGACGAACGGCATCGGTGGCGGGGGCGCTCGCTGGCACGACGGCCAGGTCGGCCGCTTGAGTGACGGCCGGGTCGACGGCTCTGGTGGCAGCCGGGTTGGCGGCTCGGGTGGCGGCCGGGCCGGCGGTTGGTACGGCGGCTTGGTGAGCTGCCGGAACAGCCAGCGATCTGGTGGGCCGAGTGGTGGCGGTAGGCGATCTGGTGGGCCGAGTGGTGGCGGTAGGCGATCTGGTGGGCCGAGTGGTGGTGGGCGATGCGGTGAGTGGGGTGCCGACCGGCGGCGCGCTGGGTAGCACGACGCGCGCGACAGCGGATTCGCCGGCCGGATTGGTTGCTGGAACGGCGACCGGGTCGACGGCTCCGGTGGTGGCCGGGTCGTCGGGCGCAGCAGTCGGCGACGCGATGAGTGGGGTTGGCGTTGTAGTCACCGGAACCACCACCAGGGCAGCCAGCGGTGCCAGGGGTCGGGGCGCCACGGACTTGGCGGGCTGGCACCGGATGTGCGCTTCCGGACTGTGCACTGCAGCTGCAGGAAAGCGGGCACAGCGGCCGTGAGGGCAGTTGCCGAGGCCGCGGCTGGGATCAGGAGAGGGGTCATGGGTCGGGCTCCTTGTTCGAAGGTGCTGAGGTTCGTGAAGTGGTAGGTGAGCGGGTCGCCCGCTGGGAAAGGCGGGCGACCCGCTCGGGACCGGACACGAGCCGCGGCTCGAGGCTCGTGTCCGGTGGTTCGGACGCCTGGGTTGGGACAGGCGTCCGAACGTCTCGGTGGATCTGGTGCCGGGCGCGGAGTGGGAGTGGGACTCCGCGCCGGGCTGCTTGGAGAGGGCGCTGATGCTGGGTAGCTCGCGCCTGAACGGCAGGTCTGGGACCCGGATGGGCATCGGACCTAGGCACGCATGGATGCCCAGGCAGACCTGAGCTGGTGGGACTGGGGCGGCGGGACTGGGGCTGTGCAACCTGCGCGAGCGGGTTGAGGTGTCTGGAGGGTGAGCGGGCGCTCGCAGGGGGACGAGCGCCCGCTCTGTTGAGGCCGGACGCGGAGTCGGGGCGTTGACTCTCCGCGGCCGACGGCTTGGGGTAGAGCGGCAAGCTCCGCAGGTGGTGGCTTTGGGCGCAGCGCGAAGCTGCGCTGCTCACGGCTCGGGCTGTGGCGTGGAGCCGCCTACGGCATGGAGGTGGAGCGATGTGGCTCTGCGGCTGGTGTCGGGGTGGCTGGTGGTGGCGTGCGGGTGTGGTCAGGGGGCTCTGCGTTCTCGGAACTGGAGGGCTGCGGCCACGTGGTCCTGGGTTGGGCGGTCGGCTTCGGCCAGGTCGGCGAGGGTCCAGGCGACTCGTAGGCAGCGGTCGGCGCCTCTGCCCGTCAGGGCGCCTACGGCCAGCGCTCGGTCCAGCAGGGCCGTGGTTGGTCTTGGCAGGGCGAACTCTCGGCGTAGGGCTGGGCCTGGGACCAGGGCGTTGGCCTGCCAGGTGTGGCCGTGGGCCGACCAGCGGGTGGCGGCTCGGGATCTGGCTTTCAGCACTCGTTCGCGGACGACCGATGTCGGTTCTGGTGGCGCGGCGTCGGCGTTGGACATGGCTGTGGTGGCCCTCATTCGGACCCTGAGGTCCACGCGGTCGAGCAGTGGGCCGGAGAGGCGGGACTGGTAGCGGCGGCGGACTGTGGCCGTGCAGATGCAGTCGACTTCCTTCGGCGGGGCGCACGGGCACGGGTTGGTGGCGAGGATCAGCTGGAAGCGGGCCGGGTAGCGGGCTATGCCGTCGCGGCGGGCGATGCGGACTTCGCCTTCTTCCAGGGCGGTGCGGAGGGTGTCGATCGTCTTCTGGCCGAACTCGCAGGCCTCGTCGAGGAAGAGGACGCCCTTGTGGGCGCGGGAGGCCGCGCCTGGCTTGGCCAGTCCGCTGCCGCCGCCTATCAGGGCCGCTATCGACGTCGTGTGGTGGACGTTGACGAACGGCGGGCTGGCCACCAGCGGGTAGTCCGAGGACAGGACGCCTGCCACCGAGTGGACGGCTGTCACCGCCAGGGAATCTTGGCGCGACAGCGGTGGGAGCAGGCCGGGGAGGCGTTCGGCCAGCATCGTCTTTCCGGTGCCCGGCGGGCCCGTCAGGAGGAGGTGGTGGGCGCCTGCCGCGGCCACCTCCAGGGCCCAGCGGGCTTCTGGCTGACCCACCACGTCGGCCAGGTCCGGGACGTCCGGCAGTGGTGGGTCCGCGCAGGCCGGTGGGGGTTGCAGCGTCACGTCCTCGCCGCGCAGCCAGGCCAGGACCTCGCGGAGGGTCTGGGCTCCGTGGAGTTCGATGCCGTCCACCAGGGCGGCCTCCGGCAGGGCGTCGACCGGGACGACGGCCGCCTTGAGGCCTGCTCGGCGTGCGGCCAGCAGGGCGGGCAGGACGCCGCGGATCGGGCGGACCCGGCCGTCCAGGGCCAGCTCGCCCAGCAGGACGGTGGTGGCCAGGCGATCGCACGGGACCGAGCCGGCGGCGGCGAGGGTGGCGCAGGCGATGGCGACGTCGTAGCTGCTGCCACCCTTGGGCAGGTTCGCCGGGGACAGGCCGAGGACGATGCGCTGCTTCGGCCACTCCTCCTCGCTGTTGCGGACGGCGGCCTTCACGCGCTCCTTCGACTCGTGCAAGGACGCGTCAGGAAGCCCTAGGAGGTGGGTGCGGGGCTGGCCCACGCCCACGTCGGCCTCGATCTCGACCGCCAGGCCGTCGACACCGTAGAGGGCGACGGACCACGCCTGCGCCAAGCCCATCTCAGGCTCCCCGCAGGTGCTGCAGGCGCGCTTCACCGGAGGGAGGCCAGGTGACTGAGATCAGGTCGACGCGGACGTTGCACCAGCCGACGCCGTGCGCCGCCAGCCACCGCAGGGCTGTCCGGCGCAGGCGTGAGAGCTTGCGCTCGTCCACCGCCTCGTCCGGGCGGCCCCAGGCAGGGCCGGACCTGGTCTTGACCTCGCAGACGACCAGCCGGTCGCCCTCCACGGCCACGACGTCGAGTTCACCGTCGCGGCACGTCCAGTTCCGCGACAGCACCACCAGGCCCTGCTCTTCCAGGTACCTGCACGCCAGGTCCTCGCCCTGACGCCCCTTCTCCTGCTGCCTGGTCTCGACCGATGCCTGTGCCACCACTGCCCTCGCCTCCCTGCGGGTCGTTGGTACGACCTTGCAGGGCGGGGCGGGAGGAGCGACGGGGCTGAGGGGAATCTGTGGACAACTCAGCGCCTGTGGACAAGTCGGCCGTTGTGGATCTTGAAACGGCGGATTTGTCGGTGGGGTGTGCTAGTGGCGTGGCCTGAACCGTTGCCGCGCGAATTCGCGCCAACGTTTCGGGTCACGCCACCAGTGGCCTACGTGGGGAACGGCCCGCTTTCCGGCAAACGCAGGTCCGGCTTGTCCAGCTCCTCCACGTTCACGTCCTTGAACGTGATGACACGAACGTTCTTGACGAACCTCGCGGGGCGGTACATGTCCCACACCCACGCGTCCGACATGCGCACCTCGAAGTACACCTCGCCATCGGCGTTGCGCACCTGCACGTCCACCGAGTTGGCCAGGTAGAAACGCCGTTCGGTCTCCACGACGAACGAGAACTGGCTGACGATGTCGCGGTACTCCTTGTACAGCGACAGCTCCATCTCGGTCTCGTACTTCTCGAGATCCTCTGCACTCATTACGCCTCCGCGCGGGTCATCTGCTCCGCGCCCTCACTCGTCGCGAGCTCCCCGGCGTCAGCCGGGGTTGCATCATTCTGGACCACAGCCTGCGCGGTCGTGCCGCGCGCCACCCTGTGCGGCGCGGCGAGGCCGTGCTTGGTGGCCGCCGCTGCCACATTTACATACGACCAGCGATGCTCCGCACACGGCCCGTGCTCCATCAACGCCGCCGTGTGTTCCGGCGTGCAGTACCCCTTGTGCACGTTGAACCCGTACTGCGGGTGACGGGTGTGCAGGTCGGCCATGATCCGGTCCCGCGTGACCTTGGCCAGCACCGATGCCGCCGCCACGCACGCAGCCGCCTGGTCGCCCTTGAGCACCGCCACGTTCGGCGCGGGCATCCCCGGCACCTTGAAGCCGTCCGTCAGCACGTAGCCGGGGTGCGTCGCCATCTGCGCGACCGCACGCCTCATGCCCTCGATGTTCATGACGTGGATGCCCAGCCAGTCGATGTCGGCGGGCGACACGACCACGACCGAGTGATCCAGCGCACGCTTGAGCACCAGGTCGTACATCCGATCGCGTGCCGACGCCGTCATCAGCTTCGAGTCGTTCAGCCCCTCGAACCGCGAAGCATCACCCGGTCGAAGGACACACGCGGCGATCACCAACGGGCCGGCGCACGGCCCGCGCCCTGCCTCGTCGACGCCGGCGACGGGCCCCAGGCCCCGGCGCTCCAGCGTGCTTTGCAAAGCCCAGTTCCCGGACGAGCCCCGCACCACCGCGCGAGGCGGCATCAGCATGGTCATCGGCGGAATCGGTCTCGCACTCGACGTCCGAGCAGCAGAAGCGGCCACGCCGCGACGATACCGAGCCCCAGCGGGACGTTCTGCTGCCATCCCGGCGCACCCATCGACAGGGCCTGCGGATCGTGGTCCGTCACCCCGCCCCACCTCGACGGAGGCAGCACGATCACGCGCGCCTTGCCGATCACGTCGTCCACCGGCACGAGGCCGTTGAGGCCGCCCTGGCCCTGGCAACGCGAGTCGCACGAGTGGTTGCGGTTGTCGCCGAGCACGAACAGCATGCCGTCCGGGATCTTGAGCTCCTCGAACGACTCCTGCTCGGCCGGCGTGCCCTCGTCGAAGTGCTTGTACGGCTCGTCCAGCGCCTTGCCGTCGACCGTCACGCGGTTCTGCTCGTCGCAGCACTTCACCGTCTGCCCGCCGACGGCGATCACGCGTTTGACGAAGTCCTCCTCGTTCGCCGACGGCAGCCCGATCAGCGACCCGAGCCACGACAGCCCCTGCGAGATCGGGTTGGCCGGCTCGTCGGAGATGAAGTCGTTCTGCCACGACGGCGGCCCGCGGAACACGATCACGTCACCCGGCGACGGATCGGTGAAGCGGTAGGTGACCTTGTCCACGAGCACCCGGTCGCCGTAGCAGTCGGTGCAACCGTGCAGCGTCGCCTCCATCGACTCGGAGGGGATCATGTAGACGCGGCCGAGAAAGATCTGGATGCCGATCGCGAGGCCGAACGCGACCAGGATGAGGACGGGCAGTTCCTTCCAGAAGTTGCCCTTTTTCTTCTGCTTCGCGGGCTTGTCCGAAGCGTCCGAACTGGGCTCGTCACCGGACGGGTTCTGCTCTGGAGCGTCGTCGACCACGAGATCAGCCTAGGGGCTGGGGGTTGTGATCCGACACAACACTCCACCGATCTTTCGGGAAAACGACGTACCGGGCTTTCCCGATGACGTTCTCGACGGGCACCGTGCCCGCTACGCCCCCGCCGCCCTGTTTGCGCGAGTCCGTGGAGTTCATCCGGTTGTCCCCCATGACGAACAACCGTCCATCCGGCACCCGGATCGGCTCGAACGGCTCGTGGTCAGCGGGCGAAGTGCCTTGCTGCCAGTACACATACGGCTCGTCGAGCGATTTTCCGTCCACAACGACACGGTGCTGCTCGTCGCAACACATCACCGTCTGACCGGGCAACGCGATCACGCGCTTGACGAAGTCGCGCTCGTTCGCGGGCGAGATGCCCAGCAGCGAACCGATGTTCTGCACGAAACCCGCGACGGGATTCGTCGACCGGGCGGCGCGGAAGTCGTTGGAGGTCCACGCCTCGGGGCCGCGGAACACGACCACCTCGCCCGGCTCGATGTCGCCGAAGCGGTAGGTGATCTTGTCGACCAGCACGCGGTCGTTCTCGCAGCCGGTGCAGCCGTGCAACGTGTTCTCCATCGACGCCGAGGGGATCACGTAGACCCGCGCCACGAACGCCTGGATGAGCACCGTCAGCACGACGGCCGTCATGACGACGTAGAGAATTTCTCTCCAGACAGGAGTACGCCCCCGCTCCGGTTCATCCGGTGCGGAGGCGTCCTCGAAGTCTTCTGGGCTTGAAGCCACCGGTCAGGAGACCGGACGGGCCTCGCGCTTCTCCTTGATCTTGGCGGCCTTGCCGCGCAGGTCGCGCAGGTAGTACAGCTTGGCGCGACGCACGTCACCGCGGGTGGCGACCTCGATCTCGGCGATGTTCGGGGAGTGCACCGGGAAGGTGCGCTCGACGCCGACGCCGAACGAGACCTTGCGGACGGTGAAGGTCTCGCGGATGCCGCCGTTCTGACGACGGATCACGACGCCCTGGAACACCTGGACGCGCTCGCGCGAGCCCTCGATGACGCGGACGTGAACCTTCAGCGTGTCACCGGCGCGGAAGGCCGGGATGTCAGTGCGCAGCGACTGGGCGTCAAGCGCGTCCAGGATGTTCATCGGTGGTTCCTCACGTGTCTTGAACTCCCCAGAGCATGTTCCATGGCTGTGCACGACATGGTGGGGGCTCGGCTTGGTGCGCACGCCGACATGACACCGGCTGCGGCAACTGTTCCAGTGTGCCAGACCAGGCACTCCGGAATGAAATCGGAACTACTCCTCGCCCTCGCGCAGGTGCGCGAGCAGGGCTCGGTCGTGCTTGTCGAACGCCTCCGCCGGCAGCGATTCCAGCAGGTCAGGACGCCGTTCGAAGGTTCGGGCGAGTGACTGGTCACGACGCCAGCGATTGATCAGCCTGTGATTGCCGGAACGCAGCACGTCCGGCACCGCGAGCTCGCGCCACACCTCGGGCCGCGTGTAACTCGGCCCTTCGAGCAGCCCGTCCTGGAACGAGTCCTCGGCGTGCGACTTCGGGTTGCCGAGCACGCCGGGCAGCAGCCGTGCGACCGCTTCCACGATCGCGAGCACCGCCACTTCGCCACCGACGAGCACGTAGTCCCCGATGGACACCTCATCGACGCGTACGCGCCGTGCGGCGTCATCGACCACACGCTGGTCAATGCCTTCGTAGCGACCACACGCGAACACGAGATGCGACTCGTTCGCGTACTCGTGCGCGACTTCCTGCGTGAACGGACGTCCGGCCGGCGTCGGCACGATGAGACGCGTCTCGTCCGTGCAGACGTCATCCAGGGCAGGACCCCAGATGTCGGCCTTCATGACCATGCCGGGCCCACCGCCGTACGGGCTGTCGTCGACAGCCTTGTGCACGTCCTGGGTCCAGTCACGCAGGTCGTGCACGCCGACGCTGATCAGGCCCTTGTCGATCGCCTTCCCGAGCAACGCGGCACGCAGCGGCGCCAGGTACTCGGGGAAGATCGTGACGACGTCAATCTGCATCGAGCAGGCCCTCTGGCGGGTCGATCACGACACGGCCGCCGCGAACGTCCACAGTGGGCACGATCTCGCGCACGAACGGGATCAGCGCTTCCCCGCTGTCACGGATGACCACGAGCAGCTCACCGCCGGGGCCGTGCAGGATCTCCTTGACCGTGCCGATCTTCGTGCCGTCGACGAGTTCGGCCGTGAGCCCTTCGAGCTCGTGGTCGTAGAACTCGTCGGGGTCGCCGGTCGGCGGCAGGTCGTCGGTGCTGCCCAGCAACAACGTGCCGCGCAACGACTCCGCGACGTCGCGCGTGACGACTTCCTCGAAACGCACGAGCAGCCGCCCGGCATGAGGCCGGGCGGCTGACACGGTGAGGCTTCGGGACGTGCCGTCACGCAGCTTGGCCTGAATCTTCTGCCCGAGCGCGAAACGCAACTCGGGTGAATCAGTGCGCACGTCAATGGCCAGTTCACCAGTGATCCCGTGCGCCTTGGCCACACGGCCGACGACGACGTCCATTTGCCCTTTGCAGCTTCGTTCAGCGGTCGGTGTCGACGACGTCGACCCGGACACCACGACCACCGATACCGGCCATCACGGTGCGCAGAGCCGTCGCGGTGCGACCGCCACGACCGATCACCTTGCCGAGGTCGTCCGGGTGGACGTGAACCTCGAGGGTGCGGCCGCGGCGGGTCGTGACGAGATTCACCCGGACCTCGTCCGGGTGGTCGACGATGCCGCGAACGAGGTGTTCGAGGGCGTCAGCCAACAAACTCACGCCTCGTCCTTGGGCGCCTCGGCCTCAGCCTTGGGAGCGTCGTCGGCCTTCTTGGCCTTCTTCGCCTTCGGCGTGGTGGCGTCGGTCATCGGCTCCTCGTTCGCGGCGGCGAGCGCGGCGGCGAAGAGCTCGGCCTTCGGGGTCTTCGGCTCCTTGACGCGCAGCGTGCCCTCGGTGCCCGGCAGGCCCTTGAACTTCTGCCAGTCACCGGTGATCTCCAGCAGGCGCTGGACCGACTCGGTCGGCTGCGCGCCGACACCCAGCCAGTACTGCGCGCGCTCGGAGTCGACCGCGATGAACGACGGCTCTTCCTTGGGGTGGTACTTGCCGATCGTCTCGATGGCCTTGCCGTCGCGACGGGTGCGCGCGTCGGCGACCACGATGCGGTAGTACGGCTGGCGGATCTTGCCGAGACGCTGAAGCTTGATCTTGACGGCCATTGGCCTGGTACTCCTCGAAGCTCTGTGTTGATGATTCGCACAGTCGTGGCCCGGGCAGAGGGGCCGGCCACGACGGACAGCGAGCAATTCTGCCAGATGGGGACCGGTGGATCCGAATCGGGTCCTACGCGAACGGCTCCACGGCGCCGAGCGCTTCCTTCACGGCACGCGCGTGCGCGACCGCTCCTGGCGTGTCGCCGTGCACGCACAACGACTCCGCGCTGGTCTTGAGGACCGTGCCGTCGACGGCGACGAGTTCGCCCTGGAGCAGCCGGTGCGCCCGTTCGACGATCTGCGCGGTGTCGGTGAGCAGGGCGTTCGGCTGGCTGCGCGGGACCAGCGTGCCTTCCGGGGTGTAGCCGCGGTCGGCGAACGCCTCCTGGACCGGCCTCAGACCTGCCAGAGCGGCCTTCTCGAGCAGTTGGGAGCCGGGCAGGCCGAGAACGGGCAGGTCCTTGAACGCCTTGACGCCGTCGACCACGGCTTTGGCCTGCTTCTCGTGGTGCACCGTCGCGTTGTAAAGCGCGCCGTGCGGCTTCACGTACGCGACCTCGGCGCCTGCTGCTCGCGCACACGCGTCGAGCGCACCGATTTGGTACAGCACCTCGTCGGCCAGTTCGGTGGGATCGACGTCGATGAACCGCCGCCCGAACCCGGCCAGGTCGCGGTAACTGACCTGGGCACCGATCTTCACGCCGTTCTTGGCGGCCTCTTCGCAGACCTTGCGCATCGTGGACGGATCACCGGCGTGGAAGCCGCACGCGACGTTGGCGCTGGTGATGACGCCCAGCAGCGCACTGTCGTCGCCGAGCTTCCAGATGCCGAAGCCCTCGCCGAGATCGCTGTTCAGGTCCATCACATGACCCCGACCGAGGCGAGCAGGAGCGTGAGTCCCGGCAGGAAGTTGTTCATCACGTGCGCCACGATGCTCGCTCCGAGCCTGCGGGTGAGCAGCCGGGCTATGCCGATCGGAATGGCGATCACCAGCAGCAACGACGTGCGCAGCGGCTCGAAGTGACCGATCGCGAAGATCACCGTGGTGAGCCCGAACGCGGCCCAGCGGCTCCAGCCCTGGCGTTCGACGGCGCCCCACAGCAGGCCGCGGTAGATGATCTCCTCGCAGACCGGCCCGATGAGGCTCACGTAGAGGAACATCGTGATCGCCGCGTAGAGCGGCAGCGTCGAGCCGGACAGCAGGTCGCCGACCGCGCTCGTGGCGTTCTCCTCGCCGACGACCATCGTCCAGAGCGTGGCGGCGGAGTAGGTGAGGACGAGGCCGAGGATGCCCAGCTTCAGACCTGTGGCCAGGTCCTCTTTGGTCATGCTCAGGCGCAGGTCGATCTTCGGACCGTTGCCGCGGACGTACGTGATCACGATGGCGGTGCCGGCCGCGAGGATCGTCGGCACGATGAAGCCGACCAGGACCAGCGGCACCGACTCGAACAGGTTCACGCCGAACTGCTTCGTGATCGCCGTGATGAACACGGCACTCAGGATGAAAACGGCTTCCACCAGCAGGAACGCGCCGAACCCCCAGCGCTGGCCGACCCGCTCGGGCTCCGGGTTGCGGCTGATGTCCCGCACGCTCTCGATGAAGCCGCGCTTCGGCTCCAGGGATTCCGCTTCACTCACGCTCTGCAATCTAGTCACGCGGCGGCTACCAGCGGACGAACAGCAGGCACTGACACACTCATGATCAGCCCACCTCGCGATCGACGGCTTCTGAAGCACCGATGCGCTGTCGGTGCCTCGCGATACGCTTGGAGTGGGGACCGCGAGCCCCCTCGGGGGACGCTGCCGCCCCCGAATCCGAGGCTACTGTGCGGCACCGACACGAACGGGGCCAAGCACCTGGCCAAAAGATGGTCAGATCGAGTCCCCGCCGGATGTCCCACTCCTGGTGTGTGGATCGGCGAACAAAGGCTGCGACTAAACCCCTGCGCCGCTGATCATCAGCGCCGCAGCGTCGTCTCCTGCCCCATGTGCGAGAGCTTGGCCGGGTTGCGCACCGCGTACAGGCCGCTGATGCGGCCGTCCTCCACGCGCACCGCGATCACGGTGTCCAGTTCGCCGTCGAACCGCACGACCAGAGCCGGGTATCCGTTGACCTGGGCGGGTTCCATCGTCCATCCGGTGACCTTCAGCAGGCCGCCGAGCAGCATCCGCGCCACCTTCGAAGCACCCGTGACGGGACGCGGGACCGCCTGCTTCACGCCGCCGCCGTCGCCGAGGAACACGACGTCCGGTGCCAGCAGGTCCAGCAGGGCCTGGAGATCACCCGTTTCGGTGGCGCGCCGGAAGGCCGCCAGTGCCTCGCGGGACGCCGCCTGCGTCACGACCTCGCGCGGCCGGCGGGCGGCCACGTGCGAGCGGGCCCGGTGGGCGATCTGGCGGACGGCGGCCGGGTTCTTGTCGACGGCGGCGGCGATCTCGTCGTAGTCCAGGTCGAAGACCTCGCGCAGGACGAAGACCGCCCGCTCGGTCGGGGTGAGGGTTTCGAGGACCAGCATCACCGCCATCGAGACGCTGTCGGCCAGTTCGACGTCCTCGGCGACGTCCGGGGCAGTCAGCAACGGCTCCGGCAGCCAGGAGCCGACGTAGGACTCCTTGCGGCGGCCCAGGGTGCGCAGGCGGCCGAGGGCCTGGCGGGTGACGATCCGGACCAGGTAGGCGCGGTGGTTCTCGACGCAGCCGTGCTCCACGCCCGACCACTTCAGCCAGGTCTCCTGCAGCACGTCCTCGGCGTCGGCGGCCGAGCCGAGCATCTCGTAGGCGATCGTGAAGAGGAGGTTGCGGTGGCTGACGAACGTGTCGGTGGCGGCGTCCATGGACACAAGACACCAGCCGGCGGCCGTTTGTGACAGTGGGCTGGATCACAGTCACAGGATCGGGGGCAGCGGCATCTCGTGGTCGTCAAGCAAGTCCACGAGGGAGGAAACAGTCATGGAACCGCGCTTCAACCTCTTCGGCACCGAGACCGGCAGCAAGATCGCGAAGCGGTTCGCGGGCCTCGGGCAGGCCGTGCACCAGACGTCGCTGCCCACCATCACGGCGGAACTGGTCAGCCTCCGGGCGAGCCAGCTGAACGGCTGCGGCTTCTGCCTCGACATGCACGTCAAGGAGGCCATCGCGGCCGGCGAGGACCCGCTGCGCCTGCACCTGGTGGCCGGGTGGCGCGAGACCACGGTGTTCACCGAGGCCGAGCAGGCCGCGCTGGCGTTCACCGAGGAGGGCACCCTGCTCACCAGGGACGGCGTGAGCGACGAGACCTGGGAGAACGTCCGCAAGCACTTCGACGACGAGCAGGTCGCGGCGCTGATCTGCCTGCTCGGGCTGATCAACGCCGCCAACCGGATGGCCGTCATCACGCACCAGAAGGGCGGCTCGTACCAGATCGGTGCAATGGCCCAGTTCCAGGACTAGTGGATCCGGCCCCTGAGCATGATCATGCGCGGCGTCCGGAGGACCTCCAGGTTCTCCCGCGGGTCCTCGTCGTAGACGACGATGTCCGCGGCCGCGCCCTCGGTCAGCGACGGGAAGCCGAGCCACTCGCGAGCACCCCACGACGCGGCGCCGATGGCGTCCAGAGCGCTCATCCCCACGCCGTGCAGCGCGACGATCTCGTCGACGATGCGGCCGTGCTGGATGCCACCGCCCGCGTCGGTGCCCGCGTAGACCGGGACGCCCGCCTCGATCGCGGACGCCACGGTGGTGGAGACGCGTGCGTGCAGGTCACGCATGTGGTTCGCGTACTTGGGGTACTTGCCGGCCTTGTCCGCGATGCCGGGGAACGTCTCGATGTTGATCAGCGTGGGCACCAGCGCGGTGCCGCGCTCGGCCATCAGCGAGATCGTGTCGCCGGTCAGGCCGGTGCCGTGCTCGATGCAGTCGATGCCCGCGTTGATCAGGCCCGGCAGCGCGTCCTCTCCGAACACGTGGGCCGTGACCTTCGCGCCGGCGGCGTGGGCGACCTTGATGGCCTGGGCCAGCTCCTCGTCCGTCCACAGTGGAGCGAGATCGCCCTCGCCGCGGTCGATCCAGTCGCCGACGAGCTTGACCCAGCCGTCGCCGTACGCGGCCTGCTCGGCCACGGCCGTCGCCAGATCCGACTCGACCTCCACGCCGATGTGCGGGAGGTAGCGCTTCGGGCGGGCGATGTGCCGGCCGGACCGGATGATCCGCGGCAGGTCGAGGCGTTCCTGCAACGGCGTCGTGTCGATCGGTGAGCCGCAGTCGCGGATCAGCAACGTGCCCGCGGCGCGGTCCGTGAGCGCCTGCTCGACGGCTTCTGGCAGCTCGACGCCGCCCTGCGGGCCCAGGCCGACGTGGCAGTGCGCGTCGACCAGGCCCGGAACCAGGAACCCGCCGTCGACGACGGTCTGCGCGTTCGGCACCGGCTGGGTGCGGACACGGCCGTTGACGACCCACAGGTCCCGCGGCTCGCCGTCCGGCAGGACGACGCCGCGCAGGTGCATGGTCACTTCTTCTTGTCGTCCCCGTCGAACTTGAACTTCGTCGGGTCGAAACCGGGCGGAAGCTCGTTCAGGCCGCCCAGGTTCGGCAGGCCACCACCGGGAGGCATGCCCGGAATCCCGCCGGGAGGCATGCCCGGCATGCCACCGGGGAACATCCCGGGCGGGAAGCCGCCCTTGATCTTGGGGGGCGTCGGGCCGCGTCCGCCCTTGCCCTTCTTCCCCTTCTTGCCCTTGCGGGTCTTGCTGCCGCCACCGCCGCCGAAGCCCATCCGGCCGGCCATCGACGCCATCATCTTGCGGGCCTCGAAGAAGCGGTTGACCAGGTCGTTGACGTCGCTGACCTTGACGCCGGACCCGTTCGCGATGCGCAGCCGGCGGGAGCCGTTGATCAGCTTGGGGTCGTCGCGCTCGGCCGGGGTCATGCCGCGGATGATCGCCTGGATGCGGTCGAGGTGCTTCTCGTCCAGCATCCCGAGCTGGTCCTTCATCTGCCCGGCGCCGGGCAGCATGCCGAGCAGGTTCGCGATCGGGCCCATCTTGCGGATCGCGAGCATCTGCTCGAGGAAGTCCTCCAGCGTCAACTGGCCGGAGTGCAGCTTCGCCGCGGCCTTCTCGGCCTGATCCTGGTCGAAGTGCTGCTCGGCCTGCTCGATCAGGGTGAGGACGTCACCCATGCCGAGGATGCGCGACGCCATCCGGTCCGGGTGGAAGACGTCGAAGTCCTCGAGCTTCTCACCGTTGGACGCGAAGAGGATCGGCTGGCCGGTGACCTCGCGGACCGACAGCGCGGCACCACCGCGGGCGTCACCGTCGAGCTTGGTGAGCACGACACCGGTGAAGCCGACGCCGTCGCGGAACGCCGTGGCGGTGTTGATCGCGTCCTGACCGACCATCGCGTCGACCACGAACAGGATCTCGTCGGGGCTGACGGCGGCCCGGATGTCGATGGCCTGCTGCATCATCTCCTCGTCGACGCCCAGCCGGCCGGCCGTGTCGACGAGAACGATGTCGTGCTGCTTGGCCTTGGCCTCCGCGATGCCGAGGCGCGAGACCTCGACGGGGTTGCCCACGCCGTTGCCGGGCTCGGGAGCGAAGACGGGCACGCCCGCGCGCTCACCGACGACCTGGAGCTGCGTCACCGCGTTCGGGCGCTGCAGGTCGGCGGCGACGAGCAGCGGGGTGTGGCCCTGGCCCTTGAGCCATTTGGCCAGCTTGCCCGCGAGCGTCGTCTTACCGGCACCCTGCAGACCCGCCAGCATGATCACCGAAGGTGGGTTCTTCGCGAGGTTCAGCCGCCGCGTCTCGCCACCGAGGACGTTGACGAGCTCCTCGTTGACGATCTTCACGACCTGCTGCGCCGGGTTCAGCGCCTGGTGGACCTCGGCGCCCTTGGCGCGCTCCTTCACCTTCGCGATGAAGTTGCGCACAACGGGCAGCGCGACGTCGGCCTCGAGCAGGGCGACCCTGATCTCGCGGGCGGTCGCGTCGATGTCGGCGTCGCTGAGCCGGCCCTTGCCGCGAAGGCCCTGGAGAACCGTGGTCAGCCGGTCGGAAAGCGTGGAGAACACGTCGTCCAGACTAGCTAACCGAACGTTCACCCGATCCCGTGGCTCGCCAGGGCATCCAGGAGCACCGGCTCACGACGTCCGACCGGAGCAGTGGAGATCTGCGCGAACCGCAGCCCGGCCGACACCGCTGCTCCATCCGCCACCGGATCGTCGCCGACGTACAGGCACTCGGACGGCTCGACGTCGAGCCGGACGCAGGCGGCGTCGAAAGCGCGTGCGGACGGCTTCGAGACGCCGATCTCGTAGGACAAGGCGAAGGCGTCCACGGACAGCGACTCACGCGCGAACACGCGGCGGATGTCCCACGAGATGTTGCTCAGCACCCCGACCTTCAGCGGCTTCACGACGTTCAGGGCCGCGGCCGTGTCGGTGTAGGGCAGCCAGAACGCCGGGTTGTGCAGGCGCTGGAACAACTCGTCGGTCATCGTGAGCCCCGCCAGCCGGAACAGGGTCCAGTGGGCGGAACGGTTGGCCAGCGCCGTGAGGTCACGGGCGTCCCACACCGCGCGCTCGGCGGCGTTCATTCGCGCCACGAACGGCGCCGGGGCCCGCAGCACCGTGAGGTGCCGCGGCGAGAGCCATTGGTAGGTCGGGCGCCCGAAGAGGGTGCCTGCGAAGTCGAAGAGGACAGCCTTGATCACGACACCATGATGCGCAGACCACCCGACGTCCTCGCACGGGTGAGGAGCGTCACGCCGCTGAATCCGAACGGCACCCAACCAGCCTCGAACTGCGCGCGCATCGACGAACCGCGGCGGACGTGTCGCTCGAAAGCGTGAGTGCGGACGACGCGCTTTCGAGCGATCTGGCCGTCCAGGGCCTGGGCCGCCGAGGCGTCCAGCCACAGGAAGTGGCGGGAACGCCCCGACAGCAGTCCGGCGAGCACCAGCATGAAGCGCGTGCCGGGCCTGGTGGACGGCTCGTGCACCACCAGCAGGCCCGCGCAGAACATCGCTGCCCAGAACACGCGCAGCCGGTGCGTGAGGTGCACGAAGACGCGCCAGTACTTGTACGGGAGGGGTACGCGCGGTTCCAGCCACGAGCGCACCTGGTCGGAGTCGAGCACGGTGACCGGCTCGTCCGCGTCGAGGCGGGTGAGCAGCGTCGTCTTGCCCGCGCCGGGAATCCCGGCGAGGACTACGAGCGAGCGCGGGCGCACTCGGACGACTGCGGTCTGCGTGTTCAACACGGCGGTCATGTCCTAGAAGACGTCTTGACCATCCTTCTCGTTCAGTTTGGTCCGATTTCGGCTGAAATGCACGGGGGTTCAGCGCCAGACAACGGCGCGATAGGTGCCGTTGGCGAAGTTCGCGACACCGATGACCTGCCCGACATCGCTCAGTCCGCTCACGGAGTGACGTGCGGCACCCGGCAGCGTCGGCAGCAACGTCTGCGTGCCCGCCATGTCCCAGGTCGCCGCGGAGGTGCCGACGGTGCCCGCGACGAGCCAGGAGCTGTTCACCTCGGAAGCGGTCGACGGCGCGGATGCCAGCGTCTCCACCCCACCGCCGAAGACGTCCCAACGGGTCGCCTGGGACGACACGACGCCGACCGCCGCCCCGTTGTCGTTGATGTCGGACGGCCGCGCGCCGGCTCCCAGCTGGGTCTTGCCGCTGCGCAACCACAGCACGCCACCCGCGCTCGTGGTGCCGACCGCGTCGCCGAGTTGGTTGACCCCGGCGAACGTGCCCGTGTCGAGCACGGTCCGCACGCCAGAAGCGTTCCACCGGACCACGTCGGCACCACTGGTGCCGATGACCCAGTCGCCGTTGGTGATGCGCAACGCGCTGCCCGTGCCGAGGACCCTCGCCTCGCCCCACGACTCCCACCGCACCACCTGGCTGACGCCGTTGATCGTGGCGGTGCCGATGACGGTGCCGGAATCGTTGATGTCGTAGGCGACCGAACTCGTCGCCCCCGCGACGGCCAACTGGACCAGAGTCCCGGAGGAGTTCCACTTCACGGCCTGTGTCGCGCCCGCGGAGGTCACGGCATAACCGACGACGACGTTGTCGCGGCTGATGGCTGCCGCCCACGAGTCGAAGCCGAGGTCCGCGAGCTTCTTGATGCCGTCCCAACGGTCCCAGCGCACGGCGTGCTGCGAGGTGCCTGTGCCGTAGGAGACGCCGGCGATCGAGCCGGAGTCGTTGATGTCGATCGCCGTGCTCCGGAGATCACCCGGCAACGTGCCGAGGTCTTCCACGGCCAGCGGGGCCGCTTGAGCGGTGGCGGGAATGATCAGGGCCGCGACGACGGCGGCCACCATGGCGGTTCTCAACGTTCTTCCTCCCCAGTCAGAACAACGAGAACCTGACACTGCCCGGACGGCGCGAAGGTTGTCCAGGAAGCTGTCTCGTTGTCAGAACCGGGAAACAGCGGCGGTGGTGCGAGTGCGCGGTACCTCCCCCGGCGCCGTCACTCGTCACCACCACCCTCTGCCCGTCCGGGAAGCGATCCACCCCTCGAGGACGCTTTCCGGACACCACGAACACTGCCGTGTTTCGGAACCGCGCAGGAGCGTGAGCACCCGGAGAGGTTGTGCGTAGAGCTACTCAACCTCTACCTGGCCGCGTCGAGCACCGCCCGTTCGATCCGGCGCCGGTCGAGGTCGGAGCCCGCGATGCTGAACGAGTCGACGACCGTCGCGCCCAACGTGGACACGCGCGCCCACTGCACGTCGGCACCGCACTGCTCCAGCGCCCCTGCCACGCGGTGCAGCAGCCCGATCCGGTCGGCGGCCCGCAGTTCCAGCACCACCGCGCCGGTCGCCTCGTCGTCGAACCACAGCACCTTCGAGGGCGGCGGGTCGAGCGGCGGGCCGCCGTAGTCGCGTTCCTTCGCGGCGAGCTTGTCGGCCAACGGCAACGAACCGTCGATGGCCCTGGACAGCTGTTCGCGCAGCAGCGCCGCGTCCGGCAGCGAGCCGAACCGCGGTGACACCGTGAACGCGTCCACCGTCGCTCCGCCGTGCGAGTGCAACGTCGCCGCGTGGACCTCCAGCGAGTTCAACGCGAGCACGCCGGCGGCCTTGGACAGCAGTCCTGGACGGTCCGGCGCGATCACCGTCACGACCGCCGCGTGGTCCTGCTTCTCCAACAGCACGTCCGGTTTCCCCGACGCCGCAACGCGTTCCGCCATCGCCACGTGCACGGGGTCGAGCGGTTCCGGCTTGGGCAACGCCTCCCCCGCCATCGCCTTGCGGCAGCGGGAGACCAGGTCGGCCATCAGCGCGGCCTTCCAGTCCGTCCACACGCCGGGACCGGTCGCGATGGAGTCCGACTCCGCCAGCGCGTACAGCAGTTCCAGCAGAACCGCGTCGCCGCCGAGCGTCTCCACCACGCGGTGCACGGTCGCCTCGTCCTCGACGTCGCGCCGGGTCGCGGTGTGCGGCAACAGCAGGTGGTGGCGCACCATCATCGACAACGTCTCGACGTCCTGCGGCCACAGCCCGATCCGCTCGCCGATCTGGGTCGCCAGCGCGGCCCCGACCTCGGAGTGGTCCTGCTGCCGGCCCTTGCCGATGTCGTGGATCAACGCGCCCAGCAGCAACAGGTCGGGCCGCGACACCGTGGTCACCAGCCGGGCCGCGTGGGCGACGGTCTGCACCAGGTGCCGGTCGACCGTCCACACGTGCGCGGCGTCGCGCGGCGGCAGGTCCCGCACCGCACCCCACTCGGGGAACAGCCGGCCCCACAGGTCCGTGCGGTCCAACGCTTCCACGACGTCCACGAGCCCACTGCCGCTGCCCAGCAACGCCAGCAGCTCCTCGCGGGCCTCGCGCGGCCACGGCTGGCGCAGCTCCGGCGCCGAGTCCGCGAGCCGGGACAACGTTCCGGTCGCGATCGGATGCTTGCTGCGTGCCGCCGCCGTCGCGACGCGCAACAACAATGCCGGATCACGGCTGGGAATCGCGTCACGCGCGAGCGAGACTTCAGACCCGTGCAGCACAACGCCTTCATCCAACGGCCTGCGCGGCGGCTGTCCCCTCAGGAACGCGCCGAGACCACGCTTCGGGGCGGCCGCACGGGCGGTCCGCATAGCCACGTCGAACGCGTAGACGACAGTGCGTGCGGCGGAGGAAAGCGAACGGGCCAAAGCGAAGCGGTCGGTCAGACCGAGCGCGGACGCCACCTCGTCTCCGTCCTGCGCCCGCAGCACGTCACGAGGTTTCCGTGCGGCACGACGAAGTTCGGTGCGCACGTCCAGCAGCAGCTTGCGGGCTTCGTCGACGTCGGCGGACGGTCTGTCCACCACCTGCGCGACCGACAGGGCGTCCAGGATCGTGATGTCCCGCAATCCACCGCGGCCGTGCTTGAGGTCGGGTTCGACGCGGTGTGCGATCTCGCCGCTGCGGCCCCAGCGCTTCTGCGACGACTCGGCGATCTCGTCCAGCCGGTTGCGCACGTTCCCGCGCCACGCCTGCTTCGAACCTTCGGCGAGCTTCTGGGTGACCTCGGGGTCGCCCGAGATGTGGCGGATGTCCAGCAGTCCCAACGCGGTGCGCAGATCTCCCGCGGCGACCCTCAGGGCTTCACCGACCGTGCGGACCGAGTGGTCGAGCCCGATGCCGGAGTTCCACAGTGGATACCAAAGCTTTTCGGCTATCTCGTCGACGTTCTTGACGCCGTTGTGCACCAGGACCAGATCCAGGTCGGAATAGGGCACGAGCTCGCGCCGCCCCAGCCCGCCGACCGCCACGAGCGCGATACCCGATCCGGATATCCCCGCTCCCCCCGCATGTTTGGTCAACCAGAACTCGTGCAGGTCCACGAGTGCTTCGCGCAAAGGTTCGGCGGCCAAGCGACGACGACCTGGCACGAGCAGCCTTTCGCGTGCTCGCACCAGGTCGTCAGCCGTGACGACGGCCGTTTGGTTGTTCTCCACGGGCCGTCTCCTAGTTGTTAAAGCGCGTCCGATCCACGTTCGCCCGTGCGCACACGAACGACGGTTTCGACCGGAGTCACCCACACCTTGCCGTCGCCGATCTTGCCGGTGCGGGCGGCCTCGACCACCGCTTCCAGCACCTTCTCGACGGCGGTGTCGTCGATGACGACCTCGATCTTGATCTTGGGCACGAAGTCCACCGAGTACTCCGCACCGCGGTAGACCTCGGTGTGGCCCTTCTGACGCCCGTAGCCCTGCACTTCACTGACCGTCATGCCCAGCACCCCGAGCTGTTCGAGGGCGCCCTTCACGTCGTCCAGCGTGAACGGCTTGATGATCGCGGTGACCAGCTTCATTTCTTGTTGCTCCCCTCGAGAACCGCGGTCGCGCCCGCGGCCACGCTCGGCTTGCCGGTACCACGCGCGCTGGTGAGGCTGCCGTACTCGTAGGCGCGCTCAGCGTGCTCAGCCTCGTCGATGCTCGCGACCTCGGCCTCTTCCGACGCGCGGAAGCCGACGGTGAACTTCACCAGGTAACCGAGCGCGAGGCTCAGGACGAAGGAGTAACCGAGCACCGCGAACGCACCGACGGCCTGACGCCAGAGCTGGTCGACGCCGCCGCCGTAGAACAGACCGTTGATCTTGGCCGGGGCCGCCTCGCTGGCGAACAGGCCGATCAGGATCGTGCCGGACAGACCACCGACGAGGTGCACGCCGACGACGTCGAGCGAGTCGTCGAAGCCGAAGCGGTACTTGAGCGACACGGCCAGGGCGCAGAGGACACCGGTGATCGCACCGACCGCGATGGCACCGACCGGGGTGACCGACGAACAGGCGGGCGTGATCGCGACCAGGCCGGCGATGACACCGGACGCGGCACCCAGCGTGGTGGCCTTGCCGTCACGGATGCGTTCCGTGAGCATCCAGCCGAGCATCGCCGCGCAGGTGGCGACGAGCGTGTTGATGAACGTGACACCGGCGAGGCCGTTGGCACCGAGAGCCGAACCGGCGTTGAACCCGAACCAGCCGAACCACAGCAGACCGGCGCCGAGCACGACCAGCGGCAGGCTGTGCGGCTTCATCGGCTCCTTCGGCCAGCCGACGCGCTTGCCGAGCACGATCGCGAGAGCCAGACCAGCGGCACCGGCGTTGATGTGCACCGCCGTACCACCGGCGAAGTCGATCGCGAGGAGCTTGTTGGCGATCCAGCCACCGGGGTCGATGACGTTGCCGGCCTCGTCCTTGCCGTCGAAGTCGAACACCCAGTGCGCGACCGGGAAGTACACGATCGTCGCCCACAGGCCGGCGAACAGCAGCCACGGGCCGAAGCGGGCTCGGTCCGCGATCGCACCGGAGATCAGCGCGACCGTGATGATCGCGAACATCGCCTGGAACGCCACGAACACGGTGCTCGGGATCTTGCCCGCCAGCGAGTCGGCGCCCAGCAGCCCGTCAAGGCCGAAGAACTCGAACGGCTTGCCCAGCAGGCCTCCGCCGACGTCCGCGCCGAATGCCGTCGAGTACCCGAACAGCACCCAGAGGACACCGACCACGGCCATCGCGCCCAGGCTCATCATCATCATGTTGAGCACGCTCTTCGAACGGACCATGCCTCCGTAGAAGAAGGCAAGGCCCGGCGTCATCAGCAGCACCAATGCGGCGCTGGTGAGCACCCAGGCGGTGTCCCCTGTATCCACTTCGACCTCCACTGCACGTCGGTTGCAGGGAGCATCGAGAGGTCCTGTTTCACCCACCCACGCCCAACGTTTCGCGGAGGTGAACTGTCGACGTGGACGTGTTACGTCCACGTTTCGCGGCGTTCACGGACTCGATTCGGCCACCTCACGGCGTCGGGGTGATAACGAGAAGTAGTCGCGGGAAGTAGTCGGAGGCTCCCCTTCCGGGGCATCGCGACTGTGCGCGACGGGTCCGCCGGCCACTCCGAGTCCACGGTCATTCGCGGCGGACCGACTCCGGCCCGGTGCTCCGCCCCAGCAGTGCCAGCGGTGTCGAGGCGATCAGCAACGCCGCCACCAGCCCGCACGCGGCCACGACCGCGAACCCGAGCGTCGGCAACGGTCCCTTCGTCGCGACCAGCGTGAGCACGCCGAGCGCCACGCCGAGCCCGGTCATCGCCACCAGCGGCACACCCGTCTCCAGCAACACGACCCTGCGCAGCTGGCCGAGCGTCGTGCCGGACGCCCGCAGCAACGCGAACGACCGCCGCCGTTCGAGCACCCCTCCCACCGCCCCTGCCGCCAGACCGCACCCCGCGACCACCACCACGACGACAAGAGCGAAGTGGACGACGGACTCGACGTCGTCCCAGAGCCGTTGCTCGCGCAGCACGAACTCGCGGCGGGTGTTGATGATGGCTCGTGGTGCGGCGACGGCCTCGCGAGTGCGGATGCGTTCCTCGTCGGCCACCGTGCCGTCGCTGACGATCTGACGGTCGCGGCCGTCGAACACGGTCACGACGCCAGGCGGGGTGGCCGCGCCGGGCAGATCGCCGTACGCGCTGACCAGACCACTGAGGTAGGTAGCCGCGAAAGCCGCGAACACCAGCGCGCTCGCGGCCCGGAACGACGCCTTCGGGTCCTGCTCGATCCGGCGCGCGGCCAGCACCGTCGTGGCGTTGGAGGCGTGCGCGAGCAGCCGTCCGATCTGCAGGCACACCCAGGGCCCCACGATCGCCACGCCGACAACAGTCGCGATCCCGAACAACGGCGCCAGCTCGTCGAAACCGGCGGACGAGGTGTACGTGACCAGGAACAACCCGCCGAGGCCGAGCACCAGAGGCAGCACGCGCACCGCGGTCGGCGGCTTCGACGCGGCACGCCTGATGATCCCGAGCGGCCCGATGTCGACCCGGCGCAACGAGACCACGGAGACCACGACCGCGAGCAACGGCACGAGAGCCAGCACGGCCAACGGCGCGCGCACATCGGCGGCGTGGAACGGGAACCCCTCGTACGTCACGGAAGAAGCGAGCACTCGACGCAGGCCCTCATAGGCGAGCCACCCCGCGAACGTTCCCGCCACAGCCGCGATCCCGGTCTCGGCGGCCGCGATCAACGCCGTCTGCGATCGGGTGGCGCCGACCAGCCTCAACGCGGCCAGGCGGCGTTCCCGCTGGGCCGCGGCGATCCTGGTCGCCATCGCCACGAACACCGCGACCGGTACGAGCAGCAGCAACGCCGCGATCCCGAGAACGATCCGGGTGAACGCGAAGAACGCGTGGTCAGGCTCGGCAGCGATGCCGGACGCGGTGAACATGCCAGGTACCTGCCCGCCGACCACGGCGACGAGCTGCGCGGGATGGGCCAGCAGGTCCACCGGAATCGTGCCGACGACCACGCCCGGATAACGATCATCGAGTTGATCGTCCGGAGTGGACTCGAACAACCGCTGCATCGCCGGAGAGGCGACGACTTCACCGGGACGCGGCAACGGAAAGCCCGGCGAAGGCGAAGAGGGGCCAACGTCGGCGACGTGGATCCGCAGCATCTGCTCGCCGCGGAAGTAGTCGGTGACGGCCAGCCAGCCCACAGAGCCGGTGCCAGGCGTGTCCGCGCGCGTGTACTGCCACGCCGAACGGTCGGAACGGCCCTGCAACGCACCCTGGGCAGCGAGGCAGAGCATCAACACCGTGACACCAACGGCCACACCGGCTGCCGTGAACGCGAAACGCGCCCACGCACCCTTACCGCGAGGCCACCACAGGCCAGCCATGGCGCAGGACTATACCCCCGGGGTATACACCGGGGGTATAGCAGTTGACCAGCGTTAGCGAACCGAGAACGGGCCCGCCGGGATCCGCGGCTTCGCGGACATGATCGACGCCTCGGCCGGCGGCTCAACAGCGGCACACGACGTGCCACTGCGCGGCAGCTTCAGCGAGACCAGGTACTCGTTGTTGATCTTCAGGGTGCACTCGCTGCGGTCGTAGACGCCGTGGCCCCAGCCTTCGTAGGTCACGAAGACGGTGGTGTCACGGGTCTGACGGTGCGCGTTGACCGCCCACTCGTACGCCGTCGCCGGGTCGTGCTTGGCGTTGGTGAGCAGGATCTTCGGCGAGTTCTTGATCTTCAGCGTGCGCTGCGGGTTCGTGGCCTTCGGGAACCCGACACAGCCCATCATGGCGCCGTGGCCGAGCGACGAGCCACGCGTGTTCGGCGCGATCCGGTACTCGGACTTCACCAGCGACTGGTACTCGCCCCACGAGCTGACGCGGAGGTTGTAGTCGTTGCAGAAGATGCCCGGGAACGGGTTGTCGAACGTCTCCTCGGCGGCGAACGCCGAGAAGGCCGCCTTCGGGGCCTGCGCGCCGTCGATGATCTGCTTGATCTGGTCGGCGAAGCCCTTCCAGTTCGGCCCGTAGGCCATGCTGACCACGCCACCGCCGAGGTCCTCCGGCGTCAGCTTGGCGTTCGGGTCCCAGGGTGCGGGCACCTCGCCGCGCTCCGCCTTGGCCAGCAGGTCCTTCCAGATCTTGCGGAGGTCCTGGCCGTGGAACGGCGACGACGCGTCCCGGTCGTTCCACTTGATCCACTCGTTGAACGAGTCCTCGGCCGTGCGCGCCTCGGAGTCGAGGAACTGCTTGGTGCCGAGGCTGTGGTCCATGTTGGAGTCGATGATCATGGCGCGGATGTTCTTGCCGAACTTCTCCGCGTAGTGCTGGCCCATGATCGTGCCGTACGAGATGCCGTAGTAGTTGATCTTCTTCTCGCCCAGCGCGCGGCGGATGGAGTCGATGTCCTGCGCCACCTCCGCGGTCGAGGCGAAGTTGAAGATCGCGCCGCTCTGCTTGGCGCAGTCCTCGCGCAGCACCTTGTTGAACGTGACCAGCGCGTCGAACTCGGCCTTGGTCTTCGGGTAGCTCGACGGCGTCTTCTGCAGCAACTCCGCGGAGCACTTGATCGGCGCACTGCGCGCGACACCACGCGGGTCGAACCCGATGACGTCGAACTTGTCGATGATCTCCTTGCTGAAGTACTGGTCCGCGAACATCGAGAAGTCGACGCCCGAACCACCCGGTCCACCGGGGTTGATCACCATCGCGCCGATGCGCTTGGACGGGTCGGCCGCCTTGAGACGCGACACGGCCAGCTTGAACTTCTCACCGTTCGGCTTCGAGTAGTCGATCGGCAACTCGAGGAAGCCGCAGTCGACCGTCGGCTTCTCCTCGCACGGCTTCCAGTCGACCGCGCCGACCTGGTACTCCGGCTGCCCTTCCGGAGCCGCGATCGCGACCTGACTCGCTCCTAGAACCAATGCAGAACTGGCGATCGCGGCACCAAAGGCGCGCACCATCGGTTGCATGGAATTCCTCCCTGGATCCCCGAACTTGCGGGAGGAACGCTTCCACCGATCGTGTGACGCAGACAACCAACCTAGGTAGGGATCCGAATCAGACCGTGGTCGGACAACCACCGTCAGTTAGTCGTTTTGGCCCACATCTCCCGCAGATGCGCTAGACCGTCACTCGTAGGGGTGCCGAGGATTCGGAGGCGCGCCATTCCGCCGTCCGGATAGATGTCGAGCCGGACCGCCGTCGCCTCGGTCGCGTCCACGACGAACCGGTGCCGCGTGTCGGGCTGCAGCCGGGTGCGCGGGAGCAGGTCGAACCACGTGTCCGGGTCCGCGCGCTCGTCGCAGCCGCGGACGGACGCCCAGCCCGGCGCGTTGCCCTTGAAGTGGCTGGTGTCGAGCTCGACGAGCTGCACGGCACCGGGCGCGGCGAGCCTGAGCGACACCCAGTCGTTGCCGTCGTCACGCCGGCGCGCGGTCTCCCAGCCCTCCCCCATGACCGTGGCCTGACCAGGGGCGATGAGGTTGTTGGGCGAGCTGTAGAACATGTTGCTGCAGCCGGTGACGACGGCACCGTTCTCCAGCGCGGCGAGGTCGATGCCACCCACGAGCAGACGCGGGTCCGCGAGCGGTTCGCCGTGCACGCGCAACCGAGCCACACCGCCGTCCGGGTCGATGGTCAGCCGTACGTGCGTGACGCGACGTCCTTCGGTGACGTCGAAGTAGTGCTTCTCGTCGCCCTTCAGCGCGGTGCGTTCGACCAGCGGGAACCACTCGGTGATCTCGTCGGCGCCCGGATAGCCGTCGACCTGGGCGCCCTCGACCCAGCAGAACGGCGGGTAGTTGCCCTTGAAGAACGCCGTGTCGACCACGACGCCGCGCACGACGCCGGGCATGCCGAGCCTGACCACCGCCTGGTCCACGCCCTCCTCACGACGGCGGCGGGTCTCCCAGCCGTCGTAGACCTGGCCTTTGTGACCGAAGGTGTAGGTCTGGTAGACCGGCTCGGCGGGCTTGATCAGGTTCTCCCGCTCGGCGAACAGCTCGTCGTTCGCCCACACCACACCACCTCCGACCGCGCGCGAGGCGAGGTCGGGGAGCCGGGTCCACTCGGTCATGCTTCTCCTCTTCTGAGCAGCTTTCCTTTGGGCGAACTTGCCCTGGTCTGGCTGATTTCCTTGCCGCGCAACCACGTCTGCCGGACAACGCCGTTCAGCGTGCGGCCGTGGTACGGCGTGACCGGGTTGCGGTGGTGGAGCTTGTTCTTGTCCACCAGGAAGGTCTCGTCCGGTGCGAACACCACGAGGTCCGCGTCCTTGCCGACCTCGATGGCGCCCTTGGTCTCCAACCCGACCTGACGCGCCGGATGCGTCGCCATCCAGCGAACGACGTCCGTGAGCTGGAAGCCGCGCTGCCGTGCGCCCGTCCACACCGCCGGCAGACCGAGCTGCAACGACGCGATGCCACCCCACGCCGTCGCGAAGTCGCCTTCCTTCAGCTCCACCGTGCTCGGCGAGTGGTCGCTGACGACCAGGTCGATCACGCCGTCGCGCAGCCCCTGCCACAACGCCTCGCGGTTCTCCGCCTCGCGGATCGGCGGGCAGCACTTGAACTCCGTCTGGCCGTCGTGGATCTCCTCGGCGGTGAACGTGAGGTAGTGCGGGCAGGTCTCCGCGGTGATCCGCAGGCTCTCGCGCTTCGCGGCCTCCAGGATGGAGAGCGCGTCCGACGACGAGAGGTGCAGGACGTGCGTGCGGGCGCCGGTCCTGCGGGTCAGCTCCACGACGTCGCTGATCGCCTTGTTCTCGGCCTCGCGCGGCCGTGACGCCAGGAAGCCCGCGTAGTCCGGCTCCGAGTCACGAACCGTGTGCGCGTCCTCGGCGTGCACGATCGTCAACGCGTCGAGCGTGGCCAGCTGCCGCAGAGCCGCTTCGAGTTCAGCGGTCGTGACGGCCGGGAACTCGTCCACGCCCGAGTGCAGCAGGAAGCACTTGAAGCCGAAGACGCCGGCCTCGTGCAACGGCTTCAGGTCGGCGAGGTTGCCGGGGACGATGCCGCCCCAGAACCCGACGTCCACCGACACGGCCGCGGCGGCCTTGCGCTTGATCTCCAGCGCCGCCACCTCGACCGTCGGCGGGATGCTGTTGAGCGGCATGTCGATGATCGTCGTGACGCCACCGGCCGCGGCGGCCCTGGTCGCGGTCTCGAAGCCCTCCCAGTCGCTGCGGCCGGGGTCGTTGACGTGCACGTGCGTGTCGACCAGGCCTGGCAGCAACACCTCGTCGTCCGCCAGGTGCACGACGTTCGGCGAGTCGATGCGCGGTTCGACGGCCACGATCCGGCCGTCGGTCACACCGACGTCGCACGCGATCTCACCCTGCGGGGTCACGACCCTGCGGGCGCGGAAGACCAGGTCCATGGCACTCACTCTGACACCCAGTCGCGGGCGATGCGACCGCCGAGATCAACCAGCAGCGTCTCCGCCTGAGCCATGCACCGGGTCACGTCCGGTTCGACGTCCAACAGT
Organism: Lentzea sokolovensis; assembly: GCF_033949975.1. NCBI lineage: Bacteria > Bacillati > Actinomycetota > Actinomycetes > Pseudonocardiales > Pseudonocardiaceae > Lentzea > Lentzea sokolovensis. The sequence continues at coordinate 681,308 of NZ_JAXAVU010000010.1, forward strand.
GCGTAAGCGGCCTTGAGCCCCAGGTCACCGGGTTCGACCGAGCACTGCCCCGCCACCGCGACCACCGGCACGTCACCCGAGGCCTTGACCACCCCGTACGGCGCCTTGCCGTGCCGGGTCTGCGCGTCCAGGGACCCCTCGCCCGTGATCACCAGCGACGCGTCCGCCACGGCCTGCGCGAACCCGGCCAGTTCCAGCACCACCTCGATGCCCGGCCGGAACCGCGCACCCAGCACCGCGAGCGCCGCGAACCCGATCCCACCGGCCGCACCCGCTCCCGGTTCCGACGCGTGCACGGGGCCGACGCGCTGGGCGAACGCTTCGAGTCGCGCTTCGAGGATCTTCACCTGCTCGGGTGACGCTCCCTTCTGCGGCCCGTAGACCGCCGCGGCGCCGGAAGGACCGAGCAGCGGGTTGTCCACGTCCGAGGCCAGCACCAGGTCGACGCCGTCGAACGACGCCTTGCCCAGCGCCTCCAGCATCCCCGCGCCGCCGTCCGTGCACGCGCTGCCGCCCAGCCCGAGCACGATCGTGGTGCAGCCGACGTCCAGAGCGGCTTTCAGCAGCTCACCGACGCCGTAGCTGGTGGCGTCGAGGGGCGCGGGCCGCTCCAACAACGTCAGCCCGGCCGCCGAGGCCACCTCGACCACGGCGGTCGTGCCCTTGACCGCGAAGGACGCGGGCACGGGCCGACCGGCGGGTCCGGTGACCCAGCGCCCCACCTTCACGAACCCGGCGGCGACGGCGGCGTCGACGGTGCCGTCGCCGCCGTCGGCCACCGGGAGGAGGCGCACGTCCACGTCCGGGACCGCCTCCCGCAGGCCGCGCGCGACGGCGGCAGCGACCTGCGGGGCGGTGAGCGATCCCTTGAACTTGTCCGGCGCGACGATCACTGAACTCACGGCAGCGGCTCGAATTCCTTCATCGCGGCGATCGACGTGCCGTTCGCGGTGTTGCCCTCGCGTTCGATCATGATCTCCACGAGCACCGGCCGGGACGTGCGGTCGGCCTCCTTGCGCGCCCACTCCAGCGAGCCGCGGATCTCGCTCGGATCGGCGACCCGGACGCCGGAGCAGCCGTAGGCCTCCATGATCTTCACGTTGTCCGAGCCGCTCGTGTCGTAGTGGATGTCGACCTCGTACTTCATGTCGTAGCCACCGTGGTCCTCGGCCATCCTGATCAGGCCGAGGTACTCGTTGTTCAGCATGATCAGCACGAACGGCACGTCGTACTGGGCGCCGACCGCGAGCTCCTCCACGAGGAACTGGAACGAGTAGTCGCCGACGATGCCGACGACCTCGGCGTCGGGCCGCGCCTTCTTCACGCCGATCGCCGCCGGGATCTCCCAGCCGAGCGGTCCTGCCTGGCCGCAGACCTGGTAGTGCCGCGGCTTGTGCGCCTTCTGGTGCTGGCCGGACCAGATCTGGTAGAGCCCGATGGCTGTGACGAAGTAGGTGTCCGGGCCGTAGAACTCGTTGATCTCCTTGAAGACCCGCGGCGCCTTGACCGGCACGGTCTCGAAGTCCTCGCGGCGCGGCAGCGTCCGCTTGAGCTCCTGGCAGCGGTCGACCCACTCGCCGGCCACCCGCGGTCCCCGTGCCTTCGCCTTTTCGAGGAGTGCCTGCAGGAACAGCTTGGTGTCCGCGACGATCCCGAGATCGGGTCCGAACACCTTGCCGATCTGCGTCGGCTCGACGTCGACGTGGATGAACTTCCGGTCGCCGCGGTAGGTCGCGAGGTCACCGGTGTGCCGGTCGCCGAAGCGCGCGCCCAGCGCCAGCACCAGGTCCGACTCCAGGAACGACGCGTTGCCGTAGCGCTGCGAGGTCTGGATGCCGGTCATGCCCGCGTACAGCGGGTGGTCCTCGTCGATCGCGCCCTTGCCCATCAGCGTGGCCTGGATCGGGATCTGCAGGAACTCAGCCAGGTCCAGCAACTCGGCGGACGCCTCGCCGAGGATGACACCGCCACCGGCGAGCAGCAGTGGGCGTTCCGCAGCCAGCAACATCTCCAGCGCGCGCTCGACCCGTGCGTCGGAGGGCACGACTTTGGGCACCGGCAACGGTTCGTCGATGCTCGAATCCCACTCGATCTCCTGCTTCTGAACGTCGATCGGCAGGTCGATCAGGACCGGGCCCGGCCGGCCGGAGCGGGCGATCCGGAACGCCTCGCGGAAGATCCACGGCATCTGCGCGGCTTCCTTGACCTGCACCGCCCACTTCGTGACGGGAGCGGCGATCGAGACGATGTCGACGGCCTGGAACGCCTCCTGGTGCAGCTTCGACACCGCGGCCTGGCCGGTGATGCAGAGGATCGGCACGGAGTCGGCCTGCGCGGTGTAGAGCCCGGTGATCATGTTCGTGCCGGCGGGACCAGAGGTGCCGATCGCGACGCCGACGTTTCCGGTCGTGCGCGACCAGCCGTCCGCCATGTGCGTGGCGCCCTCCTCGTGCCGCACGATGAGGTGCTCGATCGAACCGTCCTGCTCCATCGCCTTGTACAGCGGCAGGATCGCGGCGCCGGGGCAGCCGAACACGGTGTCGATGCCCTCGGACTTCAGGACCTCGACGACCGCTTGCATGACTGGGATCTTCGGCATTTGTCAGGACCTTCCCGCGAAGTTCTCGATGACCTTGAGCAGCGCGGAGTGGTCGAGCGACCCGTAACCCTGCGCGCGTGCCGCCGCGACCAGTGCGGCGATCTGGTTGGTGACCGGCAGCGCGACGTCGGCGGCGCGTGCCGCGTCCAGTGCGATGCCCATGTCCTTGTGGTGCAGGTCGATCCGGAAGCCGGGCTGGAACTCCCGCGCGATCATCGACTCGCGCTTCAGGTCCAGGATCCGGTTCGCCGCGAGACCGCCCGCGAGCACGTCGAGACCCGCCTTCGGGTCCACGCCGGACGCCTCCAGCAGCACGATCGACTCGGCCACGAGGGCGTAGATGCCGCCGACCATCAGCTGGTTCGCGGCCTTCACGACCTGGCCCGCGCCGTGCGGTCCGACGTGGACGATCGTCTTGCCGACGACCTCCAGGAACGGCCTGGCGGCGGCGAAGTCGGCCTCGTCGCCGCCGACCATGATGCTCAGACTCGCCTGCACGGCACCGGTCTGACCGCCGCTGACCGGCGCGTCGAGCACGCGGACGTTCGTCAGCTTCTTCGCGATCCCGATCGACGTGGACGGGCGGATCGTGCTCATGTCGACCAGCAGAGTGCCGTCGTCGAACGTGACCTCGTCGATCACCGCCTCGACCTGCGGGTGGTTCGGCAGCATCGTGATGACGACCTCGGCGCCGCTCACGGCTTCTTGTGCGGTGGAAGCAGCCTTGCCGCCGTCCGCGACGAGCTTGTCGAGCGAGGCCGAGCTGAGGTCGAAGCCCGTCACGTCGTGCCCGGCGGCTACGAGGTGGGCCGCCATCGGGCTGCCCATGATGCCGAGGCCGATGAAACCGATGCGAGTCATGCTTGATCCCTCCAAGCAAAGGAGTGGGTGACGGGCTTGTACTCGGCACCGACGAAGCCCGTGTAGCCGTTGGCGCGGAGTTTCTGCAGGTGCCCGAAGAGGTCGAGCTCGCCGGTGCCGGGCTCACCGCGTCCGGGAGCGTCTGCGATCTGCACGTGACCGATGCGGTCGACGTGGTCGGCGAGGAGGTCGAGGTCGTCGCCGTTCGTGGCGAGGTGGTAGAGGTCCGCGAGCAGCTTCACGTTGCCGCGGTCGATCTCGTCGATGAGCTCGAACGCCTGGTGGGCGGTCTTGATCGGGTACTTCGGCGCGCCGCTGAGCGGTTCGATCACGAGCTGGGCGCCGATCTCCGCCGCGACGTCGGCGGCGAAGCGGTAGTTGGAGACGGTCTGCGCGGTCGTCTCGAAGTTGCCGTGCAACGCGTTGAGCGTGCGGCAGCCGAGGCGGGCCGCGATGGCCGTGGTGATCTCGACGTTCGTCCGGAACTCCGTCTCGCGGCCCGGCCAGCTCGCGAGCCCGCGATCTCCCGCCGGCATGTCGCCCGCGAAGAAGTTGAGGCCGACGAGGCGCACCTGCGCGTCGACGACGGCGTTCTCGAACGCCTCGATCTCCCGTGTCTCGGGTACGGCGTCCGCGAACGGCCACCAGATCTCGACCGCGTCGAACCCGGCGGCCCGCGCCGCTTGCGGGCGTTCCAGCAAGGGCAGCTCCGTGAAGAGCATGGACAGGTTTGCGTCGAACATCTTGGGCTGTTCCTTCCACATTGCGGAAGTTGGATTTCGCTCTATGGAGACACTAGACATCTCGCTCGACCCAGGTCAAGAATGTGGAAGTTAGATTCCGCGATACAGAAACTTGGAGAGCCGTGGACAGCTTCAACAGCGCCCCGGAGGCCGAACTGCGACCTCTGCTCACCGAGTGCCTCGCGGTACCCCGCTGGATCGACGCGATGGTGGCGGGCAGGCCCTACGCGTCGGTGGATGCACTCCTCGCGGCTTCTTCGGTTGCCGCACAAGGACTTTCCGACGAGGAGGTGCTCGGCGCCATCGCCGGGCACCCGCGCATCGGCGAACGACAAAGAACAGGTGGGGTGTCGGCGAAGTGGTCGCGGTCCGAACAGTCCGGTGTGGACGCCTCCCAGGCTGATCGCCTGGCGGCCGCCAACGCCGCGTACGAGGATCGGTTCGGGCACATCTACCTGGTGTGCGCGACCGGCCTGAGCGGTGCGGAGATGCTCGACAACCTGTCCTCGCGGATGGACAACCCGCCGGACGTCGAGCTCCGCGTCGTCAACGACGAACTCGCGAAGATCGCCGCCTTGCGGCTGCAGAAGCTGATCGGGAGCTGAACATGGCCATCGTCCTGGGCCCCAACCAGTACGGAAAGGCGGAGAACCGCCTCGTCACGGTGTCGCGCAACGGTTCCGTGCACACCATCAAAGACCTGACCGTCAGCACCTCGCTGCGCGGAGACCTCTCCGACACGCACCTGACCGGTGACAACACCAAGGTGCTCGCGACCGACACGCAGAAGAACACCGTCTACGCCTTCGCGAAGGAGGCCCCGGTCGGTGAGATCGAGGACTTCGCGTTGCGCCTGGGCCGCCACTTCGTGGGCACGCAGGAGGCCATTTCCGGCGCACGGATCCTGATCGACGAGCACGCGTGGGAGCGCATCGACGGCCACGACCACGCGTTCTCACAGGGGTCTAACGAAAAGCGCACCACCGCGGTGACGATCGAGGGCTCACAGGCGTGGGTCGTGTCAGGCGTACGCGACCTCGTGGTGCTGAAGTCGACGGGTTCGGAGTTCCACGGCTACCCGAAGGACCCGTACACGACGTTGAAGGAGACCAACGACCGCATCCTCGCGACGTCCGTGACGGCCCGCTGGCGTTACGCCGGCACGGACGTCGACTGGGCGAAGTCGTTCACGGAGATCCGCTCCGTGATGCTGAAAACGTTCGCGGACAAGCACTCCCTGTCGTTGCAGCAGACGCTGTACGCGATGGGCGAGGCCGTGCTGAACGCACGTCCTGAGGTCGCCGAGGTGCGGCTCTCCATGCCGAACAAGCACCACTTCCTCGTGGACCTGAGCGCGTTCGGCCTGGAGAACGACAACGAGGTCTTCTACGCCGCGGACCGCCCGTACGGGCTCATCGAGGGGTCGATCCTGCGGGACGACGCTCCGGACGCGGGCCAGGCCTGGAGTACTTTGCCAGCCTTCTGAACACCACCGGGTTGAGCAGGCTCGCCGGCGTGGCGACCATGTGCACGACCCGGACGAAGCGGCGGAACAGGTCGGGATCCCGCACGATCCCGGCCTGCCACTTCTTCAGGTACCAGCCGAGCAGGCCGCCGCGCCGGGTCTCCACCCAGCTGCGGTCGGCGTTGCTGGACATCACCCACGACCCCTTCGAGGTCTTCGCGATCTTCCGCTGGAACGCCCGGCACCCCTTGGCACTGAAGTCCTCGTGCCGCCGGAACAACAGCGCCTCCATCGCGGCCACCGTGATGCCTTGCCCGTACACGGGGTTGAACGCGCACACGGCGTCTCCGACCGCCACGAGTCCGCCCGGCCAGTTCGCCACGTCCTCGAAAGCGTTGCGGCGACTGGCCGTGCGCGCGAACAGGTAGACGGGCGTGAGCGGTTCGGCGTCGGCGAGCATCTTGGAGATCGGTACTCGCAACGAGTCCAGGAACTCCTGGTAGCCGTCGAGGTCGCGCGGCGGGTGATCACCGATCGCGCCCTGTGCGGTGACCATGATCCGGTCGCCCTCGACGCGCATCGCCGCGACGCCGCGCGGAAGGTTCGGCGCGGACAGACTTTCCGCGTACACCACGGGAAAGTCCTCCGGCGCGGCGTAGATCCGGGTCGCGTACCCGGTGCCGGAGTCGACGACCTCGGGTTCCGGCGTCGTGATCCCCGCTTCGGCGAGCCAGGCCGCCAGCTTCGACGACCTGCCGGACGCGTCCACGACCAGGTCCGCGTCGACCCTGCCGTCACGGGTGAGCACGCCGTCGACGGTGCCGTCGCGGAACGACAGCCCGGTGACGTGCACGCCGTCCACGATCTCGGCGTTGACGCGCCGCCTGATGCAGGTCTCCAGCAGCGGGCGGCTCAGCGACAACAGCGGCAGCCCCAGGTGCGTCTTGGCGAGCCAGCCGAGAGGGTTGAGGATCTGCATGTCCCCCGCGTCGGCGAGCACCGCCCCCTCCGCAACGAGTTCGTCGCGCAAGCCGGGAAACAGCTCTTCCAGGAGTTCGCCACCGCGCACCAGCAGTCCGTGCGTGTGTCTCCCCTGCGGCACGCCCGCGCGGTGCTCTGGCTCGTTCGTCAGCTTGTCGCGTTCCAGGACAACGACATCGTGGGACTCGCCGAGCACGCGAGCCGCCAGCAACCCGGCGATTCCCCCACCTGTCACCACGGCCTTCATGAGGCCATTCAACCAGCGATCAGCTGAGAGTCAGCGGTTCTCGGTCGTGCGCAAGGACATCTGCTGATCACGCCACGAGTGGAACAGATCCGCCTCGGAGTACCAGCCGACGCCGGTCGGTCGTTCGCCGGAGATCATGAACTCGATCAGCAGCTGCCGGAACAGGCCGAGCGGAACGCCGACGCCGGGAGGGAAGTCCGTGTACTTCTCGTTGACGTACGGCGCTTCCTCGGACCCCTTGGGCCAGCCCATGAAGCTGTTGTCGACGTAGTACATGTAACCCCACGCGCCACGTACGGCGAGCACGACGTTGTGGTCCGGGTCGCCCTCGGAGGTGAGGTCACGGCCGAAGTGGTCGAGCGATCCGTCGTTGCACTCGGGCCGCCCCAGCAGCCTGATCAACGTGTCCACGTCCGCCTCGCACGCGACGACCTGGTACTTGTGCTCGGCGGCGTCGAGGTCGGGTAGCCCGGTCCACAGGCCCGCTCGCATGCTCATGCGAGCCACCCTGCACCCATTGCCCGCACTATTCGACACCCATTGACAGAACCACACGAACGGGTGATGACCCGATCAGCTCGATCGGGTGGCGAGCCCCCGCAGTGCTGACTCGTCCAGACCTGTCGCGACCTGCACTTCCACCGGATCGAGCGCACCGCAGTCCACCGCTCGGAGGAAGAACGAGGACAACGCCTGGGCGGTCGCCGGCTCGTCCAGAACGCCTCCTGAGACGTTCTCCACGTACGCCTTCAGCCGCGCCGCGTCCGCCTCCAGACCTTCGCGGTAGAAGCCGTAAACAGCCGCATATCGTGTCACCAGTTGTGCCGGGTGCAGATCCCAACCCTGGTAGAAACCGTGTTCCAGCGACCGTCGCGTCAACCGGTAGTGCGTGTCCCAGCCGTGCTTCTTCTGATCACCGACGGGAAGCACGTTGGTGGAGCCGTCCGACAGCCGGACCCCCGTGCCAGCAGCGGAAACCTGCATCACGTGCCGGGCGAAGTCGCACGCGCCGTGGGCCAGGTGCTGCTGCGCCGCGGACAGCCCGCAGCCCGCCGTGTAGTCGTAGGTGCCGAAGTGCAGACCTGTCACCCGGCCGCGGCCCGCCTCGATGAACCGAGGGATGGCCAGGCGACCGCTGCTGTCCACAACGGACTGCGTCGTCTCGACCTGGATCTCGAACTTCAGGTCCTTGCCGAAGAGGTCGAGCACCTCCCCGAACACCTCGACCTGGTCGACTGATGTCACCTTGGGGAAAGTGATGACGAAACCTGGCGGAATCTCTCCCAGTGCTGTCAGGAAGATGTCCAGCGTGCGCAGTCCGCGCTCGCGCAACTCCGCCGTGTCGAACGACTTGATCCGCAACCCGAACGACGGCGGAGCGGTGCCGTCGGCGAGCCAGCGCGACACGAGGTTCGCCGTGCTCTCGGCGTCCATGTCCTCGACGTCGTCCTCGGGCGCGCCGTAGCCGTCCTCGAAGTCGATCCGCAGATCCTCGATCGGCTCGCTGCGGAGCTTGGCCTCGACGCGCTCGAGCACGCCCTCGGGCAGTTCCGGGAGAAGCTCCGGTTCGATCGACTCCAGCGCCTCGCGGCCCCAGTCGGCGATCGTGGACCCGATGATGCGTCCGGCGGGCACGTAGCACGTGTGCACGGGCTGACGGCCGACCGGCCAGCCACGTTCCACAGTGGACAGCCGCGCGGTCACCCGCGCGACGTCCTCCGGGGACAGCGATGTCTCGTACATCAGATGCGCTCGTACGCCGGCAGCGTCAGGAAGTCCACGAAGTCCTCGGACAACGCGACCTGCTCGAACAGCTCGACGGCCGCCGCGACGTGCGGCCCCTCCAGCCCGTTCCCCACTCGCGCCAGCACTTCCCGCACGGCGTCCGCGGTGACCTGGGTGCCGTCGTCGAGCACGACCTTGTTGTTGATCCACTGCCAGATCTGGGACCTGCTGATCTCCGCGGTGGCCGCGTCCTCCATCAGGTTGTGGATCGCCGCCGCGCCGTTGCCGCCCAGCCAGGACGCGATGTAGCGCACGCCGACGTCGACAGCGGCCTCCAGCCCTGCCCGCGTCGCCGCGCCACCCGCCGACTTGAAGTCGAGCAGCTGCTCGGCCGTGACGCTGACCTCCGGACGCTGCTTGTCGATCTGGTTCGGCCGGTCGCCCAGCACTCCGTCGAAGATCTCCCGGCAAATCGGCACGAGATCAGGATGCGCCACCCACGACCCGTCGAAACCATCGTTCGCCTCGCGCGTCTTGTCCTCGCGAACCTTGCGCAACGCGTTCTCGGTGACCTCGGGGTCACGGCGGTTCGGGATGAACGCGGCCATGCCACCCATGGCGAACGCCCCGCGCTTGTGGCACGTCTTCACCAGAAGCTCGGTGTACGCGCGCATGAACGGCGCCGTCATCGTCACGCTGTTGCGGTCCGGCAGCACGTAGTCCGCACCCGCGTCACGGAAGTACTTGATGACGCTGAAGAGGTAGTCCCACCGACCGGCGTTGAGCCCCGACGCGTGGTCGCGCAGTTCGTAGAGGATCTCGTCCATCTGGAACGCGGCCGGAATCGTCTCGATGAGAACCGTGGCCCTGATGGTGCCGTGCGGGACGTTGAGCAACCGCTGCGCCGTCGTGAAGACGTCGTTCCACAGCCGTGCTTCTAGGTGCGACTCCATCTTCGGCAGGTAGTAGTACGGCTTGCCGAGTTCGGCGTTGTGGAAGAAGTGCAGTCCGAAGTCGACCAGCGCGCCCACGGCGTTCTTGCCGCCGAACTGGAGGTTGCGCTCGTCGAGGTGCCACCCGCGCGGCCGCACGACGATCGCCGGATACGGCCCGCCCTTGAGCTTGTACTCCTTGCCCTCCGGCGAGGTGAACTCGATCGTCTCGCGCGCCGCCTCGTACAGGTTCACCTGCCCCTGCACGACGTTGTCCCAGTGCGGCGTGTTCGCGTCCTCAAGATCCGCGAGCCACACCTTCGCCCCGGAGTTCAGCGCGTTGATCGTCATCTTGCGCTCGGTGGGCCCGGTGATCTCGACGCGCCGATCACGGAGCGCCTCCGGCGCCTCAGCCACCGTCCACTCCCCGTCACGCACGTCCTGCGTCTCGGGAAGGAACCCGAGGGGCCGGCGCTCCTTGCGAAGGGCGAGCAACTCGTCCCTGCGGGCGGCGTGCGCCTCATGCAGCTTCGCGACGAACTCAAGAGCCTCTTCGGTCAGGACCTGCACCTGGATCCACCTCTCTCGGTTTTGCTGTGTGGACTATAGTTTTTGCATTGCGGAACTGCAATGAGAGGAGCCGCACGTGTCCACTGGTGGCGTGCAGTCCTTGCAAAGAGCCTTCGACCTGCTGGAACGCCTGGCAGACGCAGGCGGCGAAGCCTCACTTTCCGAGCTCGCGGCATCGTCGGGCCTACCGCTGCCCACGATCCACCGCCTGATCCGCACCCTTGTCACGCTGGGCTATGTGCGCCAGAACAGCAACCGGCGCTACACCCTCGGCTCCCGCCTGATCCGCCTGGGCGAGACCGCCTCACGCCAATACGGCACCTGGGCACGCCCCCTGCTGTCACAGCTGGTCGACTCGGTAGAAGAAACGGCGAACCTGGCAGTCCTGGACGGCGACGAGGTCGTCTACGTGGCGCAGGTGCCGTCGAAACACTCGATGCGCATGTTCACGGAGGTGGGCCGCCGCCTGCTGCCACACGGCACCGGCGTGGGCAAGGCGATGCTCTCGCAACTACCGCGCGCAGACGTACGCGCACTGCTGGAACGCACGGGCCTACCCGCGTACACGTCGAACACGATCACCGACCCAACCGAACTGCTCGACTCACTCGACGAGATCGCGGCGCGCGGTTTCGCTTTGGACGAGTCCGAACAGGAACTGGGCGTCCGGTGCATCGCGGTGCCGGTGATCGGCGGCCCAACTCTGGCAGCGGTGTCGGTGTCGGGCCCGGAGGGACGACTCACGAAGGAAGCGGTAGCCCGAATCCTGCCGGAGGTGCTGGCAGTCGCGAAGCGACTGGCGGACCAGGCCGCAACCGCATAGGCAGCACCCGCGAAGCCGAAGGCAAGCCGTCTTTACCGAGCGGTCAGGGCGGTGGGGTCCCTTCACGCATGTGGCCCGCTCTTGGTGCGGCTCGTGACGGGACCCCACCGCCAACGCACCCTTCTAAGCAACAGGCAGCCACCCAAAGCAACAGGCGTGCCATCTACCCGCCGAGGGCGCCCTCCCCCGATCAGATTGCCGGGGGTCTGGGGGCAGAGCCCCCAGGGGAAGCACGCAACAGAACCCGCCGCCCGCAAGCCGGGGAACGCGACGAACGAAGCGTCAGCCCAGCAAAGCGTCCACAAACGCCCCAGGCTCAAACGGCGCCAAGTGGTCAGCCCCTTCCCCAAGCCCAACCAGCTTCACCGGCACCCCGAGCTCCCGCTGAACCTGAAAAACAATCCCACCCTTGGCCGTACCATCCAGCTTGGTGAGCACGATCCCGGTGATGTCGACCTGCTCCGCGAAAACCCGAGCCTGAGTCAACCCGTTCTGCCCGGTAGTCGCATCCAGCACCAGCAGAACCTCATCCACCACAGCCTGCTTCTCGACCACGCGCTTGACCTTGCCAAGCTCGTCCATCAGGCCCTTCTTGGTGTGCAACCGCCCAGCGGTGTCGATCAGCACCGTGTCGACCCCGGTGTCCACACCGCGCTTGACCGACTCGAAGGCCACAGAGGCAGGGTCCCCACCCTCAGGCCCGCGCACGGTCTCCGCGCCGACCCGCTTGCCCCAGGTCTCCAACTGGTCAGCCGCAGCAGCGCGGAACGTGTCAGCGGCCCCCAGCAACACCGTGCGCCCGTCAGCGACCAGAACGCGCGCCAACTTGCCGGTGGTGGTGGTCTTGCCAACCCCGTTGACGCCGACCACGAGCAACACGGCGGGCTTGCCGGCGTGCGGCAAAGCCTTCAACGAACGATCCATCTTCGGCCCAAGAGCGTCGATCAGCACCCCACGCAGCAGAGCCTGCGCCTCGGCCTCGGTCCGCACCCCGGACCCGGCGAGCTTCGAACGCAAAGTCGCGACGATCTCGGTGGTCAGCGCCGCGCCCAGGTCCGCGATCAGCAGCGTGTCCTCGACGTCCTGCCACGAGTCCTCGTCCAGGTCGCCGGCGCCCAGAAGCCCCAGCAGCGAGATGCCGAAGGCGTTGCGCGACTTCGAGAGCTTGCCGCGCAGCCGTTCCAGGCGGCCGGAGGTGGGCTCGATCTCCTCGACCTCGGACGCCTCGACGGGCAGGTCGACCTCGACGAAGCCGCGCTTCACCGAGTCGCGCGGCACGGAGGCGTCGTCGCCCACGCCCGGCTGGCCGTCCACCTCGGTGCGGTCGGCGACCGGGTGCTCCACCGGAGCGACCTCGGCGACGGCCACGGCCTCGACGACGGTGGCTTCGGGGGCCGCCGGGGTCAGTGAGATCCCGGACGACGCCTGGTATCCGCCAGGCCTCGGCGTCTCCTCCTTCTGGGTCAGGCTGATGCGACGGCGACGCGTCAGCACCACACCGGTCACCAGCGCGGCGATCAGCACGACCGCCACGACGACGAGGATCAGGACAAGGGAGGACGTGGGCACGGGCTCATGGTTTCACAGACCCTCATGTGACCTGTCAACCATGTATTGCTCAATTAGGCGAAGATTTCACCAAGGCTCTTGCGCCCCGCCACGCTGTGGAATAGACCACACGTCGTGAGGGTGATCGGACTGATTTCCGGCACGTCGATGGACGGCATCGACGTCGCCGTCGCCGACCTGTCGATCAACGGTGACGTGGTCGAACTCGTGCCGGTGCAGTGCGCCGAGCACCCCTTCCCCAAGGACCTGCTGGAGAAACCGCGGGACCTCGCCGAAGTGTGCGCCTTCGACACGTCGCTCGGGCAGGCTTTCGGCGAAGTCGCCGCCGGGTACCTGCCGGCGGACCTGATCTCCTCGCTCGGGCAGACCGTGCACCACGAGGTCCAGGACGGCGACTGCCTCGGCACCCTGCAGCTCGGCCAGCCCGCCTGGATCGCCGAACGGACCGGCGTCCCCGTCGTCGCCGACCTCAGGGTCCGCGACGTCGCCGCGGGAGGCCAGGGGGCGCCACTGGCCAGCACCCTCGACGCGCTGTGGCTCGCCGGCATGGCCGAGAACGCGCCCGCGATCGCGCTGAACATCGGCGGCATCGCCAACATCACCGTCGTCAGACCCGGCAGCCAGCCGATCGCCTACGACACGGGCCCCGGCAACGCGCTGATGGACGCCGTCATGGAAGTCCTGTCCAACGGCGAACGGCGCCAGGACACCAACGGCGAGTTCGCGAGCCGGGGCACGGTCCGCGAGGACGTCCTCAAGAAGCTCCTCGCCGACCCGTACTACGCGAAGCCGTGGCCCAAGTCGACGGGCAAGGAGCACTTCAACGCCGAGTACCTCCAAGGCTTTCCCACCGTCCAGGCCGAGGACATGCTCCGCACGCTCGCCGAGCTCACCGCCCGCACCATCGCCGACGCCTGCCGCGCGCACGACGCGAGCGTGGTCGTCGCGTCCGGCGGCGGAATGCGCAACCCGGTGCTCGTCGAGGCGCTCACCCGAGCGCTCGACCCGATCCCGTTGAAGATCAGCGACTCGCTGGGCCTGCCGCGCGACGGCAAGGAGGCCTACCTCGCCGCGCTGCTCGGATTCCTGACGTGGCACGGGATCGCGGGCAACACGCCGTCCGCGACCGGCGCGTCCGGACCGAGGCTGCTCGGCAGCATCACGCCCGGCAACGGACCGCTCAGGATGCCGGAGCCCGTCACCACCGCCGTGACCAAGCTGAATGTGGGGGACCCGAAGTGCGCGGACTAGACCTCGCGATCATCGCCCTGTTCCTCGTCGGGATGCCGTTGCTCGGCATGTGGATCGGCGGCAGGCAGAAGTCGTCCACCGACTACTTCGTCAGCGAGAAGCGCATCTCGTGGTGGGTCGTCTGCCTGTCGGTCGTGTCCGCGGAGACCTCGACGCTCACGGTGCTGAGCGTGCCGGTGATCGCGTACATGGCGACGCCCGCGCAGGGAGGCATGACGTACCTGACGCTCGCGCTCGGCTACATCGTCGGCCGGATCATCGTCAGCTTCGTGCTGCTGCCGCGCTACATCGCCGGTGACCTCGTCACGGCCTACGCCTTCCTGGGCAAGCGATACGGCAACGGCATGCGCGCCACGGCGTCCGTGACGTTCCTCTTCACCCGCCTGCTCGCGGACGGCATCCGGCTCTTCGCCACGGCGATCCCGATCAAGCTCGTGCTCGCGCAGTACGGCATCAACGCGGGTTACTGGGCGATCATCCTGGTGCTCGGCATCGCGATGGTGTTCTACAGCTTCTTCGGCGGCGTGCGCGCGGTCGTGTGGGTCGATGCCATCCAGATGCTCTGGTACGTCCTCGGTGGCGCCGTGGTGATCTGGTGGCTGTCCGGTCAGCTGTCGGACGGCTGGTTCTCGAAGGCCGTGGACGTCAACAAGTTCCAGATCTTCGACTTCACCTCGTCACCGCTCACGGGCGCGTACCCGTTCATCGCGGCGTTCTTCGGCGGCGCGCTGCTCTCGATGGCGTCGCACGGCGCGGACCAGCTGATCGTGCAGCGCCTCATGTCCACGAAGGACGTGAAGTCCGCGCAGAAGGCGTTGATCGCCTCCGGTTTCGTGGTGTTCCTGCAGTTCGCGTTCTTCTTGTTCATCGGCGTGATGCTGTGGGCGTTCTACAACGGCGTGGACCCGGTGAAGGACCTGAAGCTCGGCAACAAGGACGAGCTCTTCGGCTACTTCATCGTCAACTCGCTGCCGTCGGGCCTGTCCGGCTTCGTGATCGCCGGCATCCTCGCGGCCGCGCTGTCGTCGTCGCTGGGCGCCTTGGCCTCCAGCACGGTCACAGACGTCTACGAACGCATCCGCAGGACCCCGATGACCGACGACGAGCGCCTGCGCCACGGACGGATCTGGACCCTCGTGTGGGCGGGTCTGCTGATCGTCTGCGCGGGCCTGTTCGCCTCCTCGAACAAGACCACGGCGGATCCGATCGTGGTGCAGGCGCTCGGCATCGCCGGCTACACCTACGGCGCGCTGCTCGGGGCCTTCCTCCTCGGCCTCATCTTCAAGCGCGTCACGCAGGTGGACGCGATCATCGCGTTCGTGTCGACGGTGCTGGTCGTCGGTTTCGTGATTCTCGGTGTCAAGTTCGCCGGCAGCACGCCGACGATCAACTTCGGCAAGGCCACAGCTGACCTGAAGTCCTTGACCGGCTGGTGGAACACGCCCCTGGGGGTGGCGGTCACCTTGCTCGTGGGTGGGTTGTTGTCATTGCGGCACTCACGCGGTGTGCCGGTACGCGACGAGCTCGATGTGAAGGCGGAATCCTAGTCGGGCGAACATGTTCTGCGACGACTCGTTGCCCGCGTGGATCGACGCGGCGGCCTGCGGCCTCGCACCGTGGTCCGCCGCGAGTTTCCACAGCAGTTCGGTGATGAGAGCAGCGCCCACGCCCTGACCGCGAACATCGGGTTCGACGGCCACGAAATCGACGTAGTACTCCTCGGGTTGGGCCTTGCCCGCGGCGTACCCGAGCACGCGCCGGCCGTCCATGGCGACGACGATCGTGCGCTTCTGCGGATCGGATTCGACGAGTTGCTTCCCGGACAGGTAGGTCCGCGGGAAACATCGTTCGTGCAGGACCGCGACGGCCTCGTGCACGAACCGATCGGTCGGGAGGACGCGCATCTCACGGTCGCTGGGACATTTGGCGTCCCTGAGCAGCAACGTGCGCAGGTCCCCGTTGTCGAGTATGTGGATGGCACTCGCCTTGCCCGCGCTGAAGGCGTGCCGTTCGGCGAACGCCGCCAATCGCCGGTGGGCTGTGTGCCCGTAGAGCTCGAGATCGGAGATGCCGGTGAGAAGCTCGGTGGCGCGGCGGAACATCGCGTCGGCGGTCTGGTCCCAGATGCGGCTGCCCGCGGGGTGGTTGACCGGTACGTCGACGAACGGTCCGTGCAGCCACGCACGGCCGAGCTCGGCGTCGATCTCCACGCTGAGCATGCCGGTGATGTTGTCGTCGGCATCGACGGCCACCACCGTGCAGTCCGCCCAGCTGGGCTCGAACTCGCCGAGCTCCGCGCGGAGCTCTTCGACTGTCTCACCGAGGTACCCGATGTGATGCGCGTTGTCGGCCTGGAGCCGGACCAGCAGCGCCATCGTGGCGCCGAGGTCGCCAGGTTCGGCGAAACGGATGTCGTACATAGAAGGAATGGTTGCTCGCACGGCCGTTCGAAGCGAGGGAGTTTTCCGCGGTCTCAGGTCACGATCGTGCGGCTCTGTAAAATGGCGTGGATGTCCCCCGTCCGAGACCTCGAAGAGCTGGCAGCCAGGAACGCGTCGGCGCAGGCCAAGGCCCATGCAGGCGACTTCAGGGGAGCGGCCGCCGAGTTCCGGTCGCTCGTGAAGGACCACGTGGCGGCGATGGGCGCGGACGATCACCAGACCCTCGGCGTTCGCCTGAACCTGGCGCGGGTGCTCGGCACGGCGAAGCAGTTCCGCAAGGCCATCGAGGTCTGCGAGCCGCTGCTGCGCGACCAGGCCCGCGTCCTCGGTCCCGAGCACGACGACGTCCTGGAGACCACTCAGCTGCTGGCGAACCTGCGCTACCAGGCCGGTGACGCCGAGGGCGCCGTGGAGGATCTGGAGCGGTTGCTGGCGACGCTGTCCCGCGTGCTCATGCCCACCCACGACCGGATCACCAAGGTGAAGCGCGACATCGCGTACTTGAAGCGCCCTACATGACGCAGGAGACAACACTCACACCGGTGCCCTCCCCGGCGCTGGTATGCCGTAGCACGAACACCGACGTCACGGGCACAACACCCAGATTCGGGCTTGCAGGGCAGGTGAGGGTGGGGGACTCTTCTACGGTGAGTGAGGAAACGATCCAACTCGATCTCAACGAATCCGGGGTGGCCGTCGACCTGCCCTTGCCGCCGAACATCCGGGACGGTGTCCAGGGAGTTCCGTATCGGCCGGTCGAATTCCGAGACGATGATCTTCCGTCAGCTCTGGAACGTGCTGCCGCCTGGTTGCGGCAGACCCAGGACTGGCTGGGCGAACCCGTGGACGTGATCGCAGTTCATCTCGACTACGACGACACGCACGGCAACCCGTACTACGACCTCAAGTTGCTCTGCAACGACGAGGACCTGGCGGGCGTGCCGAAGATCATGCGAGAACACGAAGGGGCTCCTACCGGCCAGTAGGTTCCCTAGGCTACCGTTCGGAAGCATGTCGGATCGCGTATATCCCCCGGTGATCGCCGCAGCGAAGCTCATGTTCAAGGTGCTCGACGTGCGGCTCACCGTGGAGGGGGCGCACCACGTCCCGCGCACTGGTGGAGCGGTGCTGGCGTCGAACCACGTCAGCTACCTCGACTTCATCTTCGCGGGATACGGGGCGCATCCCTCGGGGCGCCTCACGCGGTTCATGGCGAAGCACGAGATCTTCGCCAACAAGATCGCAGGCCCGCTCATGCGCGGCATGCACCACATCCCCGTCGACCGGAGCGCGGGCCAGGCCTCCTACCAGCAGGCCCTGTCCGCGCTCCGCACCGGCGAGGTCGTCGGGATCTTCCCCGAGGCCACCATCAGCCGTTCGTTCACGGTCAAGGACATCAAGTCCGGCGCGAACCGCCTGGCCCACGAGGCCGGCGTGCCGATCATCCCCGTCGCGCTGTGGGGCACCCAGCGACTGTGGACCAAGGGCCGCCCCAAGGACCTGACCCAGCGGCACGTGCCGGTCACCATCCTCATCGGCGAGCCGTTCGAGCCCTCCCCCGGCGACTCCGGCGACGACGTGCTGCGCAAGCGCATGCAGGACCTGCTGGACACCGCGCAGGCCTCCTACCCGACCGAGCCGGGCGCGTGGTGGGCGCCGGCACACCTCGGCGGCACCGCACCCACGCCGGAACAGGCGGCAAGGCTGGACTCGCGCGGCGCCTGACCTGGCGATACAAGGTTTCCACAAGGGTCGTCCGGCAGAGTGGCCCGTGCGCACCTGGAGCGGTGAGGTGGAACCGGGGGATCTCACCCCTTCAGGCGCGTAGAGGCCGCGGCCGGGGCAGGTTAAAGCCCCCCAGGCACCGCTCCGGCCGCCCTCTCAGACCTCTGCGTCCGCCGCGTCCGCCGGTTCGGGCGAAGGCTCCGCCGCGGTCTCCACCGGCTCCGCCACGGGCTCCGCGGTCTCCACCGGCTCCGCCGCCGCGACGGGTTTCGCCGCCGCACGCGCAGGCACGTCGCTGGACGTGCGCAGCCGCTGCGAGATCACCTGCGAGATGCCGTCACCGCGCATCGAGACGCCGTACAGGGCGTCCGCGATCTCCATGGTCGGCTTCTGGTGCGTGATGATCAGCAGCTGCGACTTCTCCCGCAGCTGCTCGAACAGGGTGATCAACCGGTGCAGGTTCGTGTCGTCCAGCGCGGCCTCGACCTCGTCCATCACGTAGAACGGTGAGGGGCGGGCGCGGAAGATCGCGACCAGCATCGCGACCGCGGCCAGCGACTTCTCGCCACCGGAGAGCAGCGACAGGCGCTTGACCTTCTTGCCGGGCGGGCGGGCCTCCAGCTCGATGCCGGTCGTCAGCATGTCGTCGGGCTCGGTCAGCACCAGACGGCCTTCGCCGCCCGGGAACAGGACCTTGAAGACGACCTCGAACTCACGCGCCACGTCCTCGTAGGCCAGCGTGAAGACCTCGAGGATCTTGTCGTCGACCTCCTTCACGACGGTGAGCAGGTCGCGGCGGGTGTCCTTGATGTCCTCCAGCTGCGTGGAGAGGAACTTGTAGCGCTCCTCCAGCGCCGCGAACTCCTCCAGCGCCAGCGGGTTCACCTTGCCCAGCAACGACATGTCGCGCTCGGCACGCTTGGCGCGACGCATCTGGGTGTCGCGGTCGAACGGCATCGGCTGCGGCTCGGTGACCTGCTCGCCGCGTTCCTTGGCGGCCTGGTACTCCGCCATCTCCGCGGCCGAGGCGGGCACCATGACGTCGGGCCCGTACTCGTTGGTGAGGTCTTCCAGGCCGATGCCGAAGTCCTCGGCGATCTTCGTTTCCAGCTGCTCGATGCGCATGCGCTGCTCGGCGCGCATGACCTCGTCGCGGTGCACGGCGTCGACGAGCTTCTCCAGCTCGCCGGACATCTCCCGCACCAGGGCGCGCACCTGGGTCAGCAGGAGTTCGTGCTGTGCACGGCGTTCCTGCGCCTGGTCGCGCTCGCGGGCGGCACGGGACAGCGAGAGCTCGATGCGTTCCAATGCCTGCTCGCCACCGCGGACGACGGCTTTCGCCACCACGGCACCACGGGCGCGGTGCTGGGTGGCGCGGGCGTGGCGTTCGCGGGCCTCACGCTCGGCGCGTGCGGCACGACGGAGGCCCTCTGCCTTGCCCTGCAACGCCCGTGCGCGCTCTTCCGCGGTGCGCTGCACCAGACGTGCGTCCATCTCGCCCTGACGGGCCTGAGCGAGCTCCGCGGCCAGTTGGTCGCGCTGCTCGGTGTCCGGCTCGTCGTCGAGGGTCTGCTCCTCCTCGGCCATCAGCAGCCGCTCTTCGAGCTCGCCCAGCTTCATCAGGGCTTCCTCGCGCGACCGCTCGACCTTGGCGCGCTGCTCGGAGATGCGGTTGACCTCGGCCTCCGCGGAGCGCACGGCCGTGGCCATCCGGTTGAGCCGCTCGCCGGAGCGGGCCTGGCGGACCTTGGCCTCCTGCATGGCCTCTTTGACCGCGTCGAGCACCTTGCGGCGGGCCTGCTGCTCGGCGCGGGCGCCTTCGAGTGCGGCCGAAGCGTGCTCCAGCGCCCGTTCGGCGGTCGCGAGCTGCTCCTGCGCCTCGTCGACGGCGGCCTGCACCTCGATGACGCTCTGGCCCTGGGCACCCGAGCCGCCGACGGCCCAGTCCGTGCCGAAGAGGTCGCCCTCCCGGGTCACCGCGCGGCCGTGGAAGCCGGCCGCGGTGTCCAGATCTCCCACCACAGCAAGGCGATCCAGCGCGCGGGCCAACGCCGGGCGCAACGCCTCAGGCGCGTGCACGACGTCGATCGCCCACCGCGCGCCGTGCGGCAGGTAGCCCCACTGGCTCGTGTCCACAGCGGACCCGTGCGAGCCGATCAGCACGCCCGCGCGGCCGGCGTCCTTCTCCTTCAACAGCTTCAGCGCCTGCAGCGCGCCATCGCCGGACGACACCGCGACGGCGTCGGCGATCGGGCCGAGCGCGGCGGCCAGCGCCACCTCGAAACCAGGCTCGACGGTCAGCAGCGCGGCGACGGAACCCAGCAGACCGGGCACGTCCGACGCGAGCAGCGCGCCCGCGCCGTCCTTGCGCGTCAGGCCCAGCGAGAGAGCGTCCACACGGGCTCGCCACGACGCGATGTCGCGTTCTGCCGTGCGTTCCGCCTTGACCAGTTCCTCGACGCGCTGCCTGGCCGCGTCGTTGGACTGCACGGCCTGGCGGTGGCGTTCGTCGAGGCCGTGGTCGTCCTCGTCCTCGGTGCCGGTGATCTCGCGAGCCTCGGCCAGCTCCATCGACGCGAACTCGACGCGTTCGGAGGCCTCGGACAGCGTGACGGACAGTCGTTCGATCTCCTCGGCGGTCGCGCTCGTCTTGCTGCGCAACGCTTCCACCTGACCGGACAGGCGGGCGAGGCCCTCGCGGCGGTCGGCGATCGCGCGGACGGCCGCGATGTGCGCCTTCTCCGCCTGCGAGACCATGCGCTCCAGCTCGGCGCGCGTCTCCACGGCCTCCGCCAGCGCGATGCGGGCCTCCGTCACGCCTTCCTGGAGCTCCAGCTCCATCTCGGCGGTCTCCTCGGCCTCGCGGTCGAGGTCGTCCGGGTCGCGGCCCCTGCTGGGCGCGTCCACGACGTCGGACAGGTGACGGGCTCGTTCGGCGGCGAGGCGCACGGTGCCGCGGAGGCGTTCCTCCAAAGCGGACAGCCGGTACCAGGTGTCCTGCGCGGCCTGCAGCTTCGGCGCGTCGGCGGCGACCCGCTCCTCCAGCTCGTTCTGCTGGTACTGCGCGGACTGCAACGACTTCTCGACCTCGGCGCGGCGCACGCGGGCCTTCGCCTCGTCGTGCTCCTCCTGCGCGATGGTCTCGCGCTGCGTCACCAGGTCGTCGGCGAGCAGGCGGAGTTTGCTGTCCCGCAGCTCGGACTGGACGACCTGCGCGCGGCGGGCGATCTCGGCCTGCTTGCCGAGAGGCTTGAGCTGGCGGCGCAGTTCCGCGGTGAGGTCGGTGAGGCGCGTCAGGTTGGCCTGCATCGCCTCCAGCTTGCGCAGCGCCTTTTCCTTGCGCTTGCGGTGCTTCAGGACGCCGGCGGCCTCTTCGATGAACGCGCGCCGTTCCTCCGGTTTGGACTCGAGGATCGCGGCGAGCTGGCCCTGACCGACGATCACGTGCATCTCGCGGCCGATGCCGGAGTCCGAAAGCAACTCCTGGATGTCCATGAGACGGCACGAGTTGCCGTTGATCTCGTACTCGGTGGCGCCCTCGCGGAACATGCGGCGGGTGATCGACACCTCGGTGTACTCGATCGGCAGCATGCCGTCGGCGTTGTCGATCGTCAGCGTCACCTCGGCGCGGCCGAGCGGCGCGCGGCCGGACGTGCCGGCGAAGATGACGTCCTCCATCTTGCCGCCGCGCAGGTCCTTGGCGCCCTGCGTGCCCATCACCCAGCGCAGCGCGTCGAGCACGTTGGACTTGCCGGACCCGTTGGGGCCGACCACACAGGTGATGCCGGGCTCGAAGCGCAGCGTGGTAGCCGAGGCGAAGGACTTGAAGCCCTTCAGCGTCAGGCTCTTGAGATGCACGCGGGGCAGAGTACCCAAGCGCTTGCGGGTGATGCGGGACGCGGGCCTTGACCTGCGTTTCTATGGACGGAGAGTAACCAACAGCCCGCTTTCGTCGGACACCTCCATGCGTTCGATCTGGTCGACCTTGAACGACGTGGAACCGGGAATCCGCTCGTCAGCCGCGTGGTCGGAACCCCACCAGCCACCGACCTCCCGCTGGCCCTGGCGGTCGAACACGATGACCTTGCAGCGCGCGCCTGGCCTGACCTCGCCGAGCTTGAACCACATCTCGGTGCCCCAGGTCTTCGAGACCATCGACACCTCGCCGTTCACGCCGCTGGCGGCGTCCTTGGCGGCCCAGATCGGGGTGGGTGGCTGGGACGACGAGGGCGGCGCCGCCGTGTCCTGCGACGGCGTCTGCCGCAGGAAGAAACTGCCCCCGACCAGCGCGAGCAGCACGAGGACAGCCGCGCACGCGATCAGCACGCGGCGCTGGTCGTGCTTCGGCGCCGGCGGGCTGGCGGGGATCTCGTCGAGGTTCTCGACGTCCTCCAGGGTCAGGCGGCCGAGCAGGCCCGGCAACGGGGCCAGCCGCAGCATCTCGGCCTTGCAGCAGTCGCAGGTGCCGAGGTGACGTTCGAACGCGGCTCGTTCCTTGAGGTCGAGCGAGCCGAAGAGATAGGCGCCGACGTCGACGGTGTGCTGGCAGCTCACGCCTCGGTCACCCCTCTTTCCTCCAGCGCGTCGCGCAGCGCCCGCAGTGCGTAGAAGCAGCGCGACTTGACCGTGCCCGGCGGGATGCCGAGCGTCTTGGCGGCCTCCGCGACGGTGCGGCGGCGGTAGTAGAGCTCGATGACGACCGTCCGGTGCTCAGGCGTGAGCGCCCGCAGCGCCGACGCGATCTGCCACGTCTGCAGCACGTGTTCGACCTGGTCGCTGACCGGCGGCAGGTCCACCGGTTCGAGCGGCACCTCGGTCGCGCGTGCGTTGCGGCGGCGGTAGCCGGAGATCACCAGGTTCTTCGCGACCGTGTAGAGCCACGGCGCCGCGTCGTCCGGTTTCAACTCCTCGTGGTGCCGCCACGCGCGGAGCAGGGTCTCCTGCACGACGTCCTCTGCCTGCTGATAGTCGCCGTCGACCAGCCGCAGCACGTAGTGCAGCAGCGGGCCTCTCCAGCGGTCGTACAGCTGGATGAGGACGTCTTCCGAGGAGTCCACGATCTCCTACTACGCCATCCCTCCGAGAACGGTTCAGCGCTCGATGAACCCGGTCAGATCACCCCTGGCGTCCGACCACTGCTCACCGACAGATTCGACGTGTCCGGGGGTTTCACCCGAACGGAGAGCTTTCAGCAGTTGTTCACAGTTCTCCCGCGAACCCTCGGCAACGACCTCGACCCGCCCGTCAGGCCTGTTCGAAGCACTCCCGACCAGGCCCAGTTCTAGCGCCCTGGCTCGCGTCCACCAGCGAAAACCAACACCCTGAACCCGTCCTCGCACCCACGCGTTTAGTCGCACGTCCACCTCCGAATGGTTGCGTAGTCACGCCAGGTGACCGAAGACGCACTCTGGGGTTGTCACCCATTAGTGGTACGGTCCCGGCTCGTGAGTGCCCGCAGCCTCTTACTCGGCCTGCTGATCGGTGCAACCGGAATCGGCGGCCTCGCCCTCTCCGGCACCTCCCCTCTCGGCATCGGTTTCACCAATGCCGCGCAGCAGGAGAGCACCGACGCGGCGAACCAGTTCGGAACGGGCAACGCCGCCGCACCCAACGGCAACAGATCGCAGTCCGACGGCGGCAACGCCGACACCGGCGCTCCCGCCTCCCAGACCTCCTCCTCGGTGCCCGCCACCTCGGCGACGTCCGAGACGCCTTCCTCCACGCCTTCGACGCCGGCGTCCCCGTCCACGACGACGCCACCCCCCGAGGCGCCGAAGCCGCCCGCTCAGCCGCCCGCGCAGCAGCCGACCGGCCAGACGCCGGAGCAGGCCGTGCTCGCGCTCACGAACGACGCCCGTGCCGCGGCCGGGTGCAAGGCCCTCGTGATCGACGACCGCATCACGACCGCCGCGCAGGCCCACAGCACGGACATGGCGACCAAGAAGTACTTCTCCCACACGTCGCAGGACGGCAGGACGTTCGACGTGCGAATGAAGGAAGCCGGCTACCCGAAGCCCGGCGGCGAGAACATCGCGATGGGCTACCCGACCGCCGCGGCGGTCGTGGACGGCTGGATGAAGTCCACCGGTCACCGCCAGAACATCGAGAACTGCAGCTTCACCACGATGGGCGTGGGACTGGACACCCGCGGCAACTACTGGACCCAGAACTTCGGCCGCTGACCGTTCGAGCAGGGGAAACTTCGTGTACGAGAGCCCGGAACCGGACTCGCGCTCGCGCTTCTACCGAGGTGCGCCGCAGGTCGTCCTAGCCGCCTCAGGCGTCGTGCTGGCGACCGTCTTCGCCGCCGTCGCCTCCTTCGCCGCAGGCTCGGACAGCGCCTCCGAGTCGCCGGCGACCCAGCCGCCGCGCAAGGAGGCCGTGCGCGACGCCCTGAGCATCGTCCCGACCTCCGCGCCGACCACGACCGTCGAACAGACGTCGTCGGCCCCGGAGACCACCACCGCCACCTCGGCGACCACGACGACGAAGAAGCAGACGCGCGTCACGACCATCACGCGTCCCGACGGCACCACGACGACGGTCACGACCGACGACCCGCCGCCGGTGGTCACCTCGTCGTCCACGACGACTACGACGAAGTCCACGACCACGACAACGTCGACGACGACCACCACGACGGACCCGACGACAACGACGACCACGCCCTAGGGTTACGCCCGTCACCGCCAAGTGACGCAGAGCTACACGAAGGTGTGGCTCTGCTGAGGCGATGGTTCGTTTCCGCCGATAACTCGAACGCAAGTCCATCCGACCGGGTTTCCCCCGAGGAGCGAGTGGTGTTCGAGGAAGATCATCCGCAGTCATCGGCAGAGCAGGCCCAGCCGAAGAAGCGCGTGGGCACGGCAGTGATGCTGGCCGCGGGCGGCGTGGTCGTGGCGACCCTGTTCGCCACCGTGGCCTCCATGCTGGCCGCCTCCGGCCGCGAAGCGAGCCCGGAACGCACGTCCGCCGACATCGTGCAGACCATCACGAGCGTCGCCCCCGACGGCAGCACCAGCACCGTCGTGGTCACGGTGTCCTCCGGCGCCCCGAAGCCGTCGTCCGCACCGGACCGCAAACAGGCCGCCCGCCCGCAGGACCAGCCGAAGCCGGGCACGCCCGACCAGCCGCAGCTGACCACCGACCCGGCAAAGCCGACCAAGCCGACGCAGAGCACCCCGCCGCCGTCTCAGACCGAGCCGCCGTCGTCGACCTCTTCGTCCTCGACGTCGCCGTCGACCGAGCCGCCGGCCTCCTCGTCGTCGAGCACGCCGCCGCCGGACCCGAAGCCCTAGCGGCTACGAGCTCGGCGTGAGGTAGTCGGCGTTCGAAATCGCACGGTGGCAAGGCCCCGCCCTCCCAAGGGGGCAGACCGGCCAACAAAGCCACCCTATCTGCGAAAACCGCCAGTCAACCCACCACTCGGCGATCTGTGGACAACTCAGGATCCTGACCGGCGGGCTTGGCTCACGTGCCGGCCGGGTCGTCCGCGCGACCATCCGTGGCACCACCACCGCGTGCGCAGCCACCGTCGGTTCGTGCACCAGCAGCGCCCACGTCACGACAACGCGGTGTCCGGTTCGTGCGCCAACGTCACGCAAACCTGATCCGACGAGCGGAACGCTGCGTTGCCGACCTCCCGAAGGCCGTGTTCAGCCTCAAGGTCGACCACGCAGCCGGTCTCCCGCGTCAACGCGGCGAGGGCGCGCTCGAACGGCTCCACTTCGTCCATCACAGCTCGAACCGGTACCCCATGCCGGGCTCGGTGAGCAGGTGCCGCGGCCGCGCGGGCTCCGGCTCCAGCTTCCGCCGCAGCTGCGCCAGGTACACCCGCAGGTAGTGCGTCTCCTTCTCGTACGCGGGCCCCCACACGTCGCGCAGCAGCTGTTTCTGCGCGACGAGCTTTCCCGCGTTGCGTGCGAGCACCTCCAGCAGGCCCCACTCGGTGGGCGTGAGGTGGACCTCGATGCCGTCCTTGAGCACGCGCTTCGCCGCCAGGTCGACGGTGAACGAGGCCGTCTTCACGATCGGCTCGTCCTCGGGGCCTGCCGCGGCCGAGCGGCGGACGGCAGCGCGCAGGCGGGCGAGAAGTTCATCCATGCCAAATGGTTTTGTCACGTAGTCGTCGGCGCCGGCGTCGAGGGCGTCGACCTTGTCGGTCGAGTCGGTGCGGGCGGACAGCACGATGATCGGGAGGCTGGTCCAGCCCCGCAGGCCCGCGATGACGTCGGTGCCGTCCATGTCGGGCAGACCCAGGTCCAGCACCACCACGTCGGGCTTGCCGTCTGCTGCCAGACGGAGGGCCGTGGTGCCGTCGGGGGCCGTGAGGACCTCGTAGCCGCGGGCCGAGAGGTTGATCCGCAGAGCGCGCACGATCTGCGGCTCGTCGTCGACCACCAGTACTTTTGTCACGCGACCCTCTCCTCTGCGGGGAGTGAGATCACCACGGTGAGGCCGCCACCGGGTGTGTCCTCCATGGTGATCGTGCCTCCCATCGCCTCGGTGAAGCCCTTCGCCACGCTCAGACCGAGACCAACGCCACCCGGCGTGCGGTCGCCCAGGCGCTGGAAGGGGGCGAACACCTGGTCCGCCGTGCCGCTGGGCAGGCCTCGGCCGTGGTCGACGACGCGCAGCTCCACTTCGGAGCCGTGGGCCGATGCGCGCAACGCCACGGCTCCGGCGTAACGCAGGGCGTTGCCGACGACGTTCGCGATCACTCGCTCGAGCAGGCCGACATCGGCGCGGACGGGCGGCAGTGACTCCGGGACGTCGACCTCGATGTCGCCGGGCTGGCCGACCAGGGCCCGTGCGACGGCCTCGTAGTAGTCGACGGCGCGGAACTGCGGTTCCACGGCGCCCGTGGCGAGGCGGGAGGAGTCGAGGAGGTTGTCGACGAGGCCGGTGAGCCGGTCCGCCGACTCTTCGACCGCCTCCAGCAATTCGGCCG
This sequence comes from Lentzea sokolovensis, assembly GCF_033949975.1. Classification (NCBI taxonomy): domain Bacteria; kingdom Bacillati; phylum Actinomycetota; class Actinomycetes; order Pseudonocardiales; family Pseudonocardiaceae; genus Lentzea; species Lentzea sokolovensis. The sequence goes on from NZ_JAXAVU010000010.1 coordinate 708,190, forward strand.
TGTCGGAGTCCGAGAGCCGCAGTTCCGGGTCGCGCAACGAACCCACTGATGCCTTGATCGACGTCAGCGGCGTGCGGAGGTCGTGGCCGACGGCGGACAGCAACGCGGTGCGCAGCTCGGTGCGGGAGGCCTGGCGCTGGGCTTCGAGGGTCTGCTCTGTCATGCGTTGCTGCCTCAGCGCGAGCAACGCCTGGCCCGCGGCCGCTTCGAGGACTCGGCGGTCGGACGCCGGCAGCGAACGGCCGCGCAGCGCCAGGTGCACTTCCGGGGTCACGGCGATGTCGACGTCCGCGTCGTCGGGCTCGTCGCACGGGCTGATGCCGACGCACGCGACCCGTTCCCAGGAGCCGTCGACTCGTTCCAACAGCGCGACGGACGTCAGTCCGAAGTTCTCCTTCACCTTCTCCAACAGCCGTGCGAGCGGATACGGGTTCGTCAGCACAGTGCGCGCGTACGACGCGAGGAGCGTGGCCTCGGTGCGAGCGCGCGCTGCCTGGGTCGCACGACGAGCAGCGTGGTCCACCACCAACGCCGTGGAGACGCCCACGATGATCATCGCGAAGAAGGTGAGCACGTTCTGCTGGGCGTCGATGGTGAACGTGTAGAAGGGCTCGGTGAAGAAGAAGTTCAGCAGCAACGCGTTGATCAGCGCGGCGGCGATCGCGGGGCCGAGCCCACCGACGATCGCGACGACCAGCGTGACCAGCAGGTAGCCGATGACGTTCGTGGAGAAGTTCAGTCCGCCGCGCAGCGACGCACCGGCCGCGGTGACCAGCGCGGGACCGGCGACCGCGAGGAACCAGCCCCAGGCGAGCCGGCTCGGCTTCAACGGACTGCCCGCGAAACGCGCACGCCAGCCGCTGGTCGTCGCCGGGTGCGTGACCATGTGGACGTCGATCGCGCCGGACTCCTGCACGACCGTGGAGCCGATACCCGCCGAGAACACGCGCGCGAACCGCGAACGGCGCGAGGTGCCGACCACGAGCTGTGTGGCGTTGACGCCCCGTGAGAACTCCAGCAACGCCGTCGGCACGTCATCGCCGACAACGGTGTGGAACGTGGCACCGACGTCCTCGGCGAGCTTGCGGTACTTCTGCAGTGAGTGCGGATCGGCGCCTGCGAGGCCATCACCGCGAAGCACGTGCACGACGAGAAGGTCGCCACCCGCGCGCGTGGCGATGCGACGCGCGCGACGGATGAGAGTCTCGCTCTCCGCGCCACCGGTGATCGCGACGACGACGCGTTCGCGCGTCTCCCATGTGTCGGTGATCTGCTGCTCGGTCCGGTAGCGCAGCAACCCGACGTCGACCTGGTCGGCGACCCACAGCAACGCCAGTTCGCGCAACGCCGTGAGGTTTCCGACGCGGAAGTAGTTGCCGAGCGCGGCGTCGATCTTGTTCGCCGCGTAGACGTCGCCGTGCGCGAGCCGCCGGCGCAGCGCTTCCGGTGTGAGGTCGACGAGCTGCGTCTGGTCGGCTTTGCGCACGACCTCGTCGGGCACCGTTTCCTTCTGCGGCACGCCGGTTATGCGGTGAACGACGTCGTTGAGCGATTCCAGGTGCTGAATGTTGACTGTCGACAGCACATCAATCCCGGCTTCGAGGAGTTCCTCGACGTCTTGCCACCTCTTTGCATTACGGGATCCCGGCGCGTTCGTGTGGGCCAGTTCGTCGACGACGGCCAGCTGCGGCGCACGTGCCAGCACGGCGTCGACGTCCATCTCAGCGAGTTCGACGCCTCGGTGCGCGGAGTGCCTGCGTGCGACGATTTCCAGGCCTTCGACCAGTTCGGCGGTCTTCGCACGGCCGTGGGTCTCCACAAATCCGATGACCACATCTGTGCCGCGTTCCCGCCTGCGGTGCGCCTCACCGAGCGCGGCGAACGTCTTGCCGACACCGGGAGCGGCGCCGAGATGGATGCGAAGCTCGCCACGTCGGGGTTTCGGACTCACCGGCCCAGTCTGCTCCTGACCTGGCATGGACCGTTCGGTGGTATGCGCTGCGCCACACGGCGAAACGAGTGCGCCTTCCCACAGTTCTGTCAGGAGATCTGTCTCGTTGAATCATGCTTCAGCACGGCGCCCGTTCGAGTGAGCTAGGCTGCGCTTTTTACGCCGTTTACCAGCACATTTAAGTGTGTCGGACGCGCGCCGTGACACCCCGCGTCACCACAACGGCCGAATGGGTTATCGGCAGTTGGCGGATAGCGCGCGGAGCGTGAATGAGGGAAAGTGCCAGGGTTCGTGTCCGAATTCGGACAATCACATGCGCGCGGAGAAACGATGCCCACCACCGTCACCAACCACGAGGCACTTCAACTCGTGGTGGCCGTGCACCGGCTGGTGCGAAGTCTTCGGCAGGCCGCTCCGGCCCGCCGTTTGCAACCCACCCAGTTATTGGTGCTGTCAGAACTGAGCGCCCACGGCCCGATGCGGATCGGCGAGATCGCGGTGCGCGCCCTGTGTTCGCAGCCGACCGCCACAACCGTCGTGACCAGCCTGGAGTCCACCGGCCTCGTCCGTCGCGAGCCAGATGCCGCCGACGGCAGAGCGACGATAGTCGTGCTCACCGAAGTCGGTCGCGAGACGATCCTGTCGCTCGCTCACGGCGAAGCCGAACTATTGAGTGAAAGAATGTCCGAACTTTCGCCAGAAGACAGAGAACACCTGCGCTCGGCCATGCCGGTTTTGCGGGGCCTGGCCGAACCACAGCAGAACAAGTAGGAGCGGGACCCCCCGACGGGCCCCGCTCCTACGTTTACTTGCTGGGTGACACGGAAGTGGGTGGCACCGAGCTCGAAGGTGCGCTTCCAGAACTCGACGGTGGTGTACTCGCCGTTGATGACGGAGCGGACACGCTCGGTGCCACCGTGTAACAAACACCGTTTTGGTAGTCGATCTTCGGCCGCGGATAGCGGTTAGCCGGAATCACCGGCTCAGGCCCGTTACCGGGCTCGTTGCAGCTGTTGTAGCTTCGCGGCGCGTTGATGGGCTGGCCGTCCTGGTCGTACAACAGCACGTTCGTGAGCAACTTGCCGTTCTCGTCGTACGCGTAGATGTTCTGGTACGTCTCGACCATCGGCTGCGGATAGGACGAGCGCGACGACGAGCCGTACGCCAGCTGGTTCGCCGTCACGTCGATCACCTGGAAGAGCAGTCCCACCGCCAGTGCCGACGCGGGCAGGCTGAACCACAGCCACCGCCGGTCGACCTTGGCCCGCGGCCCGGCGAACACCGACACCACCGCGACCGCGGCGAGCGCCAGGAATCCGAGGATGTCGCGACTGGCGAGCAGCACCGCCCCGAGCCCGATCAGACAGGCCCGGATCAACCACCACGCGGGCTGCAGCGACTTCAGGTAGGTCAGCGCCCGTTCCGCCGGCGTCCCCTGCTCCGGCGTCAGCCACTTCTTCAGCCGGTGGGTCTCCGGCAGGTTCATGATCTCCTGCTGAAGCGGCCCGCGGTCGTGCACCAGAGCGAAGCTGAGCACCAGGATCACCCCGGGCAGCAGCAGAATCGCCGACTGCCGCAACGCCGCCGTCCCCGCCAGCAGCGTGACACCGGTGGCGGCGGCGAGCCCCCACGCGGCGACCCGAGGCCTGGTCAGCCAGCCGCCCTTCGTGGTGACCGGCAACCGCTCGGTCTTCGGCGGATACCCGGCCGCCTGCCGCAGTTCCTGCGCGTACTGGTCAGGAGACCCGAGCCGCTGCTCCAGCGTTTCGTCCTCACCGAGCTCGGTGGACAGTTCGGCGACGTGCGCCTCGACGTCCTCCATGATCTCGGCGACCTCGTTGGGCGGCAGGTCGTCGAGGGCGGCACGCATCCCGGCCAGGTAGTACTCGACACCGAGCGCTTGGGTGTTCATGCTGCGACCTCCTCGAGCAGGCCGTCCAGCGTGCTGGCGAACGACCTCCACGTCTCCCTCGACTCAGCCAGGCGCGCCCGCCCGGTCTCGTTGATGCTGTAGTACTTGCGGTGCGGGCCCTCTTCACTCGGCACCACGTACGAGGTCAGCATCCCCGCGTTGTAGAGCCGACGCAGTGTGCCGTACACCGACGCGTCACCCACTTCGTTCAGTCCCCCGGCGCGCAGTCTGCGCACCACGTCGTACCCGTACCCGTCGTCCTTGCGCAGAACCGCAAGCACGGCCAGGTCCAGCACCCCTTTGAGCAGTTGACTGGTGTCCATGGCCCCCTCCGCCTCGGCTTGGCGGTCGAAATCGGCGAAGCCCGTTCCGGTCGCCAAACGAACCTCGTCTATCCGAGGAGTCAGCACTGTTGCGCCTTGAACGGTACTACGCAGTGCGCAGTACTGTCTAATCCGCTAGTACATCCGTGGTGCATGAAGACGGCCCCCAGGTCCGGGACCGGGGGGCCGTCGCAAAGCGGGCGCGATCAGCTCTTGCAGCCGGACCCACCGGTCGGCTCGCCGAACTTCACCGCGCCGAGCACGATCTTCGTCTTGGGGTCGGGCGTGCTGCCCGCCGGCTCCGACTGGCTCACCACGACCCAGTTCCTGTCGGCGACCTGCTGCCTGCGCTGCCCCGTCGCGTCCTCGGAACCGAGCAGGTAGAAGCCCGCATCCTGCAGGGTGTCCTGCGCTTTCTGCAGGTCGAGGCACACGACGTTCGGCACGGCGCCCTTGACCGGAGGCTCCTGACTGGCAGAGCCGTCGGTCGGCTTGCGCACCTTCAGCAGCACCTGCGTCCCGCTCGGCGCCTCGGCGCCGGCCTCGGGCAACTGGGAGGCGACCACCCAGTTCAGCGGCTCCAGGATCTCCCGCTTCTGGCCCGTCTCGTCCTCCTCCGCCACCCGGTGTCCCTGCTCCTTCAGCAACTTCCTCGCGTCGGTGAGCCTCATCTCGACGACCTTCGGCATCTTCGACCCGCTCGGAGCGGACGAGGTGACCGAGATGGTGGTCGCCGGCGGCTGGGTGGCCGGACTCGGCACCTCACCGGCACAACCTGCGAGAGCGAGAGCGAGCAGGGCGACGACGATCTTCATTCGGTGGTCTCCTGAGAAGCGGCGGGAGGGATGCTGATCTCGACGAGCACCGCTCGCAAGCGTGCCACCTCGGCGGGCGCGGCGTCGGCCACGACCTGCCGGCGCCAGCGCTGCAGCCGGTACGCGCGATCGACGGTGAAGAGGTGGCAGAGCACCGCGGCAACGACAGCGCCGACGAGCAGACCGGCGTGACCCCAGCCGCCCTCGACGAGCGCGGCCACCGCGCTACCGATCACCGCGGCGACGAGCAGCACGTGCAACGCGGGCAACCAGACGACGGACCTGCGCAGCCAGGCCCACCGCGACAACGCACAGAGGTCGTGGAGCCGGTCCACCGCCCACTCGACCTGGTCGAGAACGAACTCGACCTGTTCCCGCTGCGACCTGGTCAGCAGTGGGCGATGGTCCTTCATGAAGCGCTCGACGTGCGCCAATGCGCCACGTACTGATGCAGGGTGCGGAGCGAGGCGGACATACGGCCAAAGAGGGTTGTTGCGCCGATCTCGCAGCCACCAGTCACCTTCGATGACGGTGAACCCGACGATCACCGCGAGCACGAGCAACTTCCCCTGCCATGGCACGTGGTCGCCGACGAAGAGGGTGATGATGCCCATCGCGGCCACGAACAGACCGACCGTGATGTTGACCTTCTGGTCGTGTGCCATCTCCGCCAAGTGCTTGTCGCTCTCGTCGAGCCTCACCCTGGCCGCGTAGACGAACGCGACCGTCCCGAGTGGAATCACCAGGGGGAAGACCAGCGCCAGGGCGAGCGCGACCAACCAGACCTGCCACAGCTCTGCCTCGGGTACGAGCAGCCGGACCGACAACCACGGCGCGACCAGACCGAACAGCGCTGTGGCCACCACAGGCCATGCGCTGCGCGAACGAACCGGATCGAGACGCAGGGGCGTGGGCAACTCCTCTGTGGCGACGCGATTTTCGAGCAGGCCGATCAGCTCGTCGCCGGCGTACTTCCACTCGCCGAAGGCAATGGGCAGGTACTGCCGCGTGCCGAGCTGCGCGATGTCGTCGAAGCCCTCGGCGATCAACCTGTCCTTGCTCGGCATGGTCGCCTTGTCCAATAGCACCGGAACCACGTGACGACGACCGTCGAGCGCGGCTTTGATCTCCCTGCGGACCCAGTCGAGCTCGTCCTTGCGCTCCACCAGGTCCGCCAGCCACTCCTGGTGGACGAACACGAGAAGAACCTCGCACTTGTCCAGCCAGCCGTCGATCGTGGACGGGTAGTGCTCGCCGGCGCTGAGGCCCGTGTCGGCGTACACCTTCGCTCGCCCGAAGTGGGTGCGCAGGCGTTCGACGAACGCGTCCACCGCCGGAGCGTGGCCACGACGCCCGTTCTTGTGGTTCTTGCGGTAGCTGACGAAGATGCCGCCGCTCATCGGTTCTCCACCACCGTGACCTGGAATCCCAGTGCTCGCAGCAGTCCCGTGAGCATGGTCTTCGTGTTCTCGGAAGCACGCTTGCGCAGCTCGGACTTGTCGGCCGCTCCGGCGATCCGCTTCTCGGCGGCGAGGTAGAACTCCTGCTGGCTCTGCGTGTCGAGGACCGAACCCAGCCGGTTGACCAGGCCGCGCTTCTGGTCGAAGACGTAGCTGCGCTCGTTGTCGAGGTTCGGCTTGTCGAGCACCGGCTCGGGGATCCGCACCTCGACGGACTTCCCGTCGGGCGACATGACCAGCATCTCCTCGACGAGCTTGCCGAAGTCGACGTAGGCGTTGACGGTGCCCGCGCCGACGAAGAGCGTGCGTTCACCGGCGAGGAAGTCCGGCAACCACGGCGCGTCCTTCTCGATGTCGATGACGACCTCGTAGTCGCCGGTCGCCGCGTGGTACTGGCTCAGGTCGCGCAGTTCCTTGAGCACAGCGGGATGGCTGCGGTCGATGGTCTCGACCCGGAACGGCGAGAAACCCTGCAGCGTGCCGGTCAGTTGCAACACGGCCGCCAGCACGACGATCACCGCCGCCACGACCAGACCCGGCTTCAGCCAGCGCGTCTTGACCAAGCTCATGCCGCGCATTGTGCGTAGTCACCTGCTTCCCTTTACATGACAACGAATCGCCACACGGGCCCGCTCATCTGTCATGTCGCGCACCGCGGCAGGCCCGCTACGGTCGCTTGACATGGGCGGCACCTTCATCAACTACCGGCGGCACGACGAGCGCATCGCCTTCGTCCGAACGCTCTACGCGCGGCTCGTCTCCGAGTTCGGGGAGAACGCCGTCTTCCTCGACTCCGCCGCGATCCGGCACGGCCGCCGCTACCCCAATCAGTTGCGCCGCCACCTCGACAGGTCCGACGTGGTGATCGTCGTGGTGCACCCCGGCTGGGCGACGGAGCTCAGGACCGACGGCGCGGACTGGGTGCACAACGAGATCATGTGGGCGCTCGCCGCGGGGAAGACGATCATCCCGTTGCTGATGGACGGCGCGAAGATGCCCAGGGCGAAGGAACTTCCGCGAACCATCAGGGAGTTCGCGAACTTCCAAGCGCACCGGACCGTTGACGACCCTGGGCACGACCGACTCTGCGAGAAGATCTCCGGCGAGCCCCGGCGGCGTGCGGCCATCGGGCAGACGCCGGCACGCCCGTGGGTGGGACCGCTCGCCGTTCTGCTCGGTGTCGCGGCGTTCACCGCGCCGGTGCTGTTGCTGCCGACCGATGCGCGGGACATCGCCGTCTACGCCTCGGTCTCCGCCACCGCGATCCTGGTCGTGGTGATGATCTTGACCGCGCTGGCCTCGCTGAGCCGCAAACAGATCAACTCGGCGGAGCGGATCGCGCAGGACTTCGATCCGACCAGGTACAGCCTGCTCGTGGTGGCGCCGGCGGGAATCATGTTCACGGGATTCTCGGTGGCGATCGTCCTCAGTTCGCCGATCGAGCCCCAGTTGCGTCCGCTGCTCGTCGTCATGGCCGGCGGCACGGCGATGTACCTGGTCTTCCTGGTGCTGGAGCTGTACAAGATCGAGAAGTTCCGCGAGGACCACTGGCCGGTGCGGCTGAAGGAACCGGTGAAGCCCGGCCCGGTCCGCCGCGAGCTCGAACGGCTGTTGCGCAAGCACGCGGCAGGCGGCGATCCGGAACGGGTTCGCTGGCACATCACGCATCTGGAAAACGCCGCCGACGTGCTCTCCAGGGACGGGACCAGGAGCAGGTGGAGCTGGCTCACGGCGGACCACGCGGAACAGCTGCTGCTGGGCACGGCCTGGTCCGCGGCGGCGGTGGGGCTGATGACCTCGGCGGTACTGCCGACGATGCGGCTCTGGGTGCCCGCGATCGTGCTCGCCGCCATCGGTCTGATCGTCGGGCTCACCGTCGAAACCGCTTACCGTCGGCAACTCTGGATGCGGCGCACGGTCGCCGACGAGGTGCACGTTCGAATTCAGCGCATCCAAGACCTGTCACCGTAACCTTCGGTTGAGCCTGAGCACGGCGAGCCACGTGAACACCACGGTGAGGACGGCGAGGCAGCCGAGGTCGAACAGCCACCACCCGTTCGTGTGCTGCCACACGGGATCCTTCGCCGCCACCGGCGAGATCCCCCGCAGGTCCACAGTGGACGCTGCCGCCGCGAGTCCCCACCTGGCCGGCAGGATCCAGGACACGACCGCGTCCACGCCGAACTCCGACAGGTCGGTGGTGACGCCGTTGAGCGCCACCTGCGCCACGACCACCAGCGAGGTGACGGTCACCGCGGTCTTCAGGTCCTTGCAGCAGGCGGAGATGAACAGCCCGAGCGACATGGCGGCCACACTCGTCGCCATCAGATCGACCATGAGCTCGATCGTGGACGGCATCCCCGTGACGGCGTGGTCCGGTGTGTGGCGCCACAGCACGAACACGCCGGCGGCGATCACACCCTGCATCGCCGCGATGGCCGCGAACACCAGCCACTTCGACAGCACCACGGCGGCGGTGACCGTGCCGGTGCGGTGTTCCCGGACGATGATGTTGTGCTCCTCCACCAGGTTGCTGTAGCTCAACGCCTGGCCGGTCAACACGCACAACGTGACGAGGATGCTCAACGCGGCCGTCGCGTTCGCGGCCGGTTCGCCGAGGCGCAGCACGTCGTCCTCGGACACCCCGGCGGCGATCACCGCCGCGATGACGGCGATGGCGAACGGCATCAGCCCGGCCGGCAAGGAGAACGTCAGCACGGCCTGCCGCGCGACCAGGATCGGCAACTGCCGCAGGAACGCGCGGAACCTGCCGCGTTGCCGTTCCGGCGTCGGTTCGGCCTGCTGCGCGGCGGTCTCCCGCACCGCCTGGCCGGCCCGTTCGACCACGGGACCCGCCCGGTAGTCCGCCACCAGCCGGTCGACCTTCTCCTTGCCGTTCTTGCCCTCCAGCAGCTTCATCAGATCCGCGTAGGAGGGCACGTCCAGCGCGTCGAGCACGCCTCCCGGCGGTCCGCAGTAGACCGGGCGTCCGCCGGGCGCGAGCACGAGCAGCTGATCAGCCAAGTGGAGATGCTCGGTCGCGTGCGTCACCAAAGCGACCGTGCAGCCGCTGTCCGCGTACCGCGACAGCATCTCCATGACGTCTCGGTCCATGCCGGGGTCGAGCCCGGACGTCGGTTCGTCGAGCATCAGCAACCGCGGTCTGCTCAGCATCTCCAGCGCGACGGACACGCGTTTGCGCTGTCCTCCGGAAAGCTGGTGCACCGGCTTGCCGATGTGCTCGGTCAGGTTCAGCTGCTCGCACACGTCGAGCACCACGTCGTCGCCGTCACCCCGGTCGGACGGCCTGCGCAGCCGGTCCGCGAAGCGCAGCAACGATTCCACGCTCAGCGCACGGTGCATGCTGTCGTCCTGCGGCACGAACCCGAGCTGACTGCGCAGCTGCTCGCGGTGCGTCCGCACGTCGAGCCCCTCGAAGTACAGATGTCCTCCGAGCGTCTTGAGCTCGCCGAGCAACGCGGAGAACAACGAGCTCTTGCCTGCGCCGGACGGACCGAGCACGGCGAGCACGGTGCGTTCCCGTTGCACCAGCGACATGTCGATGAGCCTGGGCCTGCCGTTGCGGTCGTTGGCCGCGGACAGGTCGTGCACCACGAGATCGCACTTGCCGAGCGGCGTGACGATCAGTTCCCGCTCGTCCTTGCTAACCTGGAACCGGTGGTCCGCGATGTCGAACACCGACAACGCGGCGAGCGAGGTGCGCCGGACCGGCCTGCCTCCCTGGAACGTGCCGTCGGAGCGCCCGAGGTCGCGCAGCTCCCAGCGCTCGTCCTTCCGCTCGATGACCGCGTGCTTCTCGGCCACCTGGTAGCCGTCGATGCGGACCTCGCAGTCCTCATGGCGGCCGATGAACGTTCTGTCCCGCAAGGGAAAGCGCTGAACATCAGGCCCTTGCGACTCTGGCGTGGGCAGGGGCGGTGCCGGGTCCGGCGACTCCGGGCGGACCCGTTCGGGGTTGATCCACTCGGGCAGGCCGGGATCGAGCCGGTTGATCCCCGCCAGCGCCGCGGAGCCCCGTGGGTGCGCTCGCACCAGCGCACGCAGGTAGACCGCGATCTGCCGGTGCGTGAGCCGGTGGATCCGCCGGCACCTGACCGCAGCGACCGTCAAGTGCCGATCGACCCGGTCCTCGACCGCCGCGATCTCCGCGTCCAGCCGGTCGAGGTCGGCCTTGGCGGACCGCACGGCGCGGTCGGCCTCCGCGACCGACTTCTGGTGTTCCCGGCCGCGCCGCATCCTGATCACCGCGACGCCCCGGCGTTCCTCACCCGGCCGCCGTGCCGTCAGCGCCACCTCGGACAACGGCACGCCGGCGCGGGAGAGATCGAGCTCTGCCCGCGCCTGCCGTTCGACGACGTGCACGCGGAACGTCCGCAGCCGCGCCAGCTCCTCGCGATCCACTGTGGACATGGACTCGTGCTCGACGCGTTCCTTCTCGAACGCCTCGTGCGCGCCGCGGATCAGCACCTCCCGGTGCGGGGTCGACCGCGCGCCGGGAGCCGGAATGCCGAGCCTGCTGTCACGGGTGCCGTGCCACCAGGCGCCGAACGTCACTGTTCGAGACAGGTCAGGGCGGCGACGACCTTGCGGTTGCGCGCGGCGGGCCCGGGCAGCAGCACGTCACCGGGACCGAGGTCGGTCACGTGGCCGGGCCAGTCCGTGCCGACGCCCCTGGTCGTGATCGTGTCGGCGGGGATGCCCAGGTCCACCAGCACCGTCTTGACCGCGGCCGCGCGCCGGGCGGACAGCTCGACCCGTCCCGGCGGCGGGCCGACGCTCGCCGTGGTGCCCATGAGGTCGGCCTTCTGCTTCTTGGCGCGCATGGTGTCCGCGAGCCGTTGCAACGTGGTCCGTGCCGCGGCCGGGTCGCGGAACTCGGCGCTGTCCGGCTTGAACGAGATGTTGTCGGCCTCGCCCAGCTCGACCGTGCCGCACGTCTTCGGTTGCACGGGCTCAGGCGGCTTCACGACGGAGACGGCCGGCGACTCGACAGCGGCGGCCGCGGTCGACCCGTGCAGCACCTTCGCCGCGCAACCGCCGGCGGCCTCCACGACGGACTTCCAGACGTCGAACACGTTGGTCTGCCAGCGCGGATCCAGCTCCGGCTGTGGCGGCGCGGTCAGGCCGAGCCCCACCAGCACCACGGACCGGCCCGACAGGTCGGGCAGCTGCCTCTCCTTCGAGAGGAACGCGGAGACCTCGGCGGGGTCGGCAGTCAGGACGTTGTCCTCACCGAACCGCAGCGGGGCCACGGTCTGCAGCCCCGAGTCCATCAGCACGATCGTGCCGCCCGGCCCGACCTTCTGCGACGCGATCGTCAACGCCCGCAGCACGTTCGCCTCCGGTGACTGCGCGCGGATCTTGTCCCGGAACGCCACGGTCATCCGGTTCAGGTACTGCTGCACCTCCGCGGCATCGGTGTCGGGGTTCTCCGCGGCGGCCGGGGCGTCCTCGCTGAAGACGTACTCGGGCTTGCCGTCGAGCCGCACCAGCGTGATCGGCTTGTGCGCCCGAGCGACCCCGGTCATCAGGTTGTTCACCGCCTCGGGCACCTCGGGCTTCGGCACGTTCGCCCGCGCCCCGACGACGAACGCCATCGGCTGGTCGTGCGCCACGGTGCAGGGCGTGAAGTTCGGAGCGGGGATGGCGTTCTCGGAGTCGCACGCGGCCAGTGACGGCACGAGCAGCGCGGCGGTGAGTGCGGCGAGCAGGCGGCGGTTCATGCGTGCCTTCCAGAAGATCCGTTGGTGGAGTAGTCGTAGGGGCGCTTGTCCTCGGCGAGAATCGCGTCGGTGACCGACGGGTCACGGGCTTTTCCCGCCAGCAACACCCGCGTGTACTGCTTGAGCTCCTCGGCGAGCGCGAGCCGGCGGGCCTTCTGCGCCACGAGGACCTTCGCGGCGGCGTCCCTGGCGCTGATCTGGGCCTGCCACGTCGTGCGTGCGGCGCCGTGCTCGCGTTCGATCGCGCGGACCTTCCTCACCGCGCCCCGGTACGCGGCGATCGCGGCGATGAACGCGCTGCGTCCGGCGTGATGGGTCAGGTAGGCGCCAAAGCCCGCGGCGAGTCCGCTGCCGAGGTACAGGGCGAGGAAGAGCGCCGCTCCAGCGAACGCGAACTCCGTGTTCCCGGAGCTGGAACTGGTGGCCACCGGGTCGAGGGAAACCTGGACCTTCGCACTCGCCGGTGGCGGCGCGATCAGCCGCACCCACGCGGCCAGCAGTCCCATCGTCGCCCAGACGACCAGGCAGGCGGTCGCCGACTTCCACCTCCTGTCCTTCGCGAGCGTGCCCGCGAGGTGCGCGAGGTAGATCACCAGCGAGGTGAATCCGATGACGAGCAGCACCGTCACCCACTGACGCTGCCTGCCGAGGAGGTTCACGACCTGGATGAACGCGGCCACGTCGGCGGCCGCGGCGAACACCAGGGCGATCAGGTGGAGGTAGATCGACTTGGGGCGGCCGCCGAGCAGCGGCTTCTCCTCGCCGAGCGCGCTGACGGCGGCACTGCGCGCCTGGTCGGTCTCGTCGAGCCGCCGGGAGTCCCGCTGCCGTGCCACGTCCAGTTCGTTCAGCCGGGTGTTGGCCGTGCCGAGCGGCGCCTCCGCCCGAGCCAGGTAGAGGGCGTGCTCGGCCTCGACGTCGGCCACCCACTTGTCCGCCCAGGCGTTGATCAGGTTGTCGAGCGGATGCCCGACCGCCTCGTCGACCGAGTGCCGCAGGCTCTCGGCGTGCCGCTCGATCTCGGCTCGCGCGGCGGCCTCGTCCACCGAGGACGGCGTGAACTCCAGCGACTCCGGCTCTTCCGGTTTGCTCACAGGTCTCGCCCTCCCTCGTCGTCCCACGGCAGATCCGGGTCGCGCGGCGGTGTCTCGCCGGCCTTCTTGGCGTGGTCGCGGTGCGCGCGGGCGAAGTGCTGCCAGTAGCAGGCGATGCGTCGCGAGCCGTGCGCCCGCACCATCGACGCCCGCAGCCGGACGACCTCCTCCAGCCGTTCGATCTCGCGGTCGAGCATCGAAACGAGCTGGACGGCCTCTCCGAACGCGCGTTGTGCGTCGAAGTAGCGCCGTTCGACGTCCTGGCGGTGTGCGATGTGCGCGTTGCGGCGGCGGCTCGTCGCGAACTCGGGCGGGTAGCGGTCGTCGGCCAGTCGCACCGGCCCGTCGAGGTCCGGTTCCTCGTCCGCCTCGGCGAGCTCCAGCTCCAGTCGTGCCAGTCGGTCGCGCAGCGCCTCGACGGGGCTCGCCGAGGTGTTCCTGCGGTCGGTGAGCTCGGCCAGATCGCGCTGACCTTCGACCAGTTCCCCGCTCACCTGCTCGGAGGTGAGCTGGCGCAGCGCCCGCAGCCATCCCGTCTCACCGGAGAGCCCGGCGCGGCCGTCCCGGCGACCGTGCCGTCCGTCGAGCAGCCGGTCGTACCAGCGATAGGTGAGTGGTTTCGCCGGGGGCCGTGTCCAGTCTCGCAAAGTGGTCCTCAATGACGTGAAGGAAATGCGTCCACTCGGGTGTCCACTACGACCATCCAGGTGGTGCATGCCGGGAAATGGTCACTGAACGCGACTGGACATTCCAGGCGCATCCGCTGTCAGGTTTGACCGACAGCTGTCATGTTTCTGCCCCGAAATGATCCGGATCATGGTGGAGAATGCAGGTCGTGGACGACATGGCGGCACTTGTGGCCGCGAACCTGCTGCGACTCCGAAAGAACCTCGGTATGCGAAATCGTGACCTCGATCAGCGCATCGATCCGGAGTTCTGCGAGCTGTTCGGCGCGTCGGGCGACGATGTCGACGCAATGCGGCAGAAACTCACCGCGTATCTAGAGGAATTGGTCACCAGATTGCCGGCGGAACTCCAGATCGCCGCCCGACATGGCCTGAACATCGGTTCCGACGCCGCGGACGTCAATCTCACCGACCGCATCGACGACCTCGCGGAGTCGCTGGTCTGCGATGCCCGCACCGCGCGCAGGCGGATCGACAAGGCGTTCGGCACTCTCGCGGAACACGCCGCGTCCGGGTCGACCCTGCTGTCCGGCGCCGGCCACGGCGGCAGCGGCTGGTACATCGACTCGTTCGACGTCGTGCTGCGCCTGGACCAGGAGACACCGGTCGCCTACGAGCGCAGGCGCATCCTGGTCACGGCCCAGACCCTCGACGAGATCGCCACCTCGATCGACGTGCCACGACACCCCGGCCAGGACGAGCGGATCGAGCTGCACACCGACATCTGGTTCGGCGGCCTGCTCGCGGGCAGGCTCCAGGAGTCGACGACGAACTTCCAGACGACGGTCCGGCTCCCGAAACGTTTGCGCAAGCACGAGCGACACACATTGGGACTGATACATCGGATCCCGCCGGGCCAGCGAATGGCGCCGCGATACGTTTACGTGCCGTATCGCAGCTGCCGCCACTTCAGAGTGGTCGTGCGATTCGCTCCGGACCTGCGGCCTATCCGGGTGTGGCGACATGACGGTGTCCCGCACAGCGTTGTGGCGGATGGAGTTCCGTCGTCGCATCTGCTGGCGCTCGATCTCGCGAATGAGACGTGCGCCGAGTTCGTCGACCTCGTCGGCGGTCTTTCCTACGGAGTGCAGTGGGAATTCTCGTAGCACTCCAGCAGGATGCACAGTCGGCACCGCGAGGCGGAAGGGGTTTCCTGTTTCCTGATCACGCGGGAAAACGAGGTTCGGTCAGATCCTGGGACGCGGCTGGCAACGCGGGCAAGAATAGGAGGATCTGTTCATGAACGGCTCGCGCACGATCGCGGCGCCACACCGTTTGCAGGGCCGGTTCTCCTGGCCGTAAGCGCTGAGTGACCGGTCGAAGTACCCGGACTGCCCGTTGATGTTGACGTACAGGGCGTCGAACGAGGTTCCGCCCTGGCCGAGCGCCTCACGCATCACGTCGGTGGCGTGGTCCAGCAACTCAGCGGCCTTGACCTTGGCCAGCTTGTCCGTCATCCGGGTGCCGTGCAGCTTCGCGCGCCACAGAGCCTCGTCGGCGTAGATGTTGCCGATACCGGACACCAGGGTCTGGTCCAGCAAAGCGCGCTTGACCTCGGTGTGACGCAGGCGCAACGCGCGCACGGCAGCATCACGGGAGAACAAGGGATCCATGGGGTCGCGAGCGATGTGCGCGACGGAGTCGGGGACCAAGGTCCCGTCGACCTCGACCAACTCGGCCAGAGCGAGGCCGCCGAAGGTGCGTTGATCAACGAAACGGAGTTCGGGTCCGCCGTCGTCGAACGTGAAACGGACGCGCAGATGCTTCTCGTCGGGGGCCGACGAGGGTTGGACGAGCATTTGGCCGCTCATGCCCAGGTGCGCGAGCATGGCGGCCTTGTCTGCCAGTTCGACCCAGAGGTACTTGCCGCGGCGCTTGGCTGCCACCATCGGTTGCGAGACCAAGCGCGCGCAGAAGTCCAAGGAGCCCAGGTCGTGCCGGCGGATGGCGCGTGGGTGCAACACCTCTACCGAGGAGATGACCCGGCCGGCGACGTGGGCTTCGAGGCCGAGGCGTACTACCTCGACCTCTGGGAGTTCGGGCACGTCAGGCTTCGGACTTGCCCTCGTCGACGGGCTGCGCCTCGATCACGGCGGCCTGCGGCTTGGTGGGCTTGAGCACCCACACACCCGCGCGGCTCGTGTCCCTGACCAGCACAAGTCCCTGGATGCCTCCGCTGCGGGAGGTGTTCACCGGCCCGCGATTGGTGCGCGTGCGGCGGTTCGTGCGGTTCCTGGTCGCATACATTTGCGGTCTCAGTCTTCCTCGGTTGGGGAGATCCCTGGCGTCACCGAGGCGCCATTCTGTCCGTTCTTGGCCACGACCGACTCCTGCTCGGCCTTGGCCCGTTCCGACAGAACATGATAAGCCGCTTCGGCGGCTTTCTGCTCGGCTTCCTTCTTGGTGCGCCCATCACCCTTGCCGTAGGGCTGGCCACCGACGAGCACCGTGGCGGTGAACTCCTTGCGGTGGTCCGGCCCCTGGTCGTCCACGCGGTACTCCGGGACGCCGAGACTGGCTTGAGCGGTGAGCTCCTGCAGGCTTGTCTTCCAGTCCAGTCCAGCACCCAAAAGCGGAGCTTTGGCCAAGAGCGGATCGAACAGCCGGTGAACGAACGTTCGTGCGGTATCGATACCGAACTGCAGGTACACCGCACCGATGACGGCCTCGAGACCGTCAGCGAGAATGCTCGCCTTGTCCCTGCCCCCGGTCAGTTCTTCGCCACGACCGAGCAACAGGTGTGCACCGAGCCCGCCCTCACTCAGGTTGCGCGCGACGCCGGCCAGCGCGTGCATGTTGACCACGCTGGCACGGAGCTTAGCGAGCTGACCTTCTGGAAGGTCGGGATGAGTGCGGTAGAGGTGGTCGGTCACGACCAGCCCCAGTACCACGTCTCCCAGGAACTCGAGACGCTCGTTCGGCGGCAAGCCGCCGTTCTCGTACGCGTAAGACCTGTGGGTGAGCGACAGCACGAGCAGCTCGGCGTCCAGGTGGACGCCGAGCGCTTCGAGCAGGTCCGCGCGGTCCGCTTGCGGTGCGCGCGGCGGCTTTCCCCCCACTACGTCGCCGAGGAGATCAGGCCGGCTGAGCGACCTGGCGGCCAGCGTACTGACCACAGGCCGGGCAGGCGACGTGCTGCGGCTTCGGCTGGCGGCAAGCCTTGTTGGAGCACGCCACCAGGTGCACGGCAGACGTCTTCCACTGGGAACGGCGCGCACGGGTGTTCGAACGCGACATTTTCCGCTTCGGGACGGCCACGACTACTTCTCCTCCGAGTTGTCATCGCTGAACCGCTCTTGCAACGCGGCCCAACGAGGGTCAATCGTCTCATGCCCGTGGTCGGGCCCGAGCTCCGCCCACCTGCCACCACACTCGGAGCAAAGCCCCTTGCAGTCCGGCTCGCAGAGCGGTGCCTGCGGCAGTGCGAGAACGATGGCGTCCCGCACCACAGGCTCGAGGTCGATCAGATCGTTGACGATCCGGCTGACCTCGTCTTCATCAGTGGTCGCCTCCGTGGTGCTGTCCGGCCAGGCGTAGAGCTCGGTGATCCGGACTTCAACCTCATCGGTGAGCGGCTCGAGACACCTCGAGCACTCCCCTTCGACCTTCGCGAACGCTGTCCCCGACACGAGCAGGCCCTCCACGACCGATTCGATCAGGAGGTCGAGCTCCACTTCCCCGTCCTCGGGCACCGCGATCACCCCGAGCAGCCCCACTCCTGCGCCGGGAACCGACCTGACGAAGGGTCGGCTGAGGCCGGCGCGACGGCCGATGTCCCTGGTGTCGATGACCCAGGGACCGGATGCTGTGGGACGCGTGGACGCGTGACGATGCTCAGTCATGATTTCGGGTTTTGCCGGCGGGGACCTACCACGTCCAGCCGGTCCAGGGTACGGGACGACGCCCCCGTGCGTGAAATCGGCAGGTGATCGCACCTGTCCGACGTAGCGCGAATCACACGTCCGGGCGAGCTGGTTCGTCAGGAACCGTAGTCGAACGGCGCCGCGGCACCCGCGACGGCCGGTCCGCGCAGGTGCGAGCGGCCCTTGCCGACCGACCTGAGCGTGTGCGCGAGGAGGTCCTCGAAGTCCGCGAGCTTGCCGTCCACGTACGCGTCGCACTCCGACCGCAGCCGGATCGACTCGTTCTGGGCGGCGTCGAGCAGTCGCGCCGACTCGGCGTGCGCCGCCCGGACGACCTCCTGCTCGTTGACGAGCCTCGCCTGCTCGGCGCGGCCGTCCTCGGTGGCGCGCTCGTAGTTCGCGCGGCCCGCCTGGATCATGCGCTCGGCCTCGGCGTGCGAGCGGCCAACCAGGTCGTCGTACTCCTGGCGGCCGGCGGACACGGTCCGTTCGGCCTGATCTTCCGCCTCGGCGATCATCCGCTCGGCGCGGGCGCGCGCGTCGGACAGCATCGCCTCCGCTTCGGCCTGCGCCTCGGCGAGCATGCGATCCGCGTCCGCGCGTGCCTTGGACACGCCCGACTCGGCCTCGTGCTTGGCCTTGCCGACGACCTCGTCGCGGTGGTCCAGCACGTCCTGCGCGTCGTCGAGTTCGGCAGGGATCGCGTCACGCACGTCGTCGAGCAGTTCGAGCACGTCGCCGCGCGGCACCACGCAGCCCGAGGTCATCGGTACTCCGCGCGCTTCCTCGACGATCGTGACGAGCTCGTCGAGTGCCTCGAACACCCGGTACACGTCTCACTCCCTAACCCCTGTGACTCCCACCCGCAAGTGTGCCCTGCCGATCTCCTCGGGAGAGGGAGATCGGCAGGGCGTGTCAGGATTTGCCCACATCCAGCCGGGGAGAAACGTGAAGATCACAATCAGGCGGGCCGTCGCCGCCGACGTCCACCCGATCGTGGCGATGCTGGCGGACGACCCGCTCGGCGCGCGGCGCGAGACGCCGGGCGACCCGGCCTACCTGAAGGCGTTCGAGGTGATCGACGCCGACCCGCACCAGTACCTGGCCGTGGCCGACGCCGGCGGTGAGGTCGTGGGCACGCTGCAGCTGACGTTCACGTCCGGCCTGTCGCGCCTGGGCATGACCCGCGCGACCGTCGAGGCCGTGCGGGTGCGTTCCGACCAGCGCGGCAACGGCCTCGGCGAGCACCTGCTGAGGTGGGCGATCGACGAGGCGCGCGCACGCGGTTGCGGCGTGGTGCAGCTGACGACGGACGCGTCACGGGTGGACGCGCACCGGTTCTACGAACGGCTAGGGTTCACCGCGTCCCACGTGGGGATGAAGCTCGCGCTCTAGTGCGGCGACTACCTGGTCTCGGCGAGGCGCTGCTGCAGTCGCTGCTCGATGGACGCGGGCAGCAGCGTCGAGACGTCGCCGCCGTACGTCGCGACCTCCTTGACCAGCGAGGACGCCAGGTAGGAGTACTGCGGGCTGGCCTGCATGAACAGCGTGTCGACGCCGGTGAGCTGGTGGTTCATCTGCGCCATCTGCAGCTCGTAGTCGTAGTCGCTGACCGCGCGCAGGCCCTTCACGATGGCCTTGATGTTGTTCTCGCGGCAGTAGTCGACCAACAAGCCGTGCCACGAGTCCACGCGCACGTTGTCCCACTGCGCCGTGACCTCGATCAGCATCTCCTGGCGCTCTTCGACGTCGAACAAGGTGCGCTTGTTCTTGTTGATGAGCACGGCGACGACAACCTCTTCGAAGAGGTGCGCGGCTCTCCCGATGATGTCCAGGTGACCGTTGGTTACCGGGTCGTAGGAGCCGGGGTACACGGCACGCGTCATGCGCCGGACGTTAGCACCCGATCGGACGCCTCCAGGCGTGTCCGTGGTTCTCGTCACCCATCAGCACGCACCTGCGCCCAGTACACGGCCGTGTCCCCGTAACGCTTGGCACGCAAGGATTCCACTTCTTCAGGCCACGCTGGTTCGCCGCTTCGCGAAGCACGTTCCACGATCAAGATGGCGTCCCCGGCGAGCCTGGGCACGATCCCGCGGAGCACTTTGGCGAGCTCGTCGTCGCCCACGGCGTAGGGCGGGTCGGCGAACACGACGTCGAACTTCTCCCCCTCGGCCGCGACGTACGCCTCGGCCGTGCGATTCACGACGACCGTGTTCGCGAACCCGAGCTCTTTGGCGTTGCCCTTGAGCACGTCGGCGGCCCGCTTGTCCGACTCGACGAACGTCGCGTGCGCCGCACCCCTGCTCAGCGCCTCGAACCCGAGCGCCCCCGACCCGGCGTACAGGTCGAGCACCTGCGTGCCGTCGAGGTCGATCATCGCTTCGAGAGAGCTGAACAACGCTTCCCGCACGCGGTCGGACGTGGGGCGCGTGCCCTTGGGCGGGACCTTGAGCCTGCGGCCTCCCGCGGTCCCGGCAACAATTCGTGTCACCGGTCCATCGTCCCAGGTGCATCCTGTCCGCATGACCCGCCACCGCGACTCTGGCGCCTGCCTGTGCGAGTTGGCCGCCACTCCGGTCCTGATGGCGTGCCCGTCGTGCTCGGCCCAAGCCGTCGTAACGTCCGACCGTCTCGTGTGCCCCTCGTGCGCGCACGCCCGAACGTATAAGCGTGTGTGGTGTTGGGAGACCTCACGCGTCGTGCCGGACCTCTGGCTGACAACACCGTGCGCCGGGCACACGCTGTGGGCGCTGAACGCTCCACACCTGGACCTGCTGGAGTCCTACGTCGGCGCGACGCTCCGAGAGGACCCGCATCCGTCGTCGGTACGGCGGATGACGATCCTCGCGAAGCTGCCTGCGTGGCTGAAGGCGGCGAAGCACCGCGACGAGATCCTGCGTGCCGTCCGCCGCCTGCGCTCGACGGTCTAGGCGAGCGCCTGCCACCAGCCGTCGACCTCGGCCGGCTTGTCCACGTCCACCCGTTCGCCGGGCCTCGGCACCGCGAGCTTCAGCCCGCCCGCCTTGACCTCCCGCCACACGCGGTCGATCGGCTCGCCCCACGGGTGCAGCGCGAGGTTGAACGTCGCCCAGTGCACCGGGATCAGCAGATCGCCACCTAGGTCCTTGAACGCCTGAACGCCTTCCTCCGGCGTCATGTGGATGTCCGCCCACGCGTCGTTGTACGCGCCGACCTGCATCAGCACCACGTCGAACGGCCCGTGCTCCGCGCCGATGGCCGCGTAGCCCGGGAAGTAGCCCGTGTCGCCGCTGTAGAACACGGCACGCTCACCGCGCTTGATGACCCAGGACGCCCACAGCGTCACGTTGCGCTGCACCGAACGGCCGGAGAAGTGTTGTGCCGCAGTGCAAGTGAGCGTGAACCCGTTGACGGTGTGCGACTCGTCCCAGTCCAGTTCCACGACGCGGTCGGCGGGCACGTCCCAGCGGGCCAGGTGGGCGCCGAGCCCGAGCGGCACCACGAACACCGCGGACGTTCCCGCGGTCAGCGCCCGCACGGTCTCCATGTCGAGGTGGTCGTAGTGGTCGTGCGAGATGACGACCGCACTCACATCAGGCAAATCAGACAACTGATGAGGAACCGGATGCAGCCGCTTCGGGCCGAGGTGAGCGGACGGCGAGACGCGGTCACTCCACACAGGATCGAGGAGCACGGCGGCGCCGTCGACCTCGATCAGTGCGGACGCATGGCCGTACCAGGTGACGTGCAGTCCGTCGGTGACCGGCGTGGCGGGTCCCACCAGCGGCACCTCCGCCGCCGGCTTGCGGTCCTGTCCACCGCGCACGAAGTCGCTGATCGAGAACGAGTCCCGGTCCGGGACCGTGCGGACTTCCTTGTCGTTGTGGAACTTCCCGTCGCGGAAACGCGGCGAGCGCGACATGTGGACCGGATCCGGCTTCCCGCCGAGCTGCCGCGGCACGTCCTTCAACGCCCACGCCACACCCGCCAGGCCGAGCAGTCCGGCCAACGCCTTCTTCATGTGCGAAACCCTCTTCCCCTGACTCCCGTGCCCGGTGCAACGCAGGGAATCGTCGTGGAGTTCCGCGTGCCCCGCACAGCGAAAGGGCCCGGCCTCGACGAGACCGGGCCCTTCACGAGACGGGTTACTCCAGGACGATCAGGAGGTCGCCGCCCTCTACCTGCTGGGCGCCGCGCAACGCCAGGCGCCCGACGACGCCCGCCTTCGGGGCGGTGATCGCGGCCTCCATCTTCATGGCCTCGATCGTCGCGACGGTCTGACCGGCGTCGACGCGGTCGCCCTCGGCCACCGCCGCCGTCACCACGCCGGCGAACGGGGCCGCCACGTGGTTCGGGTTGGTGCGGTCGGCCTTCTCGGCGGCCGGGATGTCGGCGTCCACCGAACGGTCGCGGACCTGGATCGGGCGCAGCTGGCCGTTCATGGTCGCCATGACCGTGCGGATGCCCCGCGCGTCGGCCTCGGAGATCGCCTCCAGGCCGATCAGCAGCCGGACGCCCGGCTCCAGGTCGACGGAGTACTCCTCGCCGGGACGCAGGCCGTAGAAGAAGTCCTTGGAGCGCAACACCGACGTGTCGCCGTAGGCGTCGCGGTGCGTGCGGAACTCCTTGGTGGGCCCCGGGAAAAGCAGCCTGTTCAGCGTCGCCCGCCGGTCGTCGGCGAGGCCCGCCTCGTCCTCGGCGGACAGCTCCTCGACCGGCTTCGGGGCGGGGCGGCCTTCGAGGGCCTTGCTGCGGAACGGCTCCGGCCAGCCGCCGGGCGGGTCGCCCAGCTCGCCGTGCAGGAAGCCGATCACCGACGCCGGGATGTCGAACTTGCCGGGATCCGCCTCGAAGTCCTTCGGTGCGACGCCCGCGCCCACGAGGTGCAGCGCGAGGTCACCGACGACTTTGGACGACGGCGTCACCTTCACGAGGTGGCCGAGCATGCGGTCGGCGGCCGCGTACATCGACTCGATCTCCTCGAACTTCTCGCCGAGGCCGAGAGCGACGGCCTGCGTGCGGAGGTTCGAGAGCTGACCACCGGGGATCTCGTGGTGGTAGACGCGGCCGGTCGGGCCGGGGATGCCGGACTCGAACGGCGCGTAGATCTTGCGCACGGACTCCCAGTACGGCTCCAGGTCGCAGACGTTCTGGAGGTTCAGCCCCGTGGAGCGCTCGGTGTGGTCGGTCAGCGCCACGATCGACGACAGCGGCGGCTGCGAGGTCGTGCCCGCCATCGACGCGGTCGCGCCGTCGATCGCGTCCACGCCCGCCTGGATCGCGGCCAGGTAGGTCGCGAGCTGGCCACCGGCCGTGTCGTGCGTGTGGAGGTGGACCGGGAGGTCGAACTCCTTGCGCAGCGCGGTGATCAGGCGCGACGCGGCAGGTGCCCGCAGCAGGCCGGCCATGTCCTTGACGCACAGCACGTGAGCGCCGGCGCCGACGATCTGCTCGGCCAGCTTGAGGTAGTAGTCCAGTGTGTACAGACGTTCGTCCGGATTGGACAGGTCGCTCGTGTAGCAGAGCGCGACCTCGGCGATCGCCGTCCCGGTCTCGCGCACGGCCTCGATCGCCGGGCGCATCTGCTCGACGTCGTTCAGCGCGTCGAAGATCCGGAAGATGTCGATGCCGGTGTCCGTCGCCTCCTGCACGAACGCCTTGGTGACCGCCTCGGGGTACGGCGTGTAGCCGACCGTGTTGCGGCCGCGCAGCAGCATCTGCAGGTTGATGTTCGGCACCGCTTCGCGCAACGACGCGAGGCGCTCCCACGGGTCCTCCACGAGGAACCGCAGCGCCACGTCGTAGGTCGCGCCGCCCCAGCACTCCAGGGACAACAGCTCCGGCGTCATGCGCGCCACGTGCGGTGCGACGGCAAGCAGGTCCTTGGTGCGCACTCGGGTGGCGAGCAGCGACTGGTGGGCGTCGCGGAACGTCGTGTCCGTGACGCCGGCGGCCTTGCTCTCCCGCATCCACCGCGCGAAGCCCTCGGGCCCGAGCTCGACCAGCTTCTGCTTGGAGCCGGGGGCCGGCTCGGCGTTCAGGTCGATGACCGGCAGCTTCTCGCGCGGGTCGACCGCGGTCGGGCGGGTGCCGTTCGGGTGGTTGACCGTGACGTCCGCGAGGTAGGTCAGCAGCCGCGTGCCGCGGTCGGCCGAGTGGCGCGCCGTCAGCAGGTGCGGGCGCTTCTCGATGAACGACGTGGTGACGCGGCCCTCGTAGAAGTCCGGGTCGTCCAGCACGGCCTGGATGAACGGGATGTTCGTGGACACACCGCGGATGCGGAACTCCGCGATCGCACGGCGCGCACGGGCGACGGCGAGTTCGAAGGTGCGGCCGCGGCACGTGAGCTTCACGAGCATCGAGTCGAAGTGCGGGCTGATGGCCATGCCGGCGCCCGCCGTGCCGCCGTCGAGCCGGATGCCGGAACCACCGGGCGAGCGGTAGGCGCTGATCGTGCCGGTGTCCGGGCGGAACCCGTTGGCGGGGTCCTCCGTGGTGATGCGGCACTGCAGCGCCGCGCCGCGCAGCTGCACGGTCTCCTGGGACAGGCCCAGGTCGTCCAGCGTCTCGCCGGACGCGATGCGCATCTGCGACTGCACCAGGTCGACGTCGGTCACCTCTTCGGTGACCGTGTGCTCGACCTGGATGCGCGGGTTCATCTCGATGAAGACGTAGTGGCCCTGCGGGTCGAGCAGGAACTCGACGGTGCCGGCGTTGCGGTAGCCGATGTGCTTCGCGAACTTCACCGCGTCGGCGCAGATGCGGTCGCGCAGCTCGGGTGCGAGGTTCGGCGCGGGCGCGATCTCGATGACCTTCTGGTGGCGCCGCTGCACGGAGCAGTCGCGCTCGAAGAGGTGGATCACGTTGCCCTGGCCGTCGGCGAGGATCTGGACCTCGATGTGGCGCGGTTCGACCACGGCCTGTTCGAGGAACACGGTCGGGTCGCCGAACGCCGACTCCGCCTCGCGGGACGCGGCTTCGAGGGACTCGCGCAGCGCGGCCGGGTCGTCGACCTTGCGCATGCCACGGCCACCACCACCGGCGACGGCCTTCACGAAGACCGGGAAGCGCATCGTCTTCGACGCCTCGAGCAGCGCGTCGATGTCGGAGGACGGCGGGCTCGACTCCAGCACGGGGAGCCCGGCCTCGCGGGCGGCGGCGATGGCGCGCGCCTTGTTGCCCGTCAGCTCCAGCACCTCGGCCACGGGGCCGATGAAGGTGAGACCTGCCTCACGGCACGCCATCGCGAGTTCCGGGTTCTCCGACAGGAAGCCGTAACCGGGGTAGATCGCGTCGGCGCCGGCTTTGCGGGCAGCCTTGATGATCTCTTCGACGGAGAGGTAGGCGCGGACGGGATGTCCGGGCTCACCGATCTCGTAGGACTCGTCCGCCTTCAACCGGTGCAGCGAGTTCCGGTCCTCGTGTGGGAAGACGGCGACCGTTCCCGCGCCCAGTTCGTAGGCGGCGCGGAACGCGCGAATCGCGATCTCGCCGCGGTTGGCGACAAGAACCTTGCGGAACATCCGTGCCCTCCCGGTGTTACTCGGCAGTCATCAGTCGTGGCACGTTACCGTGCGACTCTTGCCTGTTGGGAGGACTGTCCCACGTGATGGGTGTCATCCTGATCGGTCTTGCTCACACCAATTCTCGCGTGATGAGAGCAAAGTGGATACCCACCACCCGGTCAGACTGCGGCCGGTAGTGGGTTTAACCAGATCGAGTGACGATCTTCGCGACTATCTCGGTAGGGTGAGCCATATGGCCGGGGCTGATGGAGCCGGGCAGCCTACTGCCCGCACACCGCATTTCGACGTTGTCCTTCGTGGTTACAACCAGCGACAGGTGAACGAACGAGTCACCCGCTTGGAGTTCGACCTCAAGAACTCGAACCGCTCCCGTGACGCGGCCGCCGCGCAGGTGGGGGAGCTCACCAAGCTCCTCAATTCGATGCGCGCCGATCTCGACAAGACCAAGATCCAGCTCCAGAACCTCGCCAGCAGTCCCGTGAGCGCGTCGAACGTCACCGAGCGTGTGCGCGTGATGATGAGCCTGGCCGAGGAAGAGATCGCGGACATCCGCAAGGACGCCCTCGACAAGGCCGCCGCGACGCGCGGCGAGGCCGAGAGGTGGGCCGCGGAACAGCGCGACGCCCACCAGCGCCTGCTCGCCGAGACCGAGGCGCGCCGCAAGCAGCTAGAGATGAACTACCAGCAGCGCCACGCCGAGCTGGACCAGCAGACCGCCGGCCGCAGGTCCGAGCTGGAGGCCGAGCACTCGGCGTTGCAGGCGAAGCTCGCCGCCGAGCACGAGGCGCTGGTCGCGGAGGTGCGCGCGAACGGTGAGCGCGTCGCCGCCGAGTTCGAGAAGAAGTCCGCGGACCTGGACACCCACCGCGCCGAGCTCGACGCGAAGTACAAGGCGTACCACGACGAACTGGACAAGGAGTACGACGGACTCAAGGCGACGCTGACCGCCGAGCACCAGAAGGTGCTGGCGGACGCGCGGTCCGAGGCCGAGCGGATCTCCGCCGAGGCCGAGGTCAAGCGCGTCGAGACGCTGCAGAGGCTCGACGACGAGCTCAAGTCCAGGCAGGCGGAGGCGGAGAAGGCCCTCGCCGAACTCGAGGCCGAGTCGCTGGCGAAGGCCGAGAAGATCTCCTCCGAGGCGTCCGCACAGGCGATCGCCCTGGTCAGCGCGGCGGAGGAAAAGGCCGCGACCACCTTGCGCGTCTCCGAGGACAAGGCGACGACCACCGTCGCGGAGGCCGAGCAGAAGGCCGCGACCACCCTGCGCGAGGCCGACGAGAAGGCGGTCGCGCTCGTCCGCGACGCCGAGGCCAGGACGTCGGCACTGGTGCGCGAGGCCGAGGAGAGGTCGGCCGCGGCCGTCGCCGAGGCCGACCAGCGCGCGGCCGCCGCGTCCGAGAAGGAGTCGTCGCTACGTTCGGCGCACGACAACCTCGCCACGCAGTTCCACGCCGCGCAGGCTGCGGTGGAGGCGGCGATGTCGGTGCTCAAGCCTCTGGAGGACGGTTCCGCGGACGCGGACGAGGCAGCCGCCCCGGCTCGTGAGCAGAAGACCGAGCAGCTGCCGAAGCCGCGGCAGCAGGACTAGAGGTTCATCCGGGGAACGGCGGCAGGCTGCTCGTGGCCCAGCTCGTGTGGCAGCTGCCGTTCGCCGCGAAGTCGCTCGCGAACCCGATGAACTCCCTGCCGTCGAGCGACGGCACGCCGGTCGGGTGGTAGTTCGGGCAGTAGTTGTCGCGTGCTCCCGGCACCGGAACGGGCGCGGGAATCTCGTACCAGCCGTCCCGGCCGCCGTTCTCGGAGACGAAGATCGTCCTGCCGTTGCCGGGATCGACCTTGCCGTTCGCGGACATCAGCATCTGCCCCATGAGCAGCACACGTCCGGTGGCGGTGCCGTTGGGCGCGAGCACGATCGACGGCGTGTGCGCGAAGTACTTGCCGTCCTTCGTCGTCGGCCGCTTGCCGTGCCACTTCGGATCGCCCCAGTTCACGCCGTCCGGTGACGTGCGGTGGTACGCCTCGCAGAAGTACTGGTTCGGCTGCGAGCAGATCTCGTACATCATGTAGTACTCGCCCGTCGGCAACCGCTTGACCTGCTGCATCCCCGGCCGCAGCCAGCCGGGCTCGACCGCGACGACCTTCTGCTTGGCCGACCAGAGGACGCCGTCGTTGGAGACCGTCCGCCCGATGTACTGGCTGTGTCCTTTTTCAGACTCGTCGGAGAAGTAGCAGTTGAGCCTGCCCTCGGCGTCGACCGACAGGTCCGGCTCCCAGAGCCCGCCTCCAGGCTTCGCTCGCGCGCACTCGGACAGGTACCGCCACGACGCTCCCGCGTCGTCGCTGCGCCAGATCCGCGCCTTGAGCGTCTCCGCCTTGAAGCCGGCCGAGCCGGCCCACAACACCGTGCCCGCGGGCATGTCGCCGACCCGTTGAGGCAGCTCGTAGAGGTGCCCGCAGCAGGTAGCGGTCGAACCGGCGTCGTCGGTGAACGCGGCGATCTTCTTGAACCGCTTGCCGTTGCGGCTCGCTTTGAGCACGTCCACGACGTGGTCCCCGTGCAGCGCCACCAGGATCGAGCCGCGCTGGGGGCCGTGTTCGAGGCGGATCGCGTGCGGGTAGCGGGACTCCTCGCCGGTCAGCACGACGGGGCTCGCCAGGGCCGGGCTCGGGCTGGAGAGGACGGTGAGGGCGACGGCCAGGGCGGTGATGATCATGCGACGCACGGGTGGGAACGTACCGAGGATTTCGGACGATTCCGGCACCTGGCACGCGCACACCTTCAGGTGATGTGGGTGGGAGACGGACGCGGCCGGCCAGACGGGTGGGGTGGGTAGGGGACGGACGCGGCCAGGCCAGGTGGGGTGGGTGGCGAGGCGCGTAGGTGGCGAGCCAGCGGGGTAGCGGGCCATGCCGGGTGGCGGGCTGTGCCAGGTGACGAGCCATGCGGAGTGGCAGGCCATGCCGGGTGGCGAGCCAGCGCGGTGGCGAGCCAGCGGAATGGCAGGTCATGCGGGGTGGCGGGCCGTGCCGGGTAGCGAGCCAGCGGAGTGGTGGGCCGTGCAGGGTGGCGAGCCAGCGGAATGGCGGGCCATGCGGGGTAGCGCCGAGCAGAGCGGCTGCCAGGTAAGCAGGGCCCGCACCCGCTCCGCGCCCCTCCCACACACGGGAAGAACCCCGCGGCGCACACCCTGCAGCATGCCCCCGTGCCTCGTCCGCGCACACGCGGCTCAACCTCCGCCGCACGCACCTCGCGCCTCATCCCCGCACGCGGCCCGAACTCCGCGCCTCGCCCGCGCTTGCACGCGGCACCACCGCCGCGGCGCGGTCGCGGCGGCTAGGTCTTCTCCAGGAAGTCGGCGCGCTCCTCCGTCAGCAGCGTCGCCACCATCCCCGCCAGCCCGGGATGCTCGGCCAGGTCCGGGTCGGCGTCCACGACCTGCTGCGCTGCCGTGCGGGCGTCCGCGATGATGTCCTCGTCACGCAGCAGGGACAGCATCTTCAGGCCCGAGCGGCGGCCTGACTGGGCGGCGCCCAGGATGTCGCCCTCGCGGCGCAGTTCGAGGTCGAGCTGGGCCAGTTCGAAGCCGTCCAGAGTGGACTCGACGGCACGCAGGCGTTCCATCGTGGCCGTCATCTCCGGCATTTCGGTCACCAGCAGGCACAGGCCTGGGGCGCTGCCTCGGCCTACGCGGCCGCGGAGCTGGTGCAGCTGGGAGACGCCGAAGCGGTCCGCGTCCATGATGGCCATGACGGTGGCGTTCGGGACGTTGACGCCCACCTCGATGACTGTGGTGGCCACCAGGACGTGGACCTCGTTGGCCGCGAAGGCGCGCATCACCGCGTCCTTCTCGTCCGGGGGCATGCGGCCGTGCAGGATCTCGATTCGCAGGCCGCGCAACGGGCCCTGCGCGAGCATGGTGGCCACGTCGATCACGGACAGGGCCGGGCGCTTGTCCTCGTCTTCGGACTTCGCCGGTTCCTCGTCGCCGATGCGCGGGCAGACGAAGTACGCCTGGTGGCCCTTCGCCACCTCCTCGCGCACTCGGGCGAAGGCGCGGTCGAGCCACGCCGGCTTTTCGCGGACGGGGACTACCGAGGTCTTGATCGGTGAGCGGCCGCCGGGTAGTTCGCGCAGGGCCGAGACTTCCAGGTCGCCGTAGACCGTCATGGCGACCGTGCGCGGGATCGGGGTCGCCGTCATCACGAGCACGTGCGGGTTCTCGCGTTCGCCGCGTGCCGAGAGCGCTGCTCGTTGTTCCACGCCGAAGCGGTGTTGTTCGTCGACCACGACGAGGCCCAGGGAGTGGAACTCCACCTTCTCCTGGATGATCGCGTGCGTGCCGACGACGATGCCCGCCTCGCCGGTCACGATGTCGAGCAACGCCTGACGGCGCTGGGCCGTGTTCATCGAACCGGTCAGCAGCGTCACGCGCGTGGCGTCTTCCGCGCCGCCCAGCTGGCCTGCCTGGGCCAAGTCGCCGAGCATCTCGGTCAACGAGCGAGCATGTTGTGCCGCAAGGACTTCCGTGGGGGCGAGCATCGCGGACTGCCGGCCCGCGTCGACGGCCTGGAGCATGGCTCGCAACGCGACCATCGTCTTTCCGGAACCCACCTCTCCTTGCAGAAGGCGGTTCATGGGCACGGTCGACTCGAGATCAGCGGAGACCTGCGAACCCACCTCCACCTGGCCTGCCGTCAGCGTGAACGGCAGCCGCGCGTCGAACGCGTCGAGAATGCCGCCGGACCTGCGCGCACAGGCGGGCGCCGGACGGGCCGTGGACGCCTTGCGGCGCTGCGCCAGGGCCAGCTGCACGGCCAGCGCCTCGTCCCACTTCAACCGCAGCTGCGCCACGGAGATCTGCGCCCAGCTGTCCGGCCGGTGGATCGACCGCAGCGCGTCCTCCAGGCCGATCAGGCCCTGTTCGAGACGGAAATCCTCGGGCAGCGGGTCCTCCGGCACGCCGTCCCAGATCTCCAGGAGCTGCTTCACGCAGTTCGCGATGTTCCACGTGTTGATGTGCTGCGACGCCGGGTAGACGGGCAGGAAGGCCTGCAGGAACGACGATCCGTCCTGCTCCGCGGTGAGGACCTCGAACGCCGGGTGCACCAGCTGCAGGTTCTGCCGGTAGCGGCCGACCTTGCCGGCGAACAGCGCGCGTGTGCCCGGCAGGAGTTCCTGCTCGGCGACGAACGCGGGTTTGCCGAAGAACACCAGGTGCAGCTCCGACGTGCCGTCGGTGATGACGGCCTCGGTCATCTGGCCGCGGCGCGCCTTCATCTGGCGCTTCTGGCACTTGCGGACCTCGGCCTGCACCGTGACGTGCTCGTCGATTTCCAGCGACCTGATGTCGGTCAGCTTCCCGCGCTCGTCGTAGCGGCGCGGGTAGTGGCGCAGCAGGTCACCGACCGTCGTGAGGCCGAGGCCGGTCTCCAGTGCGTCGGCGGTCTTCTTGCCGAGCAACGGCTGCAGCTTGTCGTCGAAGGAGATCATCGCGCCCTATTGAACTACTCGACACCGACAAAAATGACCGCGTCCGGCTGACCGCCCGGATACGCCGTCAGCTCGACCTCCGGATGGGTGACCCTCAGGTGGTCCTCCAGCACGTCGGCCAGGCCCTCGGGCGCATCGGCGCCCAGGATCACCGTCACCAGTTCGCCGCCGCCCGCCAGCATGCGGTCGATCAGGCGGCAGGACAGGTCCATCAACGACTCCGGCGCCGCAGGACCCGGCTCGATCAGCACGACCTCGCCGTCCAGCATGCCCAGCAGATCGCCCGGCTGACAGCGGCCCACCCACGTGAGGGCCTCGTCCGCGGCGATCGCGAGCTCGCCACGGCGGGTGGCGGCGGCGGCCTCTGCCATGGCGACAACGTCGTCACCTGCGCGCCGAGAGGAATCGTGCACCGCCAACGCCGCGAGGGCCTGCACGGGCGAGAACGTCGGCACCACCACTACGTCCTGCCCCGCGGCCTGTGCGTACGCCACGGCCTCTTCCAGAGCCTCACGGATGTCCGGATCGCCCGGCAGCACCGCGACGTGACGCGCGCGCGTCGACACGATGGCCGACAACAGGTCCGTGGGCGTCGCAGTAGTAGAAGC
This sequence comes from Lentzea sokolovensis, assembly GCF_033949975.1. Classification (NCBI taxonomy): domain Bacteria; kingdom Bacillati; phylum Actinomycetota; class Actinomycetes; order Pseudonocardiales; family Pseudonocardiaceae; genus Lentzea; species Lentzea sokolovensis. Next base: position 739,645 of record NZ_JAXAVU010000010.1, read on the forward strand.
GAGGTCGAACACCGCGGCGCCTTCCGCACGGAACAGGTCCACGGCGCCACTCACCACCACCACGATCGCCCGGTCGCGCACGAACCGAGAAGCCTGCGCGGCGATCTGGTCAGCGAACCGCGCCACCGTGATGCGGTGCGGACGCCCAGCGCGCACACCCGCTTCGACGGCCGCGCCGATGTCGTTGCAGTGCACGTGAACGGTCCACAACGAGGCCCCGTCCCCCACGACCGACACGCAGTCGCCCAGCCCGTTCAGCGTGGCGCGCACCTCGGCCACCGCCTCGTCCGAGGTGTCGTCGAGCAGGTACATGACCTCGTACTCGAACTCCGACGACCCGCTCTCGCGCTCGGTCGTCAGCGACTCCGGCGTGCGCGGCAGCAGGGGCGCGTCCATCGGCGTTTCCACACTCTGGCCGGTGATCACCGCGGCCAATGTGTCCAACAACACAACGAGCCCTCGCCCGCCCGCGTCGACCACCCCGGCCTTGGCCAGCACGGCCAACTGACGGGGCGTATCGGCCAGTGCGACGGCACCCGCGCGCGACGCCGCCATCACCACGTCGTCCAGTTCGTCCGACTCGCAGTCACGAGCCGCCTCGGACGCGGCGTGCAGCACGGTCAGAACCGTGCCGGGAACGGGCTTGGACACAGCGGCGGTGGCCAGTTCATCGGCCCGGTGCAGGCCCTTGCGCAACGCGGTGCCGGTGACCAGTGACACCTCCTGCACGGTCTCCGCCAGGCCCCTGAGCACCTGAGACAGGATCACGCCCGAGTTCCCGCGCGCCCCGGCCAGCGCGCCGCGGGCCAGCGCCGAGAGCGCGTCCCCCACCGTCGACATGGGCGAGCGCAGCAGCGCGTCGAGCGCCGACTGCATCGTGTGCAGCAGGTTCGTACCTGTGTCACCATCCGGCACGGGAAAGACGTTGATCTGGTCGATCGACTCCCGATTGGCGTCCAACGACCGCACGCAGGCGTCTGCCCATCTGCGCACCGCGACCGCATCCATGACCTGCATGGCGGCGAGAGTATCCACCCGGTTTGGTCGCAGGTGATGCCACCGGTTACCCTCGTTGAGTTGCCGTGCCCGGTTGAGGCTTGTGCACGCTTGCGCGCCCACCGGGACGCGAGACTTACCGCTTGAGGAACCTGAAGGAGTGGCTGACGTGGCTGCCGTGTGCGACGTCTGTGGCAAGGGGCCGGGCTTCGGCCATTCGGTTTCGCACTCCCAGCGGAAGACGAACCGCCGCTGGAACCCGAACATCCAGTCTGTGCGCGCCAAGGTTTCGGCCTCGCAGCGCCAGCGGATCAACGTGTGCACGTCCTGCCTGAAGGCCGGCAAGGTCGTGCGCGGCTGATCACCGCCACAGTTCGTTTTTAGTTCGGGAAGAGCTCGGCTTCGGCCGGGCTCTTCTCGCGTTTCAGGGCTCGGCGCACGAACACCAGGCAGGCGACGCCGGCGAGCAACGCGCCGGTGCCCCCGAGCGCGAAAACTGCCCGAGGCCCGATGACCAGCAACAACCCGCCCGCGGCAGCCGTCCCGGCCAGGTTCGCGCCGATCACCATCGACCCGACCGCGGCGAACGCCCGCCCCCGCATCTCATCAGGCGTGCGCAACCGCACGACGGCGTTCAAGGCCACGTTGTGCACACCGTTCGACACACCACCGATGAGCCAGCCGATCCCCGCCGTCACGAGGAACGGGAACGTGGCCGGGATCAGCACCCCGACGCCCGTGGTGACGGCGGCGACCGCGATCGCGTACGCCACCCAAGACACGGTCTCGAGCCGCGCGGCGATCCTGTTGCCGACCAGGATCCCGGTCATCCAGCAGGCCTGCATCGCACCCAGAACGAACTCGTCACCGTGCAGCACGTACCGCACGAACGCGGGGTCGGCGACGTTGACCACCACCACCGCTCCCACGCAGAACGACAGCCCGATGACCGCCGTGAACAGCACGGGGTCCCGCCGCACGTGCCGGATGCCCGCGAGCGCACTGGGACGCGCCTCGTGCGCAGCCGAGGGCCTGCGTTCCGATCGCACGAACGCCAGCAGCGCCGCGTAGGCGAGGAACGTGCCGCCGTCGATGAGCAACGCGGCGGGGTGACCGAAGATCCCGGCGAGCAACGCGCCGCCGGTGACGCCCGCCATGCTGCCGAGACTGCGCCCCGTGCTGAGCCACGCGTAACCACGAGTCGCCTGCTCCTCGCCGGCGATGTGCGGCACAAGTGCGGAAATGCAGGGCTGGGCGACCGCGCGGCCGCAGCCGGAGAGCAACACCAGCGCCACCACGAACAAGGGCTGCCCCATCAGTGGCGCGATGGCCGAGATGGCGATGCCCTGGAACACCAGCGCGATGATCAGCAGGCGGCGGTTGGGAAAGCGGTCGACGAGCACACCGGCGAGCGGGGCGCCGAGCACGAACGGCAGCAGTTCGGCGATGAGGATGGCGGCGACCAGCAGCGGGCTGATCGGCGTCGCCCAGAAGACGAGCACCAGCAACGACAACGCGTTGCCGAACTCGCTGACGGCCGCGCCTGCGGCCGTCAGCGTCAGATCACGTCTTGCCCGGACAACTACGGGAGCTTCCAGTCGATCGGGTCGGCGCCCTGCTTCTCCAGCAGTTCGTTGGCGCGGCTGAACGGCTTCGAACCGAAGAACCCGGCGTGCGCGGAAAGCGGCGACGGGTGCGCGGATTCGATGGCGGGCAACGGTTCCAACAACGGACGCAGATTGCGCGCGTTGCGGCCCCACAGGATCGACACGAGAGGTGCGTCACGAGCCGCGAGAGCCTTGATCGCCTGCTCGGTCACCTTCTCCCAGCCCTTGCCCTGATGGGAGTTCGCCTTGCCGGGCTGCACGGTCAGCGCCCTGTTGAGCAGCAGAACACCGCGCTCGGACCACGGGGTCAGGTCGCCGTTGGACGGCAACGGGTGCCCGAGGTCCTCGGCGTATTCCTTGTAGATGTTCACCAATGACTTCGGAATGGGCCGCACGTCAGGGGCCACCGAGAACGACAGGCCGACCGCGTGGCCGGGCGTCGGGTACGGGTCCTGGCCGACGATCAGCACCTTCACCTGGTGGAACGGCTGCTGAAAAGCACGCAGCACGTTCTCGCCCGCGGGAAGATAGGTGCGACCGGCGGAAACCTCCGCGCGCAGGAACTCACCCATGGCGGCGATCTGGTCAGCGACGGGGGCGAGAGCTTCAGCCCAACCGGCTTCGACAACTTCGTTGAGGGGACGAGCCACGGCTGTGAACCCTATCTCACTCAATCGAGCCGACGGAGCTTCTCCCGGTACAAAGCGATGTTCTGAACGTATTTCTCCACGATGAATGCCCAGGCCTGTTCCGGCACAACGTGTCCGGCACGTTCGCGAGCAGGAACTCCCAGCACCATCGTGCGTTCGCGGACGTGGCCGTCGAACGAGACCACCGCGCCGGCGCCGACGATCGCGCCCTTTTCCACGATGGAACCGTTGAGCACCACCGAACCCGACGCGATCAGGCATTCGTCCGCGACCGTCGCGCCCTCGATGTGGACGTTGTGGCCGATGACGCACGACGATCCGATGTGCACCGGGTGGACCTCGGTGCAGTGGATGACCGTGCCGTCCTGGATCGACGTGCGCTCGTCCACGACGATGCGCCCGTAGTCACCGCGCAGCACGGCTTGTGGCCACACCGACGAGTACGCGCCGATGCGGACGTCGCCGATCACCGTCGCGTCCGGGTGCACGTACGCCTCCGGGTGGATCTGCGGCGTGTAGTCCCCCAGCGCATAGATGGCCATGCGCCCGAACCTACAACGACTTCCCGAAGCAGCGACTCTCCGGGTGGTCCCGGTACACGCCGAAGTTGTCGATCCGCTCGTAGCCGCTGGACGTGTACAGGGCGATCGCCTCGGGTTGGCGCAATCCGGTCTCCAGCACCATCCGCAGCAGCCCCGCCTCGCGCGCGGTGGCTTCCAGGTGCGCGAGCACGAGCCGCGAGAGGCCCTTGCCGCGTGCGGAGTCGACGACGTACATCCGCTTGATCTCGGCGGCACCGTCGAGCTCGTCGTTCACTCGCCAGCCGCCGCACGCGACGGGAACGCCGTCCAGGTACCCGATGACGAAGTAGCCCAGGGGCGCGGCGAACTGCGCCGGATCGACCGGCGTGACGTCGACGTCGCCGTAGCGCTCGACGTAGACCTGCTGGAGGTCGGCGATCATCTTGACCGAGTCTGGATGGTCATACGCGCGCGTGCATAGTTCCACGAGATTGAATCCTACGCGCGCCAGTGCTCCCAGCCAGGAGGTTTTTCGTAGTTCCTGCCGTCGACCGTCACACCTTCGCCCGCCCGGACCGTGCCGATGGTCGTCCAGTTCGGCGGAACCGACTTGGGGCCGGGGAACGTCGCCGCGAGGGCGTGGTCCTCGCCTCCGGTGAGCGCCCAGTGCCGCGCGTCCCCGCCGAGCGCCGACGCGACGTCGAGCAGGCGCGGGTGCAACGGCAGCAGTTCGGTGCGGATGTCGATCGCCACGCCGGAGGAGTCCGCGATGTGGCCCAGGTCCTGCAGCAGTCCATCTGAGACGTCGATCATCGAAGTGGCTCCCGCCTCGGCGGCCCTGGGGCCTTCCTCGTACGGCGGTTCCGGGGTGCGCTGGGCGTTCACTATGCCGACCGGCGAACGGAATCCGCGACCGAGCACGGCCAGTCCCGCGGCGGCCCAGCCGAGCCTTCCGGCGACCGCCACGACGTCCCCGACGAGCGCTCCCGACCTCGTGATCGGCTCGAGCCCGTTCATGTCTCCCATGGCGGTGATGGAGATCACGAGCGTCCCGGAGCTGACCATGTCGCCCCCGACGATGCCCGCGCCGGCCGTCGCCGCCTCCTGCCAGAGTCCCGACATGATCCCCTCGACGACGGACGCGGGGGTGTCGGCGGGACAGGCGATGCCGACGAGCAGGGCAGACGGCAGCGCTCCCATGGCGACGACGTCGGCGAGGTTCACCGCGGCCGCTTTTCGGCCCACCTGCTCGGGACTGGACCAGTCGAGTCTGAAGTGGACACCCTCGACGAGCACGTCCATCGAGGCGACGACCCGTCCGTCCGGGACGGCGACGACGGCCGCGTCGTCACCGGGACCGAGGATGGTCGTCTCCGGCTGCGCCCGACCGGCCGTCACCCGGTGGATGAGAGTGAACTCACCCACGTCGGCGACCGTCTCCGCGTCGCGCGGCGGCTCCGGACGCAAAGTTGCCTCCCAATCTGAGCATTCGGAACCCCAACTGGGGTACGTTGCGTGACACGTTCCTACCTCGACCCAACCTGTCGCGACGAAGGGGCACGCCGTGGTGCATGCATACATCCTCATCCAGACCGAGGTCGGCAAGGCCGCCGCAGTCGCCTCCGAGATTTCCGGGATCGCCGGAGTAGCCACCGCCGAAGACGTCACCGGACCGTACGACGTCATCGTGCGCGCCGAGGCGGAGACCGTCGACCAGCTCGGCCAGCTCGTGGTCGCGCGCATCCAGAACGTCGAGGGCATCACTCGTACGTTGACCTGCCCGGTGGTACATCTCTAGCCCGTGTTGTCATAACCGGGTGACTCAGCAGGAATCCACGTCAGCGCTGTCCCGGCCGCTGCTCGCGGCGGTCGGGCTCGCTGTCGTGCTCGCCATCGGTGTCGCCGGCCTCGGTCTGGTGCTGGGCACCGGAAACCAGTCGGAGGACGTGCCCGGTCGCACGGGCCCCCTCGCACTGGTCTCGATCGACGCGCCCGACGCGGGCTCACCGACGTGCGTGACCCTGACCGAGAAGCTGCCGGTGGGGCTGCCGTCCGGGAAGGACATGCTGCCGCGCCGGGAACTCGCCTCCCCCGCACCTCTCGCGACGGTGGCGTGGGGTGACGCCAAACACGATCCGGTGGTCCTGCGCTGTGGCCTGCCGCGGCCGAACGAGCTGTCGGCGACCTCGCAGCTGCGGGTGATCTCCGACGTGCAGTGGCTGCAGCTGCCCGGTTCCGGCAGTTCCACGTGGGTGATCGTGGACCGCGACGCGTACGTGGCGCTGACGGTGCCCGACGAAGCGGGCACCGGACCCTTGCAGGACATCTCCACGACGGTGCGCGACCTCCTGCCCAAGAAGCCGGTCAGGACAGCGCCTTAACGCAGTCCCGAACCGCGGGCGATCGCCGTCTCGATCAGCGTGGTCAGCAGCGTCGAGAAGTCGATGCCGGTCGCGTCCCACGCCTTGGGGTACATGGAGATCGGCGTGAAACCGGGCATCGTGTTGAGCTCGTTGATGATCAGCTCGTTCTGCTCGGTCAGGAAGAAGTCCACCCTGGACAGACCCTGGCAGTCGAGCGCCTTGAACGCGGTGACGGCGAGTTCGCGCAGCCGCGCGGTGACGTCGTCGTCGAGCTTCGCCGGGATGTCGGCCTCGTAGGAGTCGTCGACGTACTTGGCGTTGAAGTCGTACCACTCGACGCTCTCGCCGACCGGACGCAGTTCGGCGGGCAGCGAGGCCTCGACGCGGCCGTCCGGGAACTCCAGCACCGCGAGCTCGATCTCGCGGACGTTGGGCACGGCGGCCTCGATGATGACCTTGGGGTCGTGCTGGCGCGCCTCGAAGATCGCGGCGTCGAGGTCGTTCCAGTCGGACACCTTCGAGATGCCGACGGACGATCCGGCGCGCGAGGGCTTCACGAACACCGGCAGCCCGAGGTGCTCGCGCTCGTCGAGGGTGAGCGTGGTCGCGGCGCGGTCGAGAGCGACGAACTTGCCGACGTCGAGGCCCTCCGCCTGGAGGATCTTCTTGGCGAAGACCTTGTCCATCGCGGCGGCGCTGGCGAACACGCCGGGCCCGACGTACGGGACGCCACCGAGTTCGAGCAGCCCCTGGATCGTGCCGTCCTCGCCCCACGCGCCGTGCAGCAGCGGGAAGACCACGTCGACGTCCTTGAGCGCCTGACCGGGTTCGATCGCGGCGACGGTCTGGTTGCGCAGCGTGGGGAGGTTGCCGGCGCCTGCCTCCAGCGCGCTCGGGTCCGTGCCGAGTGCCCACTGCCCCTGCGGCGTGATGCCGACCGGCACCACCTCGAACCGGTCCGCGTCCAGGTAGGGCAGGACGCTCTTGGCGGACTGGCAGGAGACCTCGTGCTCGGAACTGCGGCCGCCGAAGACCACGGCCACCCTCGTCTTGCGCTGCGTCATGCGGGCGACCCTACCCGTTTGGGCGATTGTGCCCACCTGCCAGTTAGCCTCGGTCGCGTGCTGGAGATCAAAGCGCTCGACCTGGACGACGAGGCCGCGGTGCAGGCCTACGCGGACGTGCGGATCGCGGCGCATCCGGCGTCGAGCAGGGAGCGGATCATCGCGTCATTGCGGGAGACGAACCCGGATTTCGACGAGGTGATCCGTCTGATCGCCCGCCGCGACGGCGAAGGCGTCGGCATCACCTCCGTGGGTCTGCTCGGTGGCATGAACGCACGGCTGGCGATCGGTCCGATCACGGTGCACCCGGAGCACCGCGGGCAGGGCGTCGGCACCGCGCTGCTGGAGGCGTTGCTGCCGGAGTTGCGCGCCCGCGGACGGGACACGTTCGAGAGCTGGGGTGTGATCAAGGGCAGCGCGGGCGAGCAGTGGGCGGTGGCGCGCGGGTTCCGCGTGGCCGCGTCCAGGGTGATGCAGCTGCTGACGATCGCCGGCACCGATCCGGCTTCCTGGGAGATCGAGGCACCGCCCGGATACCGGCTGGAGCGGTGGATCGGTGTGACGCCGGAGCACTTGCTGGCGTCGGTCGCCGTGACCCGGCAGTCGATCCACGACGCGCCGGCCATGGAGTCCGCGCTGCGGGCTCCCGAGTGGACGCCGGAGGTGGTGCGGGCCGAGGAGGCCGAGGCTCGCGCCGGCGGAGTCGAGCAACGCGTTGCCGTCGCGATCGAGGAGGCCACCGGCCTCGTGGTCGCGCTGACCGACGTTGCACTGCAGCCCGGCGACTCGGCGCACGCGCGCTGGGGAAGCACGATGGTCACGCCCGCCCATCGCGGCCACGGACTCGCCCGAGCCGTGAAGGCGCACATGCTGCGCTGGTTGCTCGCGGACCGGCCCGCGCTCGAAAGCGTCGACACCGGGACGGACGCGACCAACGCCCCCATGATCAGGGTGAACGAGCAGCTGGGCTTCGTCACGGACCGCGAGGTGGTCGTCGTCAGCCGTTCGCTGTGAGCAGCGCCGTCAGCACCGGCAGAGCGTTCACCAACTGCTCCCGAGAGCACGCGCTGTAGCCGATGACGAGGCCGTGCAGCTTGGCCCGGTTCACGTAGTGCCTGGCCAGACCGTCCACCCGCAGGCCGCGTTCGAGCGCCTGCCGCGTGAGGTCGCGTTCCCGTTCGGCGCCGGGCAGCAGCACGACGACGTGCGCGCCCGCGTCGTCCCCGAGCACCTCGATGCCGGCGTCCGCGAACGTGTCGATGATCAGTGCGCGGCGCTCCGACAGCTCGCGGCGCAGCTTGCGCAGGTGCCGGCCGAGGTCGCCCATGCGGGCCAGTTCGACGACGACCCGCTGGCCGGCGGCGGACGGGCTGGTGCCGGTCAGATCGCGGTGTTCCAGCACGGTCGTGGCGATGTGTTCGGGCGCGACCATCCAGCCCGCGCCCAGCGTGGGCGTGAGGATCTTGCTCGTGGTGCCGAGGTGGACCACGACGTCCGGGGCGAGCGCGGCCAGTGACGGCAGCGGGGCGACGTCGTAGCGGAGTTCGCCGTCGTAGTCGTCCTCGATGACCAGCCAGCCGTCGCGCCGGGCCCGTTCGACCAGCGCGACCCTGCGCCCCGCCGACATGCGGCCGCCCAGCGGGTACTGGTGGGCGGGCGAGCAGTAGACGGCCTTCACACCCGCCGGCACGGCGTCCGGCAGCAGCCCTTCGGCGTCGACCGCCGCCTGGACGACCTTCAGGCCGTTGGCGCGGAAGACGCCCACCGCCCGTTGGTAGCCGGGTTCCTCGACGGCCACGGCGTCACCGCGCTTGAGCACCGCGACCGCGATCTCGGTCAGCACGGCGGTGGTGCCGCCGGTCGCGAGCACCGGGTCGGCGTTGACGGCCAGACCCCGGTGACGCAGCAGGTGTTCGGCGATGGCCTCGCGGTATTCGGGCAGGCCCGCGCGTTCGGGACGGGACAGCGGGGGTGCGTCCGCCGCCGCGCGCCACGCCCTGCGCCAGGCCGCGCGGTCGAGGCCACCGGCCCAGGGCGCGCCGGTGCCGAGGTCCACGAAGTCGGTGATGGCGGGCGCGACGGGCTTGCGCGAACGCTTGCGCAACGGGCCGGGGGGCGTCGTGGTGACGTACGTGCCGGAGCCGTGCCGGCCGGCGATCCAGCCTTCCGCGTGCAACTGTTCGTAGGCGGCGGCAGTGACCGTGCGGGAGACTCCGAGACTGTCGGCCAGCGCGCGCGTGGACGGCAAACGGTCGCCCGCACGAAGCCGTCCCTCCGACGCCGCCGAGCGGAGTGCGTCGGCGAGTTGGACGGCGAGCGGTTCGGCGGACTCGCGGTCCAGCGCGACGGGAAGTGCGGTCTCAGCCAAAGTGGCCTTCTCGGATCGATCAGAAATGGCGCTTCAATGATGCCACTTCCCCGCGCACAGTAGAGACATGACCTCTGACGTGCAGCTCTCCCCCACTCCTCGCAGCACCGTGATCCGCGGCAAGAAGCGAGCCGTCGAAGACCGCCAGGTGCTCTACGACATCCTCGACGCGGGCATGGTGTGCCATCTCTCCGTGGAGGTCGACGGGGCGCCGTTCCTCATCCCCACCGCGTACGGACGGGACGGCAACACCATCTTCCTGCACGGGTCGACGGGCTCACGGTCCATCAGGAGCATGCTCGAAGGCAAGCAGGTCTGCGTCGCGGTCACGCTGGTGGACGGCGTCGTCTACTCGCGGTCGGTGTTCCACCACTCGATGAACTACCGGTCGGCGATCGTCCACGGCACCGCGAAGATCGCCGAGGACACCGAGCACGCCCTGCGCACGATCGTCGAGCACGTGACGCCGGGCAGCTGGGACTACGCGCGCCGGCCGTCCAAGAAGGAGCTCGCGCAGACCGCCGCGCTGGAGATCGACCTCACCGAGGCGAGCGTCAAGGTGCGCGACGGCGGACCGGGCGAGGAGCCGTCCGACCTCGAAGCGAACCTCGTGTGGGCCGGGCACATGCCGCTCATCCAGTCGTGGGGTGCGCCAGTGCCGCACGAGACGGACAAGGCCATCCCGCCGCACGTCAGCGAACGGGCCCGTTGACCGGGTCGTAGCGGTACGGGGTCATGGCGCGTGTGCCGTGGCGGTACACGTGGATCGACACGGCCGGATCCACACCGTCGTTGCGCACCTGGTGCACGTAGCCGGGGCCCCACACGCGCGACTGACCGGCGTGAAGTGTGTGCACGACCTGGATCTTCGTGGTCACGACCTCGGTCAACAGGCCGTTGACCACGGTGAACGCACCCGAAGTGTGGTCGTGGTCGTGCAGCGACGCGACCTGACCGGGGAGCCAGCTCATCAGCCAGATCTCCTGGTCACCGGTCTTGTCGACCAACGCCGAGAAGCGCTCCTCGGGGTCGTACCGGAGCAGGTGCTTCCAGCGGTCGCGGTCGGCCGCCCACGCCAAAGCCACCCGGACGGGGTGCAGCAGCTGGGTGTTTTCAGGCAGAACGACGCTGTTCTCGGGAACGGCGAACATCGGGGAAAAGTCCTAACCAGGCGAGTGCGCGAAAAGAGGACGCGGGACTATCGCCAGGTACAACAGCAACATGCGTTGAAGGACATGGAGCAGAGGGTCCCGAAAACGGGACCCTCCGTCAATCCAGTCCCAAAGCGTGGGACACGTCCGCGACCAGATCTCGAGTGTCCTCACAGCCGGCCGAGAAGCGCACCAGGCCCTCGGGCACCGGGTCGCCGAACTGGGCCCGCCGGTCCGCGGTCGAGTGCAGGCCGCCGAACGACGTCGCCGCCGACACGAGCTTCGAGCGCGACAGGAACCTCTCCACGGCGGCCACGTCCGGCAGTTCGAACGTCAGCACGCCGTTGAACCGCCGCATCTGCTGCGCCGCCACGAGGTACGAGGGATCGTCCGACGCGCCCGGCCAGCGCAGGTTCGCCACCCGGCCCTTGAGCACCGCGTGGATCGCCGCCGCGTTCTCCGCCTGCCGCGCGAGCCTCAGGTCCAGGGTTCCCAGGCCGCGCAACGCGAGCCACGTCTCGAACGGCCCCGCAATCGCGCCGCTCATCGTCCGCGCGTCCCGCACCTTCACCGCCAGCTCGGGAGAAGCCAGCGTCACGTGTCCGAAAAGGACGTCGCTGTGCCCCGCGACCGCCTTGGTGTCCGAGGCCACCACGACGTCCGCGCCCAGCTCCAGCGGCCGCTGCCCCAACGGCGTCGCGGTCGTGTTGTCCACGGCCAGCAACGCGCCCGCGGCGTGCACCTGCGAGGCCAGCTCCGCGATGTCGCAGACGTCCAGACCGGGGTTCGACGGCGTCTCCAGGAGGACCAGCCGGACGCCCTCGAAGGACGGGTACGGCCCGGCCGTCGGCACCTCGACCACGTTCACGTCCATTTCGGACACGAACTTCCGGGTCAGGAAGTAACCGTCCGACGGGACGACCAGAGTGTCCCCAGTGGACAGAACGGTCCGCAGCAACGTCGAGATGGCCGCCATCCCGGACGGGAAGACGACGCACTCCCCGCCTTCGAGCGACCCCAGGGCGGATTCGAGGGCCCGCCAGGTCGGGTTGCCGGCGCGGCCGTAGTAGTCCTCGCCGCCCAGGTGGTACGCCGACGCGAACACCGGCTGAGCGCCGAAAGGATCCCCGGGCTCGCCTGAAACAGCGTGGACGACCCGCGTGCCGTCACCGAGCTCGGGGCTCACTGGCGTTCGTGCTTCCGGTCGCGGCCCAGCAGCGCGGCACCGAGGTCCCGCACGCTCAGTCCGTCGTGGCAGACCTGGTGGATGCCTTCGGTGATCGGCATGTCGACGCCGTTCGCCGCCGCGAGTTCGCGGATCGACGAGCAGGACTTCACACCCTCGGCGACCTGTCCGTGCGCGGCTTCCTGCGCCTGCGCGAGAGTGTCGCCACGCCCGAGCCGTTCGCCGAAGGACCGGTTGCGCGACAACGGCGAGGCGCACGTCGCCACCAGGTCGCCCAGACCGGCGAGGCCCGCGAACGTCAGCGGGTCGGCGCCCAGCGCCGCGCCCAGTCGTGCCGTCTCGGCCAGGCCGCGCGTGATGATCGACGCCATCGTGTTGTCGCCGTAGCCCATGCCCGCGGCCATGCCGCACGCCAGCGCGATGACGTTCTTGCACGCCCCGCCCAGCTCGCAGCCGACCACGTCGGTGTTGGTGTACGGGCGGAAGTACGAGTTCGAGCACGCGTGCTGCAGGTCGACCGCGCGGTCGTGGTCCGTGCACGCGATGACGGTCGCGGTCGGCTGCTCGACGGCGATCTCCTTGGCCAGGTTCGGCCCGGACACCACCGCGACCTGCGACTCGTCGACACCGGCGACCTCGCGGATCACCTCGCTCATCCGCTTGAGCGTGCCGAGTTCGACGCCCTTGGACAGCGACACCAGCGTCGCGTCCGGCGGCAGCAGTTCCTTCCACGCCGACAGGTTCACCCGCAGCGTCTGCGACGGCACGGCCAGCACCACCGCGTCCGCCCCGTCCAGCGCCTTCGCCGGGTCGGAGGTGGCCGTGAGGTTGGCCGGCAACGAGATGCCGGGCAGGTAGCCGGAGTTCACGCGGGTCTCGGTGACCTCCGAGGCGACGTCCTGACGCCGCGCCCACAGCACGACCTCGGGACCGGAGTCCGCGATGACCTTCGCGAACGCCGTGCCCCACGAACCGGAGCCGAGCACCGCAACACGTTCGATCGCCATGGTGTTCAGGCCTTCCTGGGTCCGTAGAAGCCCTCGGGGGCCGGCTCCTGACGCACCTCTGCCAGGTGCTCCTTGACCGCGCCCATCAGCAGGTCCGTGACCTCGCGCAGCATCGGGAGCGTCTCCTCCCTGCCGCGGTACGCGGAGAGGTCGACAGGTTCGCCGACGAAGTGCGTGATCGTCTTGCGCGGGAACGGCCGGAACTTCTTCGCGTAGTGGTTGTAGAGGTCGAGCGTGCCCCAGCGGGCGACGGGGATGACCGGGCCGTCGTGCTGCAGCGCCAGCCGGGCCACGCCGGTGCGCGAGTTCGCGGGCCAGCCGTCGGGGTCCCTGGTGATCGTGCCCTCGGGGTAGATCACCACGATCTGACCGGTCGCCAGCGCCTTGTGCGCCTCGCGCAGGCTCTGCTGGGCGTCCGTGGTGCCCCGGTAGACGGGGATCTGGTTCGCACCCTTCAGGATCCGGCCCATGATCGGCACGTTCCACAGGCTGTGCTTCGCCAGGAAGTGCGGCACCCGGTAGTTGCGGTGCACGAACACGGCGTCGTAGCACGGGTCGAGGTGCGAGATGTGGTTCATGACGAGCAGGGCCGCCCCCTGACGCGGGATGCGCTCCCCGTGCAGGATCCGGTGCCTGCCCAGCACGAACGACATGGGGTAGACGATCGCCGCGGCGACCCCGACCCAGAAGCCGCCCTTCTCCCTGTTGGCCACGAGGCCTCTCCTCACCCTGCGTAGATCTGCGCCCGACAGCACAGTAGTCCGCGAATCGTGGACTATGGCGAGGTGCGGGATGAGATTGACCTAGTGGTCCCGGTCAAGACCCTCGACAGGGCCAAGACCAGGCTGACCAGCGCGACCGGCGGAGATCCGGTCTCACACGCGGCGCTGGCGCTCGCGCTCGCCCTCGACACGGTGAGCGCCGCGATCGCCACCCCCGGTGTCCGCCGAGTGGTCACGATCACATCGGATCCGGCCGTCGCGTCCGAAATGGCCGCTCTCGGTGTCGAGTCGCTGCCGGAGCCCGTCGAGCCCGGACTCAACGCGGCCTTGAAGCACGGCGCACGCACGCTCCGGTCGTCCCGGATCGGCGCCCTTCAGGCGGACCTGCCGGCGCTGAGGCCCGACGAGTTGCAGGCCGCGCTCGAAGCCTCGGCCGGACGACGTGCGTTCGTGCCGGACCGGCAGGGCACCGGCACGACGCTGCTCCTCGCCGCGCCCGGTGGAGAACTCGACCCGAGGTTCGGCGTCGGGTCGGCCGGGCACCACCGCGTTTCCGGTGCGGTCGCGCTGATCGGCGCGTGGCCGTCGTTGCGCTGTGACGTGGACACGGAAGAAGACCTGCGGCTCGCGCTCATGCTCGGCCTCGGCACGCACACCGCGAACGCCTTGCCCGCCTGGACAACCTGAGCAGTCCTCACGCGTCTTCCGGGTCACCGGGGTGATCACGACTTGGGAGACTGATGCGAGCGCTCATCGCGCTGGCGGGTGTCACGGCCCTCGCGGGCTGTGTGGCCGCCTTTCCGATCGACCGTCCATCCGACTACACGGCGGAGAGCAAGCTCAGCACGTGCAGGGCGGAGTTGCCCCAGGACTGGAAAGACAGACTGTCGCGCAACAGGACAGAGGCGGGCTCGCACGAGAAGGTCACCGTCGTCGCCGCGAACGAGGACGCCGGCACGACGCTGGTGAAGACCACGCGCAACAGGACCACCGAGCTCGTGCTGCGTGATCACGGGAAACGCCAGCAGGTCATAGCGGTGCAGAACGACGCGCAGCTCTTCGGCGTCGAGTTCGACGGACGCTGGGTCACGTTCTCGACGACGCCGAGCCCGGCCGACCACACCACCACGACCTACGCGTGGGACTCGCGCAACGACGGCGCGCCCGTGCCGATCGGTGACAGCGGGGCCGTGGTGCACAACGGCAAAGCCGCCTGGTCGGACAGCAAAGGCGTGCACCTCTACGACCTCGCGAAGAAGAAGGACAGGATCGTCGGCCAGGGCAAAGAACCCGTGTTCCTCGGCGACGCGGTCGTCTGGCTGCAGGACGGGAGGTTCCGCGCCGAGGCGGCGTTGCCCGAGCAGCTGAAGAACGCGGCACCCGCCGGCAGCGTGGCGTCCGACGGCAGCACGGTGGTGTGGACGCAGGACAACGAGCTGCACGGCTGGCGTGAGGGGTGGACCGAACCTCGTGAGCTGGCCGGGATCAAGTCGGTGCCGAGGACGGAGGGCATCGTGTTCCCGCGGGTCAGCGGCGACTTCGTGTCGTGGCAGTCGGAGTCGTCCTACGTCACGGACATCCGCAGCGGCGCGACCATGCACACGACCGAAGGCGCGTACTGGCTGGAAGTCCACGGCGGAGCGTTGACACAGCAGGGCTGGCGCGTCGCGGCGGCCGCCCCGCTCTCGGAGCTTTCACCGCTGAGCAGGTGTTGATGCCGTGACGAACGACACGAAAGTGTTGGTTTAAGCAACTCAACGGGGAACCCCGGCACCTTTACATCCGTATCCCCTGCTGCAAACGACGTATCCCCCGACGTCGTTCCCCGACGCGTTGTCCTGAGGTGTACCTGCATGAGTTCATTGACGCACGCCGACTACCTGGCGTTGCGCCGCTTTCCCGCCCTCGACGGCCTGCGTGCGATTGCCGCGGTGCTGGTCGTCTTCTTCCACTACGGCGGCCCCGACTGGCTCCAGGGCTGGGCCGGTGTCCAGATGTTCTTCGTCCTCAGCGGATTCCTGATCACCACGCTGATGCTGCGCGAGGAGACCAGGACCGGCGAGATCTCGCTCGGTGAGTTCTACCTGCGGCGGGCTTTCCGGATTCTGCCGGTCTACTTCGTGGTCCTGCTCGTGACGGTCGCCGGATCGGTGCTCTTCGGCACGTTCGTCAGCAACGGGATCGGCTCCGCGCTCAAGTACTTCCTCACGTTCACCAACGAGTTCGCCGGCGCCAGCCCGTACGGGCAGTCCTGGTCCCTGGGCATCGAGCAGAAGTTCTACCTGGTCTGGCCGCTGGTGGCGATCGCGCTGGGCACCGTCGTGCTGCGGCGCCGCGCCGGTGCCGCCGTCCTGGGCATGCTGCTCGCGCTGGTGGTCGTGAACTTCACGGCGTCGCACAGCAACCCCGGCTGGCCGCTGCACTACTTCTCGATCCTGACCGGCGTGCTGCTCGCGATCGCCTTGCACAGCCCGCGCGGATTCGCCCTGCTGCGCCCACTCACGAACCGGGTCGCGCAGGTGGTCGTCGCCGCGGGATTCGTCGCGGTGCACCTGAGCGTGAAGCCGATCGCCGCTTTCCTCGACGGGATCAACGGAATCCCCGGTCACGTGCTGGTCATCCCGGTGTACGCGCTCGCTACGGCGGTGCTGCTGACCGCGATGATCGCGCCGGGACCGGCCACGACCTTCCTGTCCACCAAGCCGATGCAGTTCGTCGGCGAGCGTTCATACTCGCTCTACCTCGTGCAGACGATCGCCGCGACGATCATCGCGTTCTTCTGGCCCGCGTTGTCCGGTCTCGGCCAGTCCGTCGTGGTCACGGCACTGGGGCTGGCGCTGGCGAGTGTCCTCTACGTGACCGTGGAGATCCCGATGATCAACCTCGGCCGGCGCGTGATCACCCGCCAGCGCGCGAAAGCCGCCGTCAGGGCAGGGGTCGCCCATCAGGATCGAACTCAGCAGGGTGCGCCGCAGGCTCCCACGCCGCAGTCCGAGTCGTCGCGGCTCGCGACCATCGGGCAGGCCCAGCCGTAGAACGGGTTCGGGGCGAGCGGCACGGGTTCCCGGTCGCTCTCCCTGGCCAGTTCCCTGGCGTGGTGGGCGGTGAGCGTCACGGGTGTGCCGCTCGCCTGCGCCTCGTAGGCGCCCTTCTCCAGCTGCAGGATCTCGACGCCACGCGAGATGTCCGCCACGAACACGGTGTTCCGGTGCCAGTACGGAGCCCACGACGTCGCGGTGTCCGGCCGCCAGTACCCGATCTGGATCGGCTTGGCGGGGTTGGAGATGTCGAGGAACCTCGTGCCCTGGTTGTACCAGGAGTAGGCCACGATCCTCTTCTGCACGTCGAAGTAGTGCGCGGAACACGTGACGTCGCCGGGGATCGTGCCCTCCTGGTCGTCAGGGCTCCAGATGCCGACGGTCTTCATCTCCTTGGGCTGCTCGCCCCAGCCCTCACCGTTGTGCGTGCCCTGCAGCGAGGAGATGACGAACCGGCCCTCGGTCTTGCACGTGGGCGAACCGAACGCCTCCTCGGTGTGCAGCAGGAGTGAGCCCGGCGGGTTCTCACGCGTGGGCAACGGGCCGTCGAGCAGCGTGCGGCCGATCGGGCGGAACGAGTTGTGCGTGAACGAGGTCGGCATGTCCGCCTTCGGCACCGTGCCGCCCGCGTACGCGACGGGATCCCACGCCTTCGCCTCTCGGTACTTGCCGCTCAACGGGTCGCGGTGCCAGCCCTGGGTGTAGTAGCCGCGGGTGCCGTCGTCGCCCGCGACCCACGCGATGCCCTGCGCGTCGACCTGGACGTCGTGCGTGATCTTCCCCTCGCCTGCCTTGCCGCGGACGTCGACGGAGACAGGAAGTTCCTTCGGGGTCTTCGGATCACGGATGTCGGTGACGAAGATCCGTCCAGTTCTGGCGTCCGACCTGTCCAGTCCTGCCGTCCAGAGGAACTGGCAGTCGTTGACGCAGGTGCTCGTGTGACCGGTGTTCTGCCGGTGAAAGCTGAGGATCTTGAGGTCGGCGGGGTCCACAGCGGACACGATGTAGTTGCCGGTCGGGCGGTCGCCGGGCAGTGCGCGTCCGAACGAGTTGACCTCGCGCGCCAGGAACGCGAGCTTGCGCTTCGGGTCGACGTTGATGTCCTCGTTCTCCCAGAAGCGCTTCGTCGGGTCGTCGCCCGGCAGCGCCATCTCCTCCTTGGTGAGGTGGTCGAGGAGCTTGGGCTTGTCGAGGTCGGTGACGTCGAACGTCTTGAGCCCGGTCTCCATGCTCACGAACGCCACGTCGCGCTTGCCGTACTGGGCGAACGCGATCGAGATGGCCCGTTCGGTACCGGGAAGTGAGGCTTTGAGGCGGACGTTCTTCGCCGCCGCCTGCAGTCGTGGTTTGTCCACCTGCGGAGTCCTGGGTTCGGCTGAGGCAGCCGAAGCCAGTCCTGCCGTGGTGAAGGCCAACAGGGTCGCCGCGGTGATCGTGGCAATAACCTTCATGAATCGACCCTGGCAGCGCGCCGAACGAGACGTGTAGGTCCGAACGTCTAGGGTTCTGATCCGTGCAGGCGACCGTGTCTACTTTTAACAGGGACGGCTCTGCCGTCGTTCTGCGTGATGACGGCGTTCTCGTCGACGTGAGTGCCGAAGCCGTCACGGCGGGTGGCTGGCGAATGCTGCGTCCGGGGCAGCGGGTGACCCTCGAACGTAGTCCCGGCGGGGCCGTTACCGCTCTTCGCATGCCTGTTCTGTGACGAGGAGTTCACCATACGGACGTCCTGCTTGGGGGCGCTCACGGCGATAGTGCGCCACAATGCGTGACGTGAGCAAGGACGACGACAACGACGGTAAGGCGACCCCCTCGCGACGCCGCGCCACGCGTGCGAAGGCGGAAGCGGCGACCCCGCGCAAGCAGCCTCGCGCGGCGACCCGGCGGGTGTCCACGACGCGGGCGAAGGTCGAACGGGGGCCCACGGCCGCCGCTCCGTTGCGCGGCGTGCCTTCCGCGCCGCCCGCCGTGACGTCGAGCGCGATACCGACCGACCTGCCGGACGACCGGTATTTCAACCGTGAACTGTCCTGGTTGGACTTCAACGCCCGCGTGCTCGCCCTGGCCGAGGACTCCTCGCAGCCGTTGCTGGAGCGCGCGAAGTTCCTCGCGATCTTCGCCTCGAACCTGGACGAGTTCTACATGGTCCGGGTCGCGGGCCTGAAGCGCCGCGCGGAGACCGGTCTCTCGGTGCGCAGCGCGGACGGGCTCACCCCGCAGGAACAGCTCGTGTCGATCTCCAAGCGCTCGCAGGAACTCGTGGAGCAGCACGCCCGCGCGTTCCTCGACCACATCCGGCCCGGTCTGGAAGAGCACCGGATCAGCATCGTGACGTGGGGCGACCTCACGGACTACGACCGGTTGAGGCTCTCCAACTACTTCAGCGAGCAGGTGTTCCCGGTCCTGACGCCGCTGGCCGTCGACCCGGCGCACCCGTTCCCCTACATCTCGGGACTGTCGCTGAACCTCGCGGTGACCGTGCGCGATCCCGAGGGCGGCGGCGAGCGGTTCGCCCGCGTGAAGGTGCCGGACAACGTGCCGCGTCTCGTTCGGGTGGAAGGGGACCGGTCGTCCTCCTCCGCGACCTTCCTGCCGCTGGAGGAACTCATCGCCGCGCACCTGGGCGAGCTGTTCACCGGCATGGAGGTCATCGAGTGCCACGCGTTCCGGGTGACGCGCAACGCGGACCTCGAGGTGGAGGAGGACCGCGACGAGGACCTGTTGCAGGCGTTGGAACGCGAGCTCGCGCGGCGCCGGTTCGGCCCGCCGGTGCGGCTGGAAGTCGCCGACGACATGACCGAGCACATGCTCGAACTGCTGCTGCGGGAGATGGAGGTCGACCCGCACGACGTCGTCACCGTGCCCGGTCTGCTCGATCTTTCGTGCCTGTGGCAGCTCTACGGCATCGACCGCAAGACGTTGAAGGACCCGGCGTTCGTGCCGGCGACGCACCCCGCGTTCGGGGAGCGCGAGACGCCGAAGAGCGTTTTCGCGACGCTGCGCGAGGGTGACGTTCTCGTGCACCACCCGTACGACTCGTTCTCCACGTCCGTGCAGCGCTTCATCGAGCAGGCCGCGGCCGACCCGCACGTGCTCGCCATCAAGCAGACGCTGTACCGCACCTCGGGCGACTCGCCGATCGTCGATGCTCTGATCGACGCGGCCGAGGCGGGCAAGCAGGTCGTGGCGCTGGTGGAGCTGAAGGCGCGCTTCGACGAGCAGGCGAACATCAAGTGGGCGCGGGCGCTGGAAAAGGCCGGCGTGCACGTCGTCTACGGCCTGGTGGGCCTGAAGACGCACTGCAAGACGTCGTTGGTGGTGCGCCAGGAAGGCTCGACGATCCGCCGCTACTGCCACATCGGCACCGGCAACTACAACCCGAAGACCGCCCGGTTGTACGAGGACGTCGGCATCCTGACGGCCGAGCCGACGATCGGCGCGGACCTCACCGACCTCTTCAACGTGCTGACCGGTTATGCGCGTCAGGACGAGTACCGCTCGTTGCTCGTCGCGCCCTACGGCGTCCGCAAGGGAATCGTCGACCGGATCAACTTGGAGATCGAGCGCGCGCAGGCGGGCGAGCCCTCCGGTGTGCGCATCAAGGTGAACTCGCTCGTGGACGAGCAGGTCATCGACGCGCTGTACCGGGCGTCGCAGGCCGGTGTGCCCGTCGACGTGGTCGTGCGCGGCATCTGCGGCCTGAAGCCGGGCATCAAGGGACTGTCGGAGAACATCCAGGTGCGGTCGATCCTGGGCCGGTTCCTGGAGCACTCGCGCGTCTTCCACTTCGTCGCCTGCGACGAGTACTGGATCGGCAGCGCGGACATGATGCACCGCAACCTGGACCGCCGCGTCGAGGTCGCCCTGCGCGTGGCCGACCCGCGGCTGACCAAGCAACTGGCCGACATGTTCGAGTCGGCGCTCGACCCGCACACGCGCTGCTGGGTTCTGCGCGCTGACGGAGAATGGGAAGCCTCGCCGTCGGACGGCTCGTCCGTGCGGGACCATCAGATGGAACTGCTGCACAGGCACGGAGCTCTTGGGTGATCAAAGCTGCTGGGGCGGTGCTCTGGCGCGATGCGGACGGAAACGTCGAAGTCGCGGTCGTGCACCGTCAGCGTTATGACGACTGGTCGTTGCCGAAGGGCAAACTCGACCCCGGAGAGACGATTCCCGCCTGCGCCGTGCGGGAGATCGAGGAGGAGACGGGCTTCTCCTGCGTGCTCGGCCGCCATCTCCGGCAGGTGTCGTATTCGGTGAAGGGCGTGCCGAAGACCGTCGACTACTACGCCGCTCAGGCCGTTTCCGGTTCGTTCGTCGCCAACGAAGAGGTCGACGTTCTGCGGTGGCTTCCGGTCGCCGAGGCGTCGGAGTTGCTGACCTACGAACCGGACCGGGACGTGCTGGCGGAGTTCGCGCGCCTGCCCGCGGACCTGCTGCTGGTCGTGCTGGTGCGGCACGCGAAGGCCGGCAAGCGTTCCGAGTGGGACGGCGACGACGACCTCCGCCCTCTCTCGGACGCGGGCTGGCGCCAGGCCGCCGCGCTGCGCACGTTGTTGCCCCTGTGGGCACCGGTGCGCGTCCACACCGCGCCCAGGGTGCGTTGCGCGGACACCGTACGGGCCGTGGCAACCGACCTGTCCGTGGAGATGGTCGAGGAGCATCGGCTGTCGGAGGAGGGCTACTGGCCCGACCCGGACGCCGGTCTCGTGCGCCTGCTGGAGGTCGCGGCCGACGAAGGCCGGGCCGTGGTCTCCTCACAGGGCGGCGTGATTCCGTCCGTCGTGCAGTCGCTGGCGGAGATGGGCGGGCTGCGGCTCGACGAAATCCCCTGCAAGAAGGGCAGCGCGTGGGTGCTGGCCTTCACCAGGCCGTTCGGCACGTGGTCCACTTCGGACTCGCCTTCGAGCTGGCCAACCCTGGTGTCGGCGCACTACCTGGCCTCGCCGCTGCCGCGTCCCTAAGCGCTGCTGCAGACGTTTTCAGCCGCCGTCTTCCCGCTCTGACGAAAGTTCGCCTGTGGCAACCAAGTCGGGTCGGAAGGCGGCGGTTTCGCTTGCGCCGGGGGCGTTCGCAGGCGCGTCGGCGTTATTTCTATTGGCGGGCCGGGGGTTCGGAGGAACCGCGCCGGGCAATCCTCCAGGCCGGGTTCCGGAATTCTGACTGTCGCGTCAGACTCGTGCCGCAGGCGGGCTGTCTCCGGCTCGGCGGAACGTTTCCGAAGCCTCGGCAGAGGCTTCTCCCCTGTCTTGTGGCGAATGCGGGACGGCTCTCCAGCTATCCCAACCGCATGGGCACGCCGCACCGCCTCAGCCGTGTTCCAGGCGTGCCAAGCAGGTCCTCCACGCCTGCCGCGGCTTCCCGGACGCCCCAAGCGACTCCCCCACCGCCTTCGTCGCATCCCAGGCGTGCCAGACACCTCCACGGCCCCCCCGCTCGCCTTTCCCGCAGGCCAAGCACCTTTACCCGGACACACGAAGGCCCCGGTGTGCGCACACCGGGGCCTTCCGCGTGGTTCCTGAAGTGACGCAGCCTCCCTGAGGAGGCCCGTCTCACTTCTTCTTGGCAGCCGTCTTGCGAGCAGCCGGCTTCGCAGCCGCGGTCTTCGCAGCGGGCTTGGCCGCAGCCGTCGTCTTGGCAGCGGCCGGCTTGGCAGCAGCCGTGGCGCGCTTGGCCGGAGCCTTCGCAGCAGCCGTCTTGGTGGCGGCGGCCTTGGTGGCGGTCGCCTTCGCAGGCGCCTTGGCAGCAGCGGGCTTCGCCGCAGCCGTGGTGGTGCGACGGGTCGCGGGCGCCTTGGTGGCGGCCGCGGCCGTGCGGGTGCGCGTCGTGGTCGTCGCGCGGGTCGTCGCGGCCTTGGTCGCCGGAGCCTTGGCAGCAGCGGGCTTCGCGGCGGCAGCGGCCGCGGGCTTCGCGGCAGCCTTGGCGGCAACGGCCTTCGGCAGCTTCTTCGCACCGCTGATGACGTCCTTGAACGTCGAGCCGGGGCGGAACGCGGGCACGTTGGTCTTCTTGACCTTCACGGTCTCGCCCGTGCGCGGGTTGCGCGCGGTGCGAGCCGCACGGGCGCGCTTCTCGAAGACGCCGAAGCCCGTGATGTTGACCTTCTCGCCCTTGTTGACGCTGCGGACGATCACGTCCACGAGGCCGTCAACAGCAGCGCCGGCGGTCTTCTTGTCTCCAAGGCGCTCGGCGAGCGCCTCGATGAGCTGGGCCTTATTCACCGTCAGTCCCTCCCAGGACGCTCACGGCCCTAAGAGAGCGGGCCGACTAGAACGCAACGGTAGGCCCAAAACGCGAGAAATACCAATCGCCACGCCAGATTTTTCGTTGTGGCGTGGCTAATTGCGCCCCTTCGAGGGACAGGAGGCGCCGGATTCGCCCCTCTCAAGGGGAGAATCCGGCCCCCTCTCAGACCGCCGGAAGCGGATCCGTTGTGGGCAACCAAGTCTGGCGATTGCCCTCGAATGCGCTGATCTCAGGCTCGTGGCGCAACGTCAAAGCGATGTCGTCGAGGCCTTCGAGAAGGCGCCAGCGGGTGTAGTCGTCGATCTCGAACGGGGCAACCAAGTCCTTGGCGCGAACGGTCTTGTCGGTGAGGTCCACCGTGACCGCCGTGCCGGGTTCGGACTCCAGCAACTTCCACAGCAGCTCGACATCGGACTGGCTGCACTGCGCCGCCACGAGCCCCTGCTTGCCGGAGTTGCCCCGGAAGATGTCCGCGAACCGGGACGAGATGACGACCCGGAAGCCGTAGTCCATCAACGCCCAGACGGCGTGTTCCCGAGAGGACCCGGTGCCGAAGTCAGGGCCCGCAACGAGGACGCTGCCCGTGTTGAACGGCTCCTGGTTGAGGATGAAGTGCTCGTCGCCGCGCCAGGCGGCGAAGAGCCCGTCCTCGAACCCGGTGCGGGTCACGCGCTTGAGGTAGACGGCCGGGATGATCTGGTCGGTGTCCACGTTGGACCTGCGCAGCGGCACACCGACGCCCGTGTGGGTGGTGAAGGCGTCCATGGTCAGACCTCCAGGTCTGCGGGGGCGGAGAGGGTGCCGCGCACGGCCGTGGCGGCGGCGACGAGCGGGGAGACGAGGTGCGTCCTGCCGCCCTTGCCCTGCCTGCCCTCGAAGTTGCGGTTGGAGGTCGACGCGCTGCGCTCGCCGGGCGCGAGCTGATCCGGGTTCATGCCAAGGCACATCGAGCAGCCGGCCTGCCGCCACTCGGCGCCCGCGTCGAGGAAGACCTTGTCCAGGCCCTCGTCCTCGGCCTGCTTGCGCACCCGCATCGAACCGGGGACGACCAGCATCCGTACTCCTGAAGCGACGTGCTTCCCCTTGATGACGTCCGCCGCGGCGCGCAGGTCCTCGATGCGCCCGTTGGTGCAGGAGCCGAGGAACACCGTGTCCACGTGGATGTCGCGCAGCGGCGTGCCGGGCTCGAGGCCCATGTACGTCAGCGCCTTCTCGGCGGCCACGCGCTCGTTCTCGTCCGCGATCTTCTCGGGGTCGGGGACGTTCGCGCTCAGAGGCAGGCCCTGGCCGGGGTTCGTGCCCCACGTGACGAACGGAGTCAGCTCGGCCGCGGAGATGTCGACCTCCGCGTCGAAAGTCGCGTCGTCGTCGGTGCGCAGCGTCTTCCAGTACTCGACGGCCGCGTCCCAGTCCGCGCCGGACGGCGCATGCGGACGACCGAAGATGTAGTCGAAAGTCGTGTCGTCCGGTGCGATCATGCCGGCGCGCGCGCCCGCCTCGATCGACATGTTGCAGACCGTCATGCGCGCTTCCATCGACAGCGCCTCGATGGCGTCGCCGCGGTACTCGAGCACATAGCCCTGTCCGCCACCGGTTCCGATCTTCGCGATGACGGCGAGGATGATGTCCTTCGCCGTGACGCCTTCGCCGAGCGGGCCGTTGACGTTGATGGCCATCGTCTTGAACGGACGCAACGGCAACGTCTGCGTCGCCATCACGTGCTCCACCTCGGACGTGCCGATGCCGAACGCCAGCGCGCCGAACGCACCGTGGGTGCTCGTGTGACTGTCGCCGCACACCACCGTCATTCCCGGCTGCGTGAGGCCGAGCTGCGGGCCGACCACGTGGACGATGCCCTGCTCGAAGTCCCCCATCGGGTGCAGCCGCACCCCGAACTCCGCGCAGTTGCGCCGGAGCGTCTCAACCTGCGTGCGCGACACCAGATCCGCGATCGGCTTGTCGATGTCGACGGTCGGAACGTTGTGATCCTCGGTGGCGATCGTGAGATCGGCCCTGCGCAGCTTGCGGTTCGCAAGGCGCAGCCCGTCGAACGCCTGGGGGCTGGTGACTTCGTGCAGCAGATGGAGGTCGATGTAAAGCAGGTCCGGCTCCGCGCCACTTCCGTGGCGCACAACGTGTGCCTCCCACACCTTCTCCGCGAGCGTGCGGCTCATCGCGACATCTCCCACATTATGGACGCGCCGACAGATCTGGACTTCTCACTGTCTGGGAAGTTAGTATCGGCTTGTGGGACAGCATAGCGGGATCGGCGTGCTGGACAAGGCAGTGGCCGTGTTGAACGCCGTAGCAAAAGATCCTTGTGGCCTGGCCGAGTTGTGCAACCGCACCGGCCTCCCGCGAGCGACCGCGCACCGCCTGGCCGTAGGCCTTGAGGTGCACAGGTTGCTGCGCCGAGGCTCCGACGGCCGCTGGCGCCCTGGCGCCGCTCTGGCCGAACTCGCGGGCGGCGCGACAGACCCGTTGCTGGACGCCGCTTCCTCAGTACTGCCGCGCCTGCGCGACATCACCGGCGAGAGCGTGCAGCTCTACCGCCGCGACGGCATGCAACGAGTCTGCGTCTCCTCGGCAGAACCTCCTTCAGGCCTGCGCGACACGGTCCCCATCGGCGCCAGGCTCCCGATGACGGCGGGCTCAGGCGCCAAGGTCCTGGCCGCGTGGTCAGACCCGGGCACCCAACGCGCAGTCCTGGCCGACGCCGTCTACGGCGAACGCACGCTCCTGGAAGTCCGCCGCCGAGGCTGGGCACAAAGCGTGGCAGAACGAGAACCAGGCGTGGCGTCAGTCTCAGCCCCAGTACGAGACTCCTCAGGCGCCGTAGTGGCCGCAGTCTCGGTGAGCGGCCCAATTGACCGAATGGGCCGCCGCCCAGGCGCCCGCTGGGCAGCGGACCTACTGGCCGCAGCCGAAGCGCTACAAAGCCGCCTCTAAAGCACCAACGCAGCCTCTCGGCCGCCCTCCCACCGGCAGGGCGGCCGACGCTTTTCCACCCCCGACACGCCGCCCATCCCAAACGACACGCGGCAACCACGCCTCAACAGACACCAGGTCCATCCGGCCCAACGCCCCCGAGGAAGAGCCCCCCGCAACGCGGGAGCAACGAGCGCCGGCAGGAAACGAGCCGGAGGGACGCTCCAAGGCAGTGGGCAAGCCCGCCAAGCGAAGCGAGGCGCCAGCGAATGCGGTCGGACAGGCGGCAGCCTGATGGACAGATGGCTATGTCGCACTGGCCCGAGATTGCTCGGCGCCGACGGGATAGGCACCCCAGCTAAGAATGCACACCCCACGAATTGGGTGATCGCCGTCACGCATATCAACAGGACGAGCGAAGCGAGGCCCCCACCCATTCGCGAGCGAAGCGAAGCGCTAACCGAAAGGTCCGGGCAACACTCACGCCGGGGGTCCGGGGGCGGAGCCCGCCGGCTGGGGGTCTGGGGGCTCGACCCCCAGAGGACACAGACGAAAGAGGCCTGTCTGCGCACTCCGCAGACAGGCCTCTGACACCTCTGTAGCCCCGAAGGGATTCGAACCCTCGCTACCGCCTTGAGAGGGCGGCGTCCTAGGCCGCTAGACGACGGGGCCCTAGAACTTCTTGCTGGTTTGAACCTTATCAGATCGCTCTGGCCGGTCCAAATCCGGCTATTCAATTCTATTTCAGCAGCTCCGAAAGCTTACCCGAGGGCAGTTCTTCCGCAGCAGCTGGGGTACCAGGACTCGAACCTAGACTAACTGAACCAGAATCAGTCGTGCTGCCAATTACACCATACCCCATTGGCTTTCACGATCGACTTCGTTGTCCCGAAGGAGTTCCGAGGTCCTCGTTGCTGCCGTGAGAAATACTAGACCACGCCCCCACCAGAAGTGAAATCGGCCCCCACCTGAACGCATACACGCAGGTAGGGGCCGGTCTCAGGGCACATCTCAGGCGCTGGCGGTGGAGAGCTCGCAGACGAGGAGCTCCGGCAGTTCCGCGAGCGTCGTGATGGACGACAGGCCCGCGGGCAGTGTGCCGCCGGTGGGGCCGGTGCGGTTGATCCAGACGCCGTGCATTCCGGCGTCGCGCGCGCCGATGGCGTCGGCGTGCAGGCGGTCTCCCACGTGGACGGTGTCGCCGGGCGAGACTCCCAGGGCGAGGCACGCGGTGTGGAAGATCACGCGGTCCGGCTTGGCGCAGCCGACCTCGCCGGCGATGAGGACCGCGTCGAAGTACTCGGAGAGGCCGAGCTGGGCGATCTTCACGCGCTGATGGCGGCCCGACGCGTTGCTGATCGCGGCGATGGGCAGGCCGGTGGCCCGCAGCCAGTCGAGCATCGGGATGACGTCCGGGAACAGGCACCAGCCGGAGCTGAGGACCTCCTGGCGGCCGAGCTCGCGGCGGGTGGCTTCCTCCAGCTCGAGGTCCTCGCCGAGTGCGGCGAAGAAGGCCTGGGTGCGAATGTTGCGCATCGCCTCGTACTGGAGCTCACCGGCGAGCTGACGGGAGACGTGGTCGTCGGTGATTCGCTGCCACAACGACCAGGCGTCGGCGTTACCGACCATCGAGGCCAACGCGGCTCGCGAGGAACTGCTGTAGTCGACAAGTGTGTCGTCGACGTCCAGGCAGACAGCGCGGATCTCGCCGGTTCTCTTACGCGTGAAAGTCGGGGACGCAGTTGTCACTCCGGAAGGTTAGGTGCGAGGGGGCCTCGTCCGATTCGGCTAACGAGGTGATTCCTATAGGTCCTTGCACGATCCAGCAGACCTTGAGGCCCCGAACGAACCAGCGACACTCCTCCGAGCGCCGAACGCAATCACCCGGTCGAGTGTTATTCGGCGGCGCAACGATCCCTGCCCGAACGGGCGGTTCCGCGAGCGCGACACCCTAGCTCGCACAACGACATTCCGCACCAGCCGCAACCCTTTCGATGCCTGGGTCCCCAGACTGTCCACAGTGGACCGGACCCGAACGAGAGCCGCGCCACTGGAACTCCGCTTGACGCACCTGGCGATCAAGAGCATGCTGGAGTTAATTCAACACCGGTTGAAAAGAGGGGATCGACATGGAGAGGACGACCTGTCTCGTCGTCGGCGGCGGACCTGCCGGAATGGTGCTGGGACTGCTCCTGGCACGCGGTGGCGTCGAGGTCACGGTGCTGGAGAAGCACGGTGACTTCCTGCGCGACTTCCGCGGCGACACGGTGCACGCGTCGACGCTCAACCTGCTGGACGAGCTGGGGCTCGGTCCGGCGTTCGAGCAGGTGCCGCACCAGGACGTCGACAAGATCGAGGCCATGCTCGACGGCGGCGCCAAGGCCACGATCGCCGACCTGTCCCGGCTTCCCGGTCCGAACAAGCGCATCGCGATGGTGCCGCAGTGGGACTTCCTGGACCTGCTGGCGGACGCGGGCAAGCTCGAACCGACGTTCACGCTGCGGATGAACACCGAGGTCACCGCGATCACCAAGAGCGGCAACAGGGTCACGGGAGTGAAGTACCGGGATCGCGTCGACGGGCACGAGGGCGAGATCACAGCGGACCTCGTCGTGGCCGCGGACGGACGGAGCTCGATCCTGCGCGCGGCCGTGGAACTGCCGGTCTACAGCTTCGGCGCACCGATGGACGTGTGGTGGTTCCGCCTGCCGCGCAACGAGAACGACCCGGTCAAGGGTGGCGGCGGCAGGTTCAGCGCCGGCAGTGGGCTCGTGCTCATTCCACGCGGCGAGTACTTCCAGTGCGCTTTCCTGATCCGCAAGGGAACGGACGAAGCCGTGCGCGCCGAGGGCGTCGAGAAGTTCCGCGAACGGGTCGTCACGCTCGTCCCGTGGCTCGCGGACCGGGTCGAGCACATCAGGACCATCGACGACCCGAAGCTCCTCGACGTGAAGCTGGACCGCTTGCGGCACTGGCACGTCGACGGGCTGCTGTGCATCGGTGACGCCGCGCACGCGATGTCACCGGTCGGCGGCGTCGGAATCAACCTCGCCGTGCAGGACGCGGTCGCCGCGGCCACCGTGCTCGCGCGGCCGTTGCGGGACGGCAAGGTCACGAACGCGACGCTCGCGAAGGTGCGGGGACGCAGGTTGTTCCCGACCGTGGTGATCCAGACGATGCAGCGGGTCGTCCACCGGCTGTTCCTGGGCCGCAGGCTCAACAGCACGGCGACGGTCTCGAGCACCGGCACGCCGTTCGTGCTCAAGGTCTCGCAGAAGCTGCCGTTCCTGCAGGCGGTGCCGGCCTACGTGATCGCGATCGGGCCGCGTCCCGAGCACGCGCCGGACTTCGCGCGCAGGGCACCGCAGACCATCGCTAGGTCGTGACGAAGGCCTCGGAGCTCTCGCCGAGCACCAACGCCACGGCATGGGCGCGGTCACGGGCGCCCAGCTTGCGCAGGATCGCCTTCACGTGGGTCTTCACGGTGTCGTTGCTGATGAAGAGCCGCTGGGCGATGCGCGCGTTGTCCATCCCCTTCGCCATCTCGGCCAGCACGTCGAACTCCCGTGCCGACAGCCGGCCGAGTGACGCGGGTGGAGGCATCCGCGACGGCAGGCGCGCGAGCGATCCCACCCGTGCGTCGATCGTGGCGGGAGCACCCCTCACCGCGGCCGCGATCAGCGGTAACAGCTCGGCCACCGGCGAGGTTTTCAGCAGGTAGGCCACCGCGCCGGCGTCAAGAGCGGCGCGGGCCCAGCTCGGACTGTCCGCATTGGACAGCACCACGACGCGGGCGCTCGGTCTGTACTGCGCCGTGTCCCGCACGGTGCGCAGCGGTCCGGCGCCCGGCACGTCGAAGTCCGTGACGACCAGGTCCACCACTGTGCCCCGCAGACTGCGCGCAGCCTCGGCCACGGTGTGGGCGATGCCCACAACGCGGAAGCAGTGCGTGCGATGCAGCGAAAGCCGCAGCCCTTCGGTGATGAGCTGCGATCCGTCGACCAGCAACACACGGGTGGACGCCAGGTCCGTCATGACACCGGGAAGTTACTCGCGGGTACCCGGATGCGTAACCTGCCGGACGCCGGATTGCTCCGTACGGCTACCTATTTGCGACCGGATTGGTGAGCGTGCCAAGGCCGTCCACAGTCACGGAGACCGTCTGTCCGGCCCTCATCGGCCCGACACCGGCCGGCGTGCCGGTCAGGATCAGGTCACCCGGCAGCAGCGTCATGATGCCGGAGACGTACTCCACGAGTGACGGAATGTCGTGCACCATCAACGAAGTACGGCCGTCCTGTTTGACTTCCCCGTCAACTTCGGTGACGACGCGGACGTCGGAGGGGTCGAACTCGGTCTCGATGAACGGACCCAACGGACAGAACGTGTCAAAACCCTTGGCACGCGTGAACTGCACGTCCTTCTTCTGCAGGTCGCGCGCCGTGACGTCGTTGGCGATCGTGTAGCCCATGATCACACTCGCGGCCTTGGCCTTCGGCACGTCGCGGCACGGCTGACCGATGATGACCGCGAGCTCGCCCTCGAAGTCGACGCGCTCGGACACGGCCGGGAGCTTGATCTCCACGTTCGGGCCGACCACCGACGTGTTGGGCTTGAAGAACAGCAACGGCTCCGCGGGAACCTCGTTGCCGAGCTCCTTGGCGTGGTCGGCGTAGTTCCGCCCCACACCAATGATCTTGGTCGGCAGGATGGGAGCGAGCAGCCTCACGTCCGCCAACGGCCACTTGCGGCCGGTGAACGTGGGCGTGCCGAAGGGGTGTTCGGCGATTTCCGCGGCCTCGTCGCCGTGAACGGCGACGAAGGCCACGCCTTGGGGATGAGCAATTCGGGCGATGCGCACGGCCCCAGTTTACGAGGTCAGCCGCTTCGCATGGATTTGTGGACGAGTGCGTCACAGAGCGCAAGCCAGGAGGCCTCGACGATGTTCCCGTGCACACCCACCGTCGTCCACTCGCGCTCACCGTCGGTGGACTCCACCAGGACACGGGTCACGGCATCGGTACCGGGATGTTCGGTCAGGATGCGCACCTTGTAGTCGGCCAGCTCCACAGTGTCCAACCAGGACAGGTGCGGCAGCAACGCCTTGCGCAGCGCCGCGTCCAGAGCGTGCACGGGCCCGATGCCCTCGGCCGTCGCGATGACCCGCTCCCCCGCCACGTGCACCTTGACCGTGGCCTCGGACACGATCTCGCCGTCCGACCGGTGATCGAGCACGACCCGGTAGGACTCCAGGGTGAAGGGCGGAGTGTCCAGTTCGGACAGCTCGGTGCGCAACAAGAGCTCCATCGAGGCGTCCGCGGCCTCGAACGACCAGCCCTTCGCCTCCAACTCCTTCACGCGCTTCAACGCGCTGCCGACCTCGGTCCCCCGGCCGGCCAGGTCGAGCCCGAACTCACGTCCCTTGAGTTCGATGCTCGCCCGACCGGCCATCTCGGTGACCAGCACCCGCATGTCGTTGCCGACGGTGTCCGGATCGATGTGGTTGTACAGCTCCGGATCCACCTTGATCGCGCTCGCGTGCAGACCCGCCTTGTGAGCGAATGCTGACGACCCGACATAAGCCTGGTGGGTGTCGGGTGCGATGTTCGCGATCTCGGCCAACGCATGGGAGACACGGGTGAGCTCGGCCAGTGCCCCGATCGGGAGCACCTCCATGCCGAGTTTGGTCACGAGGTTTCCCACGACGGCGAACAGGTCCGCATTGCCTGCCCGCTCGCCATATCCGTTGGCGGTGCACTGAACGTGCGTCGCGCCCGCCTGAACGGCCGCAAGTGTGTTCGCCACCGCACAGGACGTGTCGTCCTGGCAGTGAATTCCTACGCGGAAACCGGTCTTCGCGACAACCTCCGCGACCGTCTCCGCAAGCCCCAACGGCAACTGCCCGCCATTGGTGTCGCACAGCACGACGACGTCCGCGCCACCCTCCACAGCGGACTCCAGCACGCGCAGACTCGTGTCCGGCGAGAACGCGTACCCGTCGAAGAAGTGCTCGGCGTCGAGAAAAACGCGCCTTCCGTGGTCCTTCAGGAACCGGACGGTGTCGCGCACCATCTTCAGGTTCTCGTCGGCGTCCGTGCGCAGCGCGCGCTCGATGTGCCTGAGGTCCGACTTGGCCACCAGCGTGACCACCGGCGCCTGACTGTCGATCAGCGCTTTGACCTGCGGGTCTTCCTCGACCTTGACCCCGGCCTTGCGCGTGGCCCCGAACGCGACCAGCTTGGCGTGCTTCAACTCCAGATCCCCGGCCGCGGCACGAGCGAAGAACTCCGTGTCCTTGGGCAGCGCGCCGGGCCAGCCGCCCTCGATGAACCCGACGCCGAGCCCGTCCAGCAGCCGCGCGACCGCGAGCTTGTCCGTGACGGAGTACGAAATGCCCTCACGTTGTGCGCCATCGCGCAACGTCGTGTCGTAGACGTGGAACTCGTCGGTCGGGCCGGCCATCGGGGTTCATCTCCTCATCCGGGCAAACAAAAAGACCCCCCGCGGGATGCGAGAGGTCTGCGCGTCGGGTGCCAGGGGCGGCAACTACCCGACGCGCTCGTCAATAATGATGGCAACGTGCTGAAGCATGTCGGCGATGCTGCCACAGCCCGGCGCGGTGTACCAAGCGACGGGAGGAAATCTCCCACTATCTGGTCACGGGTTCACGCCTGTGACTGAACGCAAAGCGCCCCTCTGCTGGAACAGGAACCAGCCGCCGCAACCCGCCCCGCGCGGTGCCACCCGCGCCAGGCGACCACGTACGAAGCCTGGCGTGGCGATGCGAAGCGAGCCGTCTGAACCTCATGGGCACGGCCGGGCGCTTTTCAGCCCGGCCTTTTCCGGCCGTCAAGCATCCCGCCAGAGGCTCAAGGTCAAGCCCCAATCGCAACCCCGCTCAGTTCCGTCACCACCCGAGGGACCACCCTCGCAAGGTGACTGAACCAACCCGACGGCCTCACCCCTGGGACAGGAACTTCGCGAACGCCTCGATCGAAGCCGCGTTCCGAGGCGACTCCACCAACGCCGCATACGGCAGCGAGAAGAACCGCTTCCCCCGGACCGCAGGCGAGTTGGCGAGCGGAGCGAAGCCCTCCAGGAACGCCTGCTTCTGCTCAGGCGTGTTCGCCTCCCCGTCCGCGTAGTCCACGATCAACACGACATCCGGGTTCCGCTGCACCACGGTCTCCCAGTTGACCGTCGTCCAACTGTCGTTGAGATCCCCGAAGATGTTGTCCCCGCCGGCCTTCGAGATCACGTCCTGAGGCGCGGCGTTCTTCCCGGACGTGAACGGCTGATCCTGCCCGCTGTCGAAGAGGAACACCTTCGGCCGGGGCTTGCCCTCCATCAACCGAGCGGCGCCGGCGATCTGCTCCTGGTACCCCTTCACGAGCTCCTCGGCCTTGGCCTCGACCCGGAAGATCTTCCCGAGGTTGCGCAGATCCGTGTACAGCGCATCCAGCGCGGGCATGATCCCGCGCTGCTTCCCCACCCCGTTCCGGCAGGCCTCGGTCAGCTGGTAGGTCCCGATCCCCAGAGCCTTCAACGAGTCCGGCGTGAACCCGGTGCTCTCGCTGAACCCGTAGTTCCACCCGGCGAACACCAGATCGGCGTTGACCCCCTGCACGACCTCCTTGGAGATCTTGTCGGACAGGTGCTTCACACTGCCGAACTCGGCCTTCCACGGCGAGGTCCGCACGTCGACGGTGTCGACACCGGACACGACGTAACCCGCCATCCGATCCTTCAACCCCAGCGCGAACATCAACTCGGTGATGCCGGTGTCGTTGGTGACCACTTTGGACGGAATCCTGTCGAACGTGACCTGCTGACCGCAGTTCGTGACGGTCACCGGGTCGGATGCGGAGGTGTCCTGGGCGACCGTGGCGCCGCAGCCGGACACCACCAGCACAGCGGCAAGAACAACGGCTCTCAAGGGGTGACCTCCTGGTCGAACAGGAGCTGGGGAACTCCTGTGGTCGGATGCCGCACGACGTGCGCGGTGACGTGGAAAACCTTGGCGATCAGTTCAGGCACGAGCACGTCCACGGGCGTGCCGGAGGCGACGATCCGGCCTTCGTCCAGCACGTACAGCCGGTCGCAGAAGGAAGCGGCGAGGTTCAGATCGTGCAGAACCGTCAACACCGTGACGCCCAGCCCACGTGTGAGCCGGAGAACGTCGAGCTGATGCCGGATGTCGAGGTGGTTCGTGGGCTCGTCCAGCACGAGCACGCGTGGCTCCTGGGCGATGGCGCGAGCGATGAGAACGCGCTGACGCTCACCACCGGACAGACTGAGGAAGCTGCGCGAAGCGAGATGCGAAACGTCCACGGTGGACAGTGCCTCGGAAACCACCCGGGAATCACGCGCGGGATCGCGGTCGTGCGGCAGCCTGCCCATCTCCACGACCTCGGCGACCGTGAAGTCGAACTCGACCTGCGACTCCTGGGTCAGCGCGGCGAGGTGGCGGGCGACGTCGTGTCGTTTGTGGACGTTCTCGCCGTCGAGCAGGACGGTGCCGGCGTCGGGCTTGAGCGCCCGGTACACGCACCGCAAGGTCGTCGACTTGCCGCTGCCGTTGGGGCCGACGATGCCGACGACCTCACCGGAGGCGTTCAACGAAATGCCGGAGATGATGTTCCGGACGGTGACGTCGTGCAGTTCGACGCGCATCAGCGGCCTCCGAAGACGTAGGACCTGCGGCGCATCAGGAAGATGAAGCACGGCACGCCGAGTGCGGCCGTGATGACGCCGAGCGGCAGTTCCTCCGGCGCCGCGAGCATCCGCGCGGCCACGTCGACCCAGACCAGGAACGACGCTCCGGCCAGCGGTGCGAGCGCCAGGACCTTGCGGTGGTCGGCGCCGACCACCATGCGCGTCAGGTGCGGCAGCATCAGCCCGACGAATCCGACGGCGCCGCTGACCGCCACCAGCACACCGGTCATGGCGGCAGTGACGATGAACAGGTGCGTGCGGAACCGGTTGACCGCCACACCGAGCGTGGTCGCCGTCTCGTCGCCCATCGCCAGCGCGTTGAGCTTCCGCGCCTTGGTCGTCAGGTAGACGATGCCGGCCGCGGTCACGACGGCGGCGACGGGCAGCGACTGCCAGTTCGCGCCGCCGAGGCTGCCGAGCAGCCAGAACATCGCGGCCCGCGCCGCCTCACCTCGCGGCGCCTGGAACACCAGCAGCATCGCCACGGCGGAGAACCCGTACGCGAGCGCGGTCCCGGTCAGCACCAGCCGCAACGGTGTGAGCCCTCGGCTCGTGCGCGCGGTGATGTAGACCAGGGCCGTGGCGCCGAGACCGGTCAGGAACGCTCCCACCGACAACGCGTAGACGCCGAGGCCGGACAGGATTCCGAGCGTCGCGACCGCCGTCGCCCCCACGCTCGCGCCCGACGAGATGCCGAGCACGTAGGGGTCTGCCAACGCGTTGCGCACCATCGCCTGGATCGCGACGCCGACGGTGCTCAGACCCGCTCCCACGACCGCGGCCAGCAGGACGCGGGGAAGCCGGATGTCCCAGACGATGTGGTACTGCCCGGCGAGGTCCGCGGGGATCGTGCCACCGGTCAGCGCCGCCCACAGCAGTTCGAGCGTGAGGTCGAACGGAACGGAGACGGGGCCGAGCGCGACGCCCGCGACGAGGCTGACGGCGAGCACGCCGACGAGCACGCTGATCTTGGAGAGCACTGGGTCCTTCCCGCAGTCCACGGCGGAGTCGGAAGTTCTCGGGCACCGTGAGCGGGTGTTCGGGCTCGTCCCAGGTGGGACCTACCGTTGCGGGTCAGCGCCGGACTTCGACCGGTCTTCCCCCACGCACGACTGACCCGACCCTACCTGCGAAAACAGAAAGTTCGAAAATTCTCCGGGTGTGATGTCGATCCGGCCCGCGGCCCGTTCGACCTGTGGACGTCACCGAGGAAGACACCGAGCGAGGAGATCCACCGTGAAGTACATCCTGATCATGCGTGCCACCGACGAGGCCTACGCGAACATGGGCGAGTTCGACTTCGACAAGATGCTGGAGACGATCGGCGCGTACAACGAGGAACTGATCCGCGCCGGTGTGCTGCTGGCCGCCGAGGGTCTCTCCGAGCCGTCCGAGGGAGTCGTCGTCGACTACTCCGCCGAACCCCCGGTCGTCACCGACGGCCCGTACGGCGAGACCAAGGAGCTGTTCAACGGCTTCTACCTGCTCAACGTGTCCTCGAAGGAGGAGGCGATCGAGTGGGCCAAGCGCATGCCGCTGACCGGCCCGGGCTTCAAGACCGAGATCCGGCGCGTGCCGACGATCGACGAGTTCCCGCAGGACAACGAGTGGATCCAGAAGGAGCGCGCGTGGCGTGAGGCCAACGGCCAGCTCTGACCGACGCGCGGAAACGCCGAAGCCCGGCCGGGGATTCTCCGGCCGGGCTTCAAAACGTCTAGCGGATGAACCTCAGCCAGTGCGGACGTTCGACGACACGAGTGCCGCGAGACGGTCGCCGATGGCGTAGGTGGCCCCAGGCGACTGGTGGTCCCTGGTAGCGAGATCAAAGGCCACGGAGGCCTCGATCCGGCGGGCCGACTCGTGCTCGCCGAGGTGGTCGAGCAGCAGCGCGACCGACAGCACGGCGGCCGTCGGGTCCGCGATGCCCTGGCCCGCGATGTCCGGCGCCGAACCGTGCACCGGCTCGAACATCGACGGGTTGCGACGGGTCACGTCCATGTTTCCCGACGCGGCCAGGCCGATGCCACCCGTGACGGCGGCGGCGAGGTCGGTCAGGATGTCGCCGAACAGGTTGTCGGTGACGATCACGTCGTAACGGCCCGGGTCGGTGACCATGTGAATGGTCGCCGCGTCCACGTGCTGGTAGGCCACGGTGACGTCCGGGTGCTGCAGCGAGACCTCCTCCACGACGCGCGACCACAACGAGCCGGCGTGCGTGAGGACGTTCGTCTTGTGCACCAAGGTCAGGTGCCGGCGCTGACGGTTCGACGCACGCGCGAAGGCGTCCCGAACCACGCGCTCGACGCCGAACGAGGTGTTCAGCGAGACCTCGGTGGCGATCTCGTGCGGCGTGTCCTTGCGGAGCAGGCCGCCGTTGCCCGCGTACGGGCCTTCCGTGCCCTCGCGGACCACCACCATGTCGATCTCCGGCGGGTCCGCGAGCGGGCTGCGGACACCGGGGTAGAGACGAGCCGGGCGGAGGTTCACGTGGTGGTCGAGTTCGA
Source organism: Lentzea sokolovensis (assembly GCF_033949975.1). NCBI lineage: Bacteria > Bacillati > Actinomycetota > Actinomycetes > Pseudonocardiales > Pseudonocardiaceae > Lentzea > Lentzea sokolovensis. The sequence continues at coordinate 776,711 of NZ_JAXAVU010000010.1, forward strand.
AGCGCAGCCTCAGAAGCAGGCCCCGCTCCAGAATTCCGCTCGGCACCGACGGGTCGCCCACCGCGCCGAGCAGGATCGCGTCGTGCTGGCGAAGCTCTCCCAGCACCGACTCGGGCAACAACTCTCCCGTGGCGTGCCAGCGCGCCGCGCCGAGGTCGTAGCGAGTGATCTCGGCCGCCGGAACGACCTCTCCGAGGACCTTCAGGGCCTCAGCGATGACCTCGGGCCCGATCCCGTCTCCTGGGATCACTGCGAGCCGCATCCACACACCTCCCAGGTGTCAGTCCCCAATTGGTGGGACTACTTTCCTTCGCGAAAGGCTACCGGCATCCAGGCCGCCCGCCGCATGCCGGACACCCCATCGGGGTGTTATCTCCCGTACTGCGGGACACCCACACGGCCCATATCCCACTTTCGAGTGTCACTCGACCGCAGGAACGGGGTCGCGTCAAGGGGTGACGGCAGGCAGTTCCGGGCCGTGACATGCCGAGAGGCCCGGTTCCAAACGAAGAACCGGGCCTCTCGTGAAACATCCGATCTAGTAGGCGCCGCCCCGGCCACTCGACTTCACCAGGACGACCGACGCGCGGTCACCGTTGGCGTTGTGGTGGTTGAGGACCAGCAGACCCTCGGACTTGTCGGCCTTCAGCGAGGCCTCGTTCTTGTTCACCACGAGCGCGGTACCCGGCTTCGCGAGGTACGAGAGCGCCGCGTCGCCGCCGCCCTGCGCCCACAGACCCGGCTTGAGCGGGTCGTAGGACAGGTTGCGGTCGATGACGTCGACGAGCTTGTTCGCGTTGCCCGGCGCGGCGTAGTAGCCACCGACGCCCACGACGTACGAGAGGCGGGCCGTGTCCTTCGTCGCGTCGATGCCCAGTGCGCTCAGCAGCACCGGCAGGACGACGACGTTGGTGTCCTGGACGTTCGCGTCGACGTCGCCGAACAGGCCGTTCACGCCCTGGATGTCGACGGTCTCGCCCGTCTTCAGGTCCACGGTGGACGCGACCAGCAGGTCGGTGTCGGTCAGGCGGGTCGCGAACACCTCGAAGTCCGCCGTGCCGTCACCGTTGGTGTCGATGTCGACGAACGGGATGGTGTTCTTGCCCAGGTTGTACCAGTTGCCCCAGGTCGCGACACCGAACGCGAGCAGCGCCTCCTCAGGCTTGCCCTGCGCCTTGGCCAACGGGGCCGTGGAGGCCGCGCCGACGTAGCGGAGGTCGCCGCCCTTGGCGGTCTCGTTGAGCGCGCAGTTCTCGGTGACGTTGCGCTTGCAGTCGCGCAGCTTCGGCGACTGGGCCTGCAGCTCGAGAACGCTGATCAGCGAGCGGTAGGCCTGCGAGCCGGTGCCCTGGTCGAGACCCTTGCCGGTCACGTTCAGCACGGCCTGCTTGTCGTTGCCCCGGAACTTGAGGCTGGACGCGGTCTTGATGTCCGCGACCGGCTTCGGCGCCGAGTAGACCGAGAGGCGCAGCGGCACGGTGGCACCGGCGGTCGGCGTGAAGGTCACGCGCCCGGAGGCGTCCGCGAGGAACTGGCGCGGCACGTCGAGCTGGTTGGCCTCGACGGTCGAGTCGACCGTCTTGCGCAGCGCCTTCGGGTCGTCGATCTTCAGGGTCACCTTGACGCGCGCGACTCCGCGCGGGCTCAGCTTCACCTTGTCCTGCGAGAGCACGTAGCTCACGCCGGGGATCGTCGTGGCCGCGGTGTAGCCGACCTTGTACTCCACGGACTTCGTGGACTTGTTGACCAGCTTGATGGTCTTGGACTTGGAGACGGCCTTGGCGACCTCGACGACGCCGAAGTTCGCGCTGACGTAACCGTTGTCCTCCTCGACGTACGCGAGGACCTGGTTGTCGATCGCGGACTTGCCGTCCACGCGGCCGGTGCCGACCCGGTTGGGCGCGAAGGTCTTGCCGTCCTCCTTCACGTCCGCACCGGCGGTGTTCATGATCGAGGCCTTGACCTCTTCCAGCGTCCAGTCCGGGTGCGCCTGGCGGACCAGGGCGGCGATGCCGGCGACGTGCGGGGACGCCATCGACGTACCCGAGATCACCAGACGGTCGTTGCCGGAACCGACCGCGGTCGACGAGATCGTGTCACCGGGGGCCGCGACGTCCGGCTTGATGGACTGGCCGCGGGTGCCACGGCTGGTGAACGCGCTCGGGGTGTCCGAAATGGACTGGTCGAACGTCGGCACCGTGGTGCGCAGGACGCCTGCCAGGCGAACGGTCAGCGTGCCCGCGTCCAGCAGCGGGCGCACCTGGGTGGTGGCGTCGCCGGTGAACTGGAAGACCGGGATGGTCGCGTTGCCCGCGATGCCCGCGTTGAAGTTGTTCAAAGTGGACGACAGCACCACGCCCGCGGCACCGGCGGCCTGCGCGTTGTTGGTGCGGCCACCGGAACCACAACGGCGCGTCGCGTCGTTGTCGTCCCACTCGAGCCACACGTACTTGCCCGCGAGGGCCTCGGTGATCGGCTGACAGCCGTCGAGGTTGCCGGCCTGGGTCAGCTTCACGACAGGCAGGGTCTTGTCGTAGTCCAGGTAGCCGGTGAAGTTCTGGCTGTACTGGCCGGGCTTCGCGCCCTGGCCGGTGACCACGGCGCCGTCACGAAGCACGGACGAGTCGCGCACGGACGCGACGGTCAGGGCCTCGGGCGTGTTGCCCGGCGAGCCGCCGATGTCGTAGAGGTCGCCGCCGTTGCCCGCGGAGAAGACCGGCATGACGCCGACCTTGTACAGCTTCTTGACGAAGAGGCTGTCGGGGTCGTCCGGTGCGCCGTAGTCGGAACCGAGCGACAGGTTGACCACGTCGAGGTGGTCGGAGAAGTCGCCGTCGCCGTCGGGGTCGAGCGACCAGTCGAGCGCCTGCGAGGTGACGTTGGTCGAGCCCTCGCAGCCGAAGACCTTCAGCGCGAAGATCTGGGCCTTCGGCGCGGTGCCGGGGCCGATCTTCATCTCGTTGAGCTTCGCGGCGTCGAGCTTGGCGTAGTCGCCCTTGAACGTGCTGCCGTCGGCGTTCTCGCCGAAGCCGGCCGTGGTGCCCGCGACGTGCGAGCCGTGACCGTTGCAGTCGATGGGGTTCGGGTCCGGCTTCGGCGTGTTGATCGCCGGGTCGGTGCTCTCCCCGTCGTAGTCCTCGCCGACGAAGTCGTAACCGCCGACGACCTTCGCGGTCGGGAAGTTCGGGTCCTTCGCGCGCGGGTCGACGGCGCGGAACGCGTCGACCGTGCCGGGGCCGCCGAAGTTCGCGTGGGTGTAGTCCACGCCGGTGTCGATGATGCCGACGCGAACGTCGTCGCCGAGCTTGCCGTACTGCTGCCAGACGTTGAGCGTCCTGGTGAGCTGGACGGCGTTCGAGTTCTGGCGCTTCTTCGGCACGACCGGGTAGACGGCGAGAACGTCCTGGCGCTGGGCCAGTTCGCGGACCTTCTGCGCGTCGGCCTTCACGACGACGCCGGGGACGCCGTTGGAGGTGCGGTAGAGCTCCTTGGTCTGCGTGTCAGCGGTCTTGAGCTGGCCGACGACCTGGTCGACCGTGGCCGACGTGTCGTTCTTGGCCTGCTTGGCGGCCTGCTTCGCGACCTCTTTGCCCTGGCTCTTCTTCTCGTCGAACGCGTCGACGGCCGGCTTGCGGTCCAGCGCGACGAACGCGGTGACCGAGCCCGCGGCGTTCAGCCTGGGAGAAACCTTGAGGTGCAACGCTTTCGCGTCCAACCCGTGCGCACCCTTGACCGGCTGCGCGAGCGGTTCGCTCTGCGCCTGTGCCGTGGCAGGTGCGATCAGCAGTGTGGTGATGGCAGAGAACACCACCAGACTCGATCGTCTCTTCACAACGTTTGCCCCAACCGAGGTGTGTGCCTTCGACCCGAAAGACAGTGCCGTGCCCTCTACGGCACCGGGTCAACCTCGTGGGGACGCTAATCGCTGATCGTGTGTCTGCGACTGCCCCGAAAGTATGAATGTGGTCTACGGATAGTTGCCTGTTACGACTTCGTTGTGAATGACGACGAACACGGGAAGGGGACTTTGCCCGTCCCCTTCCCGTTTGTCGTGACTATCCGAAGTCGACAGACCTGACCGTGCGCGCACCGACGGCGGCACCGATCGGGTCGAGCACCTGGGTGTCGACCGGGCGGTCGACGCGCAGCACCATGACCGCGTCGTTGCCGGTCTGGCTGATCTGCGCGGCCTCGATGTTCACGCCGGCCTCGCCGAGCAGCGTGCCGACGGTGCCCATGACACCCGGACGATCCGGGTACTCCAGCAGCAGGACGGTGCCTTCGGCCCTCAGGTCGAAGTTGCGGCCGTTGATGTTCACCAGCTTCTCGACCTGCGCGATGCCGCTGACCGTGCCGGAGACGCTGAACGTGCTGCCGTCCGCGTGCACCGACTTCACCGTGACGAGGCTGCGGTGGTTCGGGCTCTCGGTCTCCTTGACGAGCTCGACGCTGACGCCCAGGTCCGCGGCGAGGCTCGGCGCGTTCACGAACGTCACCTGCGACTCGACGACCTTGGAGAACACCCCGCGCAGCGCGGCGAGCGGCAGGATCGCGACGTCCTCATTGGACAGTTCGCCGCGGACCTCGACGGTGACGCTGGTCGGGGCCTTGGGCGACAGTGCACTGAGGACGGTGCCGAGCTTCTGCACCAGCGGCAGGTACGGGCGGACCTCTTCGCCGACCGCACCGCCCTGGACGTTGACGGCGTCCGGCACGAACTCGCCGGCGAGCGCCAGGATGGTGCTCTTCGCGACGTCGGTGCCCGCGCGGTCCTGCGCCTCGGCCGTGGACGCGCCGAGGTGCGGGGTGACGACGATGCCCGGCACGTTGAACAGCGGGCTCTCGGTCGTGGGCTCGGTGGAGAAGACGTCGATGCCGGCGCCGCCGACCTGGCCCTCCCTGACGGCCTCGGCGAGAGCCTCCTCGTCGATGAGGCCACCGCGGGCCGCGTTGACGATGATGACGCCGCGCTTGGCCTTCGCCAGCTGCTCGGCGCCGATGAGGCCCTTGGTCTCCGGCGTCTTCGGCAGGTGGATGCTGATCGCGTCCGCCTTCTCGAGCAGCTCTTCGAGGCTGACGAGCTCGATGCCGAGCTGGGCGGCGCGCGCGGCCGAGACGTACGGGTCGTAGGCGATGAGCTCGACACCGAACGCGGCGATGCGCTGCGCGAACAGCTGGCCGATCTTGCCGAGGCCGACGACGCCGACCGTCTTGCCGTTGAGCTCGACGCCGTTGAACTTGGAGCGCTTCCACTCGTGGTTCTGCAGCGTCTCGTGCGCGGCCGGGATCTGGCGCGCGACGCTCAGGAGAAGCGCGACAGCGTGCTCGGCGGCGCTGACGATGTTGGACGTCGGCGCGTTGACGACCATCACGCCGTTCTGCGTGGCGGCCGGGACCTCGACGTTGTCCAGGCCGACACCCGCGCGGGCCACGACCTTCAGCTTGCGCGTGGCCGCGAAGACCTCGGCGTTCACCTGGGTGGCGGACCGGACGAGCAGAGCGTCCGCGTCGGCGACGGCGGTGAGGAGGGCTTCGCGGTCGGTGCCGTCTACGTGGCGCACTTCGACGCCGTCACCGAGAGCGTCCAGAACGGACGGCGCGAGCTTCTCGGCGATGAGGACAACAGGTCGGCTCGTGTTGCTCACGGACATCGCTCCCAGGAAGGGTCGGATCGTGGGGCGCGGGCGTGGTCGGGGGCGGCTGGCCCGCGCCGACCGGAGCACCGCAATGTGTCCGGACTGTTAACGAGCATAGACACCGGCCTTGCGCGCGCATTCCGCCGGGTGGCTCAGGTCACCGCCCGCGTCTTGCAGTATGGGACGAAGCATGGGTGGACGTGGCGTTCACCCGACAGAGTGGCGCCCACGCCCTGGGAACGGGTGGGGCGTTGACGTAGGGCGGGTGGAGGGCTTCGCCTTGGGCGGGCGTTGACGGGCGTTGACGGACGGGGTCGTGCGGAGGCCGTGCGGGTCGGTTTGCGGGCGTTTGTCGCGTTCCAGCGGGGTTGGTCGCGTTCCTTGAGGGTGGTCGCCTTGCGGGAGTAGGCGCGCGGGTCGTGATGAAGTGCGGGGTTGCGATTGGGGCTTGAGGTCAAGCCCCAATCGCCATGAGCGGGGTGCACCGCTACCCAGCCCTGAAGGTTCAGACGGCTCGCTTCGCATCGCCACGCCAGGCCTCGTACGTGGTCGCCTTTGCGTTGCCGGCTTTCCGGGTGGCACCGCGCGCCAAGCCTTCGTAAGTGGTCGCCTTGCGTTGGCGAGTGCGGTGGCGCGAACACCGCCCCCTCGCCTTGGTCCACGACACCGCGGACGAGGGCGAAGGGGCGCGTGTTAGTGCGCGACGGTCATCCGCACGCCACCTTGATGCTGCTGGACGTGCGGATCCACGCGTGAGTGCCGATGCCGCCCTTGATGAGCGCCCGGTACGTCTTCGTCTTCGTGCCGTTGCAGGTGTACGTGGTGACGGCGTACTGGTTGGTCTTCCACACGCCGGACCGGACGACGTGGTCCTTCCAGCTGAGGGTCGTCTTCTCCTGGACCATGATCGTGTAGCCGGTGGTCGCCTGATCGCAGTTGAAGAACCCGCCGAGCCCGTCGATGAAGTTGCCGCGCTTCTGCACGTGGATGTTCACGTGCTTGTCCGGGTCGCACGTGGCCTGCACACCCATGTCCTGCGCCGACGCGCTTCCCGGCACGAGCAGCGCCGCCGCGGTGAGCGCGGCGGCCGCGGCGGTCACGAAGATCTTCCTCAAGGCTTTCTCCCCTGTTCGGCAGATGTGAGGCCACCATGTCCGAGGGGGTGTGCAGGTTTCTTGCGGACTTCTGCATTCCGCAGGTCAGGCAGGCCAGGCGGGTCGGTTTGCGATCGGTTGGCGCCGCGCGCCGGGCCCGCGGTCGGCCTTGATGAATTGTCCGCCGTGGGACGCTTCGAAGATGCCGCTCGTGTGGATCACCGGGGCGTCGGGGGCCGGCAAGTCGACGGTCTGCTCGCTGCTCAAGAGCAAGGGAGAGCTGGCGGTCGACGCCGACTGGGAGGGCTTCAACCAGTGGGTGGACCGGGTGAGCGGGCAGGTCGTCGCCGACCCGCCCGACCCGGTGCCGCAGGGGTGGCTCGACCGGTTCGGGTGGCGGATCAGCCGTGCGCGGGTCGAGAGCTTTGTCGCGGAGGCCGGGGAGCGGGATGCGTTCCTCTGCGGCTGCGTCGAGAACGAGGCGGAGGTGTGGGACCTGTTCGACGTGGTGGTGTGCCTGGTGATCGACGACGCGACGATGCGCGAGCGGTTGAGGACTCGCACTTCGAACTCGTTCGGCAAGCATCCGGAGGAGTTGGCGGCGGCGTTGAGCCACAACGTGCACATGGAGGCCACGTACCGGGGTCTCGGTGCCGTGATCGTCGACGGCACGCGGTCACTGGAGGAGGTCGCCGACGCTGTTCTGGCTGCTACCAGGGCTCGTCGAACTCGCCGTCCTTCGCGCCCAGCACGAAGGCGTCCCACTCCGCCATCGTGAAGGTGAGGACGGGTTCGAGCTGCTTGGAGTTGCGCATGGCGACGTACGTGGCGCCGTCGGTGTGCTCGATGAAGGCGATCTCGACGTGGCCGTCTTCCGGCTCCGGCTCGGGCGGCCGCTTCCACTGCGCGTTGCGGAGGTCCAGCTTGCCGCGCACGTGGGCCTTGTCGTCGTAGATCGGCGCGCTCTCGGTCATGCGAAAGACGCTAGCGGATGGATGCGAACGAAAGCGGAAAGGCCCGCGGAGCGTCACACACGCTCCACGGGCCTCCCTGGGAGAAAGCCTCGAAGAAGGTCAGGCGGTCTCGGTGATCGGGCGGTCCACCCACGACATCATGTCGCGCAGCTTCTTGCCGGTGACCTCGATCGGGTGGTTCTCACCCTCCTGCTGGAGCTTCTTGTAGTTGGCGCGGCCGTTGTCGTCCTCGGCCACCCACTCGTTCGCGAAGGTGCCGTCCTGGATCTCGCCCAGGATCTTCTTCATCTCCTCCTTCACCGAGGCGGTGACGACGCGCGGGCCGCGGGTCAGGTCACCGAACTCGGCGGTGTCGGAGATCGAGTAGCGCATGCGGGCGATGCCGCCCTCGTACATGAGGTCGACGATCAGCTTGAGCTCGTGCAGGCACTCGAAGTACGCGACCTCGGGGGCGTAGCCCGCCTCGGTGAGGACCTCGAAGCCCGCCTGGACGAGAGCCGAAGCGCCACCGCAGAGGACGGCCTGCTCGCCGAAGAGGTCGGTCTCGGTCTCTTCCTTGAACGTCGTCTTGATGACGCCGGCGCGCGTGCCACCGATGCCCTTGGCGTAGGACAGGGCGAGAGCCTGCGCGTTGCCCGAGGCGTCCTGCTCGACGGCGATGAGCGCGGGGACGCCCTTGCCGTCGACGAACTGGCGGCGGACCAGGTGGCCGGGGCCCTTCGGCGCGACCATGGCGACGTCCACACCGGACGGAACCGTGATGAGGCCGTAGCGGATGTTGAAGCCGTGGCCGAAGAAGATCGCGTCACCCTCGTTGAGGTTCGCGGCGATCTCGTCGGCGTAGATGTGGCGCTGCGCGGTGTCCGGCGCCAGGATCATGATCACGTCGGCCCACGCGGAGACCTCGGCCGGGGTGCCGACCTCGAGGCCCTCTTCTTCCGCCTTGGCGCGGGACTTGGAGCCCTCCTGCAGGCCGATGCGGACCTCCACGCCGGAGTCGCGCAGCGACAGGGCGTGGGCGTGGCCCTGGCTGCCGTAGCCGATCACGGCCACCTTGCGGCCCTGGATGATGCTCAGGTCGGCATCGTCGTCGTAGAAGATCTCGACGCTCACAGTAATTCCCTACTTTCTAGTTCTAACGAACCGCGGTGGCGGTGATGGAACGAGCGCCACGGCCGATGGCGACCATGCCGGACTGGACGATCTCGCGAAGCCCGTAGGGCTCAAGCATGCGCAGCAACGCGTCGAGTTTTTCAGACGTGCCGGTGGCCTCGATGGTGACGGCCTCCGGTGACACGTCGACGACCTTCGCGCGGAAGAGCTGAACGGTTTCGAGGACCTGCGACCGCACCGTCGCGTCCGCGCGAACCTTGATCAGCACCAGTTGCCGCTGAACGGAAGCACTCGGCTCCAGCTCCACGATCTTGATGACGTTGATGAGTTTGTTGAGCTGCTTGGTCACCTGCTCCAGCGGCAGCTCGTCGACCGACACCACGATGGTCATGCGCGAGATGTCGGGGTACTCGGTGCGGCCGACCGCGAGCGACTCGATGTTGAAGCCGCGGCGGGAGAACAGGCCGGCGACGCGTGCGAGCACGCCGGGCTTGTCCTCGACCAAAACGCTCAGCGTGTGCCTGGTCATCACAGGTCCTCATCGAACAGGGGGCGGATGCCGCGGGCGGCCATGATCTCGGAGTTGCCGGTGCCGGCCGCGACCATCGGCCACACCTGGGCGTCCTTGCCGACGACGAAGTCGACGACCACCGGGCGGTCGTTGATCTCCAACGCCTTTCCGATCACCTCGTCCACCTCCTCGCGCGACTCGGCGCGCAGGCCCGCACAACCGAGGGCTTCCGCCAGGAGCTTGAAGTCTGGGATGCGGTGCTTGTGCGTCCCCAGATCCGTGTTGGAGTACCGCTCGCCGTAGAACAGCGTCTGCCACTGGCGGACCATGCCCAGGTTGCCGTTGTTGATCACGGCGATCTTCACCGGCAGGCCCTCGATGGCGCAGGTGGCGAGTTCCTGGTTGGTCATCTGGAAGCAGCCGTCGCCGTCGATGGCCCACACCGTGCGGCCCGGCTCACCGGCCTTGATTCCCATCGCGGCGGGAACGGCGAAGCCCATCGTGCCGAGGCCACCGGAGTTGATCCACGTGCGCGGGTGCTCGTACTTCACGAACTGCGCGGCCCACATCTGGTGCTGGCCGACGCCCGCGGTGTAGATCGTGTCGGCCGGCGACAACTTGCCGATCCGCTCGATGACGTACTGCGGGGACAGCGTGCCGTCCTCCGGCCAGTCGTAGCCGAGCGGGAACGTCTCGCGGATCGAGTTCAGCGTCTCCCACCACGGGGCGAGGTCGACGGCCTTGGCCGTCTCGCGCTCGGTGCGGACGGCGTCGATCAGCTCGGTGATGATCTCCTTGCAGTCACCCACGATCGGGACGTCCGCGCGGCGGTTCTTGGAGATCTCCGCCGGGTCGATGTCGGCGTGGATGATCTGCGCGTCCGGCGCGAACGAGTTCAGCTGACCGGTGACGCGGTCGTCGAAGCGGGCGCCCAGGGCGATCAGCAGGTCCGACTTCTGCATCGCCGCAACGGCTCCGACGGTGCCGTGCATGCCGGGCATGCCCATGTGCTGCTCGTGCGAGTCGGGGAACGCGCCGCGCGCCATCAGCGTCGTGACGACCGGGATGCCGGTGTCCTCGGCCAGGCGCAGCAGTTCGGCGTGCGCGTCGGCCTTGATGACGCCGCCGCCGACGTACAGGACGGGCTTGTGGGCGGCCACGATCAGCTTGGCGGCCTCGCGGACCTGCTTGCCGTGCGGCCGGGTCGTCGGCCGGTAACCGGGCAGGCGCATCTCGGGCGGCCACGAGAAGCTGGTCTGCTCCTGCAGCACGTCCTTGGGGATGTCGACGAGGACCGGGCCGGGTCGGCCGGTCGACGCGATGTGGAACGCCTCCGCGATCGCCCGCGGGATGTCCGCCGGGTCGGTCACGAGCACGTTGTGCTTGGTGATCGGCATCGTGATGCCGCAGATGTCCGCCTCCTGGAAGGCGTCCGTGCCGATCAGCGGCCGCGACTGCTGGCCGGTGATCGCGACGATGGGGACGGAGTCCATGTTCGCGTCCGCGATCGGGGTGACGAGGTTGGTCGCACCCGGACCCGAGGTCGCCATGCAGACCCCGACCTTGCCGGTGGCCTGCGCGTATCCGGTCGCCGCGTGTCCTGCGCCCTGCTCGTGGCGGACGAGGATGTGCCGGACCTTCGTGGAGTCCAGCAGCGGGTCGTACGCGGGAAGGATCGTCCCGCCGGGAATGCCGAACACCACTTCGCACCCGACCGCCTCAAGCGAGCGGACGAGGGACTGAGCCCCGGTCACTCGAATCGGCGCGCCAGTGGGCGGAGCCGGTTTGGGCCGCGGACCTGGACGTGGCGACGAGGGCTCGGAAGCCTGTCGCGATGGTGCGCTGGTCATTGGTTTGCCTCGTGGGTATCGGGGTCCGGACACGAAAAAACCCTCGACAACCCGAAGTTGGGTCGTGCGAGGGTCGCGCGTCGACGCAGGCTGTTCGGCTCAGGCGTCGACGCGCCTGAGAAGTACGAGAACGAGCGTGCGCTGCATGAAGCGGACGTTATCGCCTCGCGCAAGAGTGCGTCAACTCTGCGGGATGGAATTCCCGGATCGTGGACGTGGAACAATCGTCCGAGTGAAGAAGCTGGTCTTTCGCATCCCGGCAACGGCCCTGCTCGCAGCGGGTTTGATCGCCATCTGCGTCACCCCTGTGGCGTGGCTCGCTCCGGGACTGCAAGCGCTCTACGTTCTCCCGCTCGGCTACGCGTACTGGGTCGTCCGCAACCGCACGACGGTCACCGAGGACGAGCTCGTCGCCCGCGGTGTGTTCGGCACGACGACGGTGAAGTGGGCCGAGCTGAAGTCGATCCGGCTGGTCCAGAAGGGCTGGCTGAAGGCCGTGAAGGACGACGACTCCGAGGTGACGCTGCCCGCGGTGCGGTTCATGCACCTGCCGGCGTTGTCGCTGATCAGCGGTGGCCGCGTGCCGGACCCGACCGTCAAGGAAGAGCCGGTCGCCGAGGAGCCCGCCGAAGAGGTCGCTGAAGAGGTCGTAGAGTCGGAGAAGTGATCAAACGAGTTCCGCTGCTGAGCCTGCTGCTGTCCGTCGCGGGCCTGCTGACCTCGGCTTATCTGACGTACACGCACTTCAACGCGAACGCGCTGCTGTGCTCGGCGGACGCGGTCATCGACTGCGAGACCGTGACCACGAGCGAGCAGTCGGAGCTCCTGGGCATCCCCGTCGCGTTCCTCGGCCTGGCGTTCTTCGCGTTCCTGACCGTGATCTGCCTCCCGTTCGCGTGGCGGATCGACGCACTGAAATGGGTGCGTCTCGGCGCGGTCGGCGTCGGCGTGCTGATGGTGGTCTACCTGGTGGCGGCCGAGTTCCTGATCATCGGCAAGATCTGCCTGTGGTGCACCGTCGTGCACGTGATCACGCTCGCACTGGCCTGTCTGCTGGTCTCGGCGAGTCTGCGCACAAGTAACCTTTGAGGCACCGCTCCCAGACTGATGGACGCCTCACCCCCGCGTCCCGCGCGCCTTTTTCTTGAACTGAATCTGGAGGAGCAGTGCCTCAGCTCCGCTCTCGCACCACCACCCACGGTCGCAACGCCGCCGGAGCCCGCGCCCTGTGGCGCGCGACCGGCATGACCGACAGCGACTTCGGCAAGCCGATCATCGCGATCGCCAACTCCTACACGCAGTTCGTGCCGGGCCACGTGCACCTGCGCGATCTCGGGGACATCGTGGCCGAGGCGGTGCGCGAGGCGGGCGGTGTCGCACGCGAGTTCCACACCATCGCCGTCGACGACGGCATCGCCATGGGCCACAGCGGGATGCTCTACTCGCTGCCCAGCCGCGAGATCATCGCCGACTCCGTCGAGTACATGGTCAACGCCCACCAGGCCGACGCGATCGTCTGCATCTCCAACTGCGACAAGATCACGCCCGGCATGCTCAACGCGGCGATGCGGCTCAACATCCCCGTCGTGTTCGTGTCCGGCGGCCCGATGGAGGCCGGCAAGGCCGTCGTCGTCGAGGGTGTCGCCGTCGCGCCGACGGACCTGATCACCGCGATCTCCGCGTCCGCGTCCCCTGCCGTGAGCGAGGACGGGCTGTCGGAGGTCGAACGCTCCGCGTGCCCGACGTGCGGTTCGTGCTCCGGCATGTTCACCGCGAACTCCATGAACTGCCTCACCGAAGCCCTCGGCCTGTCCCTGCCGGGCAACGGTTCGACGCTGGCCACGCACGCCGCGCGCCGCGAGCTGTTCTCCGAAGCCGGCCGCGTCGTCGTGGAGCTGTGCAAGCGCTGGTACGGCGAGGACGACGAGTCGGCGCTGCCGCGGTCGATCGCGAACCGCAAGGCGTTCGAGAACGCGATGGCGCTCGACATGGCCATGGGCGGCTCGACGAACACCGTGCTGCACATCCTCGCCGCCGCGCAGGAGGGCGAGATCGACTTCACGCTGCAGGACATCGACGACCTGTCCCGCCGCGTGCCGTGCCTGTCGAAGGTGTCGCCGAACTCCGACTACCACATGGAGGACGTGCACCGGGCCGGTGGAATCCCCGCGCTGCTGGGCGAGCTCTACCGCGCCGGCCTGCTGAACGACGACGTCACGTCGGTGCACACGCCGACGATGGCCGAGTGGCTCGGCAAGTGGGACATCCGCGCGGAGAACCCGTCGCCGGAGGCGATCGAGCTGTTCCACGCCGCCCCCGGTGGCGTGCGGACGACCGAGGCGTTCTCGACGTCGAACCGCTGGTCCTCTTTGGACACCGACGCCTCGAATGGATGTATCCGCGACGACGAGCACGCCTACACCCGTGACGGCGGCCTGAACGTGCTGCGCGGCAACCTGGCCGAGCGCGGCGCGATCATCAAGTCCGCGGGCATCGACGAGGAGCTGTGGCACTTCGAGGGCCCGGCGCGCGTCGTCGAGTCCCAGGAGCAGGCCGTCTCGGCGATCCTGAACAAGGAGATCCAGGCGGGCGAGGTCCTGGTCGTGCGGTACGAGGGTCCGTCAGGCGGCCCCGGCATGCAGGAGATGCTGCACCCGACCGCGTTCCTCAAGGGTTCCGGTCTCGGCAAGAAGTGCGCGCTGATCACGGACGGCCGGTTCTCCGGTGGTTCGTCGGGCCTGTCGATCGGGCACATCTCGCCGGAGGCGGCGGGCGGCGGCACGATCGGTCTCGTCCAGAACGGCGACCGGATCCTGATCGACGTGCACGAGCGGCGCCTCGAACTGCTGGTGGACGCCGACGTGCTGGCCGAGCGCCGCGCCAAGATGGAGGCCTCCGAACGGCCGTGGCAGCCGGTGGACCGGATCCGTCCGGTGACGGCGGCGCTGCGGGCCTACGCGCGGATGGCCACCGACGCGTCGACTGGTGCCGTGCGCAACCCGGACCTCTAAAGAACCAGTGCGAGCGTCATAGCGGCGCCGAAAACGAGCCAGCCCGTCAGCGGTCCGCTGACGGGCTGCTCCGTTTTCTTGACCATGACGCCGCCGACGACGAGGCCCGCGAGCAGGCCGAGCGGCGGGAGCAGGGACTTCGCGGTGAGGCCGAACGGGAACGCCACCAGGTAGACGACCGGGATCCCGATCACCAGCAGGGCGAGCTGGAGCACCGCTCCCGTCACGTTCTTCCGCACAGGGCTGTTCTACCGGAAGACGAAGTACGTCACCGCGGCGCCGCCGATGCCGATCACCAGCGCGATGAACCCGGCCGCCAGCGGGTGGCGGAACCAGCTGCGGTTGTAGTCGAGCGCGGCCCGGCCGGGCCCGGCGAACAGCGCCGCGAACGCCATGCCCGCGAGTGCCAGTTCGAGTTCCACGCCGTTGGGGCCGAAGAAGCCGCCCTTGTACTGCAGCGCGATGACGTTGGCCATCACCGCGAGCAGGCCCGCCGCGGCCAGCGGCGTGAAGAGGCCCAGCACGAGCAGGCCACCGCCGGCCAGCTCGGTGATGCCGGTGACCCAGGCGAGGACGGTGGACTCGCGGTAGCCCATCTTCTCCAGCGACTGCGCGAAGCCGTTGATGCCGGGGCCGCCGAAGAGCCCGAACACCTTCTGCAGGCCGTGCAGCACGAAGATGCCGCCGAGGACCGCGCGCAGGCCGAGCAGGCCGATGTCGGGCCCGGCCGTCCAGCCGAACTTCTTGCGGTCGTCGTCGAACAGGTCGTCGTCGCGGTCGTCCACAGTGGACGTCTCCAGCGGCGTGTAACCCGAGTTGTCGAACGCCTTCGTCGACGAGTCGTACGACTGGACCGTGTCTCCGCCGACTCTGGCCGTGCCGTCGTCGAAGTGGTGCACTCCCCCTCCGCTGCTCGAATAGAACGAGTCGTCGGAGAAAGCGCTCGAACTCGTCGAGCCTTTGTCGTGAGTAGCCACGCCCGCACGCTAGTGAGACCTCATGCGGGCGCGCGAGAGCCGAACGGCAGCCCAGGTTCACCCAAACGGACTAGCACACTTCTAGTACAGGCCGTTCACGAGGTTGCGAGGGCGCTCTCCTGCACCGTACCTGGAGATTTCCGATGCGGCGATCGCGTAGGCGCGTTGTGTGTGCCCCGTGCAGGATCCGGCCACGTGCGGGGTCAGCAGCAGGCCCGGCGCGGTCCACAGTGGATGATCGGCCGGCAGCGGTTCGGGATCGGTCACGTCCAGGGCCGCGCGCAGTCGCCCGGAATTCAGTTCGGCGAGCAATGCGTCGGTGTCGACGACGGGCCCCCGCGCGCCGTTGACCAGGATCGCGTTGTCCTTCATCGCGGCCAGGAACTTGGCGTCGACGAGGTGGCGGGTCTCCTCCGTCATCGGCACGAAGACGACCACCGCGTCGAACTCCGGCAGCAACGACGGCAGTTCGTCCTGGCCGTGCACGCCGTCCCTGGCGGTGCGGCCGACCAGGGTCGCCGTGGCGTCGAACGGCTCCAGGCGGCGCTTCAGCTGCTCGCCCAGGTCACCGGCGCCGACGATCAGGACCTTCTTGTCCTGCAAGGTGTCCGTCAGGTGGTAGTCCCAGCGGCCCTCGGCGCGGGCGCGTTCGAAAACGAGGAAGTCTCGGTATATCGCGAGCAACGCGCCGATGGCCCACTCCGCGGTGCTGCCGCCGTGCGCGCCCCGGCACGTGGAGAGCAGCACACCGTCCGGCACCTTGCCGATGAAGTTCTCCGCGCCGGCACTGAGCAACTGCACGAGCTTGAGATTGGGCAGCTGCGCGAACACCTCGCGCGGGTCAGTTCCGGCGAGGAACCGGGGGATCAGGACCTCGGCGTCGCGCGCGCCGGACGGCAGCGGCTCCCCCGGCACGTAGCGGACCGGCCGGACACCGTCCACCTGGGACAGCGCTTGGACTCCGAAATCATCTGGCACGAGCACGGTGAGCGTCACCAGAGCAAAGTACGTCAGAATGTCGTTCATGCGGGAGCACGACGTCATCGCGTGGGACGGCACGAAGATCCGAGCGTGGCAGGCACCAGGTGAGGGAACACCGGTCCTGCTGTGCCCCGGCGTGGGTTCCGGACCCGAGTCGTGGCCGTCGCTGGCCGATCGCGGCGGCCTGCTCAGCTGGTACATGCGCGGCACGATGGGATCCGACCGGCCGGTCGACGAGCGCAGCATCTCGCTGGACGACCACGTGTCGGACGCGCTCGCCGTGCTGGACGAGGCGGGCATCGAGCGGTGCGTCGTCATGGGCTGGTCGATGGGCGTGACGATCGCGGCCGAGCTGGCGTTGCGTCATCCGGAACGCGTGGCGGGCCTGCTGCTCGTCGCGGGCGCGCCGGGTGATTCGTTCGACGCCATGCTGCCGTTGGTGCCGAAGAACGTCCGGCGGCTCGTCGGGCTCACCAGCGCGAAGCTGCTGCAGCAGGCCGGTCCGGTGCTGGACAGGGTGCTGCACCGCCTCCCGGTGACGGACGCGACGACGTTCCTGTTGCGGCACAGCGGCGTGATCAAGCCGAGCAGCGACCAGAAGGCCGTCACGCAGGCGGTGAGCCGGTTCCTGCAGCACGACTGGCGCTGGTACTTCACGCTGGCGCTCGCGCTGGGCGAGACGCCGCGCCAGGACCTCACCCCGATCGTGTGCCCCGTCACACTCCTGGCCGGTCGCGACGACCTGCTGGCGACGACGGAGAGCATGTCCGGGCCCGTCGGCGCACTGCCCCAGGCGCGGCTGCGCGTGCTGCCGTGCAGCCATTACCTGCCGCTGGAAGCGCCCGAGGAGGTCGCCGCCGAACTCGACCTGCTGCTCGACCGGGTGCGGTCGGTCGACTTCGCCACCGCGGAGGCGTTCACTTCCGGTTCACGGCCGCGCACCTAACCTGGAGTCGTGGTTCGTTCCGTCGCGTTGCTGACCGCCGTCTGCCTGCTGGCAGGGGGCTGTGCGAGTTTTCCCGACGAGCCGGCGCCCACCCAGTGGAGCGCCCAGCCACAGCTGACCCCGCAGGCAGGCCCGAAACCCGAGCTCCCCGGCGAGTACCGCCCGACGCCCGGTGACCCCGGCCGCAACCCGGCACCGCAGAGCGTGCCGCCGCCGCAGGGCTGCAAGGACTACCACCCCGCCGTCGTGGCCACGTGCCTCAACACCGTCACGGGGGTCGCCCCGATCGGCGCCGACGCCCAGGGCGGCGTCGCGGCCTACGCGACCGAACGCGGCGGGCGCCTGGTCAAGGTCACCAAGGACGTCGACCCCGTCGTGATCGCCCAGCTGGAGGTCGACGCGTCGACCGACGGCGGACTGACCGGGCTGGCGCTGTCGGCGACGTTCGCCGAGGACCAGCTCGCGTACGTCTACGTGACGACCGCGACGGACAACCGCGTGCTGCGCATCGCGCCCGGTGACACGCCCAAACCGATCCTCACCGGCATCCCGAAGGGGCCTTCCGGCAACCGCGGTGTGCTGGCGAGCGACCGCAAGGGCGCGATCCTCGTCGCGACCGGTGACGCCGGGAACCCCGCGCTGGCCGCCGACCCGAACTCGCTGGCCGGCAAGGTGCTGCGGATCGACGGCTCCGGTCAGCCCGCCCAGGGCAACCCGACGGCGGGCAGCACCGTCGTCTCGTCCGGGCTGAGGCTGCCCGGCGGCCTGTGCGTCTCGGCCGACACCTCGAAGATCTGGGTGACCGACTGGGCGGCGAGCGGCGACGTCGTCTACCGCGTCGTCCCCGGCAAGCTCGGCGAGGTCGCGTGGGCGTGGCCCGACAGGCCCGGAGTGATGGGGTGCTCGTCGTTCTCGGACCAGCTGTCCGTGGCCACGTCCAAGACGCCGGGCTACCAGTCGTTGTCGATGAACTCCGCGGGAGCCTTCACCGGGAAGCCGGAGATCGCGATGGCGGAGGACGGCTTCGGTCTGCTCGGGCCGATGGAGATGCTGAACGAGTCGGCGTCGCTGGTCGGCACGGTCAACAAGAACGGCGGCCAGCCCGTCTCGTCCGACGACCGGGTCGTCATCATCGTGCGCCCGAACAACGGCGGCGGCACTAAGGACTGAGGGCGAACGCCTCTCCTCCCGCGCGCCACCACCGCGCGTAGACCTCGCTCTCCTCGACCAGCTTCAGGTATCCGGTGGCGACTTGTTCGCACAGGTCGTCGATCTCCCCGGCGACCGGCGCGTCCGTGCGCCAGGCCAGCACGACCTCGCGCACCAGCGGGTTCCCGGTGATCGGCAGGCGGGCGACGCCGGGCGGGGTGCCTCCGACCGGGTAGAGCGGGCACACCGCGCCGGACTCCCTGATCAACGTCAGCACGACGTGCGCCTCGCTGCTGAAGTGCCCGATCCGTTGCTCGAACCCGACGGCCGCGCACTCACGGGCGAAGTGGGCGTTCATGCCGCTGTCGTCGGGCTCCGGCATGACCCACTTGTCGTCGGCGAGCGCTTCGAGTCCGATCTCGGGTTCTCGTGCTCCGGGATGCTGGTCGGGCACGCCGACGAACAGCGGTTCGCGGGTGAGCAGGCGATGTCCGACGTTCGGCGGCAGTGTCAGCGGAGTACCGGGAAATTGACGCATCACCGCGATGTCGAGTTCGCCGGTGGTGAGCAAGGCGGTGAGCGTGCCCGTCTCCTTGATGGTGCGACTGGTGACGTTGTCCTTTAACGCGCCGACGAGTAGTCCGAAGTGATAAGCGGGGATTCCCGCGAGCCTGGTGGGAGCGGTGGGACTTTGCGTGTTACGGCGCGTTACGCGTTCGAGCGTGACGAGCTGAGTGAGCATCGACCGCGCCTCCTGCACGAAGTCCTGGCCGGTCGGCGTGAGCTTGACGCCATCGGCCGTGCGCAGGAACAACGTGCCGCCCAGATGGTCCTCGATGCGTTTGAGCTGCGTCGTCACCGCGGGCTGGGTGAGGTGCAGGCGGGCGGCGGCCTTGCGCAGGCTGCCGCAGTCGGCGATCGCCACGACCAGTTCGAGATGCCGCACTTCCAGACGCATGAGCCCGATGTTATCGCGCAATGTAATAGGGCCAATACGCTTCGCTATCTCGCCTGAGACGACCCGGTCTCGATACGTTCGCCGACGTGATGGAATTGGCCGAGCGCCCGACGCGCACCGACGCGGTGTTGTTTTCGGATCGCGCTGTGAAAACGTTTTTGGAGGCCGCGTCCGCCGAATACTCGTTCATCACCGAGGACGAACCGAGACCATGTTTCGCGGTGCTGCTCGGCCGATCCGCCGGCACCGAGGCCGTGGTGTCGGAGGTGGCGTTCGGCCGCAACGCGCGGCTGACGGACCCCTCGGCGCGGGAGGAGTTCGCGTCGACGATCGTGCCCAAGTTCGGCACGGCGTACGAGAACCCGGTGCGGGCGTGGTGGCTGGATCCGGCCGACCTGCTGACGATCACGCGGAAGGCCGACGCCTCCGGCATGGACGTGCTCGGCTCGATCCACCTGCACCCGGACTGGCACCGGCTCGGGCCTGAGTGCGAGCGGAACCGGCCGTTGAGCGACAGCCCGACACCGATGGACGAGCACATGTTCCGCAACAGCGGATGGCCCGTGAACGTCGTCTGTTACCTCGAACGCCGCCATGGCGGTCTCTACTACTCGCTCGCCGCGTGGGACTCCGAGTGCCTACGCCTGCCGTTGAGGACGAACCATTCATGACCGAGCAGATCTACTCGTTGTGGCAACGCATGGAGCAGGGCTGGGCCGTCGGCGACGGCGCGGCGTTCGCGTCCGTCTTCGCCGAGGACGTCGACTTCGTGACCGTGCGCGGTGAGGAGCTGTTCGGGCGTCACGCGGTGGCTCTCGGGCACTCCCAGCTCTTCGCTGGGCCGTACCGCGACACCAAGCTGACCGCGGAGATCAGCCTGATCAGGCCGTTGACCGACGTTGTCTCGGTCGTGCACGTCACGTCGTCCATCGCCCCGGCGGGCATCACCACCCACGCGCAGGCCGTCGTCGTGCGGCGCGAGGACGGGTGGGAGATCGCCGCGTTCCACAACATGATCCCGAAGGGAACGGCATGAGCAGGCCACGGTTGCGGCACATCGCGTTCGTCGTGCAGGACGCGAAGGAGATGGCCGACTTCTACACGTCGCGGTTCGGGATGTCGTTGTTCCACACGGACCCCGACGGCAGCCACTTCGTCACCGACGGGTACGTCAACCTGGCGTTGATCCAGCAGCGGCTCGACGGCGACGTGCCGACCGGCTTCAACCACTTCGGGTTCCAGGTGGAGGACGTGGCGCCGTACCTGGAGACGCTGGAGCCCAAGCCGGCTCTGCGCGGTGGGGACCGGCCGTTCGCGGAGTACCGGGCGATCGATCCCGAGGGCAACTGGTTCGACCTGTCGGCGCACGGCTTCCTGCCGCCTGGGGTGTCCTGACCAGGGGTTTCCGAGATCGCCGAGCGGGAACCCTCTTGTGGGGTACAGCGAGTGGGGCGGGGAGGCTTGTCGGGGCTCCCCGCCCCGTTCTCCCCTAGCGGGTGCTCGTCCAGAACAGCGCCCGCGCCACCTGGGCGTACAGGCCCTTCGGGTGGTTGCGGAACATCGGTTCAGTGCCGAAGAGGACGACCTTCGTGCCGTTGGCCGCCGTACCCGACACCACCGCCGCCTGCCCCGCTGCCGCGTCCTGGCCGCCAGTGCCGTCGTCGCGTGCGTGCCAGTGACCCGAGGCGATCACCGTGCTGCCGTAGCGCTGTTCGACCGTCACGCCCGTGCCGAGGTTCGTGAACCACTGTGGCGCGTAGACGAACGAGTGCGGCAACGCGTTGGCGCCGATCGGGCCGGTGCCGTTGACGACGTTCACCACGCCGTTGGCGTCCTCCCAGCCGGCCGTCGGCGTGGCCTGCAGGAGCTTGGCGTCGGTGTTGAACCTGCTGCCCGTCGCACCTCGCGTGACGACACCGCCGCGCTTGAGGAACTCGTCGAGCGCGGCCTTGGCGGTGGCGTTGAGCTGGGCGTAGTTGAGGCCCGCGCCCACGTACAGCGCGTCGATGCGCGACCAGTCGAAGCCCGCGTTCAGCACCGCGGTGGAGATCGTGCGGACGTCGAACCCGGACTCGCGCAGCACCTGCAGCTCGTCGGCGGACACGGCGGCCGCGATCACCTTGCGCTGCAACGCCTGACCACCTGGCTTGGCGGTGGTGAAGCGCACGCCGTAGCGGTCGGCGACCTCCTTCGCGGCGGCCCTTTCGTTCGCCGGAACGACGATCGTGCCGTCGTCCTGGCGGCGAAGGCCGAGACCGCGCGACAGCAGGTCGTTGACGGCGCTGACGTCCTTCTGGTCGGTCAGTGCGAGGGCGAGGTCGGCACCCGGTGCGGCGTCGACGTTTCCGGTCGGCGCGGCGGCCACGACCGGCTTGCCGTCGAAGCGGAACTGACCGCGCTGGAAGATGTCGACCGACGCGCCCCAGAGCAGGCGGTGGCTCCAGCCCGAGATGTCGTACATGACCGGTGCCTTGTCGGAGATGTCGCTGCCCTGCTCCAGCATCACGTTCGCGAGGCCGCGCTTGGGCTGGTGCATGTCCACGACGTACGACCCGGCCGGATAACGCTTACCGCCCAGCGTGAACGGCTTTTCCGCCCGTTCGACCCGGACGTCGTGCCGGACCAGCTGGTCGACGAGCCGTGCGGCGGCGGGTGCCGACCGTTCGGCGGTGATCACGTAGGCGCGCGGGAACTCGGTGCTGAAGCGGTCTTCCGGCCCGAACCCGGGGACGAAGCCGTCCGGGATGTAGCGCTGCGCCTCACCGGCGGCACCGCGGCGGAACATCTCCGTCTGGTTCGCGATCAGGTCGCGCCGGTTGTCGTCCACGTAGTCGAGCGTGGTCTTGATGGTGGCCTCGACGACGTCGGTGTTGATCTTCGAACGCCGCTGCAGCTCCGTCGCGGGCAGGGTCTCGTACGCCTGCCGGTTGACCTGCTGCGGGATCTCGATCGTGTACGAGACGGCACCGTGGTACATCGAGTACTGCGCGGTGTAGATGGGTGCCCAGCCGTCCCACTCGCCGACCGGGTAGTCGCGGAACGGGATCTCCGGCTTCGCCGTCTCGGGATGCCCGAGCGCCTGCACGGCCTTCTCCATCAGCAGGCCGCCGGCGTACCCGTGCTTGATGTACAGGTCGAAGTCGTAGTTCTGGCCGTGCGGCGGCGTGGTCGGCTCGATCAGCGTGTTCGTCACGTAACCGTGCTCGTCCAGCATCATCAACGGCTGCGTGCGCTCCACCATGTCCTGCATGGCCCGGTTCTCGGGCTGGGAGCTCGTGACGAAGTCGCGGTTGAGGTCGAAGCCCGCGTTGTTCGCGCGCGTGCCGGCGACGCGGCCGTCCGGGTTCGCCGTGAGGTTGAAGTAGACCCTGCTGCGCTGCAACAGGGAGCGGGTCTCGGCGTCGTTGCTCGTGGCGAGGTGCTCGATGACGCGCAACGCGCCGTCCGTGCCCTCCCACTCGTCGCCGTGGATGTTGTTGTTGATCCAGATCGGCGCCTTGTACAGCCCCGCCGGGACGTTGCGCCCTTCCTCGATGGTGGCGCGGAACCGTTCCTGGATCCGGGTCTCCGTCGCGCTCTCCGGCGCGGTCAGCGTGACCAGGTACAGGTCGCGGCCCAGTCCCGACTGGCCGACGACCTCGACGGAGATCCTGTTGCTCTTCTGCTGCAACGCGTTCAGCTTCGGCGCCAGCGAGTGGTAGGGCGCGAGGCCGAGCTTGATGGACTTGTCGGCCGCGTTCTCCGGGTACGTCCGCAGCTTCGTCCGGCGCGGGTAACCCTGGTGTCTGTCGGCCTGGTTCTCCCCCTGAGCCAGCACGGACTGCGCTTGGAAAGCGTTGTCCAGAGTGGCGATCTCGTTGCGCTCAGGCCCGTTGCCAGGCTCTCTATCCGGACTCGACGGTTGCGCTGTTCCGGTCGTGGGCGCCGCTACCACCGCGGCGGCCGCCAGGAGAACAGCGAGCAGAGTTCTGCGCATGCGGTTGTTTCTCGCACAACGGCCCGCGTATCGACTAGAGCCGATAGGCGGGCCGTTGCATCCCCTCGGTCCAGACCAAGATGGCACAACGACGAGAGAAGTTCACCAAGAACCTTCGCAGCCAGCGTGGAAGTCACCGCTGACCAGCGGCTTCTCGCCGGACGACCACTCGATCGGCCTAGCCCGACCCGAGGCAGAGGAACGGCCGGCGGAACGGGTCCTTCGCCATCGCCTCAGCCAACGCCACCGCCGGCGCGGCACCGGCCACCAGCGCCCGGTGGTAGTCGGCCATCGCCGCGGCGCTGGCCTCGTCCCCGACCTTGCTGGCCGCGGCGACCACCGTCCGCGTCCCACCGGCCAGCATCGCGCCGGCGAACCCCAAAGCCTCGTCACCAGGCCTGATGCGGTTCAACGCCAGCTCGCACGCCGCGAGCACCACGTGCGCGGGCGGCTTGCGCAACCGACCCAGCTCGTGCGCGAAAAGCGGGCCGTCGACCAGTTCGAGCCGGGAGAACAGGGCGTTCTCGGTCTCGTGCTCACCGTGGGCGGCGACGTGCACCAGATCGGCCCCGTCGAGATGCGCGAGGACCTCCGCCGCGGTCGCGTCCTCCCCCGACAGCACCGTCGCCTTGACGTGGTGCGCCGCGAGCCGATCCAACTCACCGTCCGCGAACAGCAGACTCGGTCCGCGCACCAGCAACACCTTGTCGGTCTTCGGCTTGCCGGACTGCGTCGCCGCCAGCCACGCCGTAGCACTGGGCGCCGTCGCCACGGGCCTGCCGTGCAGACTCGGAATGACCCCCCAAGGCACCGCGTAGAGCGTGCCCGTCGGCACCACGACCAACTCGCGCTCACCGATGAGGTGGTGCAACGGCTTGATCAGCATGGCGTCCAGTACGTCGGCCTGCCTGCGCGCCGAGCCTCCGATCACCTGCACCAACGGCTGCGGCAGGTAGTCCGGTGCCAGCGCGTTGAGGTCGAAGTGCAGCTTCTGCGCGCTCTCCAGCACGTCCTTGGCAGCACCCAGCCGAACCGTCCGGACCTGTCCGCCCGCGATGACGACGGCGACCATCCCGCCGTCCGACACCACGAAACTCACCATGGCCCGCTCACCGAGTTCCGCGATCACCTCGCCGAGCCCCGCCATCGGCCGCGGCCTGCCCCACCGCTGCGAGTTCCAGCCGAGCCGGTTCGCCTCCCGCTGCGCCTTCGCCAGCTTCGTGCGCAACTCGGTGGTCGGCCTGCCGTCGAGACCGGCGCGCATCAGATCACGACCGAGCCCGCGCACCTCCACGATCCGCTCGGCCAATTCGGGGTTCTCGACGTGTTCCAGCGGTTCGTAGCGGTAGGTCTGGGCACGCGTCCGTTCCAGCCAGACGAACAGCCGCCGCGCGTCGTTGCTCCCCTGCACCAGCCGGATCGCCAGCTCGCCGAGCTCACGGCTGTGCACGGCGGTCGCCGACACGAGCTCGAGTCCACCTAGTTGGTCGCGCACCTGCCCCAGCTCTTCGAGCCCCTTGCGGGCGTGCAGCAGCGCGGTACGGCGATCTCCCTTGGCCAGGGCGAGTTCGGCCAGCACCAGCCTGCGCTGCATGCGGTGGTCGATCGGGGTGACCGCGCGCGGGCTGGGCAACTGGCGCAGCAGTTCCTCCGCGTCGGCGAGTTTCCCCCGACGGATCTCCAATCGCGTCGCCAGCAGCTTCGCGAGCCTCGCCTCGTCCACGAGGTGGTTGGCGGCGAGATGATCGGACAAGGCGAGCGCCTTCTGCACCAACGCGCTCGTCACGCGCTTGGCCTGCATGGCGTGCGCCCAGAGCTCGATCAGCGCGGCCATCATCCACCACGTGCTGCCGCGCTTCACGAGCTTGCGCCAGGACGCCTTCGCCATCCTTCGTGCGAGGTCGAACTGGTCGTCCAGCAACGCGGCCGAGGCGCGGAACATCTCGACCTCGGCGATGTCCTGCCCGACCTTCTCCTTGCGCATCACCGGCAGCGCCTCGTCGAGCGCCCGACCGGCCTCATCGGACAGTCCGATCATGAGCATCGCTTCGGCCTGGTCGAGTTGGACCCCGCTGAGCAGAGAAGCCTGCTCCTGCAGACGGAGAACGCGCTCGGCCTCCCCGTAGTACCTCAACGCCTCCGCGAGATCGCCGCTTTGCTTGTAGGTGTTGGCCAGAGCGTGCTGGGTGTACGGGTAAAGGTCGTCGAGTTGGTGCTCCCGTGCGAGCGCGCTCGCACGTTCAAGATCGGCGATGGCGATGTCGCGGCGGCGAATGGCGGCGTTGGCGAAGGCACGCGCGATGAGCGCTGAAGCCAACTGCCGCACGAGATTCGACTCGAGGCGGTCTGCTGCGGAAGCCATCTCGTTCTCGATGAACGCGATGATCGGGCCGAACCACTGGACCGACTGCTCCGGCTGTCCCAGCCGCAGAATGATGTTGCCCTGGCTGTGGTCGATGCACCCGTTCAGCAATGCCCGCAGCCTGCGGTCGGCCAGTGTGTCGGCCTCACGCCGGGCCGCGTCGAACGTGCCGACCGCGACGGACATGCCGCTGGTCTCACCGAGGCTGCGGCCCAGGGTGTAGAGGATGCGCACCCGCAGGTCTGTCCGTTCCGGACTGTCGGGAGCGCGATCGGTGTGCGCGAGCGCACGGTTGAGCAATCGGATGGCCGCAGGAGCCCGGTAGTTCTCCTGTTCTGCCCATCCGCTCTTGTACAACTCGCGCGCTCTGTCCAGTGCACGAGCGGGCATGTGATCATCACACCACATACCCCCAAAAGGCGCTGTCCGCCAACCAGGCGCAGCCAGGTCGACGGACAACGCGGAGGGTGACTAGCTGGCCACTTCCTGCTTGGCCAGGTTGTCGGGGTGGTTCTCGCAGGACGGGTCGTGCTCGACGTCGCCACCGGAGTCGGCGGTGCCCATCAGCATCATCGGGCCGGGCGGCCGGCCACAGCACTGCGGCGTGACGGGCGGCTTGGGTGTGGTCGCCGGCGGCGGCGAAGGAACCGGCGTCGGCTCCGGTTGCGGCGTGACCGGAGTTCCTTCGAGCACGGACTCGGCTTCCTGAACGACTTCGGTCGCAGCCACTTCGAAGTTCTCGCGCTGAACAGTCATGAGGATTCCCCCCTCGTTTGGACTATTTACTTCCCATCCCCCCAGATGAGTTGCACGCAGAGACTCGCACACACGGCTACAGACATACGTCTCATTTAGCTAACAGCCACTCAGTCGGCCTAAGATCACAAAGGGCCACCTGCACGAACAGGTGACCCTTTGTGATTTTTATGGCGAATGTGTATCTACGAGCAGCGTGCGAGCACGATCTCGCGCACGCGCGCGGCGTCGGCCTGGCCCTTGGTGGCCTTCATGACCGCGCCGACGATGGCGCCGGCGGCCTGGACCTTGCCGTCGCGGATCTTCTGCGCGACGTCCGGCTGGGCGGCGAGGGCCTCGTCGACGGCCTTCTCCAGTGCCGAGTCGTCCGAGACGACCTTGAGGCCGCGCTTCTCGATGACGTCTTCCGGGGAGCCTTCGCCCTCCAGGACGCCGTTGACGACCTCGCGGGCGAGCTTGTTGGTCAGCGTGCCCGCGTTCACCAGCTCGATCACCTTCGCGACCTGGGCCGGGGTGATGGCGAGGTCGGTGACCTCGATGCCCTTCGAGTTGGCCTGCTGCGCGAGGTAGGACACCCACCATGAGCGGGCCTCGTCCGGCTTCGCGCCCGCCTCGACCGTCGCGATGATGACGTCCAGCGCGTTCGCGTTGACCAGGTCGCGCAGGACCTCGTCGGTGAGGTTCCACTCCTTCTGGATGCGCGCGCGGCGTTCCCAGGGGAGCTCGGGCAGGGTGAGGCGCAGTTCCTCGACCCACTCGCGCGACGGCGCGATCGGGACCAGGTCGGGCTCCGGGAAGTACCGGTAGTCCTCCGCCGTCTCCTTCTTGCGGCCCGGTGAGGTGCTGCCCGACGACTCGTCGAAGTGACGGGTCTCCTGGGTGACCTCGCCGCCGGACTCCAGCACCGCGGCCTGACGCGTCATCTCGAAGCGGACGGCGCGTTCGACGCTGCGCAGCGAGTTGACGTTCTTGGTCTCGGTGCGGGTGCCCAGGGCGCCGGTGGTCTTCGGCGAGAGCGAGACGTTCGCGTCGCAGCGCAGCGAGCCCTGGTCCATGCGGACGTCGGACACGTCGAGCGCCTTGAGCAGGTCGCGCAGGGCCGTCACGTACGCACGAGCGACCTCGGGGGCACGTTCCTTGGTGCCTGGGATCATCTTCGTGACGATCTCGATCAGCGGCACGCCGGCGCGGTTGTAGTCGAGCAGCGAGTGCTCGGCGCCGTGGATGCGACCGGTGGCGCCGCCGACGTGCAGCGACTTGCCGGTGTCCTCCTCCATGTGCGCGCGCTCGATCTCGACGCGGATGACCTCGCCGTCGTCCAGCGTCACGTCGAGCCAGCCGTTGAACGCGATCGGCTCGTCGTACTGCGACGTCTGGAAGTTCTTCGGCATGTCCGGGTAGAAGTAGTTCTTCCGGGCGAACCGGCACCACTCGGCGATCTCGCAGTTGAGCGCGAGGCCGATGCGCATCGCGGACTCGATCGCCTTGGCGTTGACCACCGGCAGCGCGCCCGGCAGGCCGAGGCAGATCGGGCAGGTGTTCGTGTTCGGTTCGCCGCCGAAGACGTTGGCGCAGCCGCAGAACATCTTCGTGTTGGTGTGCAGCTCGACGTGCACTTCCAGGCCCAGGACGGGGTCGTACTTCTCGATGACCTCGTCGTAGTCCATCAGCTCAACAAGAGAGGTCATGCCAAGTCGTCCTTCCGCAGAGCGCGCGCGGCCAGCGCCGCACCGGTGACCGCCACGGCGATGGTGGCGATCGCGTTCGCCAGCATCAGCTTGTCGTTCTTCGCACGGGCGTTCCGGAAGCCGGAGAACGCTCCCACGGCTCCCGCGACGGCACCGGCGAGACCGAGGAGACCCCGTGCCTTCTTGATGTTCACAGTGACGGACCTCCGAACGCGCCGCGCGCGGCCTCGTAGGCCGCGGCCACCCGGTACATGCGGTGGTCCTGCAGCGCCGGAGCCATGATCTGCAGGCCGACCGGCATTCCGTCCTCATCGGACAGACCGCTCGGCACGCTCATGGCCGGGGTGCCCGCGAGGTTCGCGGGAATCGTGCAGAGGTCGGCCTTGTACATGGCGATCGGGTCGTTCGCGCGCTCGCCGATCTTGAACGCCGTGGTCGGCGTGGTCGGGGAGATGAGCACGTCGAACTTCTCGAACGCCTTCGCGAAGTCCTGCGTGATCAGCGTGCGGACCTTCTGGGCCGAGCCGTAGTACGCGTCGTAGTAGCCGGACGACAGCGCGTACGTGCCGATCATGATGCGGCGCTTGACCTCGGGGCCGAAGCCGGCCTCGCGGGTCAGCGACATGACCTCCTCGGTGCTGCGCGTGCCGTCGTCGCCGACGCGCAGGCCGTAGCGCATGGCGTCGAACCGGGCGAGGTTCGACGAGCACTCGCTCGGCGCGATGAGGTAGTACGCTGGCAGCGCGTAGTCGAAGCTCGGGCACGACACGTCCGCGATCTCCGCGCCGAGCTCCTTGAGCTGCGACACGGCGGCCTCGAAGCTGCGCAGCACGCCCTGCTGGTAGCCCTCGCCGGTGAACTGCGTGACGACACCGATGCGCAGGCCGGACAGGTCGCCGGACAGACCCTCGCGGGCAGCGGCGACGACCGGCGGCACCGGCGCGTTGATGGACGTGGAGTCCATGTGGTCGTAGCCCGCGATGACCTCGTGCAGCAACGCGGCGTCGAGCACCGTGCGCGCGCACGGACCGGCCTGGTCCAACGAGCTGGAGAAGGCCACCAGGCCGTAACGCGACACACCGCCGTAGGTGGGCTTCACGCCGACGGTGCCCGTCACGGCACCGGGCTGGCGGATCGAGCCGCCGGTGTCGGTGCCGATCGCGAGCGGTGCCTGCAGGGCGGCCAGCGCGGCGGACGAGCCACCGCCGGAGCCGCCGGGGATGCGGTCGAGGTCCCACGGGTTGTGCGTGGGGCCGTACGCCGAGTTCTCGGTGGACGAACCCATGGCGAACTCGTCCATGTTCGTCTTGCCGAGGATGACGACGCCGGCTTCCTTGAGCTTGCGCGTCACCGTGGCGTCGTAGGGCGGGATCCACCCTTCGAGCATCTTGGAACCGACCGTGGTCGGCACGCCCTCGGTCGTCATGACGTCCTTGAGCGCCAACGGCACGCCGGCGAGCGGGGACACCTGCTCACCGGCCTTGACGGCCGCGTCGACCTTGCGGGCCTGCGTGAGCGCGCCCTCAGCGTCGACGTGCAGGAAGGCGTGGACCTTCGCGTCGGTCTGGGCGATGCGGTCCAGGTGGGCCTGCGTGACCTCGACACTGGAGATCTCGCCGCTGTGGATCTTCGCGGCGAGTTCGGCCGCGGTGGCGTGGATCAGGTCGTTGGTCATGCTTCCTCACCCAGGATGCGGGGCACGCGGAACCGGCCGTCCTCGGCCTCAGGAGCGCCGGAGAGCGCCTGCTGCTGACCGAGGCTCGGACGGACCACGTCCTCGCGGAAGACGTTGGTCAGCGGAACGGCGTGCGACGTCGGCGGGATGTCGGCCGTGGCGATGTCGCCAACCGAGGCCACCGACTGGAGGATCACGTCGAGCTGGCCGGCGAACAAGTCGAGCTCGTCCTCGGTAACAGCCAGCCTGGCGAGCTTCGCCAGGTGCGCGACCTCGTCGCGGGAGATGCTGGGCACTCCTGTCAACCCCCGTAGGGTCGGGATACGAATCGGGAACCCCGTGAGTCTATGGGCTGGTCAGGCGCGCCTTCGAACGGGTTACCGCCTCTATGGTTGACCGGCACGTCAACTTAACCGGTTTGCAACGCGGACAGCGGGTCATGCGTTGACGATGCGTCTGCGAGAATCACCGACCGGCAACGGCGCAAGACGCGGGGTCTCGCGCACGAGCTATGGAGGCGTTCACCTTGTCGTTCCTGATCCGGGTCCAGCTCCCGGACCGTCCCGGCACCCTCGGCGCGGTCGCAACGGCTTTGGGCGAGATCGGGGCGGACATACTCAGCGTCGACGTGGTGGAACGCGGTTCCGGCATCGCCATCGACGACCTCGTCGTGGAGCTGCCGTCCGGCCGCCTGCCGGACACCCTGATCACCGCGGCGGAGTCCATCGAGGGCGTCGAGGTCGACGCGGTGCGCCCGTACGCGGGCATCCTCGACACCCACCGCGAACTCGAACTGGTCGAGGAGATCGCCGACGCCCCGCACAAGGGCCTCGAGGTCTTCACCGAGGGCGTCCCGAAGATCATCCGCGCCGGCTGGGCCGTCGTCGTAGGTCCCGAAGGCACCGGCATCAACCGGCTGACCTCGTCGTCCGCCGCCCCGGAGACCCGGATGGCGAACGTGCCGTGGTTCCCGCTGGAGCGCGCGACCGTGCTCGACGGCGAGGAGGACTGGGTACCGGAGACCTGGCGCGAGCTGGGCACCGAACTCGCCGCGACCCCACTGGGCAAGCCGGACCGCGTGCTCGTCGTGGGCCGTCCTGGCGGCCCGATGTTCCGCGCCGCCGAGGTGGCCAGACTGGCGCACCTGGCCGGCATCGTCGCGGTGGTGCTCCCCGACTAACTCGGGGCCCTCGACCTCTGCCTTTTCCGGGCCATGGCGATCAGCTCGGCGTTGTTCTTCGCTCGGCGGCCGTCGGGCATCTGAAGCGTGTCCTCCAACCCCATGCGCACGTGGTGTTCGAGGAGCGCGCCGTAATCGAGGACGGACCACGCGTCGGCGTCACGGCCGTGCAACAAGACCGGCAGGCCGAGTGGTTCCACTTGCGCGAGCAGGCTTTCCGCCGTCTCACGCGTCGCGCCGACCGTGATCCGGCTGATGCCGTCCGGCAGGTCGTTCAGGCTCGCCGGGCTTTCGACGACGAGCTCGACGTGGACGTTGACCCGGTGCAGGGCCTGCGCGAGGTCACGCCAGCCGGGCTGATCCACGTGCACGCTCGCGATGTCCGGCCGACCCGCCGCGAGCGGCGCCCAGCTGCCGATCAACGTGGCGCGGTTGCCGGGCACGTTCGTGGACACGCTGATCTCGATGCCCGGCGCGGCGGCGCGGACGGTGGCGATCGTCGTGGCGACCTCAGGCCCCACGAGCGTGAGCGCACCGATGACGTCTCTCGGATGGATGTGCACCGACGTGACGCCGAGCGCGGCGACGTCGGCCGCGTCCTCGGCGAGGCGCTCGGGCGACAACGGCAGGGCCGGATGCTCCTCGGCTGTGCGGGAGCCGTTCAGGCAGGCTTGCAGCACACCTCATACGGTCCCACACAATCCTTCTGACGGCGTTGCTCCAAGGGTTACCGTGAGGTCATGCGACTGGCCCTGGTGCTCGCCCAAGGGAACGAGCTGGCTGTGGGCGATCTGGCGTTGGGGGTGGCCGGGTTGCTCGCGGTGGTGACGGTGATCGTGGTCGCGGTCAAGCGGAAACGCTGATCACAGCTCCCAGCCCTCGGCGAGCGTGCGCATTAGTTCCTTCTGCCTGGTCTCCAGCACTGCGGGCGTCCAGGTGGGCTGCGCAACCACCTGACTGGTCAACGCGAACCCCGACACGCCCTTGCTGGTCATGAAGTACTTTTTCTTCTTGGTGTTGAAGTCGTTGTTGCCGGCCTCGGAGTTCTTCCACCTGTTGAGCAGCACGAGGTTCGCGAGTCGATGGGTCCAGGTGGCGCGTTCCTCCGCGGAGAAGTCACTCAGCCACACCGAACCCTCCTTCGGGTTCTGCGGCAGGACGTGCTCCACCGTGATGACCGGGAACTTGTAGACGGCACCAGGATCCCCGGCCAGCATCTCGTCGAGTCTGAGCAACACGTACCGCCGCGTCTTCTGGACCAGGTAGAGCGTGCCGTCGAGTTGCCGCACGGTTTCCGCGCGTTCGTCGGCGTCGAGGACGAACGCCGGAGATTCCAGCCCGTGGCCTGCCGCGAGGTCGCGCAGCAGGTTGGAATACCTGATCACACGGGGCGTCGTGTAGATGCGGCGGATGAACAAGCTGGCGGCGAGCCGCTCCAGCCTGCCGAGGAATCCGTCCAGCCAGACCGGGTCGTCACCGTGGTGGCGCACAGCCCACAACGCGGGCGGCAACCAGTCGCTGTTGTCGATCTGGGCCAGCCGCCGGAACCACGAGTTGATCTGCTCGGCCCTGACCGTCGACTCGTACCCGAAGTCACGGATCTGCTGGTAGGCCTCGGCGTACGGGACCAACACGTCGTCGACGAACTCGGCCTGTCGTCCCGAGAGGTACTGGTTCAGCACCTGCTTCGGGAACTCGGTCATGAGGTCCTGCTTGGCGCGTTCCTTCGCGAAGATCATCCGGATGTACAGGAAGAGGTCGGCGAAGTCGCCGCGGCCGAGCCGCACCTCGGCCTCGTCCCACTTCCTGGCGTACTCGTCGTCGAGCTCGCCGATGACCTTCGACTTGAAGATGTCCGCCGGGGAGAGGTCGAGTCCCCTGGCGTTCATCACGCTGAAGATGCGGTGCGCGCTGGCCAGGTTCGGCGTGCTGACGACCACGAGGAACGTCTGTGCGCTGATCATCTTGACCAGCCGGTGCCGCGCTTCCTCGCCCTGTTCGACGAGAGTGGTCCGCAACACCTTGGCGTTGTCCCGGATCGCCTTCTGCGCGTCGGTCTTCAGCGCTCCATCGCCGAGCGCCACCAGGTCCTCGATGCGCCCTGGCTGCTGCACGTAGGTGCGGAAGAAGGCCTGATCCCGTTCCCTGAGCGCGAGTCGCGGCTTCGGTTCGAGTCCGAGCAGTTCGTCGCCCTGCTCGACGATCATCTTCCCGAGCGAGTTCTGGATTCCCCCTGGCGTGGCGAGATCGCGGACGATCGCGAGGAGGATCGTGAGCGTCGTGAGCCGCTGCTGACCATCGATCACCTCGGAATCCGCCTTGCCGTCGGTCTTCACGAGGACCATCGACCCGAGGAAGTAGGGCTCGTCGCTGTCCACGGCTTCGACGAGGTCTTCCAGCAGCTGTTGCGCCTGCTCAACCTCCCACGCGTAGGGCCGCTGGTAGTCAGGAATCCGGAAGTCGTAGTCGCTGCCGAACACCTTGTGCAGAGGCACCTCGTGGGCTTCGAGCTTGTGCATGACCGCCTCATCGGGAGGGCGACGAGCGTCGTTACGTTCTGCGGGATCTCCGAACTCACTCCAGAATCTGCCGTGATCGCCCCACCTCTGGAGGTATGAAGATCATGGCCATCACCGTGAACCTCGACGCGCTCCTCGACAAGGCTTACGAGGACAAGCCGCTCACCGAGATCCTGGACGCCCCCGTGGACGCGCTGCAGGGCGTGAGCCCCGGCGACGCGGAGAAGCTGAAGGCCGCGTTCAACATCAAGACCGTGCGTGACCTGGGCACCAACAAGTACTTCCGCGCGGCCGTGACGTTGCTCGACCTGGAGACGACGGCTCGTTAGAGCACGATGCGGTAGTGGACGAACGGCGTCTTCTCCGCGATCTGGTCGTAGAGCTTGCGGGCGGTGTCGTTCCACTCGCTGGTGTGCCAGTAGACGCGGCAGCAGTTCTGCTGCTTCGCCCAATCCGTCACCGCCTCGATGAGCGCGCGGCCGACGCCCCGGCCGCGCGCCTCGGGTGCGGTGAAGAGGTCCTGCAGGTAGCAGACGTCCGGGCCGGACGTGCTGGGGTGCTTGAAGAAGTGCGTGATGCCCACGACCTTGTCGTCGGCGCGGGCGCATAGGGCGTGGATGTTTTCGTTGGCTTGGAAGGCTTGCCACTTCTCGTCGTACGTTTCCGCTGGCAGCGTGCGTTCGTAGAAGGTGTTGTAGCCCTCGAAGAGCTCTTGCCACGTGGTGCGGTCCGCGGGTTCGAGTGGGCCGATCGCGATCATGTTGATCCTTTCTGTGGTCACCCGGTTGGATGACCCTCGTGTCGACGACCCTCACCACCGAGCTGCTGCTGCACCGCGCGGGCACCAAGTCGTACTGGCGCGGCCTGACCTACCGCGAGTCGGTGCTGTCCCTGCGGGTGCACAGCCGGCACGTGGCGGCGCGGGTGCGGGGCGGTGACGACGCGGCGTACGTGGTGGAGCTGTCGTGGTCGGGGACGCATCTGATGGGCGCGTGCACCTGTCCGCACGGGTCTGAGGGGTTCTTCTGCAAGCACTGCGTGGCTGTCGGGCTGGTGCTGCTGGACCGGGGCGAGACGGTGCCGCCGCCGGACGCCGAGGACGTGGAGCTCAAGGACGCGCTGAGATCGCTGCCCGCGGAGGTCCTGCGTGACCTGCTGTACGACCGCGCCGCCGGAGACGGTCCGCTGCGCACACGCATCATCAAGAAGTCCCAGGAGAACTAGGACTTGGCAGGGCTCGTCCTCGCCGGCGCCGGACCCGGGATTCCGACGTACCAGCGATCGTCGATCTTCGACACCACGATCCGCTCGTCGTAGCCGGACCGGTCGGCGTACTCGCCCGTCACGTGGGCGTTGGCGAAGCTCGGACCGAAGTCCTGCGTGAGGTCCACGGACTTGACCGCCAGACCTTTCCCGCCGTGAGCGGACAGGTGGCCTGCCGCCTCGTCACGCTGGGACTCGCTGAGCACCTTGCGGAGCGCTGCCTCGTCCTTGTTGTTCATCGCGGTGAGATAGGTGTCGACGGCCGCGCGCGGGTCGTCCGCGCCGCCGTCCGCGCCGGTCGAGCACGCGCACAGCATCAGTACCAACACCGACGCGAGAACGAAACGGGCAGGGTGCATCACACCCTGCCCTTCCGAGCCACCCCTCATCATGAGGTTCACAATACTCCAAATCAGGTGCGGTGCGGATACCAATTGGCATTGGGGTTGTTGCGCACCATTTCCGTCAACGGAACGTCCACCTTGTTCTCGGTGTGATAGGTCAAATAGCGCTCGCCGCCCTGAACCTTGGACACGAACATCGAGTGGTCGATGATGTTGCCGTTCCACGGATCCCAGTCCGCCTGCAGCACGTCCGCGATCTCAAGATCCCACACGCTCGCAAGAATGCGCGTCCGGCCCGACCGCTGAAACGCGAACCAATACCAGTTCTCGGCGGCCGCCCAGGTGTAGCTGGTCGTCCACGTCCAGCTGCCGTAGTACCAGGAGCCCTTGTCCGTGCGATCGCCGTCGACGTACTCCCAGGCGCCCGCCTCCATGATCTGCGAGATGAAGTTCGTGCAGTCCTGGTCGTAAGTGCGGAAGTTCGGGTTCGGGCTGGCACCCCACCGGTAGGCGTACTTGACCATCCCCGCGTAGATGTAGCCGTTCGCCATGATCTTCTCGTCGCGCGGGCCGTCCGACGGTTTCGCCGTCGAAGCCGGCTGTTTGCGCGCCGACGGTTCGGGCGCCTTCGACTGCGACGGCGGTGGTGCCTTCCGCATCTGCGTCGCCGGCGCCGGACCGCTGCCGAGCAGCGCCTGGACGCCGGAGAGCACCCAGCCGCTGCCCGAGCGCTGCAACGTGAGGTCGTGCCCGATGTCGTGACCGGACGAGTCCGACGCCCCCGGCTCGGGCGTGACGTAGTACAGGCGCGTGTGTTCGCGGACGTGTGCGACGACACTCCTGCCGTCAGCGGCCTGCTTCACCCCGTCGAGCGTGATGGCGACCTGCGCGCGCGAGTATCCGCCGTGAATCTCGCGGTAGTCCTCGCGCCGGTCGGCGAGTTCGAGGACGTCCTCCTCCAGTTCGGCGGTGAGGCCGTCCGTCATCTTGACGCCGAACCCGTCGGTCTGCGGGCGTGCGGTCACCTTGTCCGCGCGATGCTGCAAATAGGTTTGCGAGATCTCGGCGATGCGCTGCCGATCGTGCGAGCTGATTCGCTGCGGATCCGCGAACGCACTCGTACTGCTCGCGATCAGCGCCGCGGATGAGAGCACCACGGCGCACGACAACGTCTTACGTCTCATCGAATTCCCCTTCGTCGACGACGAAGGCGTCAACGGAGACGAGGAACAATGGATCCCCAGCCCTCCTCGCCGCAATCCATCTCCTCGCGAACCCCCATTCGCGCCCCCATGACCTCGACGAGCATGACAGGTCGGGGCAATCGAGCTCTTGGCCCATTCAGACCAATTTTCTGGAGTCCACGGGATTGCTCACATTGCGTTTGAAGTCAAGTCGGCACTTGAACAGCTCTTCTGCGGACTTTCGTTTCCGGTGGCAATGCGCACCGGAAACCAGGTCGGCGTTGGACGGCTGCCCGCACCCCAGCCGGTCGTCGGCGGGTTGCTCAAAGCGGCAGTCCGTAGGCGTAGGCCATCAGATTGATGCCGGGCAACGGGGACCAGTCGCGGTCCGGCAGCCTGGTGAAGCCCAGCCGCTCGTACAACCGGTGCGCCGCCAGCATCTTCTCCGACGACGACAGGACGACGTGGGTCGCGCCGGCCTCGCGGGCCTTGTCGATCACCGCACGCACGAGCGTCTCGCCCACGCCTCGGCCGCGCGCCGCCGCCGTCACCGCCAGCATGCGGAACTCCAGCTCGCCCTGCCTGGAGATCTCGGCGTAGGGCGTGCCGG
This sequence comes from Lentzea sokolovensis, assembly GCF_033949975.1. NCBI lineage: Bacteria > Bacillati > Actinomycetota > Actinomycetes > Pseudonocardiales > Pseudonocardiaceae > Lentzea > Lentzea sokolovensis. Next base: position 813,468 of record NZ_JAXAVU010000010.1, read on the forward strand.
GATGCACGACCGTCACCGAGCCCAGGACGGTGCCGGACCCGTCCTGGGCGACGAGCAGTTCGGCGTCGCGGAAGCGGGAGGCGGCGTCGGTCAGGACGGTCGCGTAGTCGTCGTGGGCGTCCACGAAGCCTTCCGCGCGGTACGCCTCGAACGTCACGGAGCCGATCGCCGGCAGGTCGGACTCCGTTGCCGGGCGAATGATCAGGTCAGCCATCTGCGCCTTCTTCCACTGAGCCTTCGTCGACGGGGAGGGCCACCTCCCTCGCCGCGTCCGGGCCCTGTTCCAGCAGGACGCGGAAGCCCGCCTCGTCGAGGACCGGGACCTTCAGCGAGACGGCCTTGTCGTACTTGGATCCTGGCGAGTCGCCGACCACGACGAAAGCGGTTTTCTTGGAGACCGAGCCCGCCGCCTTGCCGCCGCGGGCGAGGATCGACTCCTTGGCCGAGTCGCGCGAGTACTCCGTCAGCGAGCCGGTGACCACGATGGACAGACCTTCGAGGTTGCGGACGATGGACGCGTCGCGCTCGTCCTCCATCCGCACGCCCGCGGCCCGCCAGCGCTCCACGACGCCTTGGCGCCACTCCGTTTCGCGCCACTCGACCACGGCCGTCGCGATGGTCTGCCCGACTCCCTCGGCACCGGCCAGCGCCTCTTCCGGAGCCTCGATGATCGCGTCCATCGAGCCGAACTGCTGCGCCAGCGCGCGGGCGGCCGTCGGGCCGACGTGGCGGATCGACAGCGCGACCAGCACCCTCCACAGAGGACGCTCCTTGGCCGCCTCCAGGTTGTCCAGCAGCTTCACCGCGTTCGCGGACAGCTCACCGGCCTTCTTGGTCGTGAAGCGCTCGACCTGCCGCAACGCGTCGGCGTCGAGGTCGAACAGGTCGGCCTCGTTCGTGTAGATCGTGGACTCGGTGATCGCGGCGGCCGCCTCGTAGCCGAGCACCTCGATGTCGAGCGCGGCGCGGGAGGCCAGGTACGCCAGGCGTTCGCGCAGCTGACCGGGGCACGTCTCCGCGTTGGGGCAGCGGATGTCGACGTCACCCTCCTTCATCGCCCGCAGCACCGAGTTGCACTCGGGGCAGCGGGTCGGCATCACGAACTCGCGCGCGTCGGCCGGGCGCGCGGCCAGCACCGGGCCGAGCACCTCGGGGATCACGTCGCCCGCCTTGCGGATGACGATGCGGTCGCCGATCAGCACGCCCTTGCGCTTGACCTCGGACCCGTTGTGCAGCGTGGCCCGCGCGACCGTCGAACCGGCCACCTTCACCGGCTCCATCAGCGCGAACGGCGTCACGCGGCCCGTGCGGCCGACCTGGACCTGGATGTCCAGCAACGTGGTGGTGGCCTCTTCCGGCGGGTACTTGTAGGCGATGGCCCACCTCGGCGCCCGCGACGTCGTGCCGAGGCGCCGTTGCAGAGAGACCTCGTCGACCTTGATCACGAGGCCGTCGATCTCGTGGACCGCGTCGTGCCGGTGCTCGCCCCAGTACTCGACCTTCTTGCGAACGTCCGCCGGGTCGGTGAGCACCTCGGTGTGCGGCGAAGTCGGCAGGCCCCACGCCTTCAGTGCCTCGTAGGCCAGCGACTGGCTGGCCACCTCGAAGCCCTCGGTCTTGCCGATGCCGTGACAGATCATCCGCAGCTTGCGCGACGCGGTGACCTTCGGATCCTTCTGCCGCAACGACCCCGCGGCCGTGTTGCGCGGATTCGCGAACGGCGGCTTGCCCTGCTCGACCAGCGAGGCGTTCAGGGCCAGGAAATCCTCCACCGCGAAGAAGACCTCGCCGCGCACCTCGACGAGCTCCGGCACCGGATACTCGGCGGAACCCTTCAGCACCACCGGAACGTCGGCGATCGTGCGGACGTTCAGCGTGACGTCCTCGCCGGTGCGGCCGTCGCCACGGGTGAGCGCCCGCGTCAGCCGCCCCTTCTCGTAGAGCAGGTTGATCGCGAGGCCGTCGATCTTCAGCTCGCACAGGAAGTGCGTGCCGGAGCCGATCTCCTTCTGAACGCGCTCGAACCACCCCGTCAGCTCGTCCTGGGCGAAGACGTTGTCCAGGCTGAGCATGCGCTCCAGGTGGTCGACCGCCTTGAACTCGGTCGAGAACGTGCCGCCGACCAGCTGCGTCGGCGACTCGGGCGTCGCGAGGCCGGGATGCTCGGCCTCCAACGCCTCCAGCTGCCCCAGCAGACCGTCGAACTCACCATCGGTGACGATCGGATCGTCCAGCACGTAGTAGCGGAACTGGTGCGAGCGCACCTCTTCCGCGAGCACGGCATGCCGCTCGCGGACCTCTGCCGGGACGTCTTCAAGGCTCTCGCTGGTCACGTCCCACAGCTTAGTGACCAGGTCTGACAGTTTTCAGCGCTCGGTTCGCCCGGCGAGTTCCCTGACCAGAGAACGCAGCTCCAGCAGGCTGATCGTGCCCTGCGGCTCCAGCTCCGCGGTCTCCACGCGCCGCAACCGCTCCCCCGCCAGTCGCTCGCCGAGAGTGACGTCCAGCGGCAGGAACGTCATCGTCCGCCGGTGCTGGTCGCTCAGGTCCGCGAGCGCCGGGTGGTAGACCGCGACGTCCACGACGTCACCGTCCACCTGTGCCACCACCCGGTAGTCCCCCAGCCGCATCTTCACCTGTCCGAGGTTCACGATCACCTCGGTCGGGTCCGGCACCGGCGGCACCGAGTCGTGGAACTCCCACACCATGTCCGACGGCGGCGCGGCGTCGATCCACGCGTCGGTGTACGGGCGCAGCCTCGGGTCTTCCTGACCGGTGATCACCAGCGCGTACATCGCCATGTGGCCCTGCTCGAGAGAGAACACGAGGTCCGGGTGCAACGAGCTCACGAGGTCCCGCAGCTCGTCCTCGACCCGATGCGGTTCGCCGTCCCCGAGCGCCGCGCTGACCACCGGTACCAGCTCGAACCACCGCTCCCAGAACCGCTGTGCGGCTTCCTCGGCGTTCGGCAGGTGTGCGGGGACGACGTCTTCGGCTTTGCTGCGGCGGAACCACTTCATGATGTTCAAGAGTAGAGCTTGCGCCCCTCCGCCAGCATTTCAACGAACTGAGCGATGCGCTTCTGCCGCGTCTCCGGCCTCTTCGCGTCGTGAATGCGCAGCAGCACGGCGTACCTGTTCTGACTGTTCAACGTCTTGAAGAACTCGGCCGCCTTGGGATTGGCCTTGAGCGCCTCGGTGAGGTCGTCCGGCACCTCGATCGTCGCCGGACCCGCGTAGGCCGCGTCCCAGCGCCCGTCCGCTTTGGCCTTCTCGATCTCGTTGAGCCCGGCCGGCAGCATCTTGCCCGCCGCGATCAGCTCCTCGACCTTGCCGCAGTTGCGCTTGGACCACTTGCTCTTCGGACGTCGAGGCGTCCACCGCTGCGAGTACCAGGTCTCGTCCACGGACCGGGTGAGTCCATCGATCCACCCGTGGCACAAGGCGACGTCCAGCGCCTCGCCGTAGGTGATCGTCTTGATCCCCGAGCCCTTCTTGGCGTACTTGAGCCACAGCTCGGTCTCGTTCGCGCCGTTCTCGTGCAGCCACGCGTCGAACTCGGCGGGACCCTCGAAGACGATCAACGCACCCTCCTCAGGCAGAGCGTCATGTCCTCATAGGGAACACCGAGTTCGGCCTCTTCGGGGCAACTTTCTTCCGCCACGTCGACGACCTGCACGTTCACCCGCGGCGCCGCGCAGTCGAACTTGGACACGACGGACCTCTGCAGATCGTCGGTGTCGAGCTCGAAGCAGTCTCCCCGCGCGGCGTTGGGCATCAGGCACAGGGCGGCGTCGTGCCTGGTGTCGCGCAACACCTTGTAGTCACCGCGCGGGCACTCCGCGCTGGTCGCGGTCAGCACGGTGCCGACCTTCAGCGCGGCCCGGCCGCCGCCGCAGTCGACGACGGTGAGGCCCAGATCGTTCTCGCCGGGGCCCTCGAACCTCACGCAACTGCCCTTCTCCGCCTTGGAGTAGTCGGTGAGGAACAGGGACTCCGGTGCCGTCCGGGCGGGTTCGTCGGTTCCGCTGAACGCCCACCACACGCCGAGATAGGCCAGCACGGCAAGTACGCACACCATCAAGGTCTGTCTCACGACCACGCTGCGGAGTATGGGGGCGAAAACTGAGTGGCGCGCGACGACGGGTTTGGCCACAGTGCGCGTCATGCTGATCCGGCGGGAGACGCCCGCAGACATCGACGCCATTCGCGCCGTCACCGATCTCGCGTTCAAGAACGGGCCTGAGGCCACGCTGATCGACTGGCTGCGCGCGGACGAGGGCTGGATCCCGGAGTTCTCGCTGGTGGAGGACGAGGTGCTCGGGCACGTCGTGTGCACGCGCGGGTACATCGACGAGGTGCCGGTGCTCGGGCTCGGGCCGATCGCCGTGCATCCTTCACACCAACGGGTGGGTATCGGGTCGGCGTTGGTGCACGCGGTTCTGGGTGCGGCGGAGGCTCGGGGCGAGCGCGCGGTCATCCTGTTGGGTGACCCCAGGTACTACTCGCGGTTCGGGTTCCGGCTCGCTTCGGAGTTCGGGATCACGCCGCCGGTCTCCGCGTGGGCGCCGCACTTCCAGGCCCGGTTGTTCGGTGACGTGCCTGCCGGGGCGTTCCGATATGCGGAGCCGTTCAACCGACTTTGAGCACCTTGCCTTCGGCCGTGCGCGCGTAGACCGTGCCATCTGCCTGTGCGGACACGGTGTCGATGAAACGGCCTTCGCCCAATGGTTCCCAGGTCGTGGTGAGGCGGTGCGGGCGTCCGTCGATCAAGGTGTGGACGCCGATCGTTCCGTCTGGACGGAGCACCGCTTCGGGTGAGGCGTCGAGGCCCTGGGCGATCTCGCGCCACGTGCCGGCGGCGCCGGCCATGAGCTTGGTGCCGGAGCGGACGTAGACGGCCGCGGACCCGTCCGGGTAGGCGATCACGGACGGCTTGCCGGTGGCGAACCCGGCCGGGCTCAAAGCCTGCCATCCGGAGCTCATCTTCGCGACGCTGCCGTCGGCCAGCACCGCGTACAGGTCGACCGTCCCATCAGGACGGACCACGGCCTCGGGGTCGCCGGCCACGCCCGACGCCACCGACCGCCACGTCCCGTCCGCGAGCGCCATGACCTCGCCACGGGCGGTTCGGGCGAACACGACCCGGCCGGCCACCGAAGGACGCCCGACGAAGGCACCCGACGTGCTCAGCCGCGCGCCATCGGCCCAGACATCGCCGTCCTCCACGACGTGCAGGACGCCGGCCACCACCTCGGGACCTCCCTGCCAGGCCTGCCGCAGCATCGAACCCGCGCGCGCCTCCGCCTGGTCGTACCGCTCCGGGCAGCACGACCGCTGCACGGCATCAGCCAGCAACCCGGCCGAGAGATCAGGCCGGTCGACGCGCACCGCGTACTCGAAGAACCGGCCCGCGGCATAGGAGACGTCCATGATCTGCTCGGGCGCGCCCCAGCCCATCGACGGCCGCTGCTGGAACACGCCCAGCGAGTCCGCGTCGCCGCAGTCGAGGTTGTTCATGTGCGACTCGACCCACCCGGCCTCGAACCCGGCGAGCATCACCTTGTCGCTCACGCCCCGAGAAAGACCGACGGCGTGCACGACACGGATGACGTCCGCATCGTGCACGCCGGGAACTCGGCAGGAGACCTTCACCGGCAGCGCATGCGCCGTACCGGCCGTGAGCAGCAAGAAGACCAGCGCGAGCCTGAGCACAAGTCCGAATTGGACACCCAGTCCCGCGCCGGCGCCACTCAGGAGTTCGCGATCAGCGAGAAGCCGAGCACTCCCGTCGCCGTGAAGTCGATGGCCGGTTCGGAGCTCGGCCACGAGCGCAGGTCGTCGGCGAACACGGACTTCTCGGAGTTGAACTCGAGCGTGTAGGGCTTGGTGCAGTCGACGGAACCCGCCGGCATGTCACCGAGGTCGCCGAACAGGGTGGCGTCGTTCGGGCCGTTGATCACGGCGCCGACCAGCACCTTCGAGCCGCCGTTGGGCGAACCCGAGAGGTTCGCGGCCTGGTGGTGCGGGCACTCGGGGAACTTCGTGCCGACGCCGACGATCAGCGACGTGCCCCAGGCGTTGGTGCCGAGGGCGAAGCCCCGCTGCTGGGTGCCGAAGGTCTCGTACGACTTGTCGCCGGTGACCTTCTCGTACAGCGCGGCGGTGGTGATGTACCCGAACGTGCGCGAGCCGACGTCCCAGGTCTCGACGTTGGCGGCGGTGCGGAACGGCGACGTCTTGGCCGCGTCCGCGCCCTTCTGCAGCTGGCGCTGGATGTCGCCGACGACCTGCTTCTCGGTCACCTCGGCGCCAGGGATGCCCTTCTTCAGCAACGGCGCGAGGTCGGCGTGGCCGAGCGCGGAGATGTTGTAGACGTTCAACGTGTCGGGGTCCTGCGTCGCCAGGAACTCCTTGGCCCAGTGCGTGGCGGCCTTCGCGAACTGGCTGTAGCGCTTGTCGTGCAACGCCTTCGCGGCCAGGGCGAGCTGGGTGGCGCCGAACTCCATGTCGTCGGTCCACGACTCTTCCGGGTAGTACGCGTGCGGGAACGCCGTCACGAGCTCGCCGACGTCCGAGGTCTTGGCCAGGGCGAAGAGCTGCGCGGCCTTGTCCAGGTACGAACGCGCGACCCGCGGGTTGCGGTCGGCCGCGATCTGCGCGGCCAGCGCGAACGACCCGGCCACGCGGCCGACGAGGTTCGGGCTGATCTTCTCGCCGGCGGCGTTCGCGCGGAACACCGGGCGGTACTTGATGAAGTACTCGCTGTCGCCCGGCTTCACGTTCAGCTTGTCGTCGGCCTCGGGCAGGCGCCACACGTCGTGGTCGCCGACGAAGCCGAACTCCTCGGAGCCCGTGCCGATGCCGACCTGCGCGTAGAGCGTGCCGGTCTTCTCGTCGAACGCCTTGTCGAGCCACTTGAGGCCGAACTTGGCCTCGTCGTAGAGGGCGTCGTTGTGCTTGTTGCGCAACGCCAGCAGCATCGACGCGGTCGAGTACGACGAGGCGTGCGTGAACTTCACGAAGTCACCCGCGTCGAACCAGCCGCCTTCGAGGTCGACCTTCGCGCCCGTCGGCTTCAACGGCGCCGCGATCTGGTCACCGCCCTCGCCCGCGAACACCGGCGTCTCGTAGACGAGCGCCTCGCGGTCGGTGAGGTGGGCGGGCTTGCGGTTCAGCCTGCCAGGGACGACGTCGGCGCCGTCTCGCTGCGCCTGGAAGAACTCGACGGTGTTGTGCGCGACCGGCGAGAACAGCTTCTTCAGCGAGTCGACCTTGAACGCCGGCGAGGTCGTCGTGCCGACCTTGATCCGGTACGTTCCCGGCGCCCTGACCTTGGAGAAGTCGATCGGGTGCACCGCGGGGAACTTCTCGCTCCACGAGCCCGTCGAGGCGCCCGTCCTACCGGTGAGCACGGTGCGGCCGCGACTGTCCACGACGGAGAACCTGGTGTTCGCGGCGCCTCCGAGCACGTAGGCGTGCTTCTGCTCGGAGGTGCCGAACCCGACCTGATCCAGCCGGATCTGGCCGGTGGGCGCGGCCTGTGCAGGCGCCACGACCACGCCTGTGAGCACTGCGGCGACGAGTGCCGCGAGTCTGATGCGCATGTGGGGAACTCCCGGTCCAGGCCCGGCGATTGGCCTTCGGTTAAGAAAGTTTCCTAATAGTTCGCAGCAGACTAGCCGCACAAACCGGACATCACCAGCCCTCAGGCGGCTCCAAAAATGACGAGGAGAGGTCACGGGTCAGAGCCAGCGCGCGTTTGACCCAAGTGGACGTAGCACCCGCTAGACCGCACGTCGGAGTGGGCAGCGCCTTCTCGGCGAGGATCGACCTCGGGAAGCCGAGACGGTCCACCAGCATGAACGCCCGCTGCCCGACGTCCTTCAACGCGACCGGCACGCCGGGGTCGAGGCTCGGCACCAGGCCGAGCGCCAGCGTCGTACCCGCCTCCCACGTCTCGCCGATCTCGTCGAGCGCCTCTGCACCCTTGATCAGCGTCGCGTCGAACGAGATGGCCGTCGCGCCCGCCTCGCGCAGCAGCGTGAACGGCGGGTGCGGCGCGCAGCAGTGCACGATCACCTCGTGGTCCTTCAAGGCCTCGATCACCACGGCGAGCACGTTGCGCGCGTCCGGTCCCGGCACCGCGGGCACGGTGCCGAGCTTGGACGGCGTCGGCAGCAGGCCCTGCAGCACGGCCGGCAGGCCCGGTTCGTCGATCTGCACGACGACCTTCGCCTTGGTGCGCTTGGCGACCTCGGCCGCGTGCTGCTGGAGGCCCTCGGCGAGCGACGCGGCGAACTCCTTGACCGCACCTGGGTCCGTGAGCACCCGATGGCCGCGCATCAGTTCGATGTTCGACATCAACGTCCACGGCCCGACGGCCTGCACCTTGACCGTCTCGGGCTGCGCACCGGCACGTTCCAACGCCTCGTCGAACGCGTCCAGGTCACCTCGCAGCAGATCCACGGCACGGCGGTGGTCACGGCCGGGGCGCGGGTTCACCCGGTAGCCGGAGGTGACGACCTCGATCGCGAGGTCGACGAGCAGGCCGGCGGTGCGCCCGATCATGTCCGCGCCGACTCCCCGGCCAGGCAGCTCCGGGACGTGCGGCAGCTCAGGCAGTTCTCCGACGACGACACGCGCCGCCTCGTCGATGTCGGTTCCGGGCAGCGATCCGATTCCAGTTGCTCCACGCACCCGCCGAATTGTTCCACTGTCCGGCAGACAGAAGAGGTCTAGACCCATTGACGCTGTGGTCTAGGCCACTTACCGTGATTGAGCAGGCGCTGAACGTACGGGCGCCTCCCTGCACGTGGTGCAGGACCGCGACGCGCCCCGTGGTCCTGCACCACTCCCTTCCTCCCCTGCCGGAAGGACCACACCCGATGGCCCGCTTTGCGCTTTTCGCCGCCGGGGCCGCCACCGCACTGGTGGCCGGACTCGTCGCCATGGCTCCCACCGCCTCCGCGGCCGGTGAATCCGCCGCGTTCAGCCAGGACTCGAGCTGGGGCTCCGGCTACCAGGGCAAGTTCACGATCACCGCGGGCACGACCGCGCTGACCGGCTGGAAGCTGGAGTTCGACCTCGCCGGCGCGACCCTCGGCTCGTACTGGGACGCCACGGCGACCAGCAGCGGCAACCACCACACGTTCACCCACCGCGAGTACAACGGCAACGTCGCCGCGGGTGCCTCGACCAGCTTCGGCTTCCTGGTGAGCGGCTCGGCGTTGCCCACGAACTGCAAGCTCAACGGCGTTCCGTGCGGCGGCGGTGGTGGCACCACGACCACCACGACGACCACGACAACGACCGGGCCGACCACCACCACGACGTCCGATGTGCCGCCCACGCCCGGTAGCGCGCTCGTCGCTCCGTACATCGACATCACCATGCCGACGCCGTCACTCGTCGACGTGGCCAACGCGACCGGCCAGAAGCACTTCACGCTCGCGTTCGCGCTGGGCTCGTCCTCTGGCTGCGCACCCGCGTGGGGCGGCACGGTGCCGTTGAACGACAGCCGCATCGTGAACGACGCGAAGGCCCTGAAGGCCCAAGGCGGCAGCGTCATCGTCGCGACCGGCGGCGCCATGGGCCCGTACCTGGAGCACGTCTGCACGTCCGTCGACTCGCTGTACAACGCCTACGTGGCCGTGCTCGACGCCGTGGGTTCGAACAGCATCGACGTCGACGTGGAAGCCACGATCCCGCAGGCCACCGTGAACGCGGCGCTGAAGAAGCTGCAGGACGCCCGCGGCACCACCGTCAGCTACACGATGCGCATCCAGGGCCAGGACTACGGCATGGACCCGTACTCGGTGGACGTGCTGAAGGACGCGGCCGCCAAGGGCGTCAACGTCCTCGTGAACCCGATGCTGATGAACTTCGGCTACACGGGCAGCTGGGGCGACGCGATGGTCAACGCCGCCACCGCCACCCTCGGACAGATGCGCGCCATCTGGCCGTCGAAGTCCGACGCGCAGTTGAAGGCACTGCTGGGCCTCACGCCGATGATCGGACGCAACGACACCGGCCCGACGACCACGCAGGCCGACGCGCGCAAGGTCGTCGACTACGCGAAGGCCAACCACGTCGGACGGATCGCGTTCTGGTCGGCCGGCCGCGACAACGGTTCGTGCCCCGGCGGCGGTGTTTCGCCCACGTGCAGTGGAATCTCGCAGGCCAACTGGGAATTCACGAACATGTTCAAGACCTACGCGGGCTGATTTCGCCCCTGCGGAGCGAAGACCGTTGCGGGAACTTCCGTCCCCGCAACGGCCTTCCTCATTCCGTTGAAGCGCTCAGCAAGAGCTGCAGCAACCGCAGCCCGGACCCGTGCAACCGCCACAGCAAGAACAACCACCCATGGTGCCCACCTCCGATGTTGAGCGATCAAGCCTGTCGGACAGTAAGGCGGCTCGAACGCTGCGTGACACCACCTTCAGAGTGATTACGCTGCCACGAATGAATGGTCCTGCCGAGATGCTCGCCGCCGACAAGGCGTCCACCGCCCTGGGCATCGAGCCCGTCGAGCTGCGCGACGGCTATGCCTCGCTGCGGATGACGGTCGCGGAAAACATGATCAACGGCCACGGCATCGCGCACGGTGGTTATGTGTTCCTGCTGGCGGACAGCGCGTTCGCCTGCGCCTGCAACAGGGCCGGGTCCGTCACCGTCGCCGCCACGGCCGAGATCGACTTCATCCGGCCCGTGCACGAGGGCGACGAGCTGGTGGCGGAGGCGGTGGAACGGACCCGGTTCCGCCGGAGCGGGATCTACGACATCACGGTCAGGCGTGGGAGCGAGATCGTGGCTGAGTTCCGCGGTCGGTCGCGGACCCTGCGCTCCTGAGGCCGATGAACTGCAGCACCGCGAAGCCGAGCACCGCGAGTCCCTGAGCCAGCACCAGCGCGACGCCGGCGCCGGTGAGCGGGAACCAGCTCATTTCCGCGGCCAGAATGCTGTCGGCGGCCCAGACCAGGTTTCCGATGATGACCAGCAGCACGATTCGGCGGTCAGGCGTGGCGCGGGTTCCCAGGAAGAACACGCCCACGCCGTAGATCACGCAGAAAGAACCGAGTCCGATCTGCCAGCCCACCGGCATTCCGACTTCCGGGCGAATCAGCAGGGTCAGCAGGCCGAGTGCGAACGAAGCGACACCGTCGAGTTTCAAGGCGAATTTCAACATGGCCCGACCATGGCCCGCCCAACGCTGCCAACACCACGTCAAGCGCTGCCAACTCCTGCCATCAGGTCCGCCGCGACCAGGCGTGCGGCGGCGTTCTGCCAGTTGTGGAGCGTGCGTTCGGGGACCTGTGTCACGAACCACTGCAGCGCGCGGCGGTCCTCCGCGTCGAGGTCCTCGCGCTTGGTCCGGACCGAATAGGGGCGGATTCCCTTGACGTAGTAGAAGTACACGGCGTTGTAGTAACGCCATTCGTCGCTCGTGCCGAAATCGCCGCCAAGAGGCTTGAGTCGTTGAATGGAAGCCAGCAGCATGCTCTTCAACTGCGCGGCTCGATCCAGCGGCGGACCCTCGTCGGTCAGTGCGATCAACGGGCTCGCGACGAGTTTTCCGAGATCGCCGTAATGGCTCAGAGCCTTGCGGGTGAGCCGGGCGAACTCCGCCTCGTCCTCGGTCACCAGCGGCCGGCGTTTCGGCAACGACTCGGCGGCGTCACGGAGCTCGGCGCGTTCCGCCGCGACCGCGGGCACGGCGAGACGGTCGACCAACAAGGCGAGCGGGTTCGCCAGCACCTGGACCGCGATCGCCGCCGCCACCGTCGTGAAGACGAGCAACTCCTGCCCACCGAAGAAGATCACCTGCGACCCGAACAGCACCGCCGTGAAGGCCGAGATCACGAACGACCGCAGCATGTCCGCGCGGATCGACTCGCCCTCCTCGACGGCGTCGGTGACGGCGACCAGCACGCCGAACACCACCACGTCGAACCCGAGCGACGGCAGCGTGATCGCGTCGGGCAGCAGGCCCAGCAGGAACGCACCCGCGGAAAGGCCGAACATCACCCCAACGAGTGAAAAGTAAGCACGTTTTCTTATGGCTAGAACCGTGGCCACGGCCATGGGAAGCAATGCGATCCATGGCACGAAGAAGGACGCGGCGAAGAACGGCAGCAGTGCGAGCAGCCACCACCTGATCAACTCGGGCCGGCAGAGCAACAGGACCGCACCCGTCCAGGCCAGCGCCGGTACCCCGATGACCACGGGATGTGGCGCCACGACGGCCGCCGAATAGCCGATCATCCCCGCGCCCGCCCACCACAGCAGCGGCTTGCGAGGGTCGCGGGCGAGCAGGTACAGACCCAGCCACCAGGCGAGGCCGGAGACCAGCAGCGATAGGCCGAACACGGGTCAAAGCTAGCCCTACCTGCAAAACTAATCTTCATGCCGGTAGAGCTGACGCTCCACAAAGCGGCCGAGGAGCTACGAAGAGGCGACCTCGCGAGCGTGCTCAGCGCACGTCAGCGCGTCGCCGGACTCGTCGGCACCTACCCGCGGCGGCTCGACCTCAGGGAACGTCTCGCCGAGGTCTACCGGGTGCTCGGCCAGCCGGCACAGGCAGGTCGCTGGACCTATCTCTCCGAGGACCGCGACCCCGAGGAACTCGTGGCCTTCGAACGCGCCTACCGCCGCGCAGACGCCCGTCTGGTCGCGCTCTCATGGCAGGGCCGCGTCGACGAGGCGCCGACCGAGACCGCCCGCACCCGCCTCGCCGCGTTGTACCTGGAGGCGCGGGTCGAACTGCAGCACGAACTCGACGCGACGCCGAACGAGGAGACGTCCTGGGGCGCCTGCCTGGTCGTCATGGCCGGCGGCACGTTCGTCCTGGTGTGTTTCCTGCTGGGTCTCGTGACTCTCGTGCAGTTCTTGTGGAAGCTGGTCTCATGAGAACGCTGTCGCGGTACGTCCGCCGGACCCCGATCATGCGCGTGTCAGCAGACGGTCGACCGCTCGTGTTCAAACTGGAGCACCTCCAGCTCACCGGCTCGTTCAAGCTGCGTGGCGCCGTCAACACCCTGCTGTCGCTCAACGTCTCCGAGGTCGTCACCGCGTCCGGCGGCAACCACGGCATCGCCGTCGCCCAGGCCGCCCAGCTGCTCGGCGCACACGCCACCGTGTTCGTCCCGGTGACCGCGCCCGAGACCAAGACCAGGCGCATCGAAGCGTTGGGCGCCAAGCTGATCCGTCACGGCAACACCTACGCCGAAGCCGCCGCGGCCGCCCGCGAGCTCGATCTGCCGTACATCGAGGCGTACAACGACCGGACGGTGATCGAGGGCCAGGCCACGGTCACGCAGGAGATCGTCGAGGACGCCCCGGACGTCGACACGATCTTCGTCGCGGTCGGCGGCGGCGGACTCGTCGCGGGTGCCGCGCTGGCGTCCGGCGGACGGCACGTCGTCGCCGTCGAACCCGAGAACTGCTGCGCGATGCACAACGCCCTGGAGGCCGGCGAACCCGTCGACTCCGTGGTCAACTCCATCGCCGCCGACGCGCTCGGCGCCACGCGTGCGGGCTCGTTGTCACTGGAAATCCTGAAGCAGCACAACGTTTCCTCGGCGCTGGTCACCGACGCGGAGATCCTCTCGGCGCGCGACCGGCTGTGGGAGGAGTTCAGGATCGCGGTCGAACCCGCCGGTGCGGCGGCGTTCGCCTCGTTCCTCAGGGGCGATGTGTCGAGTGAGCTGCCCTGCGTGCTCCTGTGCGGAGCGAATTCGGAGTGGCGTCCCAGCTAGTCCGGCGGAACCGGCGAGCCCCGAGGCGGCGCAGCGGCGACACCACCCACACCGGCTCGTCGTTGCGCCGGGCACGACCGATCAGCTTCCGCCGGTCCGCGGGGCTGACGAAGCACCGGAACGCGCTGCGAGCCCGCACCGCGAGGTCCTGCGTGTCGGCGAACGCCGTGTCGATGAACGTCACGCCGCGAACGCTAGATCCGCTTTCCCAGCCCTACAAGCGAATTAGCTGGTCGCGTCGATCGTCGCGCTGGCCAGCACGATGTCGCCCGCCGCGTCCTCGCGGTAGATCGCCACGGCCTGACCGGGCGCCACGCCCTTCAACGGCTCCCGCAACTGCACCCGCAACACGCCGTCGACCAGTTCGGCGACGGCCGGAGCCGTGCCTCCGTGCGCGCGCACCTGCGCGACGCACTCGACGGGTCCGTCCAGCTCGACGTGCGAGACCGGCGACGAAGCGGAAATCCCGGTCACCGCGAGCTTTTCGACCGCACCGACCCGCACGTTCCCGGACACCGGCTCCAGCGCCAGCACGTACCGCGGCCGGCCGTCGGCGGCGGGACCGTCGATGCCGAGGCCCTTGCGCTGCCCGACGGTGAACTCGTGCACGCCCGCGTGGCGGCCCAGCACCGCGCCGGTCGCGTCGTCGATCAGCAGGCCCGGCTTGGTCTCCATGCGGCCCGCCAGGAACTTCTGCGTGTCACCGTCCGGGATGAAGCAGATGTCGTGGCTGTCCGGCTTCTTCGCGACGGAAAGCCCGCGAGACGCCGCCTCGACGCGCACGTCGTCCTTCTGCGTATCGCCCAGCGGGAACATCGCGTGCGCGAGCTGGTCCGCGGTCAGCGACGCCAGCACGTAGGACTGGTCCTTGCCCATGTCGGCGGAACGGCGCAGCTCGGGACGGCCGTCGACCATCTCCAGGCGCGCGTAGTGGCCGGTGCAGACGGCGTCGAAGCCGAGGGCGATCGCCTTGTCCAGCAACGCCTCGAACTTGATCCGCTCGTTGCAGCGCAGGCACGGGTTCGGCGTGCGACCTGCCGCGTACTCCGCGACGAAGTCCTCCACGACCTCTTCGGTGAAGCGCTCGGCGAAGTCCCAGACGTAGAACGGGATGCCCATCAGGTCCGCGGCGCGGCGGGCGTCGTGGGCGTCTTCGATCGTGCAGCAGCCACGGGCGCCCGTGCGCAGGGTGCCGGGCTTCGCCGACAACGCCAGGTGCACGCCCGTCACGTCGTGTCCCGCTTCGACGGCGCGTGCCGCCGCCACCGCGGAATCGACACCACCGCTCATCGCCGCGAGGACCTTCACTGCTTGACCACCTTCCGGGACCGCCTCATGCCTGCCAGGCCCGCCGTGCGGGCCCTCTCCACCACCGGTCCGATGACCGACACCAGCTTCTCAACGTCCGCTCGGGTCGACGTATGCCCGAGCGAGAACCTCAGCGATCCGCGCGCCAACGCCGGTTCGACGCCCATCGCGAGCAGCACGTGGCTCGGTTGCGCGACGCCGGCCGTGCACGCGGAGCCCGTCGAGCACTCGACGCCGCGCGCGTCGAGCAGCATCAGCAGGCTGTCGCCCTCGCAGCCGGGGAACGTCAGGTGCGCGTTGCCGGGCAGGCGGTACGCCGGGTCGCCGTTCACGATCACGTCCGGCACCACCGCGCGCACCGACGCGATCAGTTCGTCCCGCAACGCCGCGATCTCGGCGGCCCGGGAAGCCTGTTCCTCCACCGAGATCCGCACCGCGCGCGCCAGGCCGACGATCGACGGCACGTCGAGGGTGCCGGACCGGACGTCACGCTCCTGGCCGCCGCCGTGCATCAACGGCGTGCACTTCACGTCCCGTGCGAGCAGCAGCACGCCGATGCCGTAGGGCCCGCCGACCTTGTGGCCGGTCATGGTCAGCGCGGAGGCGCCGGAAGCGGCGAAATCGACCGGGACCGCGCCCACGGCCTGCACGGCGTCCGTGTGGAACGGCACACCGCGTGCGGCGCACACGGCGGCGATGTCGTGCACGGGGTTGATGGTGCCGACCTCGTTGTTCGCCCACATCGTGGTGACGAGCGCTACGTCGTCGTCCAGCGCCTCGGCCACCGACTCCGGGGAGACTCGCCCGAAGCGGTCGGTGGGCAGCCAGGTGACCTCGGCGCCCTGCTGCTCAAGCCACTCGACGGCGTCCAGCACGGCGTGGTGCTCCACGGCCGATGCCAGCACACGGCGACGGCCGCTCGCCCAGTAGATGCCCTTGACCGCGAGGTTGTCGCTCTCCGTGCCGCCGCCGGTGAACAGCACCTCGGACGGCCGGGCGCCCAGGGCGTCGGCGATGTTCTCGCGGGCCTCTTCGATCGCCCGCCGCGCCCGCCTGCCGGAGGTGTGCAGCGACGAGGCGTTGCCCGTGGTGGACAACGCCTCGGTCATGGCCGCGACCGCCTGCGGGTGCATGGGGGTCGTGGCCGCGTGGTCGAGATAAGCCATCAGGTCTCAAGGGTAGCCCGCATGCGGGGCCCGGTCAGAATCGCTCCCACCACCGCCAACGCCGCCATCGACAGGTTGAGCACCACCACGCCCGCGGTCGGCGCCGTCGCCACGACGAGCACACCGCCGAGTCCGATCATGGTCGCCGAGAACAGCATGTCCGAGATCTGCAGCGCCGCCGAGTTGAAACCCCGGTCGGCCTCGGGTGATGCCGCCATCATCAGCACGCCGACGCTGGACGTCGCCATGCCCATGCCCGCGCCCGCCACAGCCCACAGGACCGGCGTGAGGAAGGCCGGGCCCCACGTGGGTGCGATGAGCGTCACGGCCGCGACACCGGTCGCGACGAACAGGAACCCGGTGCGGACGAGCGTGTGACGTTCGATCTCGGGGTGCCTCGACGCCCACATCGACGCGCTCGCCCAGCCGAGCGCGCTCAGCGTCAGCGGAATCCCCGCCTCCAGGGGCGAGTAGCCGTGCACGACGGACAGCGTCAGCGGGATGAAGCCCTCGACCGCGAAGAACGTGCCCGCGAGCAGGCCGCGCGCGAGGATCGTGACGGGGAGGCCGCGGCGGGCGAGGAGCGTGCCCTTGGGCAGCAGGACGCGCAGCGCGGGTGCCAGCAGCAGCAACGCCACGGCGATCAGCCACCACGTGCGGTGCTGCAAACCCCAGCTCAGGCCCACCACGCCCAGACCCACGGCCACGGCGGCGAGCGGCAGGTACTTCCTCATCGGCGGGGTCTCGGCGTGCGGAGGGAGCTTCTTGAGCACCGGCACGAGCAGCACGATCCCGAGCAGCACGAGCGGGATGATCCCGAGGAACACCCACCGCCAGCTCAGGTGCTCGGTCGCCCAGCCCGCGACCGCCGGCCCCACCAGCGATGGGATCACCCAGGCCGCGGACAGCGCGCCGAACACGGCGGGCCGGCTGTCCTCGGGGTAGGCGACCGCGATCAGCACGTACACGGCGACGATCAGGAAGCCCACGCCGAAGCCCTGCAGCACCCGGCCGGCGAGCAACACCGCCATGTTCTCGGCGACGCCCGCGACCACGAGCCCGGCGAGGAACAGCACCACGCCGATCAGGATTGCGGGCTTGGGGCCTCTGCGGTCCGACAGCCGTCCGGAGAAGACCGTGGCCATGACGCTCGCCGCGAGGTTCGCGAGGAACGGCCACGCGTACAGCGCCTCGCCCTTCAGCTCGCGGACCATCGTGGGCATCGCCGTGCCGACACCCATCGCCTCGAAGGCGAAGAGGGTGACCAGCAGGAGGATGCCCGTCGTGGGCCAGCGGCGTTCAGGCGACCAGAGGCGTGATGGTTCGCGCGCGGTGAGAGTCACCTGTAGATGGTGCAATCTCCAGTTCGGTCGAGGTCAAGCGGTTTGATTGCTCTTCGGCAAGTTTCGCCAGTTCCCGTCGGGTGCCTGCGCGTCCGGGAGCGATCTCGTCCAGCACGTGGACCTCGACGACCAGATCGCGGGCCTTGAGCACCCGGCGGATCGAGTCGATGAGGGTGTCGCTGCCGACGAACGCCGGCTGCGTCGTCAGGTGGCCGCCGATCCGGTAGCGCAGCACGATCGGCCGCACCGGCACACCGGCGTCGAGCGCGGCCTGGAACAACGCCGGCTTGTAGTGCCCGGACGCGAGCCCGCACCACGTCGTGCCCTCGGCGTGGATGGCGACCGCGCTGCCGTTGCGCAGCGTGGTGGCCAGCTCGTTCACGGTTCGCGGCAGCTCGCGCAGCTTCTCGCGGTCGAGGTAGACCGTGCCCACCGCCGTGATGATCGGGCCGAGCACGGGCCAGTTCTTGATGTCCTTCTTGGCCACGATCTTGACGGGCTGCACCGAGTCGATCGCGAGCTCGTCGAGCCACGACACGTGGTTGCTCGCGACGAGCACGCCACGCTTCGGGATCTCCTGGAACTTCCTGGCGCCGTGGACTTCCAGCCTCACGCCGAACGCCCGCAGGATGGCGTGGAACCACAGCCGGACAACGCTTTCGCGCTGCTTGCCCGGCAGGAGCAGTGCGAGGGCGATCCACGCGCCGCACAGGATCGCGGTGACGGCCGTGACGGCCCGCCAGACCTGCCGGAGCTTGGCGACTTCTTGCGGTGTGCTGCCGACGCACCCGTCACCGCACGGCGACGCAGGCATCCAGGCGTGGCTCATGACGTCTCCCCCAGGAAGAACTTCAGGTAGCGCTGATCCACGTGGTCCATGCCGAGCAGGATGAAGAGGTCGGCGACGCCGAAGTCCGCGTCGAGCGCGGGCCGTCCGCAGATCTTGGCGCCGAGCCGCAGGTAGCCCTTGAGCAGCGGCGGCAACACGGTCTTGTCGGGCCGTGCGACCGCGTCGACGTCCCACGGGTTGTGCGGCGTGACCCGGTACTGCTCGGGCGCGTAGTGCTTGGCGTGCACCGTGTCCCACACACCGGCCGCCAAGGTGCCGCCGTCCTGCAGCGGAATCGACGCGCACCCGACGAGCCACTTGTGGCCGCTGAGCAGCATGTACCGCGCGATGCCCGCCCACACGAGGCTGACGACGGCGCCGTTGCGGTGTTCGGGGTGCACGCACGAACGGCCGGTCTCGACCGTGGAGCTGCGGATGTCGTTCAGGTTGGTCAGGTCGAACTCGCCGTCGCCGTAGAGCCGCCCGGCCTCCCTGGCGCGCTCCGGCGGCAGCATCCGGTACCCGCCGACGATCTCGCCGGTGCGGTCGTCGCGCACCACGAGGTGGTCGCAGTACTGGTCGAACTCGTCGACGTCGTGGCCGGGCACGCCGGTGTGCAGCGTCGCCCCCATCTCACCGGCGAACACCTCGTAGCGCAGTCTCTGCGCGGCGACGACCTCCGCGCTGTCACGGGCGACGAGGAGGGAGTAGCGGGGAGCGTCCGCGCCCTGCTGGGCGGGGGTGCTGACAAGCAGTTCCGGCTGCGTCATGCGAACCAGGGTGAAGCCGGGTCGGCTAATCGCAGCAGGTCAGAACGATGTCTGGTCAGTGGCAGTCGGGTTAACCGCTGGTGGTCGCGTCTGGGTGGGCGGAGTTGCGACAAGCCCCTCCCCGGGTCGTTTCGGGGAGGGGCCTTCGTGCTGCGTGGGGTCGATCAGCACCACTTCGGCTTGTTGTACGAGGCGATGCCCTTGAGCCGGTTGTACTCGAACGAGCGGGTTTCACCGAACGGAATGCTCTTGCAGTCCGGGTCGAACCCGCGCGACACGTCGATGCTGGCGCTGCGCTTGGTCGCGTGACAGTTGAGAAGCGTCACGATGCCGCTACCGCCGAAGTTCGCGTCCTTCTCCCCCATGAAGTAGAGCTTCTGCTGACGACCGGTGCACGGCCGGTCCGCGCTGGCCGGCGCGGCGGCGATCGTCATGAATCCGGCGGCCACGGCCAAGCCGAGCACCACGGTCGTCATGCGCTTGAGCTGCCCCATTTTGATCCCCTTAGATCGGTTTCGATGCGGACAGACTTCGCGAAACCCCTGACAAACCACTGACGACACTTAGCATCACGAACCGGACAAACCCGCCGGTGAGTCTCGTCCGGCCACCATCCACCGTTCCTCCCCGGAAACGGCGAATGGCCGCCCCGCTGCTGCGGGACGGCCATCCGGAGAGAGCTGTGCTCAGCCCTTGCGCTTCTTGACCTCTTCGGTCAGCTGCGGCGCGACGTTGAACAGGTCGCCCACGACACCGAAGTCGGCGATCTCGAAGATCGGGGCCTCGGGGTCCTTGTTGACCGCGACGATCGTCTTCGAGGTCTGCATGCCCGCGCGGTGCTGGATGGCACCGGAGATGCCCAGCGCCACGTACAGCTGCGGCGAGACCGTCTTGCCGGTCTGGCCCACCTGGAACTGGTGCGGGTAGTAGCCGGAGTCGACGGCGGCGCGCGAGGCACCGACAGCGGCGCCCAGCGAGTCCGCCAGCTCCTCGACGGTCGAGAACTTCTCGGCCGAGCCGACGCCGCGGCCACCGGAGACGACGACCGAGGCCTCGGTCAGCTCCGGGCGGTCGCCGCCGGTGATGGCCTCGCGCGAGGTCACGCGGGCGGACTTGGCGGCGTCCACGGAGATGGAGACCGACTCGTCCAGCACGGCGTCCGCCGCGGACTCCTCGGCCTCGACGCCGCCGGGGCGGACGGTGATGACCGGGGTGCCGGTGCCGACCTTGGCCTTGACGACGAACGCGCCACCGAAGATGGACTGCACGCCGGTGCCGTCCGCCTCGATGTCGACGACGTCCACGAGCAGGCCGGAGCCGAGACGCACGGCAAGACGGCCCGCGACCTCCTTGCCCTCGATCGTCGCGGAGACGAGCACCGCGGACGCGTTCGGGGCGAGAGCGGCCAGCGCGTCGACCTTGGGGGTCACCAGGAAGCCGGCGGCGTCGTCGGACTCGACGGCGTAGACCTTCGCGGCGCCGTACTTGCCCAGCGACTCGCGGATCTTCGACGCGGTGCCGGGTGCGCCCACGACCACCGCGGCCGGGGTGCCCAGGCGGCCCGCGGCCGTCAGCAGCTCGTAGCTGACCTTCTTGACCTCGCCGTCGACGTGGTCGACCAGAACCAGAACTTCAGACATGATTTCCCCTCCCTCAGATGAGCTTCTGGCCGACGAGGAACTCGGCGATCTTGGATCCGCCGTCGCCACCGTCCTCGACGCGCTGACCCGCGCTGCGCGGCGGCTTGGGGGCCGCCTCCAGCACCTGGGTCCACGCGCCGGACAGGCCGACCTCGGACGCGTCGAAGCCGAGGTCCGCCACGGAAAGCGTGGAGACGGGCTTCTTCTTCGCGGCCATGATGCCCTTGAAGGACGGGTAACGCGGCTCGTTGATCTTCTCGGTCACGGAGACCACGGCCGGGAGCGACGCCTCGAGGAACGCGACGCCCTCGTCGGTCTCGCGCTCGCCCTTGATCGTCGTGCCCTCGACCGTGACCTTGCGCAGCTGGGTGACCTGCGGCAGGCCGAGCAGCTCGGCGAGGATGGCCGGGACAGCGCCCGCGCGGCCGTCGGTCGCCTCGTTGCCCGCGATGACCAGGTCGACGTTCTCGACCGTGCCGATCGCCTTCGCGAGGACCTTCGCCGTCGCCAGCACGTCCGAGCCGTGCAACGCCTCGTCGCTCACGTGGATCGCCTTGTCGGCACCCATCGACAGCGCCTTGCGAATGGCGTCGGTAGCGCGGTCGGGACCCATCGCGATCACCGTCACCTCGCCACCGTGGGCCTCCTGCAGCAGCAGGGCCTCTTCGACGGCGCGCTCGTTGATCTCGTCGAGCACGGCATCCGCGGATTCGCGGTCAAGGGTGTGGTCGGCGTCGGTGAGCTTGCGCTCGGACCAGGTGTCAGGCACCTGCTTGACCAGGACAACAATGTTCATAGGTCCTCTTCGACCTCCTGCGGACGGGCGGCGACGCTTGCGCGGAGGACTCTAGGGACTGCGCCGCCGAGTGTTCACGACCCTGCCATCAAACCGGATGTTACCCGCCAGTAGCACCCCTGCAAACGCCAGCAAGCACCCCGCAAGCGTGATGGTTCTCACCCGGTGGCGCCACCTTTTGAGACGTAACCCATTCGGGGGTCTAGGCTGCGCTGACATGTACCGGCGAGTAGCTATCGTGACCGACTCCACGGCCTGCCTCCCGGCGCAGCTGACTGATCGACTCGGCATCGAAGTGGTGCAGATCCAGGTGCGGATCGGCGACCACACCGACGACGAGTCCCGCATCCCGGTCCCGGACCTGGTTTCGGCCATGCGTTCGAACGTGCCCGTCGCGACGATTCCCCCCGATCCGGGCGCGTTCTTCTGGACGTACAACGAGCTGGCCGCGTCGGGCGTTCGCTCGATCGTGTCCGTGCACGTGTCGAGCCGCCAGTCCGCGACCGTGGAGGCGGCCAGGGAAGCCGCTGCCAAGGTCCGCGTGCCCGTGCACGTCGTCGACACCCACACCTGCGGGATGAGCATCGGCTACGCGGTCCAGGCCGCCGCGAAGGTGGCGGAGGCGGGTGGCAACGTGGAGAAGGTGCTCGCGACCGCCCAACGGCGCTTCGACAGATCCACCGAGCTGATCTACGTCGACACGCTCGAGTACCTGCGCCGCGGCGGCCGCATCGGCGCCGCCGCCGCACTGGTCGGCGGTGTGCTGTCGATGAAGCCGCTGCTGACGATGGCCGACGGCCAGATCACGCCGCTCGACAAGGTGATCGGCGCCGACCGCGCCCTCAACCGGATGCTGGACATCGCGATCAAGCGCGCGGGCACCGACACCGTGGACGTGGCCGTCGAACATTTCGACGCCCCGGAGAAGGCAGCCCGCCTGCTGCGCAAGCTCCGGACCGGCGTGCCCAACGTCCGCCAGTTCATGTTGACGCAGGTCAGCTCGGCCATCGGCGCCCACGTGGGCCCCGGCGCGCTGGGCATCACAGTTTCGCCGGTGTGACCCTCGGGAACTCCGGGTGCTGTTCCGTCCGTTGAAGTGGACGTAACGGACACCTGGAGGACCGATGGCCGGTTTCATGGACAAGATCACCAGGTTCCTGCGCAGTCCGCAGGGCCACAAGCTCCAAGCCAAGGCACGGCAGATGGCTCAGGACCCGCGCAAGCGCGCGCAGGCCGAGCAGCTGCTGCGCAAGCTCCGCGGTGGCAAGAAGCACTAATCCTTGAAGAGTGCGTTCAGCTCGCCGTAGCCCAGACCCTCTTCGGTGCTGTCATAGGTGCCCTTCGACAGCAGCTCTTCGGCCGCCCTCTTGGCCGTCGCGTAAGCCGCTGACGCCAGCGCGGTGCCGACGCTGATCCTGGCAGCGCCCGCGGTCCCCAGCTCGTGGACCGCGGGTGCACCCGGACCCGCCAGGACGTTCAACGGCGCGTCGATCTTCCCGGCCAGTTCCTCGACGGTGTCGAGGTCGGTCACTCCCGGCACGAAGATGCCACTCGCGCCCGCCTCCAGGTACGCCTTCGCGCGGTCCAGCGTGTGCTGAAGACGGTCCTGCGGCTCACCGATGCCGCGCAGGTACACGTCGATCCTCGCGTTGATGTAGAGATCCGGCGCCGCTTCGCGTGCCGCCTTCAGCCGCTCCTGCTGCTCCCGCACGTCACGGAGTCCTGCGCCGTAAGCGTCCTCGATGTTGACGCCGGACGCGCCGGCCTCGGCGACGGCCCTCGCCGTCTCGCCGACCTCCTTCGCGTCCCTGCCGAAACCGGACTCGATGTCCGCGGTCACCGGCACCCTGACCGCCTTCGCGATCCTGGCGACGAGCTCGATGGCCAGATCGCGGTCGAGCGCGTCGCCGTCCGGGGCACCGAGACTCCACGCCACTCCGGCACTCGTGGTGGCGACGGCCTTGGCCCCGGCCGCCTCGACGATGAGGGCGGAGGCGACGTCCCAGGCGTTGGGGAGGGCGAGCGGACCGGACCGGTGGAGGGCGTGGAAGAGCTTCGTGCGATCAGTGGCGGAAGTCATGATCGATTGATATCAGCAGGCACCGACATCTTTCCGGCGAGTTTCGGACGTGAACCGATGACTTTCCGACACAGCCCACTCGGTTGCCGCGCTCAGTTGCCGCGCTCAGTTGCTGCCCGCCTTGCGGCGCACCTCTTCGAACGTCCGGAGGTAGCGCTGGCGGAAGTCCTCGCGCTCCACCCACGTCGTGTGCTCGGCGGGCTGGGGTGAGGCGGGCGGGGGCAGCGCGGTCTGCACCGCGGGCGGCGGGGCGGGCTCCGGTTCGGCTTCGGGCTGGGATTCCTCGACCAGTTCCGCGACAGGCTCCTCGGCGACCGACTCTTCGGCGGCTACCTGGGCGACGGCTTCGACGGCCTCAGGACTGTCGGTGCTCGGCACTACGGTTGGTTCGGGGGCCACGACAGGCTCCGGCTCGGCAGCTGCTTCGGCGACAGGCTCCGGTTCGGCGACCGACTCCGCGACCGGTTCGGCCAGCGACGCGAGCGCCGGTTCCAGCCGCGGCTCCAGCTGCCGCAGCCCCATCACCGGATTGCGGTGAATCGGCCTCGTGTCGTACTCGTCGTCCACCGGCTCGACGGTCACGGGCTTCTCCACCCACGTCCGCTCGGCCGGCGCCTCCGACGGCGAAGACACGTCCGGTGCCGAGTCCTCGCGGCGCCGCACCAGCACGTACATGAGGGCTGCCCCCAACGTGAAGGACAGCACGCACAGTCCGAAGACGATCCCGACTGCCCCTGCCATTGCGAAGGCTCCTAGCTGACGAGGACGTCGATCTGAGGTCCGAAGTCCGAGGGCGGGCCCCACACGGGGTCCACGATCACGCGAGTGGTGATCTCGCTGTCCACCCCTTGCTCGGCCAGGTACTGCCGCAGCAGGCCGGCCCTCTCCATCGCGAGCACGTCGCAACGGTGCGACGCCGTCTCGCCGTTCCACGCGTGCGCCACCAACGTCACCGAGCCGGTGGCGTTGCGCAGCACACTGGCCAGAGAACGCCGCACGTCCTCACCGCGGCCCACCAACGACGCGGTGCCCGGCGCGAACGTGATGCCCTTGACGGCGTGCGACGTGAACAGGTTCCGCACCGCCTCCTGCGCCACCGCCGCGGGCAGCGACACCGGTGCGGGCGGCTCCATCCGCAGCGGGGCGATGAAGTCGGAGACCGGCACCGGGCCCGCGAGAACGGCCGGCACGGCGGGTGACGACGACAGCGCCGTCTCCAGTTCGTCGCCGTACACGGAGAAACCGAAGGCCGTCACCGTCGCGGGCACCATCAACGCACCGACGAGCAGCGGGACCCAGCGCTTCACGACGCGGCCACCTGTTCGGGGATGTGGAGCGGGGCGACGCGATCCGCGGCCACCGACAGGGCGGCGCGGGCGGCGGACAGTTGCGAGTGGACGACCCGCTTCAGCTCGTGCAGTTCGTCGGTCCGGTCGGCGACCTCGGCCAGGCGGCGCTGGGCCTCCCGGCACGCCATCTTCACCATGAACTCCGAACGCGCCCGCGCCAGCGCTTCCTGCTCCTGCAGGTGCTGCGCGGCCTCGTTGCGGCGCCGGGTCATCGTGAGTTCGAAGAACTGCTGGGCCTTCTCGCGCTTGCGTTCGGAGTCGGCCTCCAGCGAGTTGCACTGCAGAGCGGTCTCCCGCAGCAGCATGTCCGCGTCGGCCTGTGCCTGGGCGACGGCCTCGGTGCACTCGCGCTCCACCTCGTCGGCGCGCTGGCGGTGCTGGGCCTCGAGGTCGGTGCAGCGGCGTTCCATCTCCAGCTCGCGCCGTTCCATTGCGGCGGCGCGGGTGGCGCAGTCCTGGCGCGAGGCGTAGAGCTCGGACTCGGCTTCGGCGCGCATGGCGGCGGATTCGCGTTCGGCGTCGGCGCGCAACTCGGCGACCTCGACGTCGGTGCGCGCACGGAGATCCGTGCACTCGCGTTCGGCCTGCAGGTGCATCTCCGCCGTCTCGTCCTCGGCGAGGCGGAGCATGCGGTGCATCCGTTCGGTGGCGCTCGCGTGAGTGCCCGAAGTGGATTCGAGGCGCTCGATCCTGGCGCGCGCCTCCTCCAGGTCCTGCCGCGTCATTTCCAGCAGCTTGCGCAGATCGGCTGCCTGTGCCAGCGCCTCGGCCCGGTCGAGGCTCGTGAAGCGCAGCTGCTCCTCGAGATTCTCGATGTGGTCGATGACCTGACGTCGATGAAAACCTCGGTAGACAACGTCGAAACCGGCGTGCAGCGGAACTAGTTCCTGCTCTTTTGCACCCATGGTCACCTACTCACTCAACCGGGCTGAAGATTGTGCGAGCTTACCCACGGGCGGTGACCCCAACCAGCGTCGACAATGGACGGACGGAGATGATGTAACACGTGGAATAACCCGTCTTTCCTGGGCAAACGCGACATCTGTAGATCAACACCAAACGGCTCGCAGTCACCCGATTGTGTCAAGCAGAGCTCCTTTTCGGGGTGTTCACTCCGTGCGTTCGCCGTGCACGGAAAGCGACCATCAAGGTCGAGATCACACGAATTGCCTTCCATCGGTCGTGGCTACTTCGATCACGCTTCGTTAGCCTTCTCGTTCGTGTCCTCACGAGTAGCCGTCGTCACCGACTCGACCGCGTCGCTTCCGGCCCGTCTGGCGGATCGGTTCAACATCATCACGGTCCCGATGCAGCTCAAGATCGGGTCGGAACTGATCGACGAGGCATATGTGCCGACCGACCGTCTGCTGCAGGCGATGGAGGCGCAGATCCCGATCACGACGCAGCCGCCGGCGCCGGACGCGTTCTTCTGGGCGTACCAGGACGCGTGGGCGAAGGGCGCGGAGACGATCATCTCGGTGCACGTGACGCCGAAGCTCTCCCCCGCGACGGACGCGGCGAAGGTGGCCGCGGCCAAGTCGCGCGTGCCGGTGTTCATCGTGGACTCGCACTCGTCGGGCATGACGCTCGGGTTCGCGGCGCTCGCGGCCGCGCGGATCGTGCAGAGCGGCGGCAACGTCCAGAACGCGCGCGGCGTCGCCGAGCAGCGCGGCCGGGACGCCAACGTGCTGATCTACGTCAACACGCTGCACTACCTGCGCCAGGCGGGGCGGGTCAGCGCGGCGGCGAAGCTCTTCGGTGACGCGCTCTCGGTGAAGCCGCTGCTCACGGTCGTGAACGGCGAGGTGGAGCCGTTCGACAAGGTCGTCGGCCGCGACCGCGCGCTGGCGAAGCTCGTGGACAAGGCGGTGGCGCTCGCCTACGGACGCAACGTGGACCTCGCGGTCGAGCACTTCGCGGCCGAGAAGGAGGGCCACGTGCTGCTCGAGATGCTGCAGAAGCGGATCCCGCACGCCCGCGACGTCGTCCTGACGCAGGTCAGCGCGGCGATCGGCGCGAACGTGGGACCGGGAGCGCTGGCCGTCACCGTCTCGCCGTTCTGATCAGAGCTCGGCGACTTCCTCCGCGAGGAGCAGCCCCGGATCGAACCCGAGCGGTGTGAGGTGACCGGCGAGCTCCAGTGAGAGCACGCCCTGCAGGCGCGTCCAGAAGGCCAACGCGCGGTGCACCGTCGGCGACGACGCGGGCAGGGCGCCCGCCCACCCCCGGCTCATGCCCAGGACGACGTCGAACGGGGTCTTCGGCTGCTCGTCCGGCTCGCCCGCGCAGACCTCCAGCAACACCGTCAGGATCTCGTCCGAGATCGCGGTGACGTCGTCGGGTGCGTGATAGCCGGGCACGGGCGTGCCGTAGATGAGCAGGTAGCGCTGCGGGTCGCTCAGGGCCCACTCCCTGATGACCGCGGCGAGGGCCACCGCGGTGGTGCCGGTCGCGTGGGCGGCGCGGACGGTGTCGGCGAGGCTGCGGTAGGCGTCCCGGATGAGCGCGGTGATCAGCTCGTCGCGACCGGCGAAGTACCGGTACAGCGCGGGCCCGCTCATGCCCATCTCCTTGGCGATGGCGTTGAGCGACAACGCCGTCACCCCGGCCGTGGCGATCTGGTCCCACGCGTGCCGCTTGACCTCGTCGCGCACCTGGGCCCGGTAGCGCTCTCGGGGGTTCCCTGCCGACTCCGTCATGGTTAGACCCTCTCACATTCGTTATTGACAGTCACGCGGGCTTCAGTTTAGCTTCTGCATGTCACAAGAGTTAGAGCTTCTAACTACGGTGACTGCCGCTAACGAACCAAAGGAGAGGTCCCATGACCCGCACCCGCACCGCCCTGACCGCCCTCTCGCTCAGCGCCGGACTGCTCGCCATCACCGCGTGCCAGAGCGCGCCGTCCAGCTCGCCCGCGCCGAGCAGCACCGCCGCGTCGAACTCGGTGACGTGCGAAGGCAAGGGCATCAACCCCGCCGCCCAGCTGCACCACCGGACCGAGACCCGCATCAACGCGCCGCTGAGCACGGTCTGGAAGGTGCAGACCGAGGTGGAGGGCTGGCCTGCCTGGCAGAAGGCCGTCACCAGCGCGAAGAGGCTGGACCAGGGCGAGCTGCGGGCGGGTTCGAAGTTCGAGTGGACGACCCCGGCACCCGCGACGCCGACGACGCCCGCCACCACGCTGAACATCACCTCGACCGTCCTCGACGTGAAGACCCGCGAGTGCGTGCGCTGGAGCGGGCCCGCCGTCGGCCAGGGTCTGGGCATCGACGAGGGCGTCCACGTCTGGACCTTCACCGAGGTCGACGGCGGCGTCCTGGTCCGCACCGAGGAGAGCTGGATCGGCGCCCAGGTGGAGGCCGACCCGGCCACGGCCGTCAAGCTCCTCGGCCCCGGTCTCGACTTCTGGCTGGCCGACCTCAAGGCCGCGGCCGAAGCCCGTCCCACCCAGAGCTGACGCCCGGAACCGGCACCTGAAACCCAAGGGAGAAGATCATGTCCACTGACACCCGCGCCTCCGTCCACCCGTCGAAGCGCATCCTGGTCGCGGCCTGGGCCGTGCCCGTCATGGTGATCGGCAAGTTCGGCCTGCTGTCCGGGATTCCGATCGCCGTCGTCCTCGTCGCGAGCCTGCGCAAAGGCCGTTCCAAAGCCCTGCGCTGGTGGTCAGGAGCCCTCACGCTGGCCTACGCCACCCCGTTGACGATGTGGCTGGCCGGGCCGAGTCAGGCGCCCAGCCTGTCCAAGTACATGGACTTCACGACGACGGCGGCACTCGCCGCGGCGGGCATCGCGACCGCCATCGCGCACCAGGTAGTTCGCAGGCGGTCTACTGGCAAGTAACCTGGCGGGCGTGACCCTCCCCCTGACCGGCGAACGCACCGTGCCCGGTATCGCGGAAGAGAATTACTGGTTCAGGCGCCATGAGGCCGCATATCTCCACCTCATCGGCCACTGCGCGGACGCCGTCGTGCTGGAGGCGGGCTGCGGTGAGGGCTACGGCGCCCAGCTGATCCGCACGGTCGCGCGCCGGGTGATCGCGCTCGACTACGACGAGCTGACGTCGCAGCACGTGTCGCGCGCGTACCCGCAGCTCAACGTGCTCCGCGGGAACCTGGCGGCGCTGCCGTTGCGCGACGGGAGCGTCGACGTCGTGGCGAACCTGCAGGTCATCGAGCACCTGTGGGACCAGGAGGGGTTCCTGGCGGAATGCCTGCGGGTGCTGCGTCCAGGTGGGAGGCTCATCGTGACGACGCCGAACAGGCTGACGTTCTCGCCCGGCCAGGACACACCGCTGAACCCGTTCCACACCAGGGAACTCGCACCGTCCGAACTGGACGAGATGCTGCGCGAGGCTGGTTTCCGCGTTGACGAACTGACGGGACTGCGTCACGGACAGAGGCTTGACACGCTCCTGAACGGACAGATCATCAACGCACAGGTCGAAGTCGCGCTGTCCGGTGCACCGTGGCCGGCCGAGCTCAAGGAGGCTGTGGAGTCGGTGACGGTGGAGGACTTCGACATCACCCCTGACGACATGGACGGCTGCCTCGATCTCGTGGCCGTGGCGGTGCGTCCGTGACGTCGAGCAACACTTCCAAGGCTTCCGAGGGCACGTTCTGCCTCGTCCTGCACAGCCATCTGCCGTGGCTCGCGCACCACGGCGCGTGGCCGGTCGGCGAGGAGTGGCTCTACCAGGCGTGGGCGCACTCGTACCTGCCCATCGTGGACATGCTGCGCCGGTTCGCCGACGAGGGCCGTTCCGACGTGCTGACGCTCGGCGTCACCCCGATCCTGGCCGCACAGCTGGACGATCCGTACTGCCTGCGCGGCATGCACGACTGGCTCGGCAACTGGCACCTGCGCTCGCACTTCGCCGGGGAACGGCTGCCGGAACTGTCGGCGTACGAGCACCGCGCGTCGTCCTGGGCGCTGGACCGGTTCGAAGCCCAGTGGCGGCACGGGTTCTCGCCCGTTCTGAGGTCCCTTGTGGACTCCTCGACGATCGAGCTGCTCGGCGGGCCCGCCACGCATCCCTTCCAGCCGTTGCTCGATCCGCGGGTGCGGGCCTTCGCACTGCGAACCGGTCTGGACGACACGGCGCTGCGCGTCGGCCGTGCGCCGGAAGGGATCTGGGCGCCGGAATGCGGTTACTCGCCCGGCATGGAGGCGGGGTACGCGACGGCGGGCGTGCGGCGTTTCATGGTCGACGGGCCCGCGCTGCACGGCGACACGTCGTCCGCGCATCCCGTCGGTTCGTCCGACGTGCTGGCGTTCGGGCGTGATCTGGAGGTCTCGTACCGCGTCTGGTCGCCGAAGGTCGGCTATCCGGGCGATGCCGCGTACCGGGATTTTCACACCTACGATCACCCGACGGGCCTCAAGCCGTCGCGGGTGACGGGCAAGAACGTGGCGCCGGAGGACAAGCGGCCGTACGACCCGTTGCTGGCGCGCGAAGCTCTCGACAGGCACGTCGCCGACTTCGTGGAAACGGTCGTGCGGCGGTTGCGCGCGATCGACGGCGGTCTCGTCGTAGCGGCCTACGACACCGAGCTGTACGGGCACTGGTGGCACGAGGGTCCGTTGTGGCTGGAAGCCGTGCTGCGTGCGCTGCCGGAAGCGGGCGTGCGCGTGACGACGTTGCGGGGCGCCGTCGAGGCCGGGCACGTGGGCGCTCCGGTCGAGCTGCCGGCGTCGTCGTGGGGCAGCGGCAAGGACTGGCGCGTGTGGGACGGCGCGCAGGTGTCGGACATCGTGTCGTTGAACGAGTCGGTGCAGAAGGAACTGCTGGGGCTGGACTTCTCCTCCGGCGTGCGGAATCCGGTGCTGGACCAGGCGGTGCGCGAGGCGCTGCTGGCGCTGTCGAGCGACTGGGCGTTCATGGTCACCAAGGACTCGGCCGCCGACTACGCCCGCTACCGCGCGAAGATTCACAGCGATCGTTTCAGCGAGCTCGCGGCGTTGACGCGAAACGGTCGTGGACAGGCGAGAGCAACGGAGCTCCGCGCGGCAGACGGCCCGTTCGGGCACCTGGACGCGCGAGGAATGGGGTAGCGGGATGCGCGTGCTGATGTTGTCGTGGGAGTACCCGCCGGTGGTCGTCGGCGGGCTGGGCAGGCACGTCCACGCGCTCGCGACACAGTTGGCCGCGCAGGGGCACGACGTCGTCGTGCTGTGCCGTCAACCTTCGGGCACCGATGCGATCACGCATCCCACGGTGGACGTGGTGAGCGAGGGCGTGCGGCTGGTCCGCGTCGCCGAGGATCCCGCGCACTTCGTGTTCGAGAAGGACCTCTTGGCGTGGACGCTCGCGATGGGTCACGCGATGACGCGTGCCGGGCTGGCGCTGGACTCGTGGCGTCCCGACGTCGTGCACGCGCACGACTGGCTGGTCGCGCATCCGGCCGTGGCGCTCGCCGAGGCGTTCGGCGTGCCGTTGGTGGCGACGATCCACGCGACCGAGGCCGGTCGGCACTCGGGCTGGCTGTCGCATCCGCTGAACCAGCAGGTGCACTCGGTGGAGTGGTGGCTGGCGAACCGCGCCGACTCGCTGATCACCTGCTCGTCGGCGATGCGCGGCGAGGTCGCGCATCTGTTCGAAGTGGACACCGCCGACGTTTCCGTGCTGCACAACGGCATCGAGCCGGGCGGCTGGAAGGTGCGGGCGAAGGACGTCGGTGCTGCCCGGCGCACGTACTCGCCGCACGGTGATCCGCTGCTGCTGTTCTTCGGCCGCATCGAGTGGGAGAAGGGCATCCAGGACCTGATCGCCGCACTCCCCCGGATCCGCCGCGTCCACCGGGGCACTCGGGTCGTCGTGGCCGGTGGCGGTTCACAGACCGAGTGGCTGCAGGACCAGGCGCGCAAGCACCGCGTGCTGCGGGCCGTGGAGTTCGTCGGCCATCTGTCCGACAGGTCTCTGGCGGCGTTGCTCACCGCGGCCGACGCCGTCGTGCTGCCCTCCCGCTACGAACCTTTCGGCATCGTGGCCCTGGAAGCGGCGGCCGCCGGAACGCCCCTGGTCGCGTCGACCGCCGGCGGACTCGGCGAGGTCGTGCTGGACGGGGTGACGGGCCTGTCGTTCGCCCCCGGTGACGTGGACGGACTCACGCGCGCCGTGCGTGACGTGCTGTCCGATCCCGCCTCGGCCGCCTCCCGTGCGCGCGCCGCGAAGGCGCGTCTGGTCTCCGACTTCAACTGGGCCACGATCGCCACCGACACGGCTTCGGTCTACGCCAAGGCTTTGGTGCGCGAACCACGCGTCCTGGGCCGCCCCAAGATCGCGACGGGAAATCTGTTCACCTAGGTCCGCTACAGTCGCCGGTCCCGTTAACAACAGGTGACCGAGGACTGAATGAAATACCAACGCTTCGTGGCACTCGGGGACAGCTGCACCGAGGGCCTGGACGACCTGCTTCCCGACGGCCGCTACCGGGGCTGGGCGGACCGGGTCGCGTCCGCACTGGACGCGCCGGGCTTCCGCTACGCCAACCTCGGCGTGCGCGGCCGCCGTCTCGACCAGATGCTGGTGGAGCAGGTCCCGTCCGCGGCGGCGTTGGAGCCCGACCTGGTCGTGCTCTTCGGCGGCGGCAACGACGTGATGTCCAACGCGACTACGGACCAGATCGCTGAGCGGGCAGACGCGATGGTGCGCGCCGTGACGTCGTTCGCGCCAACTGTCGCCGTCTTCACGTTGAGCGACATCTCGCACCGCATGCCGTTCGGCCGGCGCATGCGTCCGCGCATCGAGACCTTGAACTCCGCCATGCGCAACGCCGCGTCCCGCTACGGCGCGGTGTTGGTCGACGTGGAGGCCGACGAGTGCGTGCACGACTCACGCTACTTCGGCCCGGACCGCCTGCACCTGTCGTCGTTGGGGCACAGGCGGTTGGCCGGCCACGTGCTGTCGGCGCTGGACGTCGCCTTTGACGAGTCCTGGCTGATGCC
This sequence comes from Lentzea sokolovensis, assembly GCF_033949975.1. Taxonomy (NCBI): domain Bacteria; kingdom Bacillati; phylum Actinomycetota; class Actinomycetes; order Pseudonocardiales; family Pseudonocardiaceae; genus Lentzea; species Lentzea sokolovensis. The sequence goes on from NZ_JAXAVU010000010.1 coordinate 846,452, forward strand.
GCTGGAGGGCACGGCCGCGAGCGCTTCCGTTCTCGATCACTGGCGGTGGCTGCGCGACCAGGTGCTGCCCGTCGCCTACACGCGGACGCGCAACAAGCTCATCGGGCGGCAGCCGGGTGACGGCTTCACGCCGAAGCGCCCGGAGCTCGTGCCGCTGACCTGGCAGCGGCACGCAACTCGCTGACCCGTCAGGCCTCCGCTCGCTTGGCCAAGGCGTCCTTGGCCTTGCGGGCCATGTCCGCGATGTCCGCCCGCCGCTGCGCATCGGCCTCGTAGTCGGCCCGCCGATCCCGCACCACCCGGGCCGGCATCCCGACCGCGATCTTGAAGTCCGGCACGTCCCCGCGCACCACGGCGTGCGCTCCGAGCACGCACCCGCGGCCGACACGAGTGCCGCGCAGCACGGTCACCTTGGCGCCGAGCCAGCAGTCCGGTCCGATGCGCACCGGCGACTTCACGATGCCCTGGTCCTTGATCGGCAGCGTGATGTCCTCGACCTTGTGGTCGAAGTCGCAGATGTAGACCCAGTCCGCGACCAGCGACGACGCGCCGATCTCGATGTCGAGGTAGCAGTTGACCGTGTTGTCCTTGCCGAACACGACCTTGTCGCCGATGCGCAGCGACCCCTCGTGGCACCGGATGGCGTTGCCGTCGCCGATGTGCACCCAGCGGCCGATCTCCAGGCGGCCGAAGCCGGGGCGGGCCATGACCTCGACGCGCTTGCCGAAGAACACCATGCCGCGCAGCACCACGTGTGGGTTGAGCAGGCGGAACTTCAGCAGCCGCCAGTACCGCACGATGTACCAGGGGGTGTAGGCGCGGTGGCGCAGGATCCAGCGCAGGGAGGCCATCGTGAGGAACCGCGCCTGCATCGGGTCACGGCGCGACCTGCGCCAGCGAGTCCAGACGGGTGCGCCCCACATCGAAGTCATGGACGAAGACTCTAACTTCGGCCTGCCGGCGCGCTGGACACGGTTCTAAAGTGGCCTCGACGAACGCGAGGTGCGACATGTGGGCGGTCATCGGCGTCTGGGACATCAGCCCCGAGGCGATCGACGCGTTGCGGGCGCAGGTGCCGCTGATGGCGTCGAGCAAGGTCGGGCTGCCTGGGTTCGTGCACGGCACGTGGACGCTCGACGGCCACATGATCCAGGTGTACGACAACGAGGCGGACGCGCGCCGTTATCACCAGGACATGCTCGACCAAGGTGCGACGGAGCCGCCTGGTGTGCGCTGTGTCGTGTGGGACGTGTCCGAGGTCGGCGCCGAGTCTCAGGCACCCTAGGGGCATGGCGATTCCTCTCATCATCGACACCGACCCCGGCGTCGACGACGCGTTCGCGATCGCGCTCGCGGCCCGCAGTCCCGAGGTCGAGCTGAAAGGCCTCACCACGGTCTTCGGCAACGTCGGGCTCGACCTCACGACGGCCAACGCGCTGCGCCTGCTCGCCCACCTCGGCCGCACCGACGTGCCGGTGATCCGGGGCTTCGGCGGGCCGGGCGGTGCGGCGGACGTGCACGGCGAGGACGGGCTCGGCGGGCAGGCGCACACGTTGCCGGAGAACGCGGAAGGCATCCGCGGTGACGACGTCGTGCAGTTCTTCGCGGACAACCTCAAGCCGGACACCGTGGTCGCGGCCATCGGGCCGCTGACGAACATCGCTCACGCGCTCGAAGCCGGCATCGAGTTCCCACGGCTGATCGTCATGGGCGGCGGGCTCGGCCTGGGCAACATGACCGCGCGTGCCGAGTTCAACTTCTGGGCGGACGCCAAGGCCGCGCGGACGGTCATCCGCAAGGGCAACCCGATCGTCGTGCCGCTCAACCTGACCCAGCGGTGCATCGCGGACACCGAGTTCCTCGCGAACGTCGATCCCGTGCTCAGCAACCTCACCGGCACCTACCGGGCGTACCTCGCGAGGCATTCCGAGCAGAACATGTCCGGGCGCGAGGAGGGCATCCTGATCCACGACGCCGTCGCCGTGGCGGAGGCGATCGTGCCCGGCACCCTGCACCTGAAGACGCACGGCCTCGACATCGACGACGAGGGTGCGCTCGTCGAGGGAAAGCACCAGGTAGAGGTCGCGGAAGACTGCGATTGGCCCGCGCTGAGGGCCTTCATGGAGCAGCGCTTGTCCGTTTGACGACAACTTCACGTCGCTGTCTGGGGTTGGGCGGGCACGGAAAGTAGGGTCCGCGACCATGCAGCGAAGAGTCCTCACGACAGCTGCGGTAGCGGTGGCCATGACGTTCGGAGTGGTCCCTGCCTCCGCTCAGCCCCAGATCCAGGTGGTGCCGGATCCGGCCGCACACGTGAACCCGTTCATCGGCACGACCAACCTCGGGAACACCTTTCCCGGCGCGGTCGTGCCGTTCGGCATGTTCTCCTTCAGCCCGGAAGCCAGTCGCGGCAACACCCTGCGCGCCGCGGCTCCCGGCGGATACCGGTACGACGCCACGAAGATCCGCGGCTTCAGCCTCACCCACATGTCCGGGACCGGCTGCGCGGGCGGAAGCGGTGACATCCCGATCTTCCCGCACGTCGGGGCCGTCACCACGTCGCCGACCACGGACGCGACCGACGCCATCTACGCCAGCGAGTTCGCGCACGCGGACGAGGTGGCCAAGCCCGGTCGCTACGACGTGACCTTGAAGTCCGGCGCGAAGGCCGAGCTGTCCGCCACCGAACGCACCGGTGCCGCGCGGTTCAGCTTCCCCGCCGACAAGCCGGCGACGGTGCTGATCAACACCTCCAAGTCGCAGGTCGGCTCGTCCGACGCCCAGACGGTGATCGACAAGGACAAGCGGACCATCACCGGCTCCGTGACCAGCGGCAACTTCTGCGGCTACATCAACCAGGTCGGCCGCCGCAGCTACTACACGCTGCACTTCGTGGCGGAGTTCGACCAGGCGTTCACCGAGGTCGGCACGTACCAGGACAACGTTGTCACGGCCGGAAGCACGTCCTCCAAGGGCGGCACGACGTACGGGACGAACGGCTGGCCGGTGCTCGGCAAGGGTTCCGGCGCCTACCTCGGCTTCGCGCCCGGTTCGCAGGTCGGGGTCAAGGTCGGCATCTCCTACGTCAGCCTGGACAACGCGAAGGCGAACCTCAAGGCCGAGAACAAGGGTCAGTCCATTGAGGACATGAGGGACAACGCGCACATCGCGTGGCAGAAGCAGCTCAAGCGCATCGAGGTCGGCGGCGGCTCCGATGACGAGCGGACGAAGTTCTACACCGCGCTGTACCACTCCCTGCTGCACCCCAACCTGTTCAGCGACGTCAACGGCGAGTACGCCGGGTTCGACGGCAAGACTCACAAGATCGACAAGAGACGGCAGAAAGCCCAGTACGGCACGTTCTCCGGCTGGGACATCTACCGCTCGCAGCTGCAGCTGCTCACCATGCTCGAACCGCAGATCGGCTCGGACATCGCGCAGTCGTTGCTCAACCAGTCCGAGCAGAACAACGGCGTGTGGGACCGCTGGACGCACAACGGCGGCGGCACGCACGTGATGAACGGTGACCCGGCGCCGATCGCGCTGGCGGCCATCTCGGCGTTCGGCGGCGACGGGTACGACGTCAAGGCGTCGCTGAAGTCGTTGGTGAAGGCCGCGACCGTGCCCACGCCGCTGGACCTGAGCAAGGACGGCTGGGCCGTGATGTCGGTCGGGCAGCGGCCGTCGCTCGACAAGTACCTGCAGAACAAGTACATGCCGTCCGTGTCGAACGCGTGGGGCGGCGCGGCGGAGACCCTGGAGATCTCCGCGGCGGACTTCGCGATCAGCCAGCTCGCCGAACGCACGGGCGACAAGAAGATCGCGAAGACGTTCGCCGAACGCGCTCAGTGGTGGCAGAACAACTTCGACCCGGTCGCCGACAGCACCGGCGGCTACATCCGCAACCGCAACGCCGACGGCACGTGGGTCAAGGACTTCACGCCGGACACCGGCAACGGGTTCGTCGAGGGCAGCAGCGCCCAGTACACGTGGATGGTCACGCACAACGTCGCCGGGCTCGTCGACTCGCTGGGCGGCCGTGAGCGCGCCACCAAGCGGCTGGACGACTTCTTCCACAACGCCGACGGCAGCTGGGCTCTCACAGGTCGCGGCGGTGCGAAGTCCGAACTGGACAACGAGCCGTCCGTGAACGTGCCGTGGCTCTACAACTACACGGGCCGGCCCGCCAAGGCGCAGGAGACGTTGCGCGAGACGATCGGCACGCTCTGGAAGAACGCCCCCGGCGGCATTCCCGGCAACGACGACCTCGGCGCGATGTCGTCGTGGTTCGTGTTCACCGCGATGGGCATCTACCCGCAGGTGCCGTCGCGCGCCGAGCTCGTGCTGAGCAGCCCGCTGTTCACGTCGGTGAAGATCAACCGCGGTGGCGGCAAGGACATCACGATCACCGCGCCTCAGGCCAACGCCGCCACGAAGTACGTGCAGTCGTTGAAGGTCAACGGCAAGGCGTCCTCGAAGACCTGGCTGCCCGAGTCGTTCGTGGAAAGCGGCGGCAAGCTGGACTTCGTGCTGGGCAAGGCACCTTCCGCGTGGGGCACCGGTGCGACGGACGCCCCGCCGTCGTTCCGCGACGGAGAGAAGCCGATCAAGCACGACCAGCCGTACTTCCTGACCGTCGAACCGCGGCAGCTCGTGGTCGAGCCCGGCAAGTCGGTCACGGCGAAGGTCAACTCGGTCAAGCTCTACGACGGCGACCCGAAGGCGACCTACACGATCACCGGCCCGGAGACGCTGAAGTTCACGCCCACCACCGGTGCCGTGCCTTCCGAGTTCACGGTCACGGCCGAAGCCGGTACCGCGCAAGGCTTCTACGACATCACCGTGACGGTGACCGTCGAGGGTGCGGCCAAGCCGGTCGTGCTGCCGCAGACGGTGAAGGTCGCGCCGGCGGGCAGCATGCTCGCCGCCGTGAACAACGTGGGCGCCTCCGCCGACGCCACCGGCGAGGGCGACTTCGACGGCGGCGGCTACAGCTACTCGCGGGAAGCGCTGGCCACGGCCGGTCTTCCGCCGGGCGGCACGAGCACCGTCGACGGCCTCACGTTCACGTGGCCGTCGTCGCCTCCCGGCCGTCCCGACAACGCGACCGCCACGAAGCAAACGCTTGCCCTGTCCGGAACCAAGCTCTCCTTCGTCGGCTCCGCGGCCAACGGAGCGCGAACGAAGCCGGCCACGGTGACGTTCACGGACGGCACCACGGCATCGGTGGACGTCGGCTTCAGCGACTGGACGCTGGGCGGCGGCGGGGCGGCGCCGAGCTTCGGCAACGTGATCGTCGCGAACACGCCGTACCGCAACCAGTCGGGCGGCGGCAGCGAGAAGGTCGCCACGCACATCTTCGCGACGAAGACGTACGTGGCTCCGGAGGGCAAGACGCTGGCGAGCGTCGTACTGCCGGATGACGTCAACATGCACATCTTCGCGGTGGCACTGGGTTAGTCCATCCCGGTGGGTGCGGCTCGGTTCACCGGCCCAGCCGCACCCGTCGAGGGGATGATCCGGACGTGACCGACATCGAGCAGCGGCTCATCAAGGCGGCCCGCGACGGCGAGTGGCTGGAGTGCGCCGAGCCCGCCAACGTGGTGCGGGCCGGCCTGGTCAGGGAGCTGCTGATGGGTCGGCGCGGTGAGCTCGATCCGGGCGGGGTGAAACTGCGCGGGGTGCGGATCGAGGGCACTCTCGACCTCGTCCGCGTGAAAGCCGTGGCCGGGTTGAGCTTCAGCGACTGCACGATCGACGAGCCCGTCATGGCCCGCTACGCGAGCTTGCCGGAACTGCACTTCTACGGCGGACGCTGCGCCGGGATCCACGCGAACGGCCTCCAGCTCGACGGCGACCTGTTCCTGCGCGGCGGGATTCAGCTCACCGGAGACGACGCCCGCGGCACGATCAGGCTCCTCGACGCGCGCATCGCGGGCGACGTCGAGTTCGCTGACCTGGAGATCATCAACACCGGTGGCGCCGCGCTGCACGCCGACGGGCTGAAGGTCGGCGGCAACCTGACCATGCGAGGCGTGCGGATCGCCGGGGACGGCCGCAGCGCGCTCAACCTCTTCGGCGCCCACGTCGCGGCGAACTTCAAGGTGGCGGAGTCCGAGATCACCAACAGCGCCGGTGCCGCGCTGGTCTTCGACAACGTCACCGTCGGCGGCAACTTCTCGCTGCGGAAGGGCAATCGGATCACCGGGCACGGTGAAGCGGGCTCGGTCCGCCTCGTCAGCGCGCACATCTCAGGACATGCCGAGATGACGGGCACGGAGATCACCAACGCCGCGGGACCCGCGCTGGAGTCGAACGGGATCCAGGTCGACGGGAACTTCCTGCTGCGGGACGGTCTTGTCCTCACCGGGCACGACGAATTCGGCGCGGCCGACCTGGCCGGCGCCCGCATCGGGAACGCCCTCCAGTTCGCCGGTGCGACCCTGACGAACACGGCCGGTCCCGCGATCAGGGCCGACCGTGCCCGCATCGGCGACTCCCTGGTGATGATCGGCCAGAACCGGTTCTCCGCGGGCGGCGACGGCCCCGCGCTCAGCCTGATCGGCACCCACGTCGACGGCCGGTTCGGTTGTGCGGACACGGTCGAACTGAGTTCGGCGTCGGAGCTGGTGATGAACCTCCAGCACATGGTGGTGGGGGTGTCCGCGAGGTTGCCGCACGCGGCGCTGTGCCCCGCGCTCGGCCGCGGCCCGGCGTGCGAACACGAAAGCCTCGTCCGCATCGACGACTTCTCCTACCCCGCCCTCGGATCGGGGTGGGACTGGGAACAGTGGCTGCACGTGATCCGCTGCCACACACCGGCTTATCACGCGTCCGCTTACCAACGGCTTGCCGCGGTCGAGCGAGCCGCCGGACACGACGGGACCGTGCGCCGGATTCTCATGGCGCAACAGACGGATCTGCGCCGGCGCAGCCCCCAGTCGTTGGGTGGGCCGTTGACGCGGTGGTTCCACTGGCTGTGGGGAGTGCTGGCCGGGTACGGCTACCGGGCTCGCCGCACCGCCGCCGCGCTGCTGCTGGTGCTCGTTGCCGCCGGGGCGATCGGCTGGTGGGCCGGGCAGGTCGACACCCGTCCCGGACATCACGTCGCCGAACGGGTCGCCAGTGCGGGAGTTCCCTGCTCCACGGTCGAACTGGTCGGGCTCGGACTGGATCGCGGGTTGCCGTTGGCGATGACCGGGATGCGGACGAGGTGCGATCTGGACACCGCGTCGAAGAAGGGGCAGGCGTTCACGGCGGCCATCTGGCTGGTGCAACTTGCTGTGTGGGGGTTGGCGACGCTGGCGCTGGCGGGGTACACGAATCTCGTGCGCAAGCCCGGCTGACGTGGAATGTCGCGGTCTCCAGCGAAGCTGATGCCGCAGTCAATAATCTTGGAGCGTGTTCTCGGTTTCTGAGCGTGATCAGTTGCGCCGCGACCTCGTCAACGCCGCCGACGTCGATCCCAGGGTGGTCGGGGCGGCGCTGACCGGGTCGGCGGCGGTGGGCAAGGAAGATCGCTGGTCCGACATCGACTTCGCGCTGTCGGTCGAGCGCGACCTGGACGCGGTGGTCGACGACTGGACGGCGTTGATGTACGCGTGCGGCGCCGTCGGCCATCTTGACGTCCGGCGCGGCGCGGTCCTGTTCCGCGTGTTCCTGATGCGGTCGACGTTGCAGGTGGACGTCGCGTTCTGGCCGTCGGACGAGTTCGGGGCGACCGGGCCCACGTTCAAGCTGCTGTTCGGTGAGACCAACGACCTGCCGCAGGCCGGGCAGCCCGACCGGGACGGGCTCATCGGGCTTGCCTGGTTGTACGCGCTGCACGCGCGGTCGTCCATCGCGCGCGGGCGTTCGTGGCAGGCGGTCTACATGATCAACGGGATGCGCGACCACGTGATGTCGTTGTGGTGCCTGCGCGAAGGGGTGAACGCGGTGCAGGGGCGGGGGCTGGACGACCTGCAGGACGCCGGCGCGTTCACCGGGACGCTCGTGTTGTCCACGCATCCCGACGAACTGGCGCGGGCGTTCCACGTGCTGACCGGGCTGTTGCTCGGGGAGATCACTGAGCCGGAACTGCGCGAGGCCGTTCGGGGGCTGTCTCCCGCAGCAGCAAACCGGCCGTGAGCAGCACCAGCACGGCTGCCGAGCCGTGCACCATGAGCGCGTAGCCCACCGTGCCGCCATGCGTGATCACGGCGAGGCAGTCGCCGATCGGGATGATCGAGTCCGCCAGGACCACCCAGCCCAGGGCTCGCCGCTGGCCCATCAGCAGCAGGATCAGGGCTGTCAGTGCGTACGCGACATCGCGCACGCCCTTCACGACGTAGTAGCCGGTCGGGTCGACGATGCCGAAACCCGACGCGGCGGCGTCGCCGTTCAGCAGGTAGCTGAGGCCGAAGTAGAAACCGGCCAGCACGACGAGCCACCCCATGATCGTGGTCAAGCGCATTGCATCCTCCGAAAGAATCTAGCACTGCTAGCGACAGGAGCGACGCTAACACTACGAGCGCTCGATTGTCTAGCAGTGCTAGATTCTGCGGGTGAGCATCCAGAACCGGCGTGAGCGTGAGCGAGCCGAACGCCATCAGCTGATCATCGACGCCGCCCGGGACCTGGCCGAATCGGACGGCTGGGACGCGGTCACCACGCGCAGGCTCGCCGAGAAGGTCGAGTACAGCCAGCCGGTGCTCTACAGCCACTTCAAGGGCAAGGACGCGATCGTGCGCGCCGTCGCGATCCAGGGGTGCGGTGAGCTGGCCCGGCTGTTGCGGAAAGCCCGTCCGTCGCGAGGAGAGTCACGGCTGCGGGCCGCAGCGGAGGCGTACCTCGAGTTCGCGCGGCGAAGGCCCGCGCTCTACGACGCGATGTTCGTGCAGCAGTCCGACATTCCGTGGGGCACGGACGAGGTGCCGCAGGAACTGCTCGACGCGTTCGGAGAACTGGTCGCCGCGGTCGAACCCGTCCGAGGCGAACGAGACCTGGAGGCGTTGACAGAGGTCTTCTGGAGCTCGCTGCACGGCATCGCGACCCTCGTGCAGGGCAACAGACTGCGACCGGCCCACGACGAGACCCGCCTCGACCTGCTGCTAGGTGCGCTCAGCCTCGGACAGCACGAAGACGGGCTTTGAGCCGATCCGGGTCAGCACGACCGTGGCCGACGCGGAGCCGGAGAGCTTCAGCCGCTTGCGCAACGTGTTCGGGTCGACGTCCAGCCCGCGCACCAGGATCTCCAGCCGGCCGACCCCGCGCGTCTTCAGCAACGACTTGAGCGACTTCTCCGTGTAGTGCCCGTGTTCGAGCACGCGGAACGCCCGGATGCCCGGCGGCGGCTTGTCCCCGCTCAGGTACGCGATGCGTTCGTCGAGCTGCCACAGCCCGTGCCGCGCCGCGTAGTGCCGCACCAGACCGGCGCGCACGACCGCGCCGTCCGGATCGACGATCCACGCGCCAGGAGGGGCGACCGCGCAGTCGTCCGGTTCGGCATCCGTCAGGGTCCACGAATCCGAGCCGTGCAGAACGGAGGCGCGGCGCGAAACCCCAGGCGTGGCAAGGCCTCGGGTCCACAGACAGGCTTCCCGGACCGCACCGTCCAGCGACACGACCTCGATCTCGGCAGCCCACGGCGCGACCGCGAAGTCGATGCCGGGAGCGCACTTCACCGCGAGATCAACGCCCGCGTACACCTCGGACAGCTCGTCCAGCGGCGGCACGAAGTCGGAAGGATTCCACTTGCGACGGCCGGCGGAATCGCGGCGAGCCGGATCAGCGGTGACGGCACCGGCCCTCGACACCGGCCGCAACGCGTCGGCCTGAACGACGAGCTGCCCCGGAACGTTGTTGCGCGCCATGGCAAGCCGCACAGGATCGAGGTCAGAGCCGAGGCAACGGGACGCCACCGCGCTCAACGCGAAAAGATCCGCCCCCACCGAACACGTCACGTCGTGCACATCGCGATCAACGAACCGCAGGGCGCGATGACGAGCGACCGCGGAGGCCGTGGCCTGCTGAAGCGCGTCGTCGGTGAAGAGCCAGGAACCGGCAGAGTCCAGTTTGGACACCGCGCGACGCCGCAGCAGCACGGTTTCCACGACCGGGGCGAACGACGGCCCGAGAAGCCTCCGTGCCACCTCGACGTCGCGCAACCGGGAAGCGTCGGAAAAAGGCAACGCGTCCACCTCGGCCAACGCGGCGGTTCCGGCGGCAGAGCGCAGGAACGCCACGTCGGCGGTGGTGAACGCGTAGCCCAACTCAGGAAGTCTTCTGGCCGGTGATCGACACGTTGTAGAACACCTCGCGCGGCAGCACCTTCGAGAGGACGTTCTGGTCGACCCACGAGAGGTTCTGCCAGGTGCGGTAGGCGAACATCGCCCACCCGAAGCCCAGCTTCTCGCGCGGCACAGCGGCCTCGAACGTGCGCACCGGCCAGCCGAACAGCGCCGCGGACAGCTCGTCGGTCGCCGCGCGCACACGAACGGCACCGGCGCGCCTGGCGGTCGCCTCCAGCTGGTCCGGGTCGAACGTGTGCAGGTCGACGACGGCTTCCAGGGCCGCGGCGCGGGAGGACTCGTCGAGCTCCTCCTGCGGACGGCGCCAGTCGCCCAGCACCGGCACGGCCTTGGTGATGTTGGTGGTCAGCCACCACGTCACCTGGCCGAGCTTGCGGGCGTAGAAGTTGCCGATGTTCGTCGGGTCGCCCGCGAACACGAACTTGCCGCCGGGCTTGAGCACCCGCAGCACCTCGCGCATCGCCGCCTCCACATCGGGGATGTGGTGCAGCACCGCGTGGCCGACGACGAGGTCGAACGTGTTGTCGTCGTACGGGATGCGCTCGGCGTCGGCGACCCTGCCGTCGACGTCGAGACCGAGGTGCTCGGCGTTGCGCAGCGCGACCTCGACCATGCCGGGCGACAGGTCGGTGACCGAGCCCTTCTTGATCACGTCGCCCTGCATGAGGTTCAGCAGGAAGAAGCCGGTGCCGCAGCCCAGTTCCAGCGCGTGCTCGTACGGCCCGACGTCACCAGCGGCGGCGCGGAACCTGTCCGTCGCGTAGGTGATGCAGCGGTCGTCGTACGAGATCGACCACTTCTCGTCGTACGTGCCCGCTTCCCAGTCGTGGTAGAGCACCTGCGCGAGCTTGGTGTCCTTGTAAGCCGCCTCGACCTCTTCCGCGGTCGCGTGCGGGTTGGGTGCCGGGTCAGTTGCCACTGAACTTCGCCTTTCCAGGACCGTTCTCGATGAACGACTCCACGCCCGCCTTCTTGTCCTCCGTCGCGAACAGCGCCGCGAAGAGGTGGCTTTCGAGCTTCAGACCCGACTCCAGGTCGGTGTCGAGACCACCGTCGACGGCGGCCTTCGTCGCGGCCAGGGCCAGAACCGGCCCGCCGACGAACTGCTTGGCCCACCGGACGGCCGCGGCGTACACGTCGTCGGGTGCCACGACCTCGTCGACCATGCCGATCTCCAGCGCCTCCTGGGCGCCGACGAACCGGCCGCTGTAGAGCAGGTCCTTGGTCTTCGACGGACCGATCAGCCGGGCGAGGCGCTGCGTGCCGCCACCGCCGGGGATCAGGCCGAGCAGGATCTCGGGCTGGCCGACCTTCGCGTTGTCGCCGGCGATGCGGCGGTCGCAGCCGAGCGCGACCTCGAAGCCGCCGCCCAGCGCGTACCCGGTGATCGCGGCGACCGTCGGCTTGGGCACCGAGGCCAGCGCGCCGAGAGCGTCCGACAGGCCCTTGGCCCGCAACGTCATCTCGGCGTGGGAGATCTGCGCGAACTCCTTGACGTCCGCACCGGCCGCGAAGACCTTCTCGCCGCCGTAGACGATGACCGCGTAGACGTCCGAACGCTCCGAGGCCTCCTTCGCGGCGGCCTGGAGCTCGGTCTGCACCTGCCGGTTCAGGGCGTTCATCGGCGGCCGCTCCAGGCGGATCGTGCCGATCCCGTCCTCGACCTCAAGCCTCACGAACTCAGCCACTCAGATCCTCCTCGATGAGTAACGGGACCGACCGTACGTTACCGGCCAGTAGTTGCGAGTTCGCGTCGGTCGTCCGGTCAACCGCCGGTGCCGAATTCGGCGAAGCCCAATTCGGTGCCGGCGATTCGGCCGGACGACCGACTTGAAGGCGAACTCGCCGCCGTCTGCGGAGCAGCGGCCGACAAGCACAGTTCTCAGACCTTGCGGCGGGCGAAGAAGCGGTCTCCCGACTTCTGCAGCTCCAGGTCCTGGCCGAAGGTCTTGGAGAGGTTCTCTTCGGTGAGGACGTCGTCTAGCAAGCCCTGGGCGACGATCGAGCCCTCGCGCAGCAGCAACGCGTGCGTGAAGCCGGGCGGGATCTCCTCGACGTGGTGCGTGACCAGCACCATCGCGGGCGCGTCCGGGTCGAGCGCCAGCTCCGAGAGCTTCGCGACCAGGTCCTCGCGGCCGCCCAGGTCGAGGCCCGCGGCGGGCTCGTCGAGCAGCAGCATCTCGGGGTCGGTCATCAACGCGCGGGCGATCAGCGTGCGCTTGCGCTCGCCCTCGCTCAGCGTGCCGTAGAGGCGGTCGGCGAGGTGTGCCATGCCGAGGGTGCCGAGCAGTTCGCGGGCGCGGTCGGTGTCCTGCTTGCCGTACTCCTCGCGCCAGCGGCCGAGCACCGCGTAGCCGGCGGAGACGACGAGGTCGACGACCGTCTCGTCGGGCGGGATGCGGCCGCCGAGTGCCGCGGAGCAGAGACCGATCCGGGGCTTGAGCTCCTGGACGTCCGTTTTGCCCAGACGTTCACCCAGTAGGTGGACCTTGCCCTTGGTCGGGTGCAGGTCGGCGCTGGAGAGCCTCAGCAGGGTCGTCTTGCCGGCTCCGTTCGGGCCGAGGACCACCCAGCGCTCGTCCAGCTCCACGCTCCAGTCGATGTTTCCGACCAGCGTGTTCTTCCCGCGGCGGACCGATACGCCCGCCATGTGCACGACCAGATCTGTCACGTCGACGTCCGCCACGGCTCCATTCTTCCGAACGGCCATGCACGGGTCCTCCATCGGGGTGTCCCACGCACCGGGTGAGGCCGCTGGGCCGCCTGTGTGAACTCTCAAGTTTTTTGTCGGTGCCGGATGCCAAGATCGGAGGTATGGCTACGCGACCCGAGTCCGAGGTGCTGGCAGGCCGACCGTTCCCACTGGGGGCACACGCCGAAGCAGGCGGTGTCCGGTTCGCGGTGACGTCCCACGTCGCCGACGCGGTCGAGGTCTGCCTGATCGGCGACGACGGAGCCGAGAAACGGGTCGAGCTGACCGAACGGACGTTCGGCGTCTGGCACGGGCTCGTGCCCGGCGTCACGCCTGGTCAGCGGTACGGGTTCCGGGTGCACGGGCCGTACGACGCGGGCCGCGGCCTGCGCTGCAACCCGGCGAAGCTGCTGGTCGACCCGTACGCGCGGCAGATCGAGGGCGGGATCACCGACCTGAACGCCGTGCTCGGGTACGTGGGCGATCCGATGCACGGGCCGCCGTCCGCGGTCGACTCGCTCGGCAGCGTGCCTCTCTCGGTCGTGAGCTCACCGGGCGGCGTGGACACGGGCGTGAAGCCCGAGGTGCCGTTCGAAGAGGCCGTCATCTACGAGATGCACGTCAAGGGCTTCACGAAGAACCACCCGGAGATCCCGGAGAAGCTGCGCGGCACGTACCTCGGGCTGGCGCACCCGGCGGCGATCGAGCACCTCACCCGGCTCGGCGTCACCTCGGTCGAACTGCTGCCGGTCCAGGCGTTCCTGGACGAGCCGTCGCTGCTGAGCCGGGGCGCGAGCAACTACTGGGGCTACTCGCCGCTGGGCTACTGCGCGCCGCACGCCGCCTACGCGAGCGAACCGGGCCGCGAGATCCAGGAGTTCCGCACGATGGTCGCGGCACTGCACGCGGCGAACATCGAGGTGCTGATCGACGTCGTCTACAACCACACCTGCGAGGGTGGTCCGGACGGGCCGACGGTCTCGTTCCGCGGTTACGACGCGCCGGGGTACTACCTGCACGCCGGTGGTGGCAGCACGGTCGACATCACGGGCTGCGGCAACACGCTGGACGCCGGGTCGCCGCAGGTCGTACGGCTGGTCACGGACTCGCTGCGGTACTGGGCGGACGAGATGGGCGTCGACGGGTTCCGGTTCGACCTCGCCTCGACCATGGGCCGTCCCGGCGGCGGGTTCTTCGACCGCGACAGCGCGCTGCTGACGGCCATCACGACGGACCCGGTGCTGTGCCGGTCCAAGCTGATCGCCGAGCCGTGGGACGCGACGGGCGACGGCTACCGGGTCGGCGACTTCGGGGTGCAGTGGGCCGAGTGGAACGGCCGCTACCGCGACACGGTCCGTGACTTCTGGCGCGGCCACACGTCCGTGCGCGATCTCGCGTACCGGCTCTCGGGGTCTTCAGATCTGTACGCGGACGACCTGCGCCGGCCTTGGCAGTCGATCAACTTCATCACCGCGCACGACGGGTTCACGCTGCGCGACCTGGTGTCGTACAACGACAAGCACAACGAGGAGAACGGCGAGGAGAACCGCGACGGCACGAACGACAACCGTTCGTGGAACTGCGGCGCCGAGGGTGAGACGACCGATCCCGAGGTCCTGACGCTGCGGGCCAAGCAGGCGCGGAACCTGCTCGCGACGCTGCTGCTGTCGACCGGCACGCCGATGATGACGGCGGGCGACGAGATGTGGCGCACCCAGGGCGGCAACAACAACCCGTACTGCCTCGACAACCGGATCTCGTGGGTCGACTGGACGACGAGTGACGCGGGGAAGGCGCTGCTGGGGTTCACGCAACGGCTGATCGAACTGCGCGCGTCGTCGCCGGCGTTGCGGCAGCCCGAGTTCTTCGAGGGCCGCACGACGCCCAGCGGCAACCCGGACCTGGTGTGGTTCCGGCCGGACGGGCAGGAGATGGCCGAGACGGACTGGTTCGACGAGGGCCGCCGCACGCTCGGCATGTTCATCGACGGCTCGAACTGCCTCTCGCGCACGCGGGACGGCGAGCTCGTGTCCGACGACTCGTGGCTGATGCTGATGCACGCCGGCGCGGACGAGATCAGCGTGACGCTGCCGCACGAGCGCTACGGGCCGGCGTACGAGCCGTACCTGGACACGACGACGGCGGACGGCTCCCCCGCCAATCCCGGTTCTTTCGCGCCGCGGGAGAAGGTGACGGTGGCGGCGCGCTCGTTGCTGCTGCTCCGGCTTCCGCGCTGAACTCCTTGCGGTGACTTGACTCTGTGACAGAGGTTCTTCCGGCCAGTGGACGCTCTAGCCACATTCGGAGAACGTCTGGCACCATCACGCTCGTGGTCGTCTATTGCTGGACCGACCGCACGATCGACCTCGTGCTCGTCGCGTCGTGCGGGTGTAGCTCGACGCGACGCATGCGCTGACAGCGCCCTGCGTCGCGTCTTGATCGCTACCCCGTACCCGACGCGGCCTTCAGGAGCGAGTGCGTGACTTCGACCTATGCCGACCAAGATCAATTCGATCTCCACCCGACGCTGGACAGTCAGCTGCTGCGTGACGTGATCCACCCGTCCCGGTCGCTGTGGACGCCACGCGAGCTGCGCGACCTGACCTCGTTCGTGGCGAGCGAGCTGACCACCGGACTGCTCCAGATCCTCGACTACTCGACCGAACGCCGCTGGTGGGCGCGGCTGGGGCTGACCGAGGGCGTCGAGCTGTGGCTGCTGTCGTGGCTGCCCGGCCAGGGCACCGAACCGCACGACCACGGCGGCTCGGCCGGCTCGTTCACCGTGCTGACGGGTCAGCTGCAGGAGGACTACCGCTACCCCGCCGGGCCGATCCGGTCCGCGGTGCGGGGCACCGGGGACGCGCTGGGCTTCGGGTCCGGGCGGGCGCACCAGGTGCTCAACCCGTTCGACGGCCCGGCCGCGACCGTGCACGCCTACTCGCCGCCGCTCGTGCCGACCCGCGAGTACGCGTCGCTGCTCGACATCCCCGACTCGATCCCGCCGCTGCCCGCGCAGCGCCTGCCGCTGTCCGAACTGCGTCAGCTGGCCGACCTGGAGGGCCCGTGAGCAACCTCGACACCATCCTCGAAGAGGCGCGGTCGCACCTCAAGCGGCTGGAACCGCACGAGGTGCTCGCGCTGGAGGACGTGCTGGTCGTGGACATCCGGCCGGCCCACAACCGGCTGGCCGAGGGCGAGATCGAGAACTCCGTCGTGGTCGAGCGGATCGTGCTGGAGTGGCGGCTCGACCCGGACGGCGACTGGCGGCTGCCCGGTTTCACCGCGGACACGACCGTCGTCGTCGTGTGCAACGAGGGCTGGGCGTCGTCGCTGGCCGCGCGGGACCTGCAACGCGTCGGGCTGCCCAACGCGACGGACCTCGTCGGCGGGTACCGGGGCTGGCGCGCGGCCGGGCTGCCGATCCGCGAGGGCGGGTCGCCGCCGGTGGTCTGACGAGGGGGAACCGCTGTCACGCCGGTAACGTCTGGTGATCGTGACAGTTGTGCGCTGGATCGCGACGGCACTGGTGGTGGCCGGCACGGTCGTCTGGACCCTCCCGGAGTTCCACCTCGGCCTCGCCGGAGCGCTGGTCGGCCTGCTCGTGGAACTGACCTCGGTCCAGGCGGGTCTGGCGCTCGGCGCCGTCCTCTTCGGACTCCGGATCACCCACGTGATCATCGGTCTCGGCGCCGAGGTCAAGTCGTGGACGTGGACGCACCGGCGGGTCACGCTGCGCGCCATCCCCGTGCTCGCCACGATCGGGATCACCGGTCTCAAGCCGGGCGTGCGCAGGCGAACCGTCCTGAACGGCGTGTTCGCGATCGCCTTCTGCGCGGCGGTCGCGGCGCTGACGTGGCTCGCGATCGGCAGCGCGTTCGGCAAGGGCATGGCCCTCGCCGCCACCGCCTGCTTCCTGCTGCAGCTCGTGCCGGTCGAGAAGGCAGGCCACACCAGCCTTGGCTGGTACGTGTTCTCGCTGCCGAAGATGACCGGCCGACCGCTCGGCGAACTGGAGGCGCGTCCGGGCGTGGCCGCCGGCATGGACGCCTATCGCCGCGGTGACCTCGACGAGGCCGAGCGGATCTACGCCGGGCTGGTGCGGGAGCACCCCGAACTGCTCACCGTCGTGGGACTCAAGATCGTCACCGCGTGCGCCCGCGAGCGGTACCTCGAAGCACTGCAGACGGTGATCGGGCTGACCGGACGCGACGACCTGAGCACGCGCGACCTCGCGTTCGTCATGGCGACCACCGCCGGCGTCGCCGTGCTGGCGGTCGAGTCGGGACAGTTCCCGCCGGAGGTGGGGCTGGAGACGGCGCGCAGCATGTTCGGCAACGCCTACGAGGCCGGCTACCCGAAGCAGCGCGCGAACGGGACGCTGGCGATCATGGCGTTGATCGAGGGCGACACCCAGAAGGCCCGGCAGCTCGCCGGCTACTCCGCCGAGTCGAGCGAGAACGCCGTGGGCCGCGCCGACGACCTGATCACCATCGCGCGGGCGTGGATGGCGGACGGCGACAACGCGAAGGCCCGCGAACTCGTGGCCGAAGCGCACGAGCTCGCGGGCTGGAGTCCGCGGGTGGCGGCGACCCGCGCCCGTCTGGAGATCAGCTAACGCAGGCGGTCAGTTCAGCCGGGGAAACCGGGCGAATTGTTGCCGTTCCCACCCGAGTTGCCCGCACCGACGTTGTTGCCGCCGCCACCGTTGCTGTTGCCGTTACCGCCGTTGTTGTTGTTTCCGACGTTGTTTCCGTTGCCTCCGATGTTGCCCGATCCGGTGACGTTGCCGTTGCCGGGAGTCCACGGGTTGTGCGACAGCGCGGTGATGGAGATCGGGCCCACCAGCTGCGTGTCCAGCACATCCCTGCTCTGAGTGGGAGCGGCCTGTGCGGTCGACGCGAACAGGCCCATGCCTGCGATTGCGACTCCGAGGACGATTGCCTTCTTGATCATCTGCGTTTGTTCCGTTCTGATTGCAGCGGATCGAGCAATTGCAGGTTAACCACAACTTCCGCACAGAAACGAATCGGTAGCACCATTGTGTGCTTTACCGGAAAACGCTTGAACTGCGACAAATGGGTGACCGCGCAGCTCGACGCACCTATTCCGCACCAAAAGGAATACTACGCTCCGCGCACACGAGAAGGGCCCGTCACCGAGACCGGTGACGGGCCCTTCTCACCCCGCGATATTCGGATCAGCTGTTCTCGACCGGCAGACCGGGGAGGCCGGGCAGTGAGGGCAGGCCGCCGGGAGGCGCCGGCAGGCCGCACTTGCTCAGCAGGTCGGTGACGGTCTTGAGCAACGTGGTCAGCAGGCCGGTGAGCTTGCCGACGTCAGGTAGCGCGCCACTGGCGGCGCCGAGGACCGTGCCGCCGAGGCCCGCGATGGTGGAGATCAGGTTCAGCACGACCGGCAGGCACTGGTCGACCGGGCCGGTGTACTCGGCGGCCTTCACCGGTATCGGCACGCCCGGCACGCTCACCGGGGGTGTCGGCAGACAGCCCGAGCTCTGCAACGCGGTCACGAGGCCGAGAAGGTCACCGATCAACGGTGTCACGGCGCCCACGTTGGGCAGGGGCAGGAGACTGCTGACGGTTTTCGTGAGTTTTCCGGCGAGGTCCTGGACGAGACCGGCACAGGCGGCTGGGAGTTCTGGCGCGGCGGGCGACGCACTGGCAGCCGGGATGGTCGAGGCGGTGAACAGAGCTGCGACGAGCGAGAGTGCGGTAATCGTTTTCTTCACGGCTACCTTCTTCCTCAAATGCGCAATTCACTTGGAGCCGCACCGGAAATCCCTCAATGAATTCAGGAGCGGTTCATTCCATGCCATGGAGCGTAAGCCTGCACACGTGCCCCTACCAGCGGAGATCGCGAATTCACCCACTCGAAAAATGGGTCATTCGTTTGAGGGAAGCCCAAAGCCGGGCACACGCCTGAAGCTCGTCACGACCAGTGAACAGGCAACAAGGAAGACGAACACATCAGGGCATCCAGCTCGCCGTTTGAAGGCGAACTGGATGCCCTGTGTCGATCTCGTAAAGCGATCAACTAGCCAGAACGACCCTGCCGAGTTCCGCAGAGGTCGCCAGCAGGCCGTGCCGCGGCAGCACGCGCACGGTGTAACCGAGCGCTCCAGCGTGCGGCAGCGGCACCTCGGCCTCGTAGTTGCCGTTGCCCGCGTAGTTCATCGGCGCTGACACGATGTCCTTCAACTCGTCGGAGTCGTGCGACACCTTGCCCAGCACGACCTGGACGTCCACTTCGGACGGTTCCAGCCCTGCCAGCTCGACGCGCGCCCGCACGATGACCGGCGACCCGAGCACCGGCACCGACGAGCCGCCGAGCACCAGGTCGCTGTCGAGCACCCGCACCCGCGTCCACGACGCGCGCAGCCGGTGCCGGTACGCGGAGAGCTCCTTGGCGCCCCGGTAGCCCTCACCGACGACGTTCTGCGCGGACGCGGCGGCCGGCGCGTAGTAGGTCTCCACGTACTCGCGGACCATGCGGGAGGCCTGCACGACCGGGCCGAGAGAGGCCAGCGTGTGCCGGACCATCGACATCCAGCGGGTCGGCACGCCGTCCTCGCCGCGGTCGTAGAACAGCGGCGCGACCTGCTGACCGAGCAGCTCGTACAGGGCGTTGGCCTCCAGGTCGTCCCGGCGGACCGGGTCGTTGACGCCGTCCGCCGTCGGGATGGCCCAGCCGTTCGAGCCGTCGTACAGCTCGTCCCACCAGCCGTCCCGGATGGACAGGTTGAGGCCACCGTTCAACGCCGACTTCATGCCGGACGTGCCGCACGCTTCGAGAGGGCGCATCGGGTTGTTCAGCCACACGTCGCAGCCCCAGTACAGGTACCGGGCCATGGACATGTCGTAGTCCGGCAGGAACACGATCCGGTGCCGCACGCCCGCCTCGTCGGCGTAGCGCACGATCTGCTGGATCAGCGCCTTGCCGCCGTCGTCGGCCGGGTGCGACTTGCCCGCCACGACGAGCTGCACGGGCCGTTCGGGGTGCAGCAGCAGCGAACGCAGCCGCTCCGGGTCGCGCAGCATCAGCGTGAGGCGCTTGTACGTCGGCACGCGCCGTGCGAAGCCCACGGTCAGCACGCCGGGGTCGAACACCGAGTCGGTCCAGCCCAGCTCCAGCGCCGACGCGCCGCGCTGCAGCCACGACTCCCGCAGCCGGCGACGCACCTCGTCGACCAGCCGGCCGCGCAACGTCGACCGCAGCTCCCACAGCCCCGCGTCGGTGACCGGCTCGAACGCGCCGATGCCGAACCCGGAGCTGGTCTGGGTGTCCGCTTCGGACGCTCCGAGCAGCTTGCTCATCTCGGCAGCAGCCCACGTGGGGCCGTGCACGCCGTTGGTGACCGAGCCGATCGGCACCTCGGTGCCGTCGAAGTTCGGCCAGAGGGCGCGGAACATGTCCCGGCTGACCTCACCGTGCAGTTTGGACACACCGTTCGCGCGCTGGGCGAGCCGCAGGCCCATGTGGGCCATGTTGAACATGCCGGGGTTGTCCTCGGCCCCGAGCGCGAGGATGCGCTGGGTGTTCACGCCGGGCACGAGGTTCTCAGCGCCGAAGTAGTGCTGAACCAGGTCGACCGGGAACCTGTCGATGCCGGCGGGCACGGGCGTGTGCGTCGTGAACACCGCACCGGCACGCGCGGCCGTGAGCGCCTGATCGAAGTCCAGGCCATCGTTGGTGATGTACTCGCGGATCCGCTCGAGGCCGAGGAACCCGGCGTGGCCCTCGTTGGTGTGGAACACCTCGGGCTGCGCATGGCCGGTGAGCTCGCAGAACGTGCGCACGGCCCGCACGCCACCGATGCCCGCGAGGATCTCCTGGCGGATCCGGTGGTTCTGGTCGCCGCCGTAGAGCCGGTCGGTGACGCCGCGCAGGTCCTCGTCGTTCTGCTCCACGTCCGAGTCGAGCAGCAGCAACGGGATGCGCCCGACCTGCGCCTTCCAGATCTTCGCGCGCAGCATCCGGTCGCCCGGCATGGCCACGTGCACCAGCAACGGCAGCCCGGACGGCTCGGTCAGCAGCTCCAGCGGCAGCCCGCGCGGGTCGAGCACCGGGTAGTGCTCGATCTGCCAGCCGTCGAGCGACAGCGACTGCCGGAAGTAGCCGGACCGGTAGAGCAGACCCACGGCGATGAGCGGAACGCCCAGGTCGGAGGCTGCCTTGAGGTGGTCGCCGGCGAGGATGCCGAGACCACCCGAGTAGTTCGGCAGCGCCTCGTGCACGCCGAACTCCATCGAGAAGTACGCGACGCTCGTGGGCAGCGGTGTGTCCGGCGCCCCGTGCTCACGGCGCTGGGTGATCTCCTCCTGCCTGCGCTGGTACCAGCGCGGCCCTCCGACATAACGCTCCAGGTCGGAGGCGAGCGCGTGGAGCTTGAGCAGGAACTGCTCATCTCTCGCGAGTGACTCCAGCTTCCCCGCGTCGACGACGGAGAGCAGGCGCAGCGGATCGCCACCTACCTCGGACCAGACGCGCGGGTCGATCGAGGCGAAGAGGTCCTGCGTGGGCGGATGCCACGTCCAGCGCAGGTTGGTGGCGAGCGTGCTGAGCGCGGACAAGGGCTCCGGCAGGCTGGCTCGGACGGTGAACCGGCGAAGTGCTCGCATGACGAGCGAACTTACCTGCCACCCCTGAGTGCCTGACAACGTTCCCGGTCAGACCTGCAACGACTTGCAGAACCGGTCAAGACCGGAACGCGCCCGATCAGCCCTTCTCCTCGCCCGTGATCAGCAGCTTGGCGCCCTTCCCGGAGATCTCGAGCGTGTGCTCCTGGAGATCGGTCTTGTTCGACTCGGCGTCGGTCAGCTGCAGCGCCGTCGTCACGGAGAAGGTGCCGTCGTCGTTGGGCGTGACCACCGGGTTGCCCTGGACCGCGAGCTTCGAGAACTTGCTCCAGAAGGCCTTCTCGCCGGCCAGGCCGGGCGCCTGGTCCGGGTCCCAGTCGCCCCTGGCGGCCTCGACGTTCGACGGCAGCTTGGCGTAGTGCTGCTTCACGAAGGTCGTGACCTGGGCCGGGGTGAACTTGGTTGCCGGCGGCTTCGACGACGGGGGCTGGCTCTGGGAGGTCTGCGGCGGTGGCTTCTCGGAGGTGGCGGTGGGCTTGGTGGGCTTCGGCTTCTCGGAGGTGGGCTCCGGGGTCTGCGACGTGCTCTTCGGTGACGAGCTGGGACCGGCGGCGGTGCTTCTGTCCTTGTCGCCGCTGTTCACGATCGCGTAGGTGATGCCGGCGATCAGGAGCACGCCGAGGATCGCGGCGGCGACCGCGAGGCCGCGGTAGTTCTTCTTCGGCTCCGGTTCGGGCTCGTAGCCGTCGTAGTCGTCGTAGGTCTCGGGCAGCGGCGCGGGCGGACGGGTGCGCGGCGCCTGGGGCGGCATCGTGCGGGACGGCGGGCCCTGCATGGTGCCGGGACCCGCGGCCCCCATCACGGCGGTGCCGGCGGGCGGGGTCATCGGGCGCGGCGGGATCACTCGGGTGACCGGGACCGGGGCGCCGGACGCGATCGCCTTCAGCTCCTCGGCGGCCTGGGCCGCGGTGGGGCGCTGCGACGGCTCGTTCGCGAGGAGCCTGGTCAACAGGCCGGTGAGCGGGCCCGAGCGCATCGGCGGACGGGTCTCGCCGCGCGCGACCTTGTAGAGCAGACCCAGGTCGTTCGTGCTCTTGCCGAACGGCGGTTCGCCCTCGGTCATCGCGTAGATCGTCGCGCCGAGCGAGAACACGTCGGACGGCGGCGCGGGCGCGGCGCCGCGCGCCAGTTCCGGCGCGAGGTACGCGGGAGTGCCCGCGAGCATGCCGGTCTTGGTCACGGCCACATCGCCCAAAGCGCGCGAAATGCCGAAGTCGGTGATCTTGACGGTGCCGTCGCGTCCAATGAGGACGTTGCCGGGCTTGATGTCGCGGTGCACGATCCCCGCGGCGTGGGCGGCGGTCAGCGCCCCGGCGGCCAGCGAGCCGATGCGCGCGGCCTCCATCGGGGGCATCGGGCCGTTCTCCAAGATCGAGGAGAGGTTCTTGGACGGCAGGTACTCCATGACCAGGCACGGTTTGCCGTCTTCGACCACGACGTCGTACACGGCGATCGCGTTCGGGTGCTGCAAGCGCGCGGCGATGCGGCCTTCACGCATGGCGCGCTGCACGGCCTCGTGGAACTCGTTCGACTGGACGTCGTTGAGAAGTAGCTGCTTGACCGCCACGTCACGGTGGAGGAACTCGTCGCGTGCCCTCCACACGACGCCCATCGCACCCGCGCCGAGCTGATCGAGCAGTACGTAGCGATCGCCAAGCTTGTTCACGCGCGCACGGTACCTGTAGCGCCCTCTTAACACGGTGAGTTGTCGAGGAAGAGTCCAATGAAGAGGACACCGAATGCCGGGAACGTGGCCGAGAGACCCTGGACACGATGAGCGCTCAAGGTGTGCGATCGACAGTGGCGGGGTACGGATCTACAAGGGGTAACCCGCTGTCAGACGGCTTGATCGAGCAAGGCAGGATTACGGATTGACGCGAAGCGACACGGCGGAAGGGCGTTGCCGATGAGCGGACGACTCGGAATCGACGACGTTTCCCCGGTGGTGTCGGCTGGCAGATATCCAGCCAAAGCCGTTGTGGGGGAACACATTCCGGTTTCGGCCACGGTGTGGCGCGAGGGACACGACAAACTCGCGGCCACAGTCAGCTGGCGCGGACCGAACGACCGAGTCGCTCGCCAGACCCGCATGCACGAGGTCGGAATCGGCCTCGACCGGTGGGGCGCGACCGTGGTTCCGGACCAAGAAGGCGCTTGGACGTTCCGGATCGACGCGTGGAGTGACCCTTGGGGCACCTGGAACCACGCCGTTGAGGTGAAGATCGCGGCGGGGCAGGGTCCCGGTGATCTCGCAAATGATCTCGAAATCGGCGCCCAGCTACTCGATCGGGTGGCAAGGCGACCCGATCGAAGGCAAGAGCGAGCTCTGCTCACGTCCGCGGCGACGGCGTTGCGCGACGAGGACCGGCCGCTGGCCGAACGGGTCGCGCCGGCGTTCGCGGCCGACGTGCAGAAGTTGATGTTCGAGCACCCCGTGCGCGAGCTGATCACCAAGGGCAAGACCCACAAGATCTGGTGCGACCGCAAGAAGGCGGCGTACGGCTCCTGGTACGAGTTCTTCCCGCGCAGCACCGGCGGGATCGACGAGACCGGCCAGGCGGTGCACGGCACGTTCGCCACGGCGACCAAGGAGCTCGACCGGGTCGCGGCGATGGGCTTCGACGTCGTCTACTTCCCGCCGATCCACCCCATCGGCCGGGTCAACCGCAAGGGCCCCAACAACACGCTCGTCGCGACGCCCGAGGACACGGGATCACCGTGGGCGATCGGCGCGGACGAGGGCGGGCACGACGCGATCCACCCGCAGCTCGGCACGATCGAGGACTTCGACGCGCTCGTCGCGCGGGCGAACGAACTCGGCCTTGAGGTGGCGCTCGACTTCGCGCTGCAGTGCGCGCCGGATCACCCGTGGGTGCTCAAGCACCCGGAGTGGTTCACGACGCAGCCCGACGGCACGATCATGTACGCCGAGAACCCGCCCAAGAAGTACCAGGACATCTACCCGATCAACTTCGACCTCGACCCGCAGGGCCTCTACCACGAGGTGCTCAGGGTGGTCCTCTTCTGGGCCGAGCACGGGGTGCGGATCTTCCGGGTCGACAACCCCCACACCAAGCCGCCGGACTTCTGGCAGTGGCTGATCTGGAAGGTGAAGGAGGTCTACCCGGACACGCTGTTCCTGGCCGAGGCCTTCACCCGCCCCGCCCGCCTCTACGGCCTGGCCAAGCTCGGCTTCACCCAGTCCTACACGTACTTCACGTGGCGGACGGGCAAGCAGGAGCTGATCGAGTTCGGCGAGGACGTCCGCGACCACTGGGACGAGGCACGGCCGAACCTGTTCGTGAACACGCCGGACATCCTGCACGAGTCGCTGCAGCACGGCGGTCCCGGAATGTTCGGGCTCCGCGCGGCACTCGCGGCCACGCTCTCCCCCACGTGGGGCGTGTACAGCGGTTACGAGCTGTTCGAGTACGAGGCCGTGAAGCCCGGCAGCGAGGAGTACCTCAACTCCGAGAAGTACCAGCTGCGTCCACGGGACTACGCACGCGCACTGGCGGACGGGCGTTCGCTCGAACCGTGGCTGCGCAAGCTGAACCACATCCGCAAGGCGCATCCGGCACTTCAGCAGATGCGCACGCTGCGGTTCCAGAACGTCGAGAACGACGCGTTGGTCGCCTACTCCAAGCGCGACCCGGAGACGGGCGACACGGTCGTGGTCGTCGTGAGCCTCGATCCGCACAACGCGCAGGAGGGGACGTTGTACCTCGACCTGCCCGAGCTCGGATTCGACTGGCATGAACGCGTGATCGCGCACGACGAGGTCACCGGGGAGACCTGGGACTGGGGTCAGGCGAACTACGTCCGCCTCGAACCGTGGCGTGCCACCGCGCACGTCGTCAGCCTTCAGCGGCGTTTCAGCTGATCAACCGCACAACCCCCGACGAGGTGGGAACAATGGCCGACGACTCCCGTCCCGACGCTGCACTCGGGTTGGATGGTGTCCCGCACACCGGAGAAGCCGTCACCGACGACGGCCTGCTGGTCGAGCCCCAGGCAGAGGACTACCGGTCCGCGCGGCAGGCGAAGCCCAACCCGGACTGGTACAAGGGCGCCGTCTTCTACGAGGTCCTGGTCCGGGCGTTCAGCGACTCCAACGGCGACGGCACCGGCGACCTCAGAGGACTCGCCTCGCGCCTCGACTACCTGGAGTGGCTGGGCGTCGACTGTCTCTGGCTGCCGCCGTTCTACGCGTCGCCGTTGCGTGACGGCGGGTACGACATCAGCGACTTCCGGGCGGTGCTGCCGGAGTTCGGCACCGTCGAGGACTTCGTGTACCTGCTGGAGGAGGCGCACCGGCGCGGGATCCGGGTGATCACGGACCTGGTGCTCAACCACACCAGTGACGCGCACCCGTGGTTCCAGCAGTCCCGTCAGGACCCGACTGGTCCGTACGGCGACTACTACGTGTGGAGCGACGACGACTCGCGCTACAGCGACGCGCGGATCATCTTCGTCGACACGGAGTCGTCGAACTGGACCTACGACCCGGTGCGCGGGCAGTTCTTCTGGCACCGCTTCTTCAGCCACCAGCCGGACCTCAACTACGAGAACCCGGACGTGCAGGAGGCGATGCTCGACACCCTGCGCTTCTGGCTCGACCTCGGCATCGACGGGTTCCGTCTGGACGCCGTGCCCTACCTCTTCGAGGAAGAGGGCACGATCTGCGAGAACCTGCCGCGCACGCACGAGTTCCTGAAGAAGTGCCGCAAGGTCGTCGACGACGAGTTCCCCGGCCGCGTCCTGCTGGCCGAGGCGAACCAGTGGCCGTCGGACGTCGTGGAGTACTTCGGTGACCAGGCCGTCGGCGGCGACGAGTGCCACATGGCGTTCCACTTCCCGTTGATGCCGCGGATCTTCATGGCGGTGCGACGGGAGTCGCGGTTCCCGATCTCGGAGATCCTGGCCCAGACGCCGGCGATCCCGGAGAACGCGCAGTGGGGCATCTTCCTGCGCAACCACGACGAGCTCACCCTCGAAATGGTCAGCGACGAAGAGCGCGACTACATGTACGCGGAGTACGCCAAGGATCCGCGGATGAAGGCGAACATCGGCATCCGCCGCCGCCTCGCCCCGCTGCTGGAGAACGACCGCAACCAGCACGAGCTGTTCACCGCACTGCTGCTGTCGTTGCCCGGCTCGCCCGTTCTGTACTACGGCGACGAGATCGGCATGGGCGACAACATCTGGCTGCAGGACCGCGACGCCGTCCGCACGCCGATGCAGTGGACCCCGGACCGCAACGCGGGCTTCAGCAGTTGCGACCCCGGCCGGATCTACCTGCCGGTGATCATGGACCCGGTCTACGGCTACCAGGGCCTCAACGTCGAGGCGCAGCTCAACAGCTCGACGTCGCTGCTCAACTGGACCCGGCACATGATCGAGGTGCGCAAGCAGCACCACGCGTTCGCCGAGGGCGACTTCACCGAGCTCGGCGGCTCGAACCCGAGCGTGCTCGCCTACAAGAGGCAGTGGAAGCGCCCGGACGGCCGCGAGGACATCGTGCTCTGCGTGAACAACCTGTCACGCTTCCCGCAACCCGTCGAGCTGGACCTCTCCGAGCACCGCGACTACGCGCCGATGGAGCTCACCGGAGGTGTCAAATTCCCCGCGATCGGGGAACTCCCCTACCTGCTGACCCTTCCGGGTCACGGTTTCTACTGGTTCCAGCTGGTAGAGGCGGGCGACGACAGCGAGATGAGGTGAAACCCCGCGTGACCGACCCCCACGAACTAGTCGAGAAGCTGGTCGCCTCACTGCCCGATCTGCTCCCGGCCGCCAGGTGGTTCGGCGGCAAGGACAAGCCGATCACGGCCGTCCGTCCACTGAGGACGACGGTGGTGGACGGCGATCTGGTGCACGTGATCTTCGAGGTCGAACAGCCGGGCCGCACCGAGCAGTACCAGGGCGCGCTCAGCCTGAGCACCGGCGCCTGGGACGTGCTGCTCGACCCCGAGCACAACGGCGTGCTGCTCGACCGGATCGCGTCCGGGCACGAGGTGGACGGCATCACCTTCGCGCACGAACCCGGCACCGAACTGCGCTCGGGCCTGCGCGGACGGCCGATCGGCGTCGAGCAGTCCAACACGTCGCTGATCTACGGCCAGCAGTACATCCTGAAGATCTTCCGCAAGCTCGCGAACGGCGAGAACCGCGATCTGACGATGCACCGCGCGTTGCGTTCGGTCGGCTGCGAGCACATCGCGCTGCCACTGGGCGCGATCTCGACCGAACTGAACGACCAGCAGGTCACCCTCGCGATGCTGCAGGAGTTCCTGCCGGACGCGGTCGAGGGCTGGGACATGGCCAAGACCTCGGTGCGCGACCTGATGGCCGAGGCCGACCTGCACGCGTTCGAGGTCGGCGGCGACTTCGCCGGTGAGGCGCACCGGCTCGGCCACGCGGTCGCGAAGGTGCACGCTGACCTGGCAGAGGCGCTGGGCACCCAGATCGCCGACGAGGAAGCCATCTCGCGCGCCATCGCCGGCATGCAACGGCGGCTGGGCGTCGTGCTGGAGGCGGTGCCGGAACTGGGCCGCCACGAGGAACCGCTGCGCGCGGCGTTCGAGGAGGCGCGCGAGCACATCGGCGCGCTCCCGATCCAGCACATCCACGGCGACCTGCACCTCGGACAGGTGCTGCGGACCGTGCACGGCTGGCTGCTGATCGACTTCGAGGGCGAGCCCGCGGCCAAGGTCGAGGACCGTCTCGCGCTGCGGTCGCCGTTGCGCGACGTGGCGGGGATGCTGAGGTCGTTCGACTACGCGGCCCGGCAGCTGCTCGTCGGTCAGCCCGACGACGACCAGCTCGCCTACCGCGCGATGGAGTGGACCAAGCGCAACCGGGCGGCGTTCTGCGACGGCTACGCCGAGGTGGCGGGCGACCCGCGGGACCACGCGCAGCTGCTGCGCGCGTTCGAGCTGGACAAGGCGGTCTACGAGGTCGCATACGAGCACGCCAACAGGCCGGAGTGGTTGACGGTTCCGCTGTCGTCGATCGCCCGGATGACTTCTGGAGGAGAGTAAGCCGTGAAGGCCGACCTGGACCGACTCCTGTCAGGCGCGCACCACGACCCGCACTCGGTGCTGGGTGTGCACACCGTCGGCGACCAGGTGATCGCGCGGGCCCTGCGGCCAGGCGCGACTTCGGTCGCGGTGGCGTGGGGCGACAAGCAGGTCGAGCTGCCCCGCATCGCCGACGCGCTCTTCGAGGGCGAGCTGCCGGAGGCCCCCGGCGACTACCGGCTCCTGGTCAAGTACAACGGCGGTCCCGCGGTCGAGGTCGACGACCCGTACCGGTGGCTGCCGACCGTGGGCGAGCTGGACCTGCACCTGATCGGCGAGGGCCGGCACGAACGGCTCTGGGACGTGCTCGGCGCACATGTCCGTTCGTACGAAACGGCCACCGGTGACGTCACCGGTGTCTCGTTCGCGGTGTGGGCGCCGAACGCGCGCGGTGTGCGCGTGACCGGTGACTTCGACGGCTGGGACGGGCGCGCGAACCCGTTGCGCTCCATGGGTTCCAGCGGTGTCTGGGAAGTGTTCCTGCCGAACGTCGTGGCGGGCTCGCGGTACAAGTTCCGCATCCTCGGCCAGGACGGCATCTGGCACGAGAAGGCCGACCCGATGGCGTTCGCGACGGAGGTCCCGCCGCAGACGGCCTCGGTCGTCACGCGGTCCGAGTACCAGTGGCAGGACGCGGAGTGGGAGGCCCGGCGCGAGGCCACGCAGTGGGCGAACGCGCCGATGTCGACCTACGAGGTGCATCTCGGCTCGTGGAAGCCCGGTCTCAGCTACCGGGAGCTCGCTGTCGAACTCGCGGACTACTGCGAGGACATGGGCTTCACGCACATCGAGATGCTGCCGGTGTCCGAGCACCCGTTCGGCGGTTCGTGGGGCTACCAGGTCACCTCGTACTACGCGCCGACCTCGCGGTTCGGCACGCCGGACGACTTCCGGTACTTCGTCGACACGCTGCACCAGCGCGGCATCGGCGTGCTGGTCGACTGGGTGCCCGCGCACTTCCCGAAGGACGCCTGGGCGCTCGCGAAGTTCGACGGCACGCCGCTGTACGAGCACGCCGACCCGCGCCGCGGCGAGCAGCTCGACTGGGGCACGTACGTCTTCGACTTCGGGCGCAACGAGGTCCGCAACTTCCTGGTGGCGAACGCGCTGTACTGGATCGAGGAGTTCCACCTCGACGGTCTGCGCGTGGACGCCGTCGCGTCGATGCTCTACCTCGACTACTCGCGGCCGGCGGACCAGTGGCTGCCGAACGAGTTCGGCGGCCGGGAGAACCTCGACGCGGTCCGGTTCCTGCAGGAGCTGAACGCGACCGTTTACAAGCGGCACCCCGGCGTGGTCATGATCGCCGAGGAGTCGACGGCGTGGCCGGGCGTCACGCGGCCGACGCACCTGGGCGGGCTCGGGTTCGGCTTCAAGTGGAACATGGGCTGGATGCACGACTCGCTGCACTACCTGTCGCGCGAGCCGATCCACCGTTCGTTCCACCACAACGAGATGACGTTCTCGCTGGTCTACGCGTGGAGTGAGAACTTCGTGCTGCCGCTCTCGCACGACGAGGTGGTGCACGGCAAGGGTTCGTTGTGGCAGCGGATGCCGGGCGACGACTGGAACAAGGCCGCCGGTGTGCGGTCGCTGCTGGCGTTCATGTGGGCGCATCCCGGCAAGCAGCTGCTGTTCATGGGTGGCGAGTTCGGGCAGCGGCAGGAGTGGTCGGAGTCGCGGTCTCTGGACTGGCACCTGGTCGAGCAGGAGCCGCTGCACCAGGGCATCCAGGCGCTGACGCGGGACCTGAACTCGGTGTACAAGACGGCGGCGGCGTTGTTCTCGCACGACGTCACACCGGAGGGGTTCCAGTGGATCGACGCGAACGACTCGGCGGGCAACGTGCTGTCGTTCCTGCGGGTCGGTGAGGACGGCTCGACGCTCGCCTGCGTGGCGAACTTCTCCGGGTCGCCGCACCACGACTACCGCGTCGGCCTGCCCTCTTCCGGACGCTGGAAGGAGCTCGTGAACACCGACGCCGCGCACTACGGCGGTTCCGGTGTGGGCAACCTCGGTGGCGTCGACGCCGAGGCCAGGCCGTGGCACGGGCGGCCGTACTCCGCGATCCTGCAGCTACCGCCGTCGGGCGTGCTGTGGCTGGTTCCTGATCCGTCAGTCGACACCGACTGAATCCAAACGGCGTGCGCCGGGCCGGTGAACCTGATCAGCCCGGCGCACGTTGCCCCTTGTATGCGCCTGACTTGGACGACTGGGACGCCCTTGAGACCGGCCGGCAGGCACAATGGGTTCATGCGGCACCGGAGCATCGCGCTGATCGTCGCCACCGCCCTGCTCGCGGTGGGCTGCACCGCTGAGATCCCAGGGCGCCCGCGTGCCGCCAAGGTGGTGAAGAAAGAGGCGTCCAGCGCCACGGTCCAGGTCCGCGGCTCGGACAACGGCCCGATCGACAAGCTGGCCGCGACCGCGCTCACGGACATCGAGGAGTTCTGGACCGACTCGTTCCAGACGACCTTCAACAAGCCGTGGAAGCCGCTGAGCGGCGGTTACTTCTCGGTCGACACGGCCGACGCCACGGCGAAGCCGCCACCGTGCACGCAGAAGGCCGCGGACGTGGAGGGCAACGCGTTCTACTGCCCGGCCGCCGACGCGGTCGCCTGGGACAGGGCGTCTCTGCTGCCGGTGCTGCAGGACCGCTTCGGCGAGGCCGCGGTGGTCGTGGTGCTCGCGCACGAGATCGGCCACGCCGTGCAGAACCGCATGGGCATCACGCCGGAGGCCGAGCGCCGCGAGCCGGACAAGTACCCGACGATCCTCACCGAGGCGCAGGCGGACTGCTTCGCGGGCTCGTTCGTCCGCAACGTCACGGACGGCAAGTCGGCTCGCCTGGACATCAACGCGGACGCCCTGGACAAGGCGCTGGGCGCGCTGATCACGTTCCGCGACCCGGTGGGCACGTCCCCGGAGGACGAGCAGGCGCACGGCAGCGCGTTCGACCGCGTGGCGGCGTTCCAGGACGGCTACGAGCAGGGCACGAAGTTCTGCGCGGCCATGTCGGTGCAGAACCGCAAGTTCACGCAGCGCGCGTTCACCAGCGTCAAGGACCGCGCGAACGGCGGCAACCTGCCGTTCTCGGAGATGCTCGAGTCCGTCACGCCCGACCTCGACGGCTTCTTCAAGAACCTGGCCACGACCGCCGGCAAGACCTGGCCGTCGCCGCGTGCCGAGGCCGCCCAGTCCGAGCCGAACTGCTCCGGCGACCAGGGCCCCGTCGCGTACTGCCCGTCGGACAAGACCATCAAGATCGACACCAAGGACGAGCTACCGGCCCTGCACAAGGAACTCGGCGACTACGCGACGGGCACGCTGATCGCGTCCCGGTACGCGATGGCCGAACTGGCCGTGTTCGGCAAGCCGACCGAGGGCGAGGGCGCCTCCGCTGCTGCTCTGTGCCTGGCCGGGGCGTACACGGGCGCGGTGTTCCAGCGTCAGGACGGGTTCGGGCTGTCGCCGGGTGACTTCGACGAGGCCGTGACCGTGCTGCTGCAGTTCGACTACGCGGCCCGTGACGCCAAGGGCGGCAACCCCGTGGATCCCGGGTTCGAGCGCGTGGCCCGGTTCCGGGAGGGCGTGTTCGAGGGCGCGAAGAAGTGCGGCGTCTGACGGTCTTCTGAACGAGCGGAAGCCCGCACCGGCTCAGGCCAGGTGCGGGCTTCAGCGTCTTTCGACCGGTGCCTGGTCGGACACGACCGAGATCCGCGCGCCCGGGATCTTCAGCGTGCCGCCTACCAGGTCCGTGTTGCGCACCGTGACCTCGGTGAAGGTCACGAACGGCACGTTCAACGGCGGCGGGTGCGCGGCC
Organism: Lentzea sokolovensis; assembly: GCF_033949975.1. Lineage (NCBI taxonomy): Bacteria > Bacillati > Actinomycetota > Actinomycetes > Pseudonocardiales > Pseudonocardiaceae > Lentzea > Lentzea sokolovensis. Next base: position 878,992 of record NZ_JAXAVU010000010.1, read on the forward strand.
GTGTAGTCCACCGGGATCTTGATCCCGAGCAGGTCCAGGTTGCCCTTGAGCTGCACCGTGTACAGCTCGATACGTCCCGGTGACACCGTGGACGTGCTGCCCGGCCGGGCCGTGGTGACCAGCCTGACGCCCGGCGAGATCTCGCCGGACTGCACCAGGTCCTTGATCTTCATGTCGTTGGCCGTGAACTTCAGGACCTTGATGACCTGGCCGCTGACCAGCGCGTCGACGATCCCGACGAAGTTGAGGCCGCCGAGGTCGAGCCGCGATGCCGTCAGGGTCCACTCGCGCCCTCCGGCCGCCACCGGTGCAGGGGCCGGTGGCGGGGGCGGCGGCGTCGAGGACGGCTCAGCACTGGGCGGCTGGGTCGGCACGGACGACGACGCCGGCGGTGGGGTGGAACTGGTGCTCGACGCGGGTGGCTCCGACGTGGTGCTGGTCGGGGCCGGTGAACTGCTGCCGGGGGTGGACGACGGCGGCGGCTCGGTGCTCGAAGGCGGTTGCAGCGCCAGCACCGCGACCATCGCGACGGCGGCCAGCGGCTGTGTTCGCATCATGTGGGCTGAACCCTCTGGGTCGTCTCCGGCTCGTTCGGCTCCTTCGGCTCGTTCGACTCCTTCGGCTTCTTGGGCTCGTCCGTCCACGCCACGGCGAGCGCGCCGCCGAGCAGGCTCGAGATGGTGCCGATGATGAAGCCACCGAAGTTGGTCACGACGATCGCGACGAGCGACAGCAGCACCGTGACGATGCCCGCCGCCAGCCGGAACCTGGGTTGCAGCCACAACGCGGCCGCGCAGATCCCGAGCAGCGTCCCGATCAACAGCGCGGAGACGCCGCCGAGCGTCTGGATCGAGATCATCAGGTCGCCGAACTTCAGGCCGGCGAACGGCGGGAACAGGATGAGGAGCGCGCCCACGGCCACGAACAGGCCGGCCCAGAAGGGCCGGCCACGTCGCCACGCGGTGAAGCCGCGCCAGAAGTTCAGAAGCACTCTTGCTTCCCCTGGCGAATGGTCAGGTTCATGCCCTTGAACCTGATGGTCTGGGCCGTGGTGGCCCAGGCGGTCTGCTGCAACGAGGTGATGTTCGCCGTGTCAGCCTGCAGACCGAACGAGCCCGGCAGACCCCTGAGGTTGTCCGGTCCCTTCGTCACCTTGCTCGCGTCGACGCCGATCTCGGGGTTGCCGAGGACCAGGTCACCGCTGAGGTCCGTGAGGTTGACGACCAGGTTGTCGGCGGACATGCCACCGACGCCGTCCGCGGTGATGCGCATCGTCACGTCACCGACGATCGGCATGCCGGGGACGAACACCGACTGGCAGAACTTGTCGAGCCTCGCCGTCTTGAACCCGCTGACCGCGACGACGTGCACCTTGCCCGCGCCCGCGTCGACACCGCCGAACTGGACGAATCCCTGGCCCGTCAAGTTCTCGGCGGAGACCTTGAAATTGGTGCCGGACACCGCGAACGAGGCGGCCAGCGCTCCCTGGGACATGCCGAAGAGGAGGGCACCGGCGCCCACGACACCGATACCGAGCACCCCGACGAACCGTGCCCAGCGCGTTCTACCCATACTGCCGAACTCCTTCCACGCTGAAGGCTTGCCTCGCAGGGACTGTGCGCTCCGAAACCTCTGCGAGACAACGAAAACGAGTCCGCACAGTCTTGGAATCACCCCAGGGGGTGAGAGAGTTTCACGTTTGGCCGCAGGGTCCTCGCCGAACAGCCCACAACGCGCTTAGTAGGGTCTGACCTCATGGGATTCGGACGAATCGCCGTCGCGCTGGCCGTGACCGCAGCCTTGACCGCGTGCGCTTCCGTGGTCGAGGGCGAACCGAAGGGCGAGCGCCCCGACCCGTCCAAGGTCGCGGGCCTGGAGATCTCCAACGGCCCGTCCGGCCCCAAGGCGGGCGTGCCCGACGCGGACCTGAGCGTGGAGAACGGCGACGGCGGCGAGATGGACCGCCTCGCGATCAACACCCTCGCCGACGTGCAGGAGTTCTGGAAGGGCGAGTTCCCGAACTCGTTCCCCGGCAAGACCTTCGAGCCGGTGAAGCGCGTCATCTCCTACGACTCCAACGGCAAGGGCGTCGAGGTCTGCAAGCTCAACACCACCGGCATCGCGAACGCGTTCTACTGCGCGCTGGACGACAGCATCACCTGGGACCGCGGCGAACTCCTGCCGATGCTCAAGGACTCGTTCGGCCCGATGGCCGTCGTGACGGTCCTCGCCCACGAGATGGGCCACGCCGTCCAGTACAAGCTCGGCCCGGCCTCGAACATCGGCGCCAACACCCCGTCGATCGTCAAGGAGCAGCAGGCCGACTGCTACACCGGCGTCTTCATGCGCTGGGTCGCCGAGAACAAGTCGAAGCACTTCGAACTCTCCACCGGCGAGGGCCTCAACCAGGTCCTGCAGACCATGTTCTTCATCCGCGACAGCGCCGGCACGTCGTTCGAGAAGCAGGGCGCCCACGGCAGCGCGTTCGACCGAGTCTCGGCCTTCCAGTTCGGCTTCACCCGAGGCGCCGCCCGCTGCGCCGAGATCAACGAGGCCGAGATCGCCAAGCGCATCACCGAACGCCCCTTCGACCTCTCCGACACCGACCAGGGCCAGGGCCGCGGCAACGCCAAGATCGACGAGGACAAGTACCTCAGGGCCCTCGAAGAATCCCTCCGCGACGCCTACAAGACGAGCGGCGCGGCGTTCCCGGCCTTCGACAAGGCGGGCATCAAACCCTGCGCGGACGCCCAGACCACCTCGCCTGCCTCCTACTGCCCCGCGGTCAACCAGCTCCAGCTGGACCTCCCGTCCCTGGTGAAGATCGGCACACCCCCGAAGAGGGGCTCGAAGGGCGGCATCGGCGACTTCGCGGCGTTCGCCGTCATCGCCTCCCGCTTCTCCCTCTCCATCCAGCACGCCACAGGCTTCGACCTGGACGACGACGCCGCAGGCCAGCGCACCGCGTGCCTGACCGGAGCCTGGGCGGGCCTGACGAACCGCCCCGACGCAGCAGCGGGCCTGCGCCTGTCCCCAGGAGACCTCGACGAGGCGGTGGCAGAACTCCTGGCCGACGACAGCCTCATCGCAGCGGACGTCAACGGCAAAGCCGTCCCGTCAGGCTTCGCCCGCGTGGAGGCGTTCGGCGACGGCTTCTTCCGAGGCCTGTCGTTCTGCGTCAAAAAGTATTCAGTTTGATTCTTCCATCGACCACCGTCGATACTTGCCCCGTGCTAACCGATGAAGCCACGACCTACGCCTCATGGTTCTCGACGCTGTCCGACCCGACCCGAGTCCGCCTGCTCCACCACGTGGCCTCGGCGTCGGCCCCGGTCACCGTCGGCGAACTGACCACTCTGCTGGGCGTGAGCCAGTCCACCTGCTCACACCACGTCCGCAAACTGGCAGAGGTCGGCTTCCTCCACGTCCAGCGCGAAGGCACGACCACCCTCGTCACCGTCAACCCGGCCTGCTGCACGGGCCTCCCCCAAGCAGCGGACGCGGTGATGGGCACCCTGCCCACAGGCACAGTCCGCCCAGCACCAGGCGTGACCATCCGCCCCATGACCACAGCGGACTGGTCGGACGTCCGCCGCATCTACGGCGAAGGCATGGCCTCAGGCAACGCGACGTTCGAAACAGAAGTCCCGTCCCGCAGAACCCTGGAATCCAAGTGGCTACCGGACCACCGCTGGATAGCCGAGGTGGACGGCGCAACAGCAGGGTGGGCAGCAGCCACCCCGATCTCGGCACGCGAGTGCTACGCGGGCGTGGTCGAGACCTCGATCTACGTGGCCGACGCCTCCCAGGGCAAGGGCGTGGGCAAAACCCTGCTGCACCACCAGGTCAAGTCAGCAGACGAGGATGACCTGTGGACCCTGCAAGCAGTGATCTTCCCGGAGAACAGAGCAAGCATCGCCCTGCACCACAAAGCAGGCTTCCGCACAGTGGGAGTACGCGAACGAATCGCGCAACACCACGGCGAATGGCGAGACACAGTCCTTTTGGAACGCAGACGCCCCTAGCAAGCGCGCGATCACGGCAAGCATCTGATCGCCCGCGAAGCCGAAGGCGAGCCGTCCTTACCGAGCGGGCCCGGCGGTGGGGTCCCGTCACGAGTCGCGCCACAGCTCTTGCTGCATGCGTGAAGGGGTGTCAACTCGACACGCTTTTCGTCGAGTTGACACCCCTTCACGCATGTGGCCCGCTCTTGGTGCGGCTCGTGACGGGACCCCACCGCCAACGCAACCTTCTAAGCAACCGGCGGCCGCCCAACGCAACAGGCGTGCCATCTACCCGCCGAGGGCGCCCTCCCCCGATCAGATTGCCGGGGGTCTGGGGGCAGAGCCCCCAGGGGAAGCGCGCAACAGAACCCGCCGCCCGCAACCCAGCCACCCGACAAAGCCGCGGAACAACAAATCAGTACAACGCAGAAGCCAGACTCCGCCGAGCCGCAGCAACCCGAGGATCATCGGCGGGGAACAACTCGAACAGCCCGACCAAATGCGACCGAACCCGATCCCGATCCTCCCCGTAAACCCGCCGAACAGTCGCAACAAGCCGAGAAAACGCCTCGTCAACCATCTGCCCGGCAACCTCGGCATCGGCAGCGGCCAACTGAGCGTCAACATCCTCAGGCGCGGAATCAGCCTTGCCGATCACAGCAGGATCAACAGCCTCGGCCCGCTCAGCGAACCGAGCCTGAGCAAGCCCTTCCTTGGCCAACTCGTGAGCAGGCTCAACCGCCAGAATCTCCGAGTAATACCCCTGAGCGGCAACATAGTCCCCACGCTCAAAGGCCTCCTCGGCAGCAACGATCCGAGGGTCCTCGACAACGTCTTCCTCAGCCACGACAGGAGCCCCGGCCCGGGCTTCCCCAGCCCGAATCCCAGGCAGCCGCTCCCGCAAAGCATCCAACAACCGGGCAATCCACTGCGACAACTCACCGTCGTCAATGGGCCCGGCAAACGCATCAATAGGCTGACCAGCGGCAACGGCCACGGTCGTGGGCACCGACTGCACCCCGAACGCCTGCCCGATCCGAGGCGAGGCCTCCAGATCGACGCGGGCAAGAATCCAAGCCCCACCGGACGCAGACGCGAACCGGGTCAGAGACGCGGCGAGCTGCTGCGACTCAGGACTGTAGGAAGCCCCGAGCAGCACCACGACGGGCACCTGCAGGGACTGTTCGACCACGGCCTGGAACGAGGCCTCGGTGACGTCCACGATCCACGGCACAGAGCCGTTGTCGGGCGCGGAAGCGGCGGCAGCGGCCGGCGTGGCGGCGGCGGTGCGGGCAGCGTCGGCGCGGGCCTTCAGGGCGCCCAGATCGACGGCGCCCGAAAGCGCGGCGGACAGTGCGGCGGTCTTGCGAGGATCAGGCCTTGTCACGTGTTCCATCCTGGCACGGCTAGTTCCCGGACCGGGTCCAGGGCCATCGGGTTGACGCGCATCGCCTCGTTGGCTGAGGCGATGCGTAGAGCCAGCGGTGTCATCAGGTCGATGAACCGCGTCGTACCAACTGCACCCAGTGCCTCCCACGGACTAAGAGCGGCCATGTCCGTGGCGCGTTCCACCGCGGGAAGGTCACCGGGCATTCCCTCCACTGCTTCCCATTCTTCGACAGTCCAACCACGCGCGGTGCGCATGTATGCCGGATCGAGGGAATGCTCACGCGCATAGAGCGCAAGCGCTTGGCACGGCCCTACGCCCTGAGCCACCAGCGCGGCCACATGACCGTCGCCGCGGGCCTCGCGCAGGATCGTGCAGGCGTGCCACAACTCCAGATGAGGCTCGGCGGGCCACGGCAACGCACGGTTCGCCGCAGCCAACGGACGCCCGGCGAGAGGCGCCGCCATGGCCGCGGCACGAGCCAAAGCAGCCGCCTCGGCGATTTCGGGCGTGTCCACCGAGCCCAGCAGACGACGCAACGCGTCGTCCGCACCCGCCAGCCGAACACGCAGGTACTCGGACGGCGAGGCGACCGCCCACGCGTCCGGCAGCGCACGGGAGACCATGCGCGGCGCGAAGTTGTAGAAGACCGCCGTCACCAGCTCCGGCGACGCGGCGCCCAGCGGTGCGGCGCGCATGCCGAAGTAGCCCATCCATCCGCCCTTGCAGCCCAGCGCGTCGGTCGCCGCACGGGATTCGGGCGTGAAGTACGTGACGTCGTGGTAAGGCTCGAACCTCAACCACAGTTGTCTCGCGTCCACGCCCGACACGCTAACCCAGCGAACGCCGGTGCACGGGTGCACTCACCGGGCCGGCGTAGAGCGTTCGGCCATCCGAGGAGACGTGCCGGAACCGGATCGGATCACGGCGTGTCGGAGAGGTGTTCCTCGATCCGCTCGACCTTGGCCTTGAGCTGACCGGTGTAGCCGGGCCGGATGTCCGCCTTGAGCACGAGGGACACGCGCGAGGAACTGGCCTGCACGGCTTCCGTCGCGCGCTTGACCACGTCCATCACCTCGTCCCACTCCCCCTCGATCAAGGTGAACATCGCGTTCGTCTCGTTGGGCAGGCCGGACTCCCGCACGACCCGGATCGCCTCGGCGACGGCCTTCGCGACGCCTCCTGTTTCGTCCGAACCGGACGGAGCGACGCTGAACGCGACAAGCACACGTGCCTCCTCGTGATCCACGGGTAGTACTGACTGGTAGCTTCGTTGCCCATGACACCGCTGCCGTTCGATCCGATCGCCCGCGCGGCCGAGCTGTGGGACGACCGGGTGGGTTCCTCCACATCGATGGCCGCCGTCACGAGCGTCATGCGTGTCCAGCAAATCATCCAGTCCGCCGTGGACGCAGCTCTCAAACCGCACGGGCTCACGTTCGCGCGCTACGAGGCGTTGGTGCTGCTCTACTTCTCCCGCAAGGGCGCGCTGCCGATGCGGGTCATGGGCGAGCGCCTGCAACTGCACCCGACGAGCGTCACGAACATCGTCGACCGGCTGGAGAGCGACGGCCTCGTCCGCCGCACGCCGCACCCGACCGACCGCCGCACCACGCTGGTCGAGATCACCGACGCGGGCCTGCAGCGCCGGGAGAGCGCGACCGCCGCCGTCGTCGACGTCAACCTGGGCCTCAAGGGCCTCACCGACCGGCAGACCGAGCAGCTCACGGACCTGCTCGCCAAGGTCCGCCGGGCGAGCGGCGACTTCGAGGACTGAAATCCGGTTGATCGTCCCGCGATGATGGTCGCGTGACGGAACGGTCGATCATCGCCCTGGTCAGCGGGCCCAACGGGTTCGCGGGCCGGACCGGCGCACTCCCGGTCGAGTCACCGTGGTGGGCCGACACCGAACCCGTCAACGAGACGCTGGAACGGTTGCTGGGCGTCCCGACGAGCGTGCTCAGGCTGATCTCGGTCGAGGGTGGCGACCCTCCCGGCGGAGGCCTGGTGACCTATCACGTCGAGGCGCACGGCGAACCTGACCGCACCCACCTCCACCCGGCGGAAGAGCCCGCTCCGGACGCCCCGCGAAGACTGCCGTGGGCACGACCGGGCGGCCCGTCCGAACTGGTCGCGTGGGCCGACGCGCACGTTGAACGCACCGGCCCGGCCGTGCAGGTCAAGTCGTGGAACCTGTCGAGCGTGCATCGGCTGCCCACCGCGAACGGCTTCGCGTGGCTGAAGACCGTCCCGTCGTTCTTCGCCGACGAGGGCGCGGTGATCGAGATGGTCGCCGCGCACGACCCCGGCCTGGTGCCCGAGGTGATCGCCTCGGCACCGCGGCGAGTCCTGCTCGGTGAGGCTCCAGGAGAGGACTGCTGGAACACCAAGCCCGAACACGTCGAGGAGATCGTGCCTCGCTGGGTCGCGGTGCAGCACGCGCTGGCAGGCGAGCCCCGAGTGCGGCAGTGCGCCGTGCCGATGCCGTCGTTCGGACTGCCGGACACGCTGGTGCACGGCGACTTCCACCCCGGCAACTGGTTCAGCGGTGGCATGATCATCGACTGGTCGGACGTCGTGTGGGGGCATCCCGCGCTGGACGCCGGCCGGCTCCTCGGGTTCTGCCCGCCCGATCTCCACGATCTCCTCCGTCGCGTGTGGAGCGAGGCGTGGCTCCGGCACCGTCCGGACAGCCGCCCGCTCGACGCGCTCGACGCCGCCCGCCGCGCCTCGCACCTGCTGAACGCGGTGAAGTACCAGGAGTTCCTCGACAACATCGAGGACTCCGAGCGGATCTACCACGAGAAAGACCCCGCGCACGAGCTCAGGACCGTCAGGGAACTGGTGACCAAGTGACGGAACGGACGATCATCGCCCTGGTCAGCGCGCCGGGCGGGTTCGCGGGCCGGACGGACGCTCTCCCGGTGCCCACCCGCGACTGGAACCACGTCGAACCGGTCAACGAGGTGCTCGAAGCCCACCTGGGCGTCCGGACGAGCGTGCTCAGACTGATCTCCGTCGAGGGCGGTACCGCGCCGCAGGACGGCCTGGTCACCTACCACGTCGAGGCGCACGGCGAACCCGACCGCGCGAAGCTCCACCCAGCTCAGGAGCCCGAGGCGGACGCGGAGTTCCGGGCGCCGTACGCGCGGCCGGGCGGCCCTGCCGAGCTGATCGAGTGGGCCGACCAGCACGTCGAACGCACCGGCCCGTCCGTTCAGGTCCGCACGTGGAACCTCTCGACCGTGCACCGGCTGCCCACCGCGAACGGCCCGGTGTGGCTGAAGGCCATTCCGTCGTTCTTCGCCGACGAGGGCGCGGTGATCGAGATGGTCGGCGCGCACGACCCGACGCTGGTCCCGGCGCTGATCGCCGCGGCGCCGCAACGGATCCTGCTCGGCGACGCACCGGGCGACAAGTGCTGGCCCGTCACGGCCGAGCACGTCGAGTTGATCGTGCCGCGCTGGGTGGCCGTGCAGAACGCGCTGGCCGGCGAGGCGCGGCTGCGGCCGACCACCGTGCCGATGCCGTCGTTCGGGCTGCCGGACACGCTGACGCACGGCGACTTCCACCCCGGCAACTGGCGCAGGAGCGGCGAGGTCATCGACTGGTCCGACGCGGTGTGGGGCCACCCGGCGCTCGACGCGTGCCGGGTCATGGAGTACGCCGGGCCGGAACTGCACGACCACATCCGGAAGGTGTGGAGCGAGGCGTGGCTCGAGCACCGCCCGGACAGCCGCCCGCTCGAAGCGCTCGACGTCGCCCGCCGCGCGTCACACCTGCACAACGCGGTGAAGTACCAGGAGTTCCTGGACAACATCGAGGAGTCCGAGCGGATCTACCACGACGGCGACCCCGAGGTGGAGCTCAGAGCTGTTCGGCGGCTGGTTCGCTGAGGCGGCCGGTCTTCGAGGCCCAGCGCTCGAAGATCACCGTGCCGAACGGCGGGATGCTCGCGAGCAGCGCGAGGACCGTCGTGCGCGCGTCCCACTTCAGCGGCGCGACGGCCATCAGCGTCACCAGCACGTAGCCGACGAAGACCAGGCCGTGGATCGGGCCGAAGACCTTGACGCCGATCTCGTTCTGCACGACGACGTACTTGAAGAACATCCCGAGCAGCAGGCCCGCCCAGGAGATGGCCTCGGCCAGGGCGAGGATGCGGAACCGTCCGACCACGCTGGAGAACGTCATGGTTCCCCATCATGAACCGTGACCGGCGGCACACGGCAACCACCCTGAGGGTTCGCGTCGGTCGTCCGGCCGACTTGAAGGCGAACCCTCCGTCGCGCCGGAGGCGCGGCAATCCAACACAGTCCTATTCCTCCCATTTGAAGACGCGGGAGGCCACAAAACCGACCACCAGCGAGAAGCCGACCAAAATGGCCGCCGGCATCACCAAGGCCTCGATCCCCTTGCCCCGCACCAGCACGTCGAGCATGCCGTCGTTCATGTGCCGCAACGGGAAGATCTTCGACACGGTCTGCAGCCACGCGGGCGCCTGGTCGACGGGGAAGAACGTGCCGGACAGGAACGCCATCGGCAGCACCACGATGTTCGCGGCCGCCGACGCCGCCTCCTCGGTCTTGGCGAACGCGCCGACCAGCATGCCGAGCGCGAAGAACGCGATGGTTCCCAGCAGCAGCAACGGAATCGCCAGCCACCACTGCCCGGACAGCTGCAGCCCGAACACCGGCAGCGACGCGATGCCGATGAACGTCGCGCCCTGCACCAGCGCGACGCCGGCGCTGACCAGGATCCGCGACGACAGCACGGAACCCGTCGAGACGGGTGCCAGCCGGATGCGCCGCAGCACCTGCTTGCGGCGCCACGACACGAGAGTCAGCGCCGAGCCGAAGACCGCCGACACCGCCACACCCCACGACAGGATGCCCGGCGTCAGGTACTGGATCGGCTTCAGCGAGGCGTCCTCGACCTTCTCCGCGGCGAACGTGAAGGTCGGCGGCTGCCCGGTCGCGGCGAGGTTCGCCTTGTCCACGAACCCGTTGATGATCCCGAGCACGGTCGCGGACTTGACCTGGTCGCTCTGCGCGAACCGCACGTCGAGCTGTTGCCCGCGGATGATCAGCGCGGCGGGAAGGTCGCCGTCCTTCACCTTCTGCACGGCGGAGCTCTCGTCGTCGTACGGCTCCAGTTCCAGCGCACCGCTGTCGCGCAGCGCGGACACGATCGGGCCGTCGCCGACCAGCGCGATCTTCGTCTTGTCCGTGCCGACGTCGCGCAGGATCAGGCCGAAGATGATGAGGAACATCAACGGGAACAGGAAGGTGAAGAACAACGTCACCTTGTCCCGCAGGAATCCCTTGAGCATCGCCACCGAGAGCGTCTTGAACGCGGTCATGCGCGGTACTCCCGCCCGGTCAGGTTGAGGAAAACGTCTTCGAGGGTGGCCGTGCGGACCTGCAGGCCGTCGAGCGCGCCGCGTTCGGCCAGCGCGGACAGCACGGGAGCCGGGCGGCGCGTGGAGAGCGTCAGCGACACCTCGTCCTCCTGCGCCTCGTCGACACCTTCGAGAGCGGAAGCGTCCACAACGGACAGAACGCCCTTCTGCAGCGTCACGTGGGTCGGCGCGTCGAGGCCGCGCACCAGCACCGCCGGCCGGTCGAGCGCGAGGATCCTGCCGGTGTCCATGATGGCCACCCGGTCGCAGAGGATCTCGGCCTCGTCCAGGTAGTGCGTGGTGTAGACGATGGTCTTGCCGCGTTCCTTGATGGCTCGCAGCACGTCCCAGAGGTTGCGGCGGGCCTGCGGGTCGAGGGCCGCGGTCGGTTCGTCGAGGAACACGATGTCCGGGTCGTGCACCAGCGCGCACGCGATCGAGAGCCGTTGGCGCTGACCGCCGGAGAGCTTGTTCTCCTGCTCGTTCGCCTTGTCCGCGAGGCCGACCAGTTCCAGCATGTCCGCGGCCGTGCCGTGACTCACGCCGTAGAGCGCGCCGAACGTCTGCAGCTGTTCCTTGGCCGTCAGCTTGTCGAAGAACGACGTCGCCTGCAGCTGAACACCGATGCGGGGCAACAACTTCACGTTGCGCGGCCACGGGCTCTCGCCGAGCAACCGCACCTCACCGCTGTCGGGCTTGCGCAGCCCCTCGACGATCTCCAGCGTGGTGGTCTTCCCGGCGCCGTTGGGCCCCAGGATGCCGAAGAACTCGCCCTCGGCCACGGTGAACGAGACCCCGTCCACCGCCTTCAAGTCGCCGTAGCTCTTGCGGACGTCCCGCACCACGACCGCCGACCGTTCCTCCGTCATGGGCGTGACGGTAGGTCAGCACCTGGTGGTTCGCGGGGCGGAAAGACGAAAGTCGGAGCGAAGTCGAGACGAAGTGGGTCAGCCGCCCGCGACCAGCAGCGGACAGGCGGTGTACACGTCGTTGAGCCTGCGGAGAGCGGCCGCGAACTGGTCGAAGCGCGCACGCGGGACGGCCGCGCGGACCTCGCTGATCACCTGCCACAGGTAGCGGTGCTCGGTGGTCTCCACGACGGGAAGCGCCGGGTCGCCGGGGACGTCGCAGGCGAACGCGAGCGCCACCGCCGCGGCGCGCAGGCACGCGGTCGCGAGCGTCACGCAGTCCTCGACGAGGGTGCGGTCGTCCTGGGCGCGCAGGACGCCGCTGACGGCGAACCGGACGGCCTGCATCAGCGCGAGGTAGAGGCGCTGGCCGGCCTGGGTGCGTTCGAACGGCAGGTCCTCGGCGCCGCAGCCGGGCGTCACGACGGTCATGCCGACCTGGGGGCGGCGCAGCACGTGGTCGAAGAGCGCGGTCGGCGCCCAGAGCAGGGTGCGCCAGGAGTCCTCGGTGATCGAGGTGCCCATCCTGGCCGCGTTCTCCAGCACGTCGAGGTAGGCGATCAGGACGCCCGAGAGGAAGATCCCGCCGCGGTCGCCGCCGACCCGGACGACGCCGAAGCGCTCGTCGAGGGCGTCGTCCTGGACCCAGTAGCCGGGAGTCCACTCGATGACGCCGCTGCTCGCCAGCACCACGCGCGCGAGGCGCTGGTGCACGGGCGACGCCGAGAGCACCGTGTCGTCCAGCCCCATCTGGACGAGCGTGGACGCGGCGTGCTGCAACGACTCGCGCTGCTGGGGCACGAGGTCGGGGTGCAGCAGGCGGAACGGTTCCACGTCACCCCTCCCCTTCCGTTGTCGTACTCACAATGAACGGCAGGGGGCGGGAAGTCATCCGGATGAACCGCAGCGTTACGTCTCAGTTGGACGCGTCAATGCGACTGGGCCCAGGCCGTGAGCTGCGCGCGAGACGAAAGATTCAACACGGATTTCACGTTGTGCACGTGGGATTCCACGGTGCGGTGCGAGATGCCGAGCTTGGCCGCGACCTGCGCGTTCGTCAGGCCGTGCGCCACGAGTTCGACGACCATCCGCTGCCGGTCGCTGAGCACCGGTTCCTGCACGATCTCCTTGTCCAGAGCGGTTTCCAGGGCGTGCCGCACGTCCATCGCCCGACCGGCGCCGAGCGCCCGTTGAAAAGCCGGTGGAGACAAGGATTCCCGTGCGAGGTCCAGCGCGGCGTCCCTCTTCCGCCGCCACCACGTTTCGGACGGAACGACCCACGTCGCGCGCATCTGCTGACAGGCGGCCAGAAGCCGCACGCCGAGCTCGTGACGTCCGGACAGCATCGCGACCAGGCCTCGGCCCTCGACCGACTCCAGCACGGCTCGCGGTGTGGTCGCCGTCATCCGCGCGCTCTCGGCGAACCGGGCGCCGGCCGCCGCCAAATCCCCTCGTTCCAACGCGATGCAGCCCGACGTGTGCACCGCGACGGCCACGACGTCCTGCCGTGCATGGAGTCTGAGGACCGGCAACGCGCCCTCGATCAGCGCCGCGGCGGCGTCCACGTCACCCTGGACGAGCAGCCGCCAGCCGAGGTTCTGGCTGGACACAGCGACACTCACGTCGTTGCCGTTGCTCACGCCGTGCTGGATCGATCGGCGTAACGCCCATGCGGTGTTCGCCACGTCGCCCATGCCGTCGTAAGCGCTCGCTAACGTCCGGAACAGGCGACACATGATCAGGTCCTGCCCGCCGGCCTCCGCGGTCTCGACCGCCTCGATGGCGTACTTCACGGCCTCGTCGTGCCGCTGGTCGTGGCCCGCCAGCAGCGACGCGTACTCCAGCGCGAGGATCCGGTAGCGGCCGTCGGCCGGCGACTGGTCCAGCACCTGCATCAGCACCGCGCCGGCCTCGGCGAAGTAGCCGCGGTCGAAGCACACCCTGAGCAGCATCGTGGCGAGCATCAGCCGCCGGTCGTCGCGCGATGCCACCAGATGGGCGAACGCGTACGCCACGTTGTCGTACTCCTGGTGCTGCGTCTTCACCTGCTCCGGCGTGAGGATCGACGACGAGACGGCGGGTTCGCCCTTCTCGCACAGCCACTCGACGATCCGTTCGGCCGTCACCTCGTGCTCGCCTTGCTCCTCAAGCCGTTCCCGGGCGTAGAGACCGACCGATTCGAGCATCCGGAACCGGCCGTCGTTCTCCCGCACCACCAACGACTTCGCCTGCAACGCCGTCAGCAGGCCGATCACCGCGCCGCCGTGCACGACCTGGGCGATCTCCAGCCCGAACCCGCCCGGCAGCAGCGCGAGCCGCCGGAACAGCTCTTTCTCGTGCGCGGTCAGCAGGTCGTGGCTCCACGCGATGGCCGCCCGCAGGCTCTGGTGGCGCACCTGCTCGCCGGCGTCGCTGAGCAGGTCGAGCCGGTGGTCGAGGCGGTCCGCGAGCTCGGCCGGCGGCACCGATCCGGAGAGTTTCGCGGCCAGTTCGACGGCCAGCGGCAGGCCGTCCAGGCGAGTGCAGATCGTCGCGATCGCGACGTGGTCGCCGCTGGTTCCGGCGCGTTCGGTGAACAACCTCGCCGCATCGGCTGCCATGCCGTGCAGCGGATAGACGACCTCGCCGATGGATCTCAGCGCTTCCCTGCTGGTCGCGAGAACCTGCACGTTCGGGCACCGCGACAGGAGCGCGTCCACGACGGCACAACATTCTTCGACGAGATGCTCACAGTTGTCGACGAACAGCAAGATTCGGCGATTGGTCAGTTCCTGGAGCAACGTGGTCCGGAGCGCGACACCCGCGTGCTGGTACACCCCAACGGCTTCCGCGACCGCCTGCACCACCTGCTCCGGCCGGCTCAGCCTGCCCAGTTCGACGGTGCGGACCTCGGTGCGTCTGGCACGTCCGGCGAGCTCGGCCGCGAGCCGCGTCTTGCCGACCCCGGCCGGCCCGACCAGCGTGAGCATCCTGTGCTTGCGCAGCAACGAAAGCAGCTCCGCGAGCTCGCTCTCCCTGCCGACGAACGCGTCGTCGTAGCGGGGCAGCTCAACGACCACAGTGGACGTTCCGGCGGAACGCCGGCGATAGGCGCGCTGACGGCACGCGTTCGAGCAATATCGCGCCCGCGACGGCAGGGGCGCGAAGCCCGTGCCGCAGCTCGCGCAGATGCCCATCGCACGAGACTACGACCGTTTCGGCATCTCAATTGGAAAGTGTGCGGAGGTCGACCTCCAGCGTGGTCCCCGAACGCAGTTCCGCGAGCTCGATCCGATCCTTCGTCTTCGAGAGCCAGCCGCTGCGGATTCGCTGCACCACCTGCGTCTTCGTGACGTCGGCCGCCTCCGCCTTGATCACGATGTCCTTGCCGTTCTCCAGGTGGACGACGGCCTTCGTGAACTTGGGGGCGTGGGGCACGAACTCGCCGGTCCCCGGCACGGCCGGATACATGCCGAGCGCGCTGAACACGTACCAGGCCGACATCGTGCCGAGGTCGTCGTTGCCCGTGACGCCCGCCGGCCCGTTGACGAACAACGTCTGCGCGGCTCGCACGACCACCGACGTCTTCTCCGGCTTGCCGATGAGCGCGTACATCCACGGCGCGTGCAGATCGGGCTCGTTGTTCGGGTTGTACCTGAACTGGTTGTAGTAGTCGTACGGCCCCACGACCCACTTCTCGCGGACGGTCTTCGCCGGATCCTTCAAGAGGTCGGGGTACGCGAAGAAGTCGTCCAGCCGCGCCTCGGCCGCCGCCTTGCCGCCGAGCGCCGTGATCAGCCCGGTGATGTCGTGCTGGCAGAGCCACTGGTACTGCCACGCCGTGCCCTCGTGGAACCCCTCCGGGCCCTGCGGCGTGAACGGGCTGAGCCACGCGCCGCCCTGCAGCTTCGGCCGCGGGAAGCCGGTGAAGCCCCGGTCCGTGACGCTGTTGTCCCAGAGGGCGCGGTGGTTGAGGCCGCGCTTGCGGAGCCGTTCCGCGTCTTCCGCGTGACCCAGTTCCGCGGCCATGATCGCGAGCGTGGCGTCGGCCAGCGCGTACTCCAGGGTCGCCGACGCGCCGTGGTGCGGATCGGTGTCCTGGCCCTTCTTCGGGAAGCGCTTGTCGTACTGGACGAATCCGTTCGCGAGGTAGTTCGGGTTGCCGGACCTGCCCTGGAAACGGGAGGTCTGCGGCGGGACGCCGTCGGCGTTCCGCAGAAGTGCCTGGTACGCCTGCTCTTCGAAGCCCTTGAGGTGACCGAAGCGCCAGAGGTCGACCAGGAACGGCGTGACCGGGTCGCCGGTCATGCAGTTCGTCTCCTGGTTCGCGTACGCCCAGCGCGGGAGCCAGCCGCCCTGGTCGTGAATCGCCAGGATGCTCCGCGCGATGTCCTGCGAGCGTTTCGTGCGGAGCAGTGCCAGGAGCTGGTTGTGCGCGCGGTAGGTGTCCCACAGCGAGTAGTACTCGTAGTAGGTCCAGCCGTCGGCCTGGTGGACCTGGTTGTCGAAGCCCCGGTACCTGCCGTCCGCGTCGCTGCCGGTCAGCGGCTGGAGCAGCACGTGGTAGAGCGCGGTGTAGAAGACCGCGCGCTCGTCCCAGTCGTCCGTCTCGATCTCGATGCACCCGAGCTCCGCGCGCCAGGCTTCCTGCGCCTCGTTGCGGAGGTCGTCGAAGGTCCTGCCGCCGGTCTCGGTCTCCAGGTTGTTCGCCGCACCTCGTTCGTCCACTTGGGACAGTGCGGTCATGGCCGTGACGGGGCCGGGGCCGAACGTCACCCAGGCGCCCCTGAGCCCGGCGCCGCCGGCGGAATCCCGTTGGCCCGCCTTGGATCCTGTCGGACCCCACGTGCCGAACTGCGTGAACGGGCGGTCGAACCTGGTGGTGAAGTGCGTGAGGTACGGACGGCCACCGCAGAACGCCTGCGTCTCCACGGTTCCGACGATCGTCCGGTCGCCGACGATCCTGACGGAACTGGCGCTGACCGGTTCCTTGTCGTTGGCCTGGCCCACGTTGACGAGCAGCGTGCCCTGGACGCCGCCGGGGAACGTGTACCGCTCGACGCCCGCGCGCGTGGTCGCCGTGCACTCGACGGTGATGTCCCGGTCCAGCTTGACCTTGTAGTAGCCGGGTTTGCCGATCTCGCCGTCGTGCGTGTAGCCGCTGGCGTACCGCTTGTGGTCGAAGTTCTGCGGCAGCTGCGTGACCGGGAGGATCGGGACCAGGCCGCCCTGCTCCCAGCAGCCCGCGCCGGACAGGAAGAAGTGCCCGAAGCCGCGGATCTGCTGGTCGTCGTAGCGATAACCGGCGTAGTGGGAGCCGACCGGGCTGGAATGCGCCTTGCCGAACGGCATGGACGCGCCGGGGAACGTGTTGCCCTCGTCCTTTGTGCCGATGAAGGTGTTGACCGACTCAATGGGATCCAGTGCGTCCACGGGTTTCACCCTAGTTGGGATCCTGGGGTGGTGTGGGGTGGCCCGATGGTCCGGTCGGGTGGTCCGGCCGGGTGGTGAGGGACCGGGCCGGGGTGCGACCGCCGCCGCATGCGCACCCCGGCCCGGGGGCCTACTCGCCGGACCCGCGTGGGCTGAGAACGCTGTCCGTCACCAGATCATCGCTGAGCGCACACGGTCCAGGTCAAGACCATGACGATCACCTGTCCGGTTCTGGACATCGGCGCGGTCAGCGGGCCGGCATCGCGTTCAGCGTCGTGTAACCCACCCCGAGCTGCGCGAACGCCTCCAGGGCGAACTCGGAGAGCTGGTCGATCGCGGTCGGGTTCAGGAGCAGCAGCTGCGTCTGGGCCTGCCTGGCACCGGTGAGGCGTGGCTGCTCGCTGTACACGATCTTGACGCTCCTCCCGTCCGCCGCCGTCACGTCGACCTTGATGTCCTTGTAGACGCCGGTCAGCTTCGAGGCGATCTTCGTCGCGAGGTCGTGGACGATGACCGCCGCGGTCAGGCCGGCGACGATCGTCAGGATCGTCACCGGGTCCACGTAGAGCGCACCGGACTTCGGTGTCGACCACGCGCCACCGCTGTAGAGCCGGACCGCCGAGTTGGTCGCGGTCAGGTCGATGTCGACGGCGTTCGACCTGGCCACGCTGAACATGGTGCCCGTCACGACGTCCTGTTCGAACCACACCTGCACTGCCTCCACCGGTGTGAGCAGGTCGCTGCCGGAGACGATCTGGTTCTCGGCGACGTAGATGGGGGTCGTCGAGCCGACGCCGTTGATGTCCGTCGAGTACGCCGACAGGCCGGGGTGGATCTTGCCGAAGTCGTTGACCAGCGTGATACCGGTCTTCGGACCACCGGTGACCGCCTCGCCGAGGATGCCCTCCTTGTCCAGCGTCGCCTGGTCGCCGAGGCCGACGGCCACCTCGTTGGTGGAGACGGCCACGCTCACGTTGCCCTGGAAGGTGTTGCTGCCGAAGAGCCGGTAGAGCGGCTGCCACGAGAACTTGTTCTCGTGGAGGTAGTTGTCGGCCGACTGCCACACGACGTTGTAGGTCTCGTTGACCTTCTTCGCGAAGCAGATCTTGTAGCCGCTGTCCTTCAGCGTCTTGAGGTCCTCCGGGGCGATCCGGATGTCGACGCTTTTGATCTGTCCGTCCGTCATGGTGGCGCTCCTGGGCTGGATGTCGTCGGGGCCGGTTCGGCCTCGGTGACACACGCTCCGGTGGCCCCGTCTCCTGAAAGTCGCCGCGACGCACGACGTGCTGTCGCGGACGCATCGGCGTCACTCGATGGGCTGGACTGGGCCGAGCGGGTTCCGTTGGGCCATTGGCGTTACGGGTGCCGGGCGAACGACCGGGGAACCGGCAACGCGCCGTCGCTGCTCGTTCCCGACCGGGTGGTGGTCAAGTCCGCACGACTGAGTGCCCACCGCTGACCGGTTGTCGGCGGGACGCCGCGACAGGTGGGTGAGAGATGCCCTGGAGACGCGGCCGGGTGATGCTCGGGACGGCCGAGGGAAGGACCGCGATGAGAGAAGCCGATGACGCGCATCTGGTGTTGCTGGGCCGGTTCGAGCTGCTCGCCGGATGCGGTGACGTCACGCTGCCCAAGGGCGCGCAACGGCTGCTGGCCTACCTGGCGATCCATCACGGCGACGGGGTGAGCCGGCAGGCCGCCGCCGAGCAGCTGTGGCCCGAGTGCCGCAGGCAGCGGGCGACGGCCAACGTGCGGCAGGCGCTGTGGCACCTGCGCCGGGCGACGGAACGGCCGGTCGTCGAGCCCTCGGTGGACCGGCTGCGGCTGTCCCCCGCGCTGACCGTCGACTTCTGCCGGGCGGTCGAGGCGGCCCACCTCGTCGTCAGCTCCGCCGCACCCGCCGCGGAGGACCTGACCGGCGCCCTGTCGCGGGACCTGCTGCCCTACTGGGCCGACGACTGGCTGGCCCCCGAACGGCGCCGGTGGGAGCAGGTCCGGCTGCACGCGCTGGAGGCGATCGCCCAGCACCTCATCTCGGCCGGCGCGCACCTCGCCGCGCTGGAGGCCGCCTTCACCGCGATCTCCATCGACCCGGTGCGGGAGACCGCGCACCGGACGGTGATCGCGGCGCACCTCGCCCAGGGCAACCACGGGTCGGCGCTGCGGCACTACCAGCAGTACCGCGCCCTTCTGCACCGCGAGCTGGGCGTCACTCCGTCGGCGCACATGACCCGGCTCGTCGCGTCGCAGGCAGCGTTGTGAGCCATAGGCGTCCGCGCCCTTGACCGGTCAGGAACTGTTGACAAGGCCGTAAAGCCAAGGTGAGATACGCCCACTATGACAACGTTGTCCCCCAGCGGGCCCGTAGCCGGTCAGCGCAAGGTACGTCGTGCGACGATGAACGACGTCGCGCGGCTCGCGGGCGTGAGCATCAAGACCGTCTCACGCGTGGTCAACGACGAGCCGGGCGTGCATCCGTCCACCGCGGAGCGCGTGCTGGCGGCCATCGACCAGCTCGGGTTCCGGCGGAACCTGAGTGCCCGCAACCTGCGCCGAGGCTCGTCCACCGGCACGATCGGGCTGGTGCTGGAAGACGTCGGCAACCCGTTCTACTCCGGCGTGACGCGCGCTGTCGAGGAGATCGCCCGTTTGCGCGGCAGACAGGTCATCTCGGGGTCGTCGGACGAGGATCCGAGCCGCGAGCGCGAGCTCGCGCTGGAGTTCTGCAGCAGGCGCGTGGACGGGCTGCTGATCGTGCCCGCCGGTCTGCAGCACAGCTACCTGGTGCCGGAGATGCGCGCGGGCACGCCCGTGGTGTTCCTGGACCGGCCCGCCGGCGACGTCGTGGCCGACACCGTGCTGGTGGACAACATCGGCGGCACCGTCGAGGCGGTCACGCACCTGGCCTCGCACGGGCACCGCCGCGTCGCGTTCCTCGGGGACGCCCCGGACATCTTCACCGCCAACGAGCGCCTGCGCGGCTACCGCGAGGGCTGCGTGCGAGCCGGCATCGGCTACCACGAGGAACTCGTGGCGATGGGACCGCACGACGAAAGCAGCGTCAGGACCACGTTGCAGCGCCTGCACAGCATGCGGGAGCCCGCGACGGCGATCGTGGCCGGCAACAACCGCATCACCGTGTACATCCTGCGCGCGCTCGCGGGCGTCGCGGAAAGGCCCGCCCTGGTGGGCTTCGACGACTTCGAACTCGCCGACCTGTTGTCGCCGCCGGTGACCGTGATCGCGCACGACGCGAGCGCGCTCGGCAAGGCGGCCACCGATTTGTTGTTCGCCCGACTGGACGGCGACAACTCACCACCGCGCCGCGTCGTGCTGCCGGTGCGCTTGGTGCCACGAGGATCCGGGGAGGTCCACGCGTGAGTTCTGGTGTTCTCCACCAGCCTGTCAACTTGCCCGCCAACCAGCCGAAGCAGTTCTACCGCGGCGGTGAGGCGATCGCCGCGTTGCGCGGCGGGACCAGTGGCGACTTCGGCCCCGAGGACTGGGTGGCGTCGACGACCACGCTCTACGGACGCGACGACGCAGGGCTGACAACGTTGCCAAACGGCGTGCTCCTGCGCGACGCGGTGAAAGCGGACCCGACGGGATGGCTCGGCGCGGACCACGCGGCCAAGTTCGGCGGCGACACGGCGTTGCTGGTGAAGCTGCTCGACGCGGGCCAGCGCCTGCCCGTGCACTGCCACCCGTCGAACGCCTTCGCGTCCTCGCACCTGAACTGCCGCCACGGCAAGACCGAAGCGTGGATCGTCGTGGGCACGACCGGGTCGACCCCGACCGTCTACATCGGATTCCGCGACGACGTGCCCGCCGCCACCGTCGCGGACTGGGTCGCCACGCAGAACACCTCGGCGATGCTCGACGCGCTGAACCCGATCTGCGTCCGGCCCGGTGACACGGTCTTCGTGCCCGCCGGCGTGCCGCACGCGATCGGCGAGGGCGTCTTCATCGTCGAACTGCAGCAGCCCACGGACTTCTCGGTGACGCTGGAGTGGCAGGGCTTCCTCGCCAACGCCGACATCGGCCACCTCGGCCTCGGCTACGACGTCGCGCTGGACTGCGTGGACCGGCAGGGCTGGAGCGGTCAGCTCGACAAGCTCGTGCGTCAGACGTCCGAGAAGTGGGCGCCGTCGGTCGATCTGCTCGGCCACGACGCGGACCCGTTCTTCCAGGCCGACCGCCTGCACGTGGAGGGCTCCTTCGCACTGGAGCCGTCGTTCGCCGTGCTGGTCGTGCTGGAGGGTTCCGGCCAGCTCGGTGAGCTGGAGGTGCACAAGGGCAGCACCCTCGTCGTGCCTCACGCGGCCGGCGAGCTCGGTCTGACCGGTGACCTGGTGGCGATCCGCTGCCGTCCACCCGTTCTGTCCGCTGTGTAGTCACTGAAGGATGTGAACCGTGAGCCAGCCGTTGCTGGAGGCTCGTGATCTCACGAAGAACTACGGCACCGTGGAGGCTCTCCGCGGTGCCGCGTTCACCGCTTATCCCGGTGAGGTCGTGTCGCTGATCGGCGACAACGGCGCGGGCAAGTCCACTCTGGTGAAGTGCCTTTCCGGGGTGGAGCAGCCCACCAGCGGCACGCTGCTCTTCGACGGCGAGCCGCTCGTTCTCAGCTCCCCCAACGACGCCCGCGACCGGGGCATCGAGACGGTCTTCCAGGACCTCGCGGTCGCGCCGGACCTCGACCCGGCCGCGAACATGTTCCTGGGCAGGGAGATCCTCAAGCCCGGCGTCCTCGGTCTGCTGGGCGTGCTGGACAAGAAGGCGATGCGCAGGCAGGCCGCCGAGCACTTCTCGCGGTTCGGCGCGACGCTGCAGAGCATCGACGTGCCGATCGCGGCGCTGTCCGGTGGCCAGCGCCAGTCCGTCGCGGTCGCGCGGTCGGTGGCGTGGGCGTCGAAGCTCGTGTTCATGGACGAGCCGACGGCCGCACTCGGTGTCGTACAACGGGAACGCGTGCTGGAAGTGATCAAGCGCGTCCGCGACGAGGGCATCGCCGTGGTGCTGATCTCGCACAACATGCCCGAGGTGCTGTCGGTCTCCGACCGCGTCGAGGTGCTGCGCCTCGGCCGGCGCGTGGCCCGTTTCAAGGCCTCGGACACCAGCGTGGAAGAGCTCGTCGGCGCGATGACCGGTGCGCTCACTCAGGAGGACGCGGCGTAATGACGACCGATGAGAAGACAACGTTGTCAACTCAGCCGGACGAGCAGCGCATCCCGTTGCTCAAGCGTTTGACCGGCGCGAACACGCTCTGGATCGGCCTGGTGCTGCTGGTCCTGGTCGCCACGTTCGGCGCGATCCGTCCGGACGCGATCTTCCAGGTGACCACGCTGCAGTTCCTGCTCGCGGAGACCGCCGTGCTGCTGGTGCTGTCGGTCGGCATGACGTTCGTGATCATCACGTCCGGCATCGACCTGTCCGTCGGTTCGGTGCTGGTGTTCGCGTCGGTGTCGAGTGCGATGGCGATGAACTCGGTGTCCGGCGGCGACGCGACGAACGCGGGCTGGGGCGTGATCGCGTTCGGCCTGCTGGTCGCCGTGGTCAGCGGCGCGGTCTGGGGTCTGCTCAACGGTCTGCTGATCTCGCGGGCGAAGATCCCGCCGCTGATCGTGACCCTGGGTTCGTTCGGTGCGGCGCAGGGCGCGGCTTTGTTGCTGAACAACGGTTCCAACGTGTCCGGCATCCCGGACAAGCTGAACACCACCTTCGGTTCCGGCACGTACTTCGGCATCCCGAACATCGTGATCGTGGCCGCGATCGTCACCGCTCTCGGCGCGTTGCTGTTGTCCACCACGCGTTTCGGCCGCTACACGTACGCGGTCGGCTCGAACGAGGAGGCGGCCAGGCGCGTCGGCATCTCGGTGCGCGGCCACCTGACGAAGGTGTACCTGCTCGCGGGCACCCTGGCGGGTCTCGCGGGGTTCATGGGCAACGCGTTCTTCCGCGTCGCGGTCGTCACCGGCCACGAGACGGACAACCTGAACGCGATCGCCGCCGTCGTCCTGGGTGGGACGAGCATCTTCGGCGGCATGGGTTCGGTGCTGGGCACGGTCTTCGGCGTGTTCATCCCGGCGGTGCTGGAGAAGGGCCTCGTGATCATCGGGGTCAAGGAGTTCTGGCAGCCGATCGCCGTGGCGATCGTGCTGGTGGCCGCCGTGTGGCTGGACCAGACCCGGCGGCGGGCGCGCAACCAACGTTAGGAAAGGTGCTGGACCAATGAAGATCCGCTCCGCAGTGGCTGTCTCAGCCGCTTTCCTGCTCGCCGCGTGTGGCGGGGGTGGGCAGATTGGTGACTCGAACTCGGGCAACTCCGCCGCGAACAAGAAACTGGTGCTGATCCCCGGCATCTCGGCGGAACCGTTCTACATCTCGATGCAGTGCGGTTTCGAGGGTGCGGCCAAGGCCGCGGGCTACGAGTTCGACACGCAGGCCCCCGCCAAGTTCGACGCGGCCCAGCAGACCCCGATCGTCACGGGCGTCCTCGCGTCGAAGCCCGCCGCGGTCCTGATCGCGCCGACCGACGACAAGGCCATGGCCGGCCCGATGAAGCAGCTCAAGGACGCGGGCATCAAGGTCGTCGAGGTCGACACGAAGCTCCAGGACACCTCGATCGGCGTCTCCTCCATCTCGTCCAACAACGAGCAGGGCGGCAAGCTCGCCGCCGAGACGCTGAACAAGCTCGCGGCCGGCAAGACCGGCTCGGTGCTGGTGCTCAACACCAAGGCGGGCACGTCGACGACGGACGCGCGCGCCAAGGGCTTCGAGGACGCCATCAAGGCCTACCCGAACCTCAAGTACATCGGCCAGCAGTACACCGACAACGAACCCGCCACCGCGGCCTCGAAGGTGACCGCCACGCTGGCGGCGAACCCGGACCTGATCGGCGTGTTCGCGACCAACCTCAACAGCGGTGAGGGCGCCGCGACCGGCCTGCGCAACGCGGGCAAGACCGGCGCGGTGAACCTGGTCGGCTTCGACGCCTCGCCCAAGCAGGTGGAGGACCTGAAGGCGGGCACCGTGCAGGCCCTGATCGCCCAGGACCCCGCCACGATCGGCAAGCAGGGCGTCGAGCAGGCCCTGGCCGCGATCGACGGCAAGGAGAACAAGCGCAACATCGAGACGGACCTCGTCGCCATCACGAAGGACGACGTGTCGGCCAACTCGAAGTACTTCTACAAGGAATCCTGCTGATCTTCAGCTGACGACGAAGGGGCCGTTCCCGGTGCGGGGACGGCCCCTTTCGCAATCAGGCGCTCCTTCAGGATCGGGTGCGCGTCGAGGAACGCCGCCCGCTGCTCTTCCAGCGTCACGACCTCCGAGGCATCGGTGGGAGCGAAGATGTCCACCACGTCGTCGTTGGTGGCCTTCTCTCCCTCCCTGTGCAGGTAGGCCTCCCTGCCGTCGGAGAACTGGTGCAACATCCCGGACGACCACACGTCCGGCCGACTGCCCATGCAGCACAGCAGAATCCCGTGGTCCTCCAGCTGTCTCCGCAGCGCGTCGAAGCACTCCCGCACGTCACGCCCACTGATCGTCGAAGCCAGGTGGCCCGGCTCCAGCACCTCGATCGTGAACGGGTGGATGGCCACTTCCAGCACGAACTCCAAGCGTTCTTCTCCGGCCAGTCCGGCCACGTTGACGATCTCGGATCTCCCCATCCTTCGATCATGACACCGGGGTCTCCACCTACGGGACCATTACGCATGTCATGGCTGTTTGGCCGGGTGGCCTAAGACCCAAGTCGTACGAGTCCGTCATCCTTCAGCGGATGTTCAGAGTCCTGAAAACCGATGAGCTGTAGGCACATTGGAGGGGGCTCGAATGCTACGAAAGAAAATCGCGGCGGCACTTGCCGTTGTAACAGCGACATCCCTGCTCATCGCACCACAGGCACTGGCAGCACCAACCCAGCAGATCCAGTGGCAGCAGTGCTTCGCCCCGGGAACGCCGGGACTTCCGCCAGGCGGCGAACGACTGGAGTGCGGCAGCTTCACCGCGCCGATGGACTGGAACAACCCGCGCAACGGCAAGACGATCACCATCGCCGTCAGCCGCCTGACGCCGAAGAGCGGCACGGCGAAGTCCACGGTCTTCACCAACCCCGGCGGTCCCGGTGGACCCGGCCGCACGATCCCGCTGCTCTACCTCGATCGGCCCAAGCTGAGCGAGAACGCCGAGATCATCGGGATCGACGTGCGCGGCACCGGCGCGAGCAGCAACGTCACGTGCGGGAGCTTCAACACCGACGGCCAGGTCGATCCGCGTGATCGCAGCAAGGCCAACCTCGACCTGCTCTACGGCGCCATGGAACTGCAGGCGAAGTTCTGCCAGGCCAAGTCGGGCGAGTTCGGCAGGTACGTCTCCACCGACCAGACGGTGAAGGACCTCGACCTGCTGCGCCAGGTGCTCGGCAAGAAGAAGGTCAGCTGGCTCGGCTACTCCGGCGGCAGCTGGATGGGCGCCTACTACGCCACCTACTTCCCCAAGACGCTCGACCGGATCGTGCTCGACTCCAACGTCGACTTCACCCTGCCGTGGCAGCCGATCTTCGACGACTGGGGCATGGCCTTCGAACGCCGGTTCCGCGTCGACTTCCTGCCGTGGGTGGCGAAGTACGACGAGGTCTACCACCTGGGCAAGACCGGCGAGGAGGTGCGCCAGTCCTACGAACGCACCCGCGCCAAGCTGAACGCGCAGCCCGTCACGCGACCGGACGGCGTCTACAACGGCGTCACGCTCGACCTCGTGCTGCGGAGCACGCTGTACAACAAGGACAGCTTCCCCGAGGGCGCGCTGAGGCTCGCGGAGCTGGCCGGCGCGGTGTCCCCGCAGCTGAAGACGCTGGCCAGTTACCCGGACGCCCAGCTGGGCACCGCCTACTCGATCCTCTGCAACGACACGCCGTTCCAGGGCGGCAGGAAGTACCTGGAGCGCGACGGCGCGCAGGACGGCGCCAAGTGGCCGCTCGTCGGCTACACCCAGATCGCCGGCCCGTGCGCGTTCTGGGACCGGCCGGACGTGAAGCTCAAGCAGCCGACCGGGATCGGCGTCGCCCCGACGCTGATGGTGCAGTCGGTGCGTGACCCGGCGACGCCGATCGAGCAGGCGCAGCGGGCCCACCGGAACTTCAGGAACTCCGTGCTGCTCACCGTTGAGGACGAGGGTGACCACGGCATCTACGGCTTCGGCAACCCGTGCGTGAACGACATCGTCGAGCGCTACCTCGTCGACGGCGTGACTCCCGCCGCGGACCTGAAGTGCCCCGGCGTTCCACTGCCCGCTCCCGACGGGCAGAGCGCGCAGAACTCGCTCGCGAAGGCACGGCAGCTCGCCACCCGGCTCGGCTGGTAGAAGGGGGAAACGCATGTACCGCAAGAAGATCGCGGTGGCACTCACCGTCGTCACCGCGACATCGCTGTTCATCGCACCACAGGCTCAGGCGGCGACCGGCCTGGCCGATCAGAGGATCACCTGGCAGCAGTGCACCGACGAACCAGGGTTCGAACGGCTGCAGTGCGGCAGCTTCACCGCCCCGATGGACTGGAACAACCCTCGCAACGGCAAGACCATCACGATCGCCGTCAGCCGCACGGTTCCGTTGAACGGCAAGGCGAAGACCGCGGTCTTCACCAACCCCGGTGGGCCTGGCGGTGAGGGACGCACGCTGCCGATGGTCTATCTCGACCGGCCGAAGCTCAGCGAGAACGCCGAGATCTACGGCATCGACGTGCGCGGCACGGGCGCCAGCAGCAACGTCACGTGCGGCGGGTACGACACGCTCGGTTCGACGGACCCGCGCGATCGCAGCAGGGCGAACCTGGACCTGATCTACAGCGGTATGGAGCTGCAGGCGAAGTTCTGCCAGGCCAAGTCCGGTGAGCTCGGGAAGTACATCACCACCGACCAGACCGTGAAGGACCTGGACCTGCTGCGCCAGGTGATCGGCCGCAAGAAGGTCGACTGGGTCGGTTACTCCGGCGGCAGCTGGATGGGCGCCTACTACGCCACCTACTTCCCGAAGACCCTCGACAAGATCGTCCTCGACTCGAACACCGAGTTCACCGGGACGTGGCAGTCGGTGTTCGGCGACTTCGGCATGGGCTTCGAGCGGCGATTTCGGGTCGACTTCGCACCGTGGGTCGCCAAGTACGACGACATCTACCACCTCGGCAAGACCGGTGAAGAGGTGCGGCAGAGCTACGAACGGACGCGCGCGAAGCTCGCACAGCAGCCCGTCACCCTGCCCGAAGGCACGTACAACGAGGTCACGCTGGACCTGGTGCTCGTCCAGGGCCAGTACAGCAAGTACGCGTTCGACAGCACCGCGCGCAAGTTCGCCGAACTGGCCGGCACGGTGCCGGCGCCGATGACGGCGCAGGCTTCCTACCCGGACGCGCAGAACGCCACGTTGCACTCGATCGTCTGCAACGACAACAAGTTCCGCGGCGACCGCGAGTTCCTGGAACGCGACGCCGCGCGCGACGGCGCCAAGTGGCCGTTGCTGGGGTACTACCAGATCATGGGCCCCTGCGCGTTCTGGGACCGGCCGAACGTCAACCTGAAGCAGCCCAACGGAATCGGCGTCACGCCGACGCTGATGGTGCAGTCCGAACGCGACGCGCCGACGCCGATCGAGGGTGCGCGCAAGGCGCACGCCGGGTTCGCCGGATCGCGGCTGCTGACCGTGAAGGACGAGGGTGACCACGGCATCTACGGGTTCGACAACGCCTGCGTGAACGACATCGTCGAGCGCTACCTCGTCGACCGCGTGACGCCGTCCGGTGACCTGTCCTGCCCCGGAGTGCCGCTGCCCGAGCCGGGTCAGCAGCAGGCCGGGACGCTGGAGCAGGCGCGGACCCTGGCAACCCGGCTCGGCTGGTAAGGGGGAGGTCCGATGAGAAAGCAGTTGGCGGCCGTAGCCGCCGTGACCGTGGCAACGTCGTTGTTGGTCGCACCACAGGCTTCGGCAAGCACCGAGTTCGCGCGCCAGGACATCAAGTGGCAGCAGTGCACCGATGAACCGGGGTTCGAACGGCTGCAGTGCGGCAGCTTCACCGCCCCGATGGACTGGAACAACCCTCGCAACGGCAAGACCATCACGATCGCCGTCAGCCGCACGGTTCCGTTGAACGGCAAGGCGAAGAGCACCGTCTTCACCAACCCCGGCGGCCCTGGCGGCGCCGGGCGCACGTTGCCACTGATCTACCTGAACCGGCCGAAGCTCAGCGATAACGCCGAGATCGTCGGCATCGACGTGCGCGGCACCGGTGGCAGCGACAACGTCACGTGCGGCTCCTACCAGCACCGGCTCGCCACCGACTGGCGCGACCGGAGCAAGGCCAACCTCGACCTGCTCTACGGCGGCATGGAACTGCAGGCCAAGTTCTGCCAGACCAAGTCCGGCGAGCTCGGCCGATACATCACCACCGAGCAGACCGTGCGCGACCTCGACCTGCTCCGCCAGGTGCTCGGCCGCAAGAAGGTCAGCTGGCTCGGCTACTCCGCGGGCACCTGGATGGGCGCCTATTACGCGACCTACTTCCCGAAGACCCTCGACAAGATCGTCCTCGACTCCAACACCGAGTTCACCGAGTCGTGGCAGAAGGTCTTCGACAACCTCCCGGCCGGGTCCGAACTCCGGTTCCGCGCCGACTTCCTGCCGTGGGTGGCGAAGTACGACAACGTGTTCCATCTCGGCAAGACCGCCGAAGAGGTGCGCCAGAGCTACGAGACCACGCGTGCCCGGCTGACCGAGCAACCCGCCACGCTGCCGGACGGCACCGTCGTCACGCCGGTGGTGCTGGACGCCGTGATCTTCGGCGGCCTGTACAGCAAGGACTCCTTCGAAGGCACGGCCCGGCTGGTCGCGCTGCTCGCGGGCACGCTGCCGATGTCACTGGCGGCTCCGAAGCAGTACCCGGACGCGCTGATGGGCACGCAGATGTCGATCCTGTGCAACGACACCCCGTTCCGCGGTGACCGGAAGTCGTTGGAGCGTGAAGGAAACAAGAGCGTCCGGCAGTACTCGCTCGTCGGCGGCTACCAGGTGACCGGCCCGTGCGCGTGGTGGGACCGCCCGGACGTGCAGCTCAAGCGCCCCAACGGAAAGGGCGTCGACTCCGCGCTCATGGTGCAGTCGGTGCGTGACCCCGCGACGCCTCTCGCAGGCGCGCGACGGGCACATGCCGGGTTCGCCAACTCGCGGATGCTGACCGTGAAGGACGAGGGTGACCACGGCATCTACGGGTTCAGCAACGACTGCGTCAGCGACGTGGTGGAGAGCTACCTCGTCGACGGCGTAGTGCCGGCGAAGGACCTGAGCTGTCCCGGTGTGCCGCTACCGGCACCCGGTGCGAGCACGGGCAACCCGCTCGTCAAGGCGCAGCAGCTGGCCGCTCAGGCCGGGTGGTGACCGTCCACTCAGGATGATCAGGGGCTGAGGCGTTTGTGCGGTGAGCGCCTCCGCTCCTCCATCTCGGCCTCGGTCACGGCCTCGACACCCTTCAGGACGTGGACCCAGCCGTGGCGGTCCGCCCGGAACCAGGTGGGCCCGGCTCCGTGGCGGTACTCGGAGTTCCGGGTGCCGTCCGCGCCGCCCCAGGTCCGCACGACGCGGTCCAGGAACTCCCACCCCGGCACCTTCCGGTCGGTGACCACCCAGTAGCGGTACCGGACGTCGGCGGGCGCGGTGTTGAGACGGGCCACGGTCTCCTCGAGCTCACCCGCCCGTGCCTCGTCGATCTCGACCGGTTCTCCCTCCTGGTCGAACGCGCACGTCACGTCCTCCCAGTGCTCCCCGACGAACGCCTTCTCCTTGAGATGACCGTTCTCCTCGGACTCCACGCGCGCCAGGCGCAGCGGATCCCCGTTGCCGTCGGTGAACACGAAGAACCTGAGTTCGGTGATCCGCGGACGAGGTGACCACGACGTGAGCAGGTGGTCGAGGGCCGCTCCGGTGACGGGCTTGCCGCAGTGGTGCCGGCGGGAGGTCTCGACCCAGCGGCGGTTCTCGTCGAGGGTCTCGTAGCGGTGGTGACCGTTCTCCCCGACCAGCTCACGGATGAGCACGTGCGGATCCGCGACGTCCGGGTACAGGTGGTTCGTCACCGCGAAATGGCGGACGTCGGTATCACCGAACACGCGGCGCGCCAGGACCTCCTGGAACCGGGCTGCGTCCTCCTGGGTGATCCGGACGAGCCTGCCCTCGACCGGTTCCTCACTCCAGACCAGGTCGCGGGTGTACGACACCACCTCCCGTGCACTGGTCAGGTCCTCCCTGACGATGGTGAGCGGGTCGTCGAACGGGTGCTCCTCGGTCACGACCGCGAAGTGGAGGTGCCGCTCGGCGTAGCCCTCGCTCGCGTGCATGCGCTGACCGGAGCTGCGCGGATCCCTGTCCTGGATGTCGATCCGCGGGCCCGTTCGCGTGATCAACACGTCGGCTTCCGCGGCGGAGATGGGCACGTTCACGAACCACTCGCGGTACACGGGATCAGGCCGCACCCAGTGAAAGGGCGGCACGAACATCTCCTCGGAGGCGCCGTCGACCCGGACGACGGCCACCGGGTTGTCCCTCGGACGGTCCCAGTCGATCAACGCGAAGTGCTGGTGCCCCATGCACCGATGATCGCCTAGAAGGCGCCTGGATGGGTACGTCTGCGCCGTGCCGCGTAGACGCCCGCCTCGGTGCGGCGGTCGAAACCGAGCTTGTGCAGCAGCGACGACACGTAGTTCTTGACCGTCTTCTCGGCGAGGAACAGGCGATTCGCGATCTGCCGGTTCGTCATGCCTTCGGCGATGAGGTCGAGGATCCGGCGTTCCTGCGGACTCAGCGCGGCGTAGCGCGGATCTTCCTCTGGGCCACCGCGAAGCCGTTGCAGGACGGTGGCCGTGACGCCGGCGTGCAGGAGCGATCCGCCGGAGGCGAGGGTGCGGACGGCGGCGACGAGATCGTTGCCGGACACCTCTTTCAGCATGTATCCGGCCGCGCCCGCCATGATCGCGCCGAACAACGCCTCGTCGTCCGAATAGGACGTGAGCATCAGGCACGCCGGCGGCGGCTGCACCAGGCTCCTGATCTCCCGGCACACCGTGACGCCGTCGCCGTCGGGCAGCCGCACGTCGATGATCGCCACGTCGGGTTTGAGCCGCGGCGCCTGCGCGATCGCGGCCGCGGCGCTGTCCGCCTGGCCCACGACCTGCACGTCCTCCGCCTGCGCGAGCAACTGCACCAGCCCGCGCCGCACGATCTCGTGGTCGTCCACCAACAGCACCGCTATCGCCATCTCGCCTCCTGCAGCACCAGTGGAACGAACCAGGTGATGCTCACCCCGGCTCCGGGGATCGAGTCCACCGCGCAGTCGCCGTGGTGGCGCCGCGCCCGAGCCGCCATGTTCGCGAGGCCGCCCGAGTGATGGGGCGCCCCACCGGAATCGTCAGCCAACGGCAAGCCTCTGCCGTCGTCCTTGACCATGAGCTCAAGACTCGTCACGGTGCGATCGACGCTCACGGCAACAGCAACATGCTTTGCTCTCGCATGACGCACGACGTTCGTTAGCGCCTCTCGGAGCGTGGCCAGCAAATCAGGCCTGACCTGGTCCGGCACCACGGTGTCCAACGGTCCTTCAAGCGACACGTCCGGTTCGAAGCCCAGCAGCTGTGCGGACTCGTGCACGACGTTGAGCAACTGGCCGCGCAGACTCGTGCCCCCTGCCGGCGGTTCCTGCAGGGAGAAGATGGTGCGGCGGATCTCGCGGATCGTGCGGTCGACCTCCTCCACGAACCCGCTGATCCGCTCGGCGACCTGAGGCTTGACGCTCTTCCCGGTCAGCCCCTGCAACCCGAGCCCGAGCCCGAACAGCCGCTGGATGACCAGGTCGTGCAGGTCCCTGGCGATGCGGTCGCGATCCTCCAGCACCGCCAGCCGTTCGGTGTCGCCCCGCGCCCGCGTGAACTCGAACACCAGCGCGGCCTGCGCGGCGAAGGCCTCGATGAGGTCGGGGTCGTCGAAGCCGGACTCGGTGCTGGGCCTGGACAAGATCAGCACGCCGATCGTCCGCTTCCCCACCTTCAGCGGCACGACCGCGCACGGCCCCGGCACGGCGGACACCTTGCCCTCGGCGTGGCACTCGCCCTGGCCGGACTCGTAGACCCGGTAGGTGACCGTGCCCTGCTTGGGCACCCGCATGCCCTCGGCGTCGTACGTGCCGCCGTCGGTCACCTCGATGACGAGGTCGCCGTTGTGGTCGGGCAGCACAACGGCCGCGAAGTCGGCGTTGGCCGTTGTGCGTGCCGTCTTCGCCACGAGGTAGAGAGCGTCACGGCCGCTCGTGCCCATCAGCAGGTTGGTCGTCACCTCGGCGGCGGCGCGCAGCCACACCTCACGCTTGCGCGTCTGCTCGTAGCGGTCGAGGTGCTCCACCGCGCTTCCCGCCGCCGTGGCCAGCGCGGTGAGGACGTCGCGGTCCTGGTTGCTGAACTCCGCCTTGCCGCTCAGGAAGAGGTTGCCGAACGTCTCGTCGTGCACCTTGATCGGCGCGCCCAGGAAGTCCGCCGGTCCGATCGAGCGCGGATCACCGGACGTGATCTGCACCTGCCCGTCGTGGTGGGCGGTGAACTCCGTCAGCTCCCGGTGGGTGTTGATCACGGCCAGCGCGCCGTAGGAGGCTCCGATCAGGTCGCAGGCCGACTCGACGGTGTGGCGGAGCAGATCGGGGAGGGTGTCGACTTCGGCGAACGACAGCACGACGTCCAGCACTCGCTGTTCCGTACTGACGTTGCCGTCCACGGCCTTCACCCCTTGGGGGGATAGAAGTGACACCGCACGAACGACTGAGAGTAACTCCACTCAGTAGTCAAGGGGGAGACCATCACTGCAAACAGTGAACTTTGGGACTACTGAGAGTAGAGGTGCATCTTGTTTGGTGTAAGACTCAGTGCAGGCCGACCGTGAACCCCTCGTCGATCACTCCGCGGTAGATCTGCGGGGCGAAGGTCCGCAAGCCGTGGTCGAGCGGGCCGATGAACCCGGCCGAGTCACCGAGCGGCAGCCGGTACCCGTTCTGCACCCGGTGGAACTCCCACAACGGCTCCATCGTCGGGTGCGCGGGCCGGAACTGCTGCGGATCACGCGGGTGCAGGTCGACGCGCACCAGGGTCCTGCGCACCAGGGCGTCCGCGAGCTGGACCGCGCGCTCCTGGGTCCGGGAGATCGAGATCGCGCCCAGCTCCTGCCAGGCGGCCGCCCACGGCATGCCCTGCGGGTCGTCCAGGCGGATGCCCTGCTGCTCGATGATCAGCTTGCGGGGCCGGGAGATCGTCTTCCACTTGACCACGGCCATCACGCCGATGAAGGTGAAGGCGATGCCGATGACGGCCGCGATGCTGCCGCCCACCGGTTCGCCGTCCACGAACGCCGTGACGGCGCCGACCAGAGCGAGGATGCCCAGGATTCCGGCGACCGAGCCGCCGATCAGGACTTTGCGGGTGTCGCTCTTGCCGAGGTCGATGACGACAGGCGCAGGCGCTCCCCAAGCGGTCATGACCGCAGGTTACCGCTGATCAACAGCTCCGCGGCGGCGAACGGGTCCAGTTCACCCTCGACCACGCGCTTCGCCAGCTGGTCGACGGGACCGAAGCGGGTGCGGACGCGTTCGACGGCGATGGCCTCGATCTCGGCGCCCGCGCGGCGCAGGCGCCGTTCGGTCAGTTCGCCGTGCTCGGCCATCCACGACTGGTGTTCGGTGATCGCCTCGACCACGCGGTCGAGGCCTTCCATGCGGGCCGCGACCGTCTTCACCACGGGCACGCGCCACGACGGGCCTTCGCGGTCCCTGCGGCCCAGCGAGATCATGTACTTGAGGTCGCGCGCGGTCTGGTCGGCACCGTCGCGGTCGGCCTTGTTGACCACGAAGACGTCCGCGATCTCCAGGATGCCCGCCTTGGCGGCCTGGATGCCGTCGCCCATGCCCGGCGCGAGGAGCACGAGCGTCGTGTCGGCCAGGGCCACGATCTCGACCTCGGACTGACCGACGCCGACCGTTTCCACGATGATCACGTCGAACCCGGCCGCGTCCAGGACCCGCAGCGCCTGCGGGGTCGCCCAGGAGAGGCCGCCGAGGTGGCCGCGGGTGGCCATGGAACGGATGAAGACGCCGGGATCGGTGGCGTGGTCGCCCATCCGCACGCGGTCGCCCAGCAGGGCGCCGCCGGAGAACGGGCTGGACGGGTCGACGGCGATCACCGCGACGCGCTTGTCCTGGTCGCGGAAAGCACGCACCAACGCGTTCGTGGAGGTCGACTTGCCGACGCCGGGAGCGCCGGTGATGCCGACGACCTGGGCGTGCCCGGTGTACGGGGCGAGGGCCGCCGCCACCAGGGGCAGCTGCGCACTCCCCTGTTCCACCAGGGAGATCAGTCTGGCGACCGCGCGCGGCTCGCCGTCACGCGCGCGGTCGACCAGTCCTGTTACGTCAACAGCTGTGGCCACAGCCAAGGAGACTAGGCCTTGGAGGGCACGCGGATGATCAGAGCGTCGCCCTGACCACCACCACCGCACAGCGCCGCCGCACCCACGCCGCCGCCCCGGCGCTGCAGCTCCAGCGCGAGGTGCAGGGCGATGCGGGCGCCGGACATGCCGATCGGGTGGCCCAGCGCGATGGCGCCGCCGTTGACGTTGACCTTGTCCTCGGAGATTCCGAGCTGACGGGACGACACGATGCCGACCGCCGCGAACGCCTCGTTGATCTCGATCAGGTCGAGGTCAGAGGGGTCGATGCCCTCCTTGGCGCACGCGGCCTTGATGGCGTTGGACGGCTGCTCGTGCAGCGAGGCGTCGGGGCCCGCGACGACGCCGTGGGCGCCGATCTCCGCGATCCACTCGAGGCCCAGTTCCTCGGCCTTCGCCTTGCTCATCACGACCACGGCGGCCGCGCCGTCGGAGATCTGCGACGCCGAACCCGCGGTGATGGTGCCGTCCGGGGCGAACGCCGGGCGCAGCTTGCCGAGCGAGTCGGCGGTGGTGTCCGCACGCACGCCCTCGTCCGTGCTGAACAGGACGGGGTCGCCCTTGCGCTGCGGGATCGAGACCGGTGCGATCTCGGCCTCGAAGACACCGTTCCCGGCGGCCTTCGCGGCGAGCTGGTGCGACCGCGCCGAGAACGCGTCCTGCTCCTCACGCGTGACGCCGTAGCGGCCGTTGTACTTCTCGGTCGAGACGCCCATCGCGACCTGGTCGAACGCGCAGAACAGGCCGTCGAGCGCCATGTGGTCCTGCATCGTCACGTCGCCGTACTTGAACCCGCCGCGCGACTTCGGCAGCAGGTGCGGCGCCTGCGTCATCGACTCCTGGCCACCGGCCACGACGACGTCGAACTCGCCGGCGCGGATCAGCTGGTCGGCCAGCGCGATCGCGTCGATGCCGGACAGGCACACCTTGTTGATGGTCAGCGCGGGCACGCTCATCGGGATGCCGGCGGCGACCGCGGCCTGGCGGGCGGGAATCTGGCCCGCGCCGGCGGTGAGCACCTGACCCATGATCACGTACTGCACCTGCTCGGGGGCCACGCCCGCGCGTTCCAGTGCCGCCTTGATCGCGACGCCACCCAGCTGGGCGCCCGAGAAGTCCTTGAGGGATCCCAGCAGTCGGCCCATCGGGGTACGCGCCCCGGCGACGATCACGGAACCGGACACAACTGCCTCCATTGGAAGAGCGAACGGTCGTTAACTAGGCACCATACCTGGGGCTACTGGGCGGTAATCGTGTGAGACCCCGCACAGCGGCACCTGCACCGATCAGGTAGATACCCTTGCCCGCTATGAACGCAGACATCGCTCGATTCGTGACCGCGATCGACCACGTGGGCATCGCGGTGCCCGACCTCGACGTCGCCATCGCGTTCTACCGCGACAACTTCGGCCTCGAGGTGGCGCACGAGGAGGTCAACGAGGAGCAGGGCGTGCGCGAGGCGATGCTGCACGCGCCCGGCGACCACGACGGCACCGCCATCCAGCTGCTGGCGCCGCTGAACGAGGACTCGACGATCGCCAAGTTCATCGGCCGCTCCGGCCCGGGCCTGCAGCAGCTCGCCTACCGGGTGTCCGATGTGGACGTCGCGGCGGACGCACTGCGGGCGAAGGGCCTGCGCCTGCTCTACGAGGAGGCGCGGCGCGGCACGTCGAACAGCCGGGTCAACTTCGTGCACCCCAAGGACGCGGGCGGCGTGCTCATCGAGCTGGTCGAGCCAGCGCGTTAGCCACGAAGCTCAGTTCCCGGTCGATCGGGTCCTCCTCGTCGCTGTGCCGCGCCACCGAGTGCCGGTAGCTGACGGCCAGCGCGAGGAGTGCCGCGGCGGCCTCGACGTCCTTCATCGCGACGGTGGCACCGCCCGCGGCCAGGATGACCTGCTTGATCTGCGCCGCGACGTTCTCGTAGCGCGCCCTCATCGCGTCGCGCACAGCCGAATGCGTATCCGCTTCACGCCACAACAGGTGTGACAGCAGCGGTGAGGCGTTCAACCGCGCGTCAAGTGCGGCGACGAGTCTTCTGAGCGACTCGGCGATGTCCCCCGCCACGACGACGCGGCGGTGGTCGACCGTGCTGTCCGGCAACCGCGCGACCAGTGCGGCGAGCAGGTCCTTCTTGCGGTTGAAGTAGTAGTGCACCAGGCCTTTGGGCACCCCGGCGCGTTCGGCGATCCGCGAGGTCGGGGTGGCGTCGAAGCCTCCGTCGGCGAACAGCTCCTCGGCCGCGGCCAGGATGCGCTCCTTGGCCGAATCCTCCACGCGTTCCTCCACGGGTGTGTGGGCCCAAGAGGTTCCTGGGCCCACAGGTTTCCTGACTGATCAGTGCGGTTGTGCGGCGGCCGAGTGCGCTGCGTTCGCGGAGGGCATCGCCAGCGCCCCCGCGGCAACGGTGAGCACACCACCGACCCAGGAGACCCACGAGGCCGCCATCAGGTCGCTGTAGCTCATCACCCACGGAGAGATGAACAGCAGTGCTCCGAGCACCATCTGCACGTACTCCCCGTAGATCATCGCGGGCATGGCGAGGTCGACGAGTCCGTCGATCGCGATGAGCGCGCCGAGCACGATCATCGTCCACATGGCCGCGTTCGAGGTGTCCACGACGAGCGGAGACAGCAGCACCAGAACACCGATAGCCACCTCGGTCCAGTCCTGCCACCTGGTCCACGCCTTGGTCATCACTGCACCTGTCCTTTCTGGCTACCTCCCTCTCGACACCTTCGATGCTCCTCTTTGGTTGGCCGCCCGGTCAACACTTCTGAGTGGAATCCCTCACAGGCGTGCATCTGAATCGGTTACTGCTGAGTAACCTCCGGCAACCTGCGACTATCCCTCAATCGGGAAGGAATGCCGCCGTGCAGAAGATCCTTGACGCGATCCTGGCCGATGAGCTGGACGCGATCGGTTCGTTGGACGTTCCGGAGAGCTATCGGGGCGTGACCGTGCACGCGGACGAGGCCGACATGTTCTCGGGCCTGGAGACGAGGGACAAGGACCCTCGCAAGTCGCTGCACGTCGACGAGGTGGCCACGCCCGAGCTCGGGCCGGGCGAGGCGCTGGTCGCCGTCATGGCCTCCGCGATCAACTACAACACCGTGTGGACCTCGATCTTCGAGCCGGTGTCCACGTTCGGGTTCCTGCGCAAGCTGGGAGGCCGCCACGACCTGCCGTACCACGTCGTGGGATCGGACCTGGCCGGCGTCGTCGTGCGCACGGGTCCCGGCGTCACCGCGTGGAAGCCGGGCGACCGCGTCGTGGCGCACTGTCTGGACGTGCCGCTGGAAGCGCCGGACGGGCACAACGACACGATGCTCGACCCGCAGCAGCGGATCTGGGGCTTCGAGACGAACTTCGGTGGTCTCGCCGACCTGGCGCTGGTGAAGTCGAACCAGCTCATGCCGATGCCGAAGCACCTCACGTGGGAGGAGGCCGCGTCGCCGGGCCTGGTGAACTCCACCGCGTACCGCCAGCTGGTCTCGACCAACGGCGCGAACATGAAGCAGGGCGACACGGTCCTGATCTGGGGTGCGTCCGGCGGCCTGGGTTCGTACGCCACGCAGTTCGCGTTGAACGGTGGCGCCACGCCGATCTGCGTCGTGTCCTCGCCCGAGAAGGCGGAGATCGTTCGTTCCATGGGCGCCGAGCTGATCATCGATCGTTCGGCGGAGGGCTACAAGTTCTGGAAGAACGAGCACGAGCAAGACCCGCGCGAGTGGAAGCGGTTCGGTGCGCGCATCCGTGAGCTGACCGGTGGCGAGGACCCGGACATCGTGTTCGAGCACCCCGGCCGGGAGACGTTCGGCGCTTCGGTGTTCGTGGCGCGCAAGGGCGGCAAGATCGTCACGTGCGCGTCGACGTCCGGCTACATGCACCAGTACGACAACCGCTACCTCTGGATGAACCTCAAGAGCATCATCTCCTCGCACTTCGCGAACTACCGCGAGGCGTGGGAGGCGAACCGCTTGGTCGCCAAGGGAAAGATCCACCCGACAGTGTCCAAGGTGTACTCAATGGACGAAACGGGCCAGGCAGCGCACGACGTGCACCGCAACGCGCACCAGGGCAAGGTCGGCGTGCTCTGCCTTGCGCCCGAAGAAGGTCTTGGTGTGCTGGATCACGAACTACGCGCACAACACCTCACGGCTATCAATCGATTCCGGGGTGTGTGACCTTCTGGGGTTACCCGAACGGGTAGCGTGAGGGGCATGGGCCTCGCCGACGACCGTGACCTCGTCCCACTGGGATCCGGCTTCGACATCGTCAAGCGCGGGTATGACCGCAACCAGGTCGAGGATCATCTCGAACGCCTCGACTCGGACCTGCGACTGCTCGCCGCGGACCGCGATGCCGCTGTCTCCCAGACGTCAGATCTGGCGCGCCAGCTGGAAGCCGCACGCTCGGAGATCACCGAGATGCGCAACCAGGTGGAGCGCCTGTCACTGCCGCCGACGACGCTGGAGGGGCTTTCCGAGCGCCTCCAGCGCATGCTGCGGCTGGCGCAGGACGAGGCCAACGAGATCAAGGCCCGTGCCGAGTCGGAGGGCGGGCACATCCGCGCCAAGGCGGAAGCCGACGCGGGTGTGCTGCGCCAGCGCTACGAGAAGCTCATCGCCGAACTCGACGAGCGCCGCAGCGCCATGGAGTCCGAGCACAAGGGCGTTCTCGAAACGGCGCGCAACGAGGCGGAGAAGATCGTCTCCGAGGCGGAGTCCGCCGCCCGCAAGATCGCCGACGAGTCCGAGCAGCGCCGCGTGACCGTCGAAGAGGACTTCGAGATCGCGATGGCCGCCCGCCGCTCCGAGGCGATGGCCACGCTGGCCGCGCAGGAGGCCAGCTCCAAGGCCGAGGCCGACCGGCGCCTGCGCGAAGCCGCCGAAGAGGCCGCCCGAGTCCGCGCCGCGATCACGACCGAGCAGACCACCTCGAAGGCCGACGCCGAACGCCGAGTCCGCGAGGCCACCGAAGAGGCGAACCGCCGCCGCCACGACGCGATCACCGAGGCCACCGCGCGCATCCAGGAAGCGACCGACGAGTCGAACCGCCGCGTCCGCGAGGCCACCGAGGAAGCCAACCGCCGCACCACCGCCGCAACCCAGCGCGTCGACCAGCTCCGCAACCTCCGCAACCGCCTCTCGCACCAGCTCCACAACGTGCGGACGGCGCTGCAGGAGGTCGTGCCGCTGCTCGACCCGGTGGACGAGGAGAAGCCCGCGGCTCCAGCTCCCACCCAGACTCCGGCTCAGGGACAGGGTGGCGCTCCGGTGCCGGCCCAGCCCGCTCAGGCACCGCAGGCAGGTCAGGCACCGCAGGCAGGTCAGGCACCGCAGGCAGGTCAGGCACCGGCGAGGCCCGCGGCACCGCAGGCTCAGCCGCAAGCTCCCGCCCAGGCCGCTCCTGCCGCGCCGAACAAGCCCGCTCAGGCTGCACCGGCTCAGCCGGCCGCGCCCTCGGCGCAGAACAAGGCGCAGAACAAGCCGGCGCAGGGGTCCCCAGCCCCGGCTGCTCAAGCTCAGGCGTCGCAGGCATCCCAGGCTCAGGCTTCCCAAGCCAAGTCGCCTCAGGGCCAGGCTTCCCAGGCCCAGTCGCCTCAGGGCCAGGCTTCCCAGGCCCAGTCGCCTCAGGCCCAGGCATCGCAGGGTCAGGCATCCCAGGCTCAGGCGCCTCAGGTAGACGGCCCCACTGCCAAGCTCGCACGCCCGCAGACGGCCAAGAAGTCCTGACCCAGCAAGCTCACACAGCAAGCTCACGCAGGGGTCCCCCGCCCAGGGGGACCCCTGATTTCAATTGTCCCAGCCGGCACCGACAATTTCGGGTCCGCGCAGGTCAGACCGTGACCTCGTAGATCGCCGGCATCGGCATGGCGCGGCAGAACTCCCAATCCGCCCACTGCCCCGACGCGATCAGCGCACGCGTCAGGAACGTCCCGTGCGACCCGACGAGCACAGTCGCGTCCGGATACTCCTCACCCATGCGCGCCAACGCTTTCCCCGCCCGCACGGTAACGGCGTCGAGGCTCTCCCCCGCCCCGTGAGCGAAGCCGGGATGAGCCCAGCTGTACGCGTACGGCGTCTCCCAGTCCGCGCTCGGCACCAACCCCGACTCCCACTCCCGCAACGACGGCCAGGTCGTCACCGCGAGCCCCAACGCGTCCGCGGCCGGCCTGACGGTCTGCACCGCGCGCAACAGCGGACTCGACAACACGGCCGCGGGTGCGTAAGCGGCGAGTCGATCGACCAGAGCCTCCGCCGCCGCCAACCCGGCAGGGGCCAACGGCCGCTGGTCGTCGTCGGGCTCGCCGAGGCGCGGCAGGACGGATTGCGCATGGCGCACCAATACGATTCGCGTGGACACAACACACCATCTTGGGGGAACAGGATGTTCGTGAGATCGCTGGGCGTGGACGGCGCCGAGCTCAGGCCGTTGGACCCCTGGCAGGCCGAGGAGTTCTTCGCGCACATGGAGCGCGGCCGGGAGTTCATCGGGCAGCACATCGGGTTCGCGGACAAGGCGAAGGACCTGGAGAGCGCGCGGGAGCTCCTGCAGAGCTACGCGGACAAGGCGGCGGCCGACACCGGGCGGATCTTCGGGATCTGGCTCGACGAGAAGCTGGTCGGCGGCGTGCTGTTCCGCGTGATGGACATCCCGCAGGGGCGCGCCGAGGTCGGGTGCTGGCTGGAGCCGGCCGCGACGGGCAGGGGGCTGATCACGCGGGCGTCGCGGATCCTGATCGACTGGGCGATCTGCGAGCGCGGCGTGCATCGGGTTGAGTGGCAGGTGTCGTCGGAGAACGCGCCCAGCATCGCGGTCGCGCGGCGGCTCGGCATGAGCAGGGACGGCGTGCTGCGCTCGTACTTCCTGCACCACGGGGTTCGTCAGGACCTCGAGGTGTGGTCGGTGCTGGCGTCGGAGTGGGAGAGCTGATGGACGATCTGGTGCTGTTGCACGCCTTTCCGCTCGACGCGCGGATGTGGGACGTGCCGGGCGCGTTGACGCCGTCGTTGCGCGGCCACGGCGAGCCCGATCTCGACACCGTCGCGGCGCGGGTTCTCGGCGTGCTCGACGAACGGAACCTGGACAGCGTCGTGCTCGGCGGCTGCTCGATGGGCGGCTACGTGGCGATGGCGTTGCTCAGGCGTGCACCGGAACGCGTGCGAGGCCTGATCTTCGTCGACACCAAGCACACCGCGGACGCACCGGAGGCGGCCGCGAACCGGCACGCGATGGCGGACCGCGTCGAACGCGAGGGCGTCGGCGACTGGCTCGCGGACGCGATGCTGCCGAACCTGCTCGGCCCCAACGCCTCGGACACCGCACGGGCGTCCGTGCGCACCATGATCCTGGAGCAGCGGGCCGAGGACGTGGCGTGGTGGCAGCGCGCGATGGCGAAGCGGCCGGACTCCACGGACGTGCTGGAGTCGCTGGACGTCCCGTCGCTCGTGCTCGTCGGCGAGCACGACAAGCTCACGCCGCCCGACGTGGCCGCGAAGCTCGCCGTGACGTTGCCGCACGCGACGAGCGAACGCATCGAGGACGCGGGACATCTGCCGCCCGTCGAGCAGCCGGAGGAGTTCCTGGCTCGGCTGGAGCGGTGGCGCAAGCAGGTCGGGGTCTGAGGACTACCAGCGACGCGCGGTCGGCCCTCGCCGGCCGCGCGAGTCCCAGCACGTCTGGTGCCAGTGACGGCGTTCCTCGACCGAGCCCGTGTCCTCCGCGGGCCACGCGACGACGTGCGCGACACCAGGGCGGATCTCGTGGTCGCAGCCGGGGCAGCGGTAGGTCTTCTGGGCCTGCGCGCCCGAGATGGCTCGGACCAGCCAGTCGCCGTCCGGGCCTGACTCGGCGCGCGCCCAGCCGACGCCCCCTCCGAGGGGACGGGATTCTTCTGGCTTGGGGCTGTTACGACGTGGCACGACAACACGTTAACCGCTCGTAGAATCGGTCCGTGCCCACCTACGAGTTCCGTTGCCGTACCTGTGACGACACGTTCGACGTGCAGCGCCCGATGAGCGAGTCGTCCTCGCCGGCGAGCTGCCCCGATGGTCACCAGGACACCGTGAAACTGCTGTCCATGGCCGGTATCGGTGGCACCCGGCAGCAGCCCGCGGGCGGTGGCGGCGGTTGTTGCGGTGGAGGTTGCTGCGGCTAGCGCCGGATCCGGAAGAGGTAGACCACGCTGGCGGCGAGCAGCGCCGCGGCGAGGGGAACATGCAGGGCCGTGAGGTGGAACAAGCCGCTGAACACCTGAGCGGTGATCAATGCAAGAAAGCCCACCGCGTACCAAATGGGCTGAGCCGACCCGCCGCCCGGCCGCCAGGCGAGAACCGCGACGACGACGTGGACGACCGTCACGACCCACAACGTGTACGAGCCGGCGCTGTGCAGGACGTGTCCGTACGGGAGGGTCATCATCAGCCCCGCGGTGATGGACTGAACGAAGACGGCCGCGGTCTGCAGAGCGACGGTGGCGTGCAGGAGCTTGAGGTTGGCGGGTTTCGCCGTGGTGTGCGTGGCCATGACGGTCCGACGACGCAGCGGCCGGAAATGTGAGGCGGGGGACGTTGGCTGATCCTGGTGTGCACGCGGTCGTGAGCGAACAGCGGCAGCTGCTGAACCTCGCCTACCGCCTGCTGGGTTCGCTCGCCGACGCCGAGGACGTGC
Organism: Lentzea sokolovensis; assembly: GCF_033949975.1. NCBI lineage: Bacteria > Bacillati > Actinomycetota > Actinomycetes > Pseudonocardiales > Pseudonocardiaceae > Lentzea > Lentzea sokolovensis. The sequence continues at coordinate 922,297 of NZ_JAXAVU010000010.1, forward strand.
TGCAGGAGACCTACGCGCGGTGGTACGCCCTGTCAGCGGACCAGCGGGACACCATCGAGTCCCCCGGCGCGTGGCTGACGAGGGTGGCCGGTCGCATCTGCCTGGACCTGCTGGGGTCGGCCAGGGTCAGGCGGGAACGCTACGTGGGCGAGTGGATCCCGGAGCCGCTCCCGGACCGCGAGGAATGGGGCGGTGAGCCCGATCCGGCGGACCGCGTCACCCTGGACGAGTCGGTCACCATGGCGTTCCTGGTGGTGCTGGAGCAGATGACCCCGGCGGAACGGGTCAGCTTCGTGCTGCACGACGTCTTCCGGTTCCCGTTCGCGGAGATCGCGGACATCGTCGGCAGGAGCCCGGCAGCGTGCCGGCAACTGGCCACGTCCGCACGGCGGCGGATTCGCGCGTCGCGGCGCGACGAGATCCCGGCCGCGCGGCAGGCGGACGTGGTGCGGGACTTCAAGCAGGCGTGGGAGGCGCAGGACATCCAGGCCCTGATCGCCTTGCTGGACCCGGCGGCCGTCATGATCGCCGACGGCGGCGGCCAGGTCGGCACGGTGCTGAAGCCGGTGGAAGGCCGCGAGCAGATCGCCCGCTACCTCATCGGCATCGGGAGGACGGCGCCGGATCTGACGCTCCTCGCCAGGACGGTGAACGGCAGGCCGGGCCTGGTGGCGACGTACGACGGTGTCGCGGTGACGGTGGCGGCGATCGAGGTGGAGAACGACCGGATCACCAGGATCTGGGCGGTGCGGAACCCGGAGAAGCTGAAGCCCTGGCGAACCGCGGGACAGGACTAGGCGGTCTCGCGGTCGATCAGCACCTCGGCGACCTTGCGGCCCTGGTCGCAGACGCTGCCGAACTTTCCGGACGAGTCGATGATGATGATCCCGAGCCCGCCACCGTTGTAGGGCAGGGCCAGCACGCACGACGGTTCGACGTCCTGCTCGTCGGAACGGTCCAGGTACATGACCTTGTGACCCTTCACGTCCCAGTCACCGGTGGTGCGCTCGATCGTGATCTGCTTGCCCTCGCGGTAGCGCAGGGAGACGCCGACCTCGACGTCGTCGACCTTCGTCGTCCACCGGCACGACTCCTCGAACGTCGAGTCGTAGTTGATCTGCGTGGGCGGCGTCTCGGCCTTGGCGCCGGGGTAGGGCAGGTCCGTCCACTTCAGCTTGGCGCAGGTGGGCGTGATCTCGCCGTCGATCGGCGAGCTCTCCGGGTCCTGCGACTCGCTCGGGTCCGTGCTCGGATCCGTGGAGCCCTCCTGGTCGAACGGCGAGGCGACGTCGAGCGGCGCCTGCGCGACCGGACTGCCCCCGATGGTCGCGTGAGCACAGCCGGACGCGAGCACGAGGACAGCCAACAGGAGCACCAGTCGCCGCATGTCACCACCATGCCAGACGCGACATGGTGCCCCTGTTAGCGGCTCACGAGTAGTCGCGGAATCCCTTGCCCGTCTTGCGGCCGAGGCGACCGGCCGTGACCAGGTGTTCCAGCAACGGCGCCGGCGCGAAGCCGGGCTCGCGGAACTCGTTGTAGAGCGTGCGCTGGATCGCCAGCGACACGTCCAGCCCCACGACGTCGAGCAGCGCGAACGGTCCCATCGGCAGGCCGCAGCCGACCTTCATCGCGTTGTCGATGTCGTCGGCCTCGGCGTAGTGGGCCTCCAGCATCTTCACCGCGTCGTTGAGGTACGGGAAGAGCAGCGCGTTCACGATGAAACCGGCCACGTCACCGCAGTGCACGGGGTGCTTGCCGAGGTCGAGGCAGATCTTGCGGGCCGTCGCGACCACATCGGCGCCCGTGGAGATCGTCTCCACGATCTCGACGAGCTTCATGACCTGCGCGGGGTTGAAGAAGTGCAGGCCGACGACGTCCGCGGGCCTGTTCGTGGCGGCCGCGATCTCGATGACCGGCAACGACGACGTGGTCGTCGCGAGCACCGCGCCGGGCTTGCACACCTCGTCGAGCGCCGCGAAGACCTCCTTCTTGATCCCGATCTCCTCGGCCACCGCCTCGACGACCAGGTCGCAGTCCGCCAGTTCCACGAACTCCACGGCGGGCGAGATGCGGGCGAGCGTCGCGTCGCGATCCTGCTCCGACAGCCTGCCCTTGCTGACCGCGCGGTCGAGCGACTTGCGGACCGCGCCGATCGCCTTCTCGGCCTTGTCGAGACCGCGCGCCCGCAGCACGACGTCGTACCCGCGCTTGGCGAACACCTCGGCGATGCCCGTAGCCATCGTGCCCGTGCCGATGACACCGACCCGTTGAACCTCACGGGTCTGCGTCGCGCTGTCCACTTCGGACGGTGTCTGCACGTCCTTGACGACGACCGGCGAGTCGGGCCCGTCGTAGGTGTAGAAACCGCGCCCGGTCTTCCTGCCGAGGAGACCCGCCGTGATCATCTGCTTGAGCAGCGGCGCCGGCGAGTGCAACCGGTTGCGCGACTGGTGGTACATCGTGTCGAGGATCTCGTACGCGGTGTCCAGACCGATGAGGTCCAACAGCGCCAAGGGTCCCATCGGATAACCGCAGCCGTACCGCATGGCCGCGTCGAGGTCCTCACGCGTCGCGTACTTGGACTCCAGCATCTTCACCGCGTGGTTGAGATACGGGAAGAGCAGAGCGTTCGCGATGAAGCCGGCCCTGTCCCCGATCACGACCGGCGACTTGCCCAGCCTCTCGGTGAACGCGACCACGTCGGTGATCACGTCCGGCTCCGTGACGACCGTGCGCACGACCTCGACCAGCTTGAGGACCTGCGTCGGGTTGAAGAAGTGCAGCCCCACGACCTTGCCGGGCCGCTTCGTCACCACGCCGATCTCGGTGATCGAGAGCGACGACGTGTTGGACGCGATGATCGCCTCGGGCTTGAGGATCTCGTCCAGCTCACGGAAGATCCGCGCCTTGAGCTCGACGCTCTCCGGCACCGCCTCGATGACGAGATCGCAGTCCTGCAGACTGCTCAGGTCGAGGCTCGTGGTGACCCGGCCGTGCAGCGCGGCGTTCTCGTCCGCGGTCAGCTTCTCCCGCTTGACGGCCCGCTTCGTCGAGTGCTCGAGGTGCCCGAGCCCGCGCTCGACCCCGGCCGCGTCGAGTTCCACCACCTTGACCGAGAGCCCGGTGCGCGCGAGTACCTCCACGATGCCCGCGCCCATGGTTCCGAAGCCGACGACTCCGACGGTGTTGATTTCGCGCGCCACTGCAGACCTCCCATGCGGGGTAAAGCGTGGGCTACCAAGGAGTAACTTGCGGGCGACTATGCCACTCCCAGCGCTGAGGAGGGCCGTGAGCTTCGCCATCAGGATCGAAACAGTTATCGGTCCAGCAAACGCCTAGACCCGGCCTTTTGCCTGATGAACCCAGGTGGGTGAACGCAGAGCTGCGCCATCCGGGTCGGTGGAACGGCTCGGTCCGGGGCTGCCGTGGTTCTCGCGGGTCGCATCGGAGCCGACGAGGACTGGGGCCGCCCTGGGACACGCGGGTCGCAACGGACTCGATGGGCCGAGGACCGCTGTGGGGATTCGAACGCGGCGGGGCCCGGGACCGCCTAGGGGACGTGCAGGTCGCTTCGGACGCGGCGCGGTCGGGACGAGTGCCGCAGCGACCCGCGTGGAGGCCGAAGTCCAAGGCGCCGGACGAGGAGGCTGGTTTCGGGCGGCGCCTTCAAGACCGGGCATGGCTTCGCCACACGGCTGCCTCCGCGCGACGCCATCGAACATCGCGTGGCACCGCCGTCGACCAGCCGCTCACACCCCACCGCACAGCCCAGCCTGCGATCAGCCGCTCACACCGCGGTCCGCTGCCACCAGCCCGCCCGCACCTCGCGTCGCGAGCCCGCGGCCGCGGCCGCGATGGCCGCTAGTCGTCGAACCCCCTCCCCGCCAGCTCCTCGATGCGGCGCACCGCCTCCCCCGCGTCCTTCCCCGTGGCCACCACGGTGATCGACTTGCCGCCGGGCGCGCTCAGGCCCATCAGCGCCAGCACACTCGCCGCGTTCGCTTCCTCGTCGCCGTAGCGGACGACGACGTCGGCGTCGAGTTCGGCGACGGTGCGTGCCAGCAAGGCCGCTGGGCGGGCGTGGAGGCCTACCTCGTTGGTCAGCAGCACTTCCGCCGACACCGCGTCCGGCACGAGGTGCAGGGAGGGGCGGCTGGGTGCGGCCACCGGGGCCTCGCCGGACGCGCCCTCGGCCGCGGCGGCCACGTCGGCCAGGGAGGCGGCTCCCTGGGCGGCGACGGCCGCGGCTACCGCGCCTTCCACCAGTGGGGCGTCCACCACCACGTAGCGGGACGGGTCGTCCGCGGATTCCACGGCCATCTCGGCCGTCATCTTGGCGCTGCCCAGGTCGTAGAGCACGACGACGCCCGCGCCGGAGTCGGCGTCCGCCAGGGCTTCGACGACTGAGGCGTAGTCGGTGCCCAGGCCGCCTTCTTCTGTGCCGCCCACGGGAAGTACGGAGATGTCGGGGGCCATTTGGGCGGCCAGTTCGGCTATGCCGTTGGCCAGCATTTCGCTGTGCGAGACGACCACCAGGCCCACTCGGCCGGTGTCCGCGGCCGCCGTCATGCCTTGGCCGCCGCGTCCGCGAAGGCGCGCAGCAGCAACGCCGTCGACCTGGCGCCCGGATCCATGTGGCCGGCGCTGCGCTCACCCAGGTAGGAGGCCCGGCCCTTGCGCGCCACCATCGGGACCGTCGACTCCGCTCCCTCCGCTGCCGCGTCGGCCGCCGCGGAGAGGGCCGCGGCCGCTGAGCCCTCCGTGCTTGCCGCGGCTGTCACGGCCGGGGTGAGGGCGTCGACCATCGTCTTGTCGCCCACAACGGCCTTGCCGCGCGCGAACACGCCTTCCAGTGCGCCCTGCAAGGCGCGGGCGATCAGGGGGCCGTCGAGTTCGGGTGCGTCGCCCACGGCGGCTGAGGCGCGCAGGAAAGCGGTGCCGTACAACGGGCCCGCCGCGCCGCCCACCGTGGAGATCAGCGTGGTGGCCACCAGTTTCAGGACCTTGCCCGGGGTGTCCGGCGGTTCGGCGTCCAAACGGGACAGCAGGGCGGTGAAGCCTCGCTTCATGTTCTCGCCGTGGTCGGCGTCGCCGATCGCCTGGTCCAGGCGCACCAGCTCGTCGCGGTGTTCCTGGACCACCGTCGCGGCGGCTCGCAGTGCCGTCACGACGTCCGCTGCCGTGCAGCCCACCTCAGACTCCCCACCGCAGTGCGGGCGTGTGGACCGGCGCGTCCCACAGGGAGAGCATCTCGTCGTCCAGGCGAAGCAGTGTGAGACTCATGCCCTGCATCTCCAGGCTCGTGATGTACGGGCCGACCAGCCTGCGTTCCACGACGATCCCCCGATCGGCCAGCAGCTGTTCCGCGATGCCGTGCGCCAAGTACAGCTCGATCAGCGGAGTCCCGCCCATCGAGTTCGTGAACAGCAGCACCCGATCACCCGAGGCGAACGGCAGGTCTTCCAGAATCGGTTCCAGCAACGCCGACACCATCTCGGACGCGGTCCCCACCGAAACCTTCTGCCGGCCCGGCTCGCCGTGGATGCCGATGCCGATCTCCATCTCGTCGTCGGCCAGCTCGAACGACGGCGAGCCCACGTGCGGCACCGTGCACGAGGTCAAGGCCAGACCCATCGAGCGCACCGACGCGATCACCCGCAAAGCCAGCGCCTCGCACGCCGCCAGATCATCACCGCGTTCCGCCGCCGCGCCCACGATCTTCTCCAGCAGCACCGTGCCACCGACACCACGACGCCCGGCCGTGTACAGCGAGTCCTTCACCGCCACGTCGTCGTCGATCACGACCGACCTGACCTCGGACTCCGCCAGCTCACCGGCCATCTCGAAGTTCAGCACGTCGCCCGTGTAGTTCTTCACGATCAGCAACGCGCCCGCACCGCCGTCCGTCCGCACCACGGCGTCGAGCACCTGGTCGGACGTCGGCGACGTGAACACGGGGCCGGGACAGGCCGCGTCGAGCATGCCCGGCCCGACGAACCCGCCGTGCAACGGTTCGTGGCCCGACCCTCCACCCGAGATGATCGCGACCTTCCCGCTCACCGGCGTGTCCGCGCGCACGACGACCGCCGGGTCGTGGTGCACGGTCAGCAGGTCGGAATGGGCTGCCTGCATTCCCCGCAGCGCGTCCCGCACCACGGTTTCCGGATCATTGATGATCTTCTTCATCGATCAGCCCTCCCGAGAAGTCGGTGCCGTGTTCCTTCTTACTCCCGGGGTCTGACACTCGGAACTGGCAAAGGACCCGCGTACCGTTAGGCCGCCCTAAGAAACGCAGGTCAACATCACGTTCCGTAGTGGAGGAACAACGTCGTGTCGAAGAGAGCCGCGCTGCTCGTCGCAGTCGTCCTGACCCTGACCGCGTGCTCCAGCACGCCGGACAAGCCGACCGTCGCCCAAGGTGGCGAGGACTTCGGCAAGGCGTACGAACTGAGCAACGGTTTCGGCACGACGCAGAAGCCCGGTGAGTTCCCCCGCACCATCAAGCACGCGATGGGCGAGACCAAGCTCGAGAAGAAACCCGAACGGGTGATCGTGCTCGACACCGGCGAGCTCGACAACGTCGTGGCGCTCGGCATCAAGCCGGTCGGCATCGCCTACACCGACGGCTCGCCGACCATGCCGTCCTACATCGGCGACAAGGGCGGCACGCCGGAGAACGTCGGCACGACCAACAACCTCAACCTCGAAGCGATCACCAAGCTGAACCCGGACCTGATCCTGGGCTCGCAGCTGCGCGCGGAGGCCCTCTACCCGAAGCTCTCCGCGATCGCCCCGACGGTGTTCAGCGTGCGCCCCGGCTACGTGTGGAAGGAGAACTTCCTCCTCAACGCGGCCGCGCTCGACCGCCAGGCCGACGCGGCGAAGATGCTCGAGGACTACACGAAGAAGGCCACGGAGACCGGCGACGCCGTCGAGAAGAAGCTCGGCGTGCGCCCGACGGTCACGGCGCTGCGCTTCATGCCCGGCCGCATCCGCCTGTACGCCAAGAAGTCGTTCATCGGCACGATCCTGATCGACGCCAAGATCGGGCAGCCGACCTCGTCCCAGGTGGACGACCTGGCAGCCGAGGTCAGCGCGGAGCAGATCGGCAAGGCCGACGGCGACTTCATCCTCTACTCCACCTACGGCGACCCGGCCAAGACCGCGCAGGCCTCGGTGCTCGGTGGTCCGTTGTGGACCGGCCTGAACGCCGTGAAGGCGGGCAAGGCCAAGCCGGTCCTCGACGAGACCTACTTCCTCGGCCTCGGCGTGCTCGCCGCGGACGTGGTCCTGGACGACATGAAGAAGCAGCTCGGCGTCTGAGACCTCAGCGCGCGGACGTTCTTCAGCGACCGAAGAGCGTCCGCGCGAGGCGCAGCATCTGCTTGCCCGCCATGGAAGACCTGTCGAAAGTCGCCATGTTGATCAGCGACTTGAACTTCAGCTTCGTCACGGCCTTGGCGTAGGAGAACTCGCGCAGCCCGTCCTCGCCGTGGATGCGCCCGAACCCGGAGTCGCCGACACCGCCGAACGGCAGCCCGGGAATCGCCGCGTAGGTCAGCACCGAGTTGATCGACACCATCCCGACCCGCAGCTCCGACGCCAGCTCCTCGCCACGCGCCTTCGAGAACACGGCAGCACCCAGCCCGTACTTCGACTGGTTCGCCAGCCGCACGCCCTCCAGCGCGTTCGGCACGCGGTTGATCACCACGGTCGGCCCGAAGGTCTCCTCGGTGACAGCCAGCGAGTCCTCCGGCACGTCCACCAGCACCACCGGCTCGACGTACGGCGGCCTGATCGAGTCCGGCCCGCCGACGAGCGCCTTGCCGCCGCGGTCCAGGGCGTCCTGCACGTGCTCGCGGATGATCTCCACCTGCGACGGCATCGTGATCGGCCCGAGGTTCGCGTTCGGCTCGCCACCCGGCTTGAGCTTCTTCGCGCGCTTCACGACGATCTCGGTGAACTCGTCGGCGACGTCCTCGGCCACGTAGATCCGCTCCACGCCCGCGCACGTCTGGCCCGCGTTGGACACCGCGCCCCAGATCGCGGCCTCGGCGGCGGCGGTCAGGTCGGCGTCCGAGTCGACGATCAGCGCGTCCTTGCCACCGCACTCGACCAGCACCGGCGTCAGCGACGAGGCGGCCGCGGCCATGACCTTCTTGCCGGTCCGGGTGGAACCGGTGAACGCGATCTTGTCCACGCCGGCGCCGACCAGCGCCGCGCCCGTCTCACCGAAGCCCGTGACCACCTGGAACACCGGGAACTCCGGCACCGCCTCGGTGAACGTCGACGCGAGGAACGTGCCGACACCAGGCGTGAACTCCGACGGCTTGAACACGACGGCGTTGCCCGCGGCCAACGCGTAGGAGATCGACCCCATCGGCGTGTGCGCGGGATAGTTCCACGGCCCGATGACGCCGATGACGCCCAACGGCCGGTACTCCAGCGTCGCGCCGTGGTTGAACATCAGCATGCCCGAGGACACCCGGCGCTTGCCCAGCACACGGCCCGCATGGCGCGAGGCCCAGTGCAGGTGGTCCATCACCAGCGCGACCTCGACGCGGGAGTCGTCGGCGGGCTTGCCGGTCTCCGAGCTGATCAACGAGATGAACTCGTCCGAGCGCTGCGAGAGGATCTTGCGCCAGGCGTCGAGCTTCGTCTTGCGCCCCTCGAACCCGAGGCCCGCCCACCACGCGGCGGCGTCGCGCGCCGAGGACACCGCGTCCTCGACCTCGGCGGCCGTGTGGATCGGGTGATGCGCGACGACCTCGCCGGTGCGCGGGTCCAGTGATGCGAACCGCCGCTGCTCGCCATCGGCCGACAGCGCGCTGTTCGAAGCGGTCTGCGTCATAGGACTCCTCCGGTACTCGCCAGTAACCTCGACACTAACGCGTACTCGAAGAACTTTCAGCCCCCGCCTGGTCCCGCGCGGGGAGCTGTCAGGCCTGGGGCAGGGCAGGAAGAACCGCCTTGGCGAACGCTTGCGCCGCCTGGCAGCGATCCATTTCCTTCTCCTTCGAGGCCGCGACGATGAACTCCACGATCTCACCCGCGTCGCTCTGGTCCTTCGTCCGGACCACCACGATCTCGCACGTCGGGAACGGACCGTCCTTCAACGCCTGATAGCCCTTCAGCCCGCCACCGAGGTCGGTCTCGACCGACTTGGTGTCGAACTTGCCGTCCTTCGGGATGCGCGCCGTCTTGAACTCGATCTGCATCTGCGCGCTCTGCCCAGTCCACGAACACTGGTGTAGACCGAACGGCAGCGCACGCGGCGATGCACCGAGCACCGGCGAGAGCGTCGCCTTGTCGACGATCGTGCACGGATCGACCTCGACCGGCGAGCCCTTGGGCGGGCTGTACTTCTGCGGGTTGCCCTTGAGCTTGCGCACCGCGCCTTCGAGCACCTTGCGCCCCGGCTCGCACGCCTCGCTGCCGTCGCTGCTGGTGCCCACCTGGATCCGCACGGCCTGTGCCGGATTCTCCTGCGTCAGGGCCCAGATGAAGCACGACGTGCCGCTCAGGCTCTGCTCACCGCTCTTGAGGCTCGCGATCTGCTTGGTCGCCTTCTTCACCTCGCTCGAAGTCAGCGAGTACCCGATGTCCAGCGTGAAGTTGAGCGTCTTGCCGCCCTTGTCCTTCATGTAGTTGGAGCAGCGCGTGTACGAGCTGCTCGTGTACCTCGACGGCGTGCCGACCGTCTGCAGCAAGTCCTTGTCGATCAACGCGCACGGGTTGATCAGCCGCAACCGTTCCGCCGCGAACGCCGGATCGACGGGCTTGCCCGCCTGCGCCGACGGTTTGGTCGACGGATCGGTCGTGGTCGCCTCCGCACCCGCCTGCACGGTCCGGCGCGGCGAGTTGGTCTTGGCAAGACCCGGCCCGGTCGCACAGCCGGCCATCAGCAGCGCGGCGGCGGCGACCACAGCGGTGGCACGAAAACGAGGCACGACGTGCACGGTAGCGACCTTTGCGTGCGTTCGTGGGCGGTACCCCGAGTTGTCCCGTGGCACATGTCACCCAGTGCTACGGGAACGATTCAGAAGATCGACGCGCTGTACAGGGTGAAGACCCCGAGAGAAGGAGAGACGTGCGAAATCGTATTCGCCGCGCATTCAACTGGCTCGACGCGTGGACGATCGAGGCCTTCAACCCTGTTTACCCTGGTCGTCCCCAGTCATAGCTCCTTGAGCGGCTGCTTGTCCGTTTCCGCGAACTGAGGCCGCAGCATCGCCCACGCGGCGAACACCGCCGCCAGCACCGCCATGGCGATGCCCGCCCACAGGTTGATGTTGACCCCTTCGGCCTTCTTCAGGTCGTCGTCGCTCGTGAACGCGAGCCCGATGACGACTAGTACAACGCCGTACAGGCCGAAGAGGAAAGCGATGATCAGTCGCAGGTCGAACAACCTCATGGCAGCCTCCCTCAGCCGAAGATGAAGTAGAGAACGGTCGTCAGGGCCAGCACTCCGCCACCGAGCAGGGCGGGCGAGCGGTACCAGCCCGCGTCCTCACCGGTGGTGGAGTGCGCCCTGTCTTCCTTGGGCGTGAGGCTGTAGACCAGCCCGACGAGCTCGCTGTCCGGCTTGGGCCTCGTGACCAGGGTGACCGCGAAGCTCACGACGATGTCGACCACGAACGCGAGACCCGCGCCGAGGAAGCTCGCGCCCTGACCGGGCAGTTCCAGCAGCTCGATGCCGAACGACGGCTCCGAGATCGCGTAGATGAAGATCGCGGTGAACGTGCCCGCGAGCAGACCGACCCAGCCGGCCGTCGGCGTCATCCGCTTCCAGAACATGCCGAGGATGAACGTCGCGAACAGCGGCGCGTTGAAGAACGAGAACAGCGCCTGGATGTAGTCCATGATGTTGGACCCGCCGAGCGACGCCGCGATGAACGCCGTGCCGATCGCGAGGACGCACGCGCCTACCGTGGCCAACCGCCCGATGCGCAGGTAGTACTCGTCCGGCCGGTCCTTCTTGATGTAGTCCTGCCACAGGTCGTACGTGAAGACGGTGTTGAACGAGCTGACGTTCGCCGCCACACCGGCCATGAAGCTCGCCAGCAGACCCGTGATCGCGATGCCGAGGATGCCGTTGGGCAGCAGGTCGCGCATGAGCAGCGGCAGCACGTTGTTGTAGGCCACGCCACTGCTCGTGTCGCCGGCCTTGAGCTGCGCCATCTCCGGCACGATCAGCGCGGCGATGATGCCGGGGATGATGATGATCGCCGGGATGAGCGCCTTCGGGTACGCGCCGATGATCGGCGTGCGCTTGGCCGCGGACATCGACTTGGCGCTCATCGCGCGCTGCACCTCGGCGAAGTTCGTCGTCCAGTAACCGAACGACAGCACGAAGCCGAGACCGAACACCAATCCGACGACACTCCACACCGGGCTGTTGATGCCGGTGAGTTCTGTCGCGGGCCACGCGGACAGCTGCTCGGGGTCGCTGATCTTCTCGACGATGCCCTGCCAGCCACCGACCTTGATCAGACCGATGATCGTCAGCGGCGCCAGCGCGGCCACGATGACGAAGAACTGCAGCACCTCGTTGTAGATGGCGGCACTCAGGCCACCGAGCGTCGTGTAGGCCAGCACCACGAGGGCCGCGACCACGATCGACACCGGCAAAGGCCACCCGAGCAGTGCGTCGATGATCACCGCGAGCGCGAACAGGTTGATGCCCGCGATCAGGATCTGCGCGACGGCGAAGCTGATGGCGTTGACCAGGTGAGCCGGTTTGCCGAAACGGCGGCGCATGAACTCGGGAACGCTGCGCACCTTCGAGCCGTAGTAGAACGGCATCATCACCAGACCGAGGAACACCATCGCGGGGATGGCGCCGATCCAGTAGTAGTGCACGGTCGCCATGCCGTACTGCGCGCCGTTCGCCGTCATGCCCATCAGCTCGAGCGCGCCGAGGTTCGCCGAGATGAACGCGAGCCCGGTCACCCACGCCGGCAGCGACCGCCCCGACAGCAGGAAGTCCAGGCTGGAGGAGACGGATCGTCGTGCCATCACGCCGATGCCGAGAACCACCACGAAGTAGACGAGAAGCAACGCGTAGTCGATCGGTCCCGCGTCAAGCCGCAGGTCCGCCTCGGCCAGCACCGACATCGACACTGCCCACCTCCAAGACTTTCAACAAAGTCGAACATAACCGACCAGGAGAGGACAGTACTCCAGGTGAGCGAGTTCCTACCCCGTGTGGTTGATCACCAAACCACGACCTGATCTGGGGCGCTCACTGAAGTCGGGAGCTGGGAAAAACAGGTGCGCGAAACATCTTCGGGACACACAGTCAGGCCATGACCGACGCCGCGATCACGTTCTTGGACACGCTGCCGGAAGCCCGCTACGCCGAAGCGTGGGCGTACGTCCTGCACCGGATGTCAGACGTGGCGATGTACAAGCTGCAGACCGCGGACCCCGACGGCGACCGCCTGCTGGCCGCTGAGGCGGTCGCGGTGCTCGCCGCACGCATCGGTGTCGATCTGCGCTGCACCCACTGCCACCAGCCACCGGCGAGCAACCGCGACGACTACCCGTTCGGCGCGTTGTGCGACGCGTGCTCGGCGCAGCACACGTCGTGGAACTGCCCTGAGTGCGGCGACTTCCAGGCCGGCAGCCGTACGCGCGCAGGCGAGTCGTGCACGTGGTGCCACGCGGAACGGGAGTGGGCGAAGTGGCCCGGCTCCGCCCGCACGGAGATCATCAGGCTGCTGGAGGCGAAGAAGACGATCCTGGCGATCAAGCGGGTCAGGGAGGTGGCCGGCTGCGGCCTCAAGGAGGCCGTCGAGCTCGTGCACCTCCCCCTGCACCGCGTCGTCCGCTAGAACAGGCGGAACTCGTCCGGCTCGATCCCGCGCAGCGCGTCGTAGTCCAGCACCACGCACCGAATTCCGCGGTCCTCGGCCAGCACCCGCGCCTGAGGCTTGATCTGCTGCGCCGCGAACACGCCCTGCACCGGCGCCAGCAGCGGGTCGCGGTTGAGCAGCTCCAGGTACCGGGTCAGCTGCTCGACACCGTCGATCTCGCCGCGCCGCTTGATCTCCACGGCGACCGACTTGCCGGCGGAGTCGCGGCACATCAGGTCGACCGGGCCGATCGGGGTCGGGAACTCCCGGCGCACCAGGGACCAGCCGTCGCCCAGGGTGGTGACGTGCTCGGCGAGCAGCTTCTGCAGGTCGGCTTCGACGCCGTCCTTCTGCAGGCCTGGCTCGGGGCCGAGCTCGTGCTTGGAGTCGTGCATGACCTCTTCGAGGGTGATGATCAGCTTCTCCCCCGCCTTGTTCTGCACGGTCCAGATGTCCGGGTCCTCGATCAGCCAGCAGGGCGGGCTCATCCAGTTCAACGGCTTGTACGCGCGGTCGTCGGAGTGGATCGACACAGAGCCGTCAGCCTTGATCAGCAGCAGTCGCTGTGCCATGGGCAGATGGGCGGTGAGTCGGCCTACGTAGTCGACCTTGCAGCGAGCGATGACGAGACGCACCGCGACAGGCTACGGGGTGTGTCCAGAATGCCTGCGTTAGGTACGGTCCGTGGCGTGGAAAGCCTCGGCACCCGTCAGGTGTACGTAAATCCGTGGATGACCGTTCGCGAGGACGAGATCCAGCGTGCGGACGGTTCGAGCGGCATCTACGGCGTGGTCGACAAGCCCGACTTCGCGTTGATCATCCCGCTCGACGGCGAGCGCGTGCGGCTCGTCGAACAGTTCCGCTACCCGATCGGCCTGCGCCGCTGGGAGTTCCCCCAGGGCACCGCGCCTGATCGCGCCGCCTCCGACCCGTTGCAGCTCGCCGCCCGCGAACTGCGCGAGGAGACGGGTCTGCGGGCCGGCCGGATGATCGAGCTCGGTCTGCTCGACGTCGCGCCCGGCATGTCGTCGCAGCGCGGGCGCGTGTTCCTCGCGACCCAGCTCATCGAGGGCTTCCACGAGCGGGAGCACGAGGAGCAGGACATGCGCTCGGCATGGTTCCCGCGCGCCGACTTCGAGTCGATGATCGCGAAGGGCGAGATCACCGACGCCCAGTCGATTGCCGCCTACACCCTCCTCCTGCTGCACGAGCACTCTCAGCCCTGAAACGCCGCCCGGTAGCTCTGCGGTGAGGTCCCGGCGATCCGCTTGAACCTGTCGCGGAACGCCGTGGCCGAGCCGAAGCCCACGCGGCTCGCGATCAGCTCCACCGGGTCCCTGGTCGTCTCCAGCAGGTGTTGCGCCTGGCGGACCCGCGCGCGGTGCAGCCACTGGAGCGGCGTCGTGCCGGTCTGCTCGCGGAAGCGCCGGTTCAACGTCCGCGTGCTCATGCCGGCCTGTTTCGCCAGGTCCTCCAGCGTCAGGTCGTGCGACGCGTTGGCCTCCATCCACCGCAGTACGGGCTCCAGTTCCGCACCTTGAGGCGTCACGGGCGGTGTCACGATGAACTGCGCCTGCCCGCCTTCACGCTCCAGTGGCATCACGGCGAACCGCGCCGCATCGGCCGCCACCGCAGACCCGTGGTCGCGCCGGATCATGTGCAGGCACAGGTCCAGCCCCGCCGCGGCGCCCGCGGACGTGAGGAACTGCCCGTTGTCGACGTAGAGCACGTCCGGATCGACCTCCAGCGCCGGAAACCGCGCCGCCAGCTCCTCGGCTCCCAGCCAGTGCGTGGTCACCCGCATCCCGTCCAGCAGGCCGGTCGCCGCGAACACGAACGCCCCGGTGCAGATCGACGCGATCCGCGCACCCCTCGCCGCCGCCTGCCGCAGCGCGTCGATCAACGCCTTCGGCACGACCATGTCCGGGTCGTGGCCGGGCAGGACGATGGTGTCCACTTCGGACAGCAACTCCAAGCCGTGCGGGATCTTCAGTTCGAAACAGCCCGCGTCGACAGTCCTTTTAGGACCGCAGACGCGCACCCGGTACCGCCCGACCCAGTTGAACGCGTCGACCGGCGTCGCGAAGTCGAACGGGACCACGCTGTCCATCGCCACCACTGCCACCTCGTGCACGTCCACCACCGTAGCTGGCGAGAATCCGTTGGAACATGGCATTCCAGCCAGTTCTCGCCACGGCCTCCCGCTCCTACCGTTTTGATCACCGAAGCGAGGAGTCAACGAAGTGAAAGCTCAAGTGGTGTTGTTCGACGGCTTCGACCCGTTGGACGCGATCGGCCCGTACGAGACGCTGACCGCGGGCGGAGTCCGGACCGAGCTGGTGACGGCGGAGGGTGCGCGCGAGGTCCCCGCCGGCCTCAGCCTGTTGTCCCTCAAGGCGACCGGCCGGATCGACCCCAGCGCCGACGTCATCATCGTCCCCGGAGCGGCTGCCCTCAAGGACGAGGAGGTGTTCGCCCTGCTCAGCGCAGGTGCCGCAACGCTCGGACCCGCACTGAGAGAGACGAAGGCCATCATCGCCACCGTGTGCGGAGGGTCGTTGCTGCTGGGCATCGCCGGCCTGATCAAAGGCCGCAACGCCACCACCAACCACCTCGGCCTGCACGCGCTGGAGTCCATGGGCGTGAACGCCGTCCGTGCGCGCATCGTCGACGACGGCGACCTGGTCTCCGCCGCGGGCGTCAGTTCGGGCGTCGACCTCGGCCTCTACCTGATCGACCGCGAGATCGGCGCCCAGCAGGCCCTGAAGGTCGAGGAGCTGTTCGCCCACGAACGCCGCGGCACCGCGTGGAGGGCCGCGTGAGCAAGCTGTTCCTCTCGCTGCACGTGCTCGCCGCCATCATCGCCATCGGCCCGGTCACCGTCGCCGCCAGCATGTTCCCGAAGGCGGTGACCACGGCCGGCAATCCCGAGCTGCTGCACCGGATCTGCCGCGTCTACGCCCTGATCGGCATCTCGGTGCCGGTCTTCGGGTTCGCGACGGCGGGCGTGATGGGCGTGACCGGCCACCCCTGGGTGATCGTGTCGATCGCGCTCACCACCGCCGCCGCGTTCGTGCTGGCCCTGAAGATCCTGCCCGGCCAGGAGAAGGCGTTGAAGACCAAGGACATCAAGCACCTGGCCATGTACACGGGCGTCTTCAACCTGCTGTGGGCGACCGTGACCGTGCTGATGATCCTCCGGCCGGGCTCGACCACCGGCGCCTAACGCTGCGAAACCGGCCGCACGACGATCTCGTTGACGTCGACCTCCGCCGGCTGCGAGATCGCGTACGCGATGGCGTCACCGATGGCGGTCGCCGGCAGCGCGAGCTTGCGGAAGTCCTCCATCAACGACGCCGCGAAGTCCTCGGTGATGGTGTCCGCCAGCTCGGACTCCGTGACACCGGGCGAGATCACGGTGACGCGCAGGTCGTCGCGCTCCTGACGGAGCCCTTCGGACAGCGCCCACACCGCGTACTTGGTAGCGCAGTACACGGCGGCGGTCGGCATGACCATGTGGGCGCCGATCGAGGCGACGTTCACGACGTGCCCGCCGCCCGCGAACCGGGGCAGCACGGCGGCGATGCCGTTCAGCACGCCCTTGATGTTCACGTCCACCATGCGGTCCCACTCGTCGACCTTCAACGAGTCCATGAGGGACAACGGCATCACGCCGGCGTTGTTCACCAGCACGTCGACTCGCCCGTACCGCTCCACCGCAGCATCCACAAAGGACTGGAACGACGCACGCGACGTCACGTCCAGCGGCGCGTACGCACCACCGATCTCGTCCGCCAACGCCGCCAGCCGGTCCTCCCGCCGTGCCCCGAGGAACACCTGATGTCCTGCCTTCGCCAGCACTCGGGCCGTGGCCTCACCGATGCCGCTGGACGCTCCACTGATCAACACAACTTTGCTCATGGCCACCACACTCGTGCCGGAAACCGGCCTCAGCCAGGACACCTTCTCCCTAGGAGTGCCACACCCAGGCAGAGCACGGGCCCAGCGAATAACCTCGGACACGTGCTCGGCGAGTTCCTGAAAGCCCACCGCGCCCGCGTCAACCCACAGGACGCGGGCATCCCGTCGCACACCCAGCGCAAGGTGAAAGGTCTCAGACGCGAAGAGGTCGCCGTCCTGGCCGGCGTGAGCGCGGACTACTACGCCCGCCTGGAGCAGGGCCGCGAGACCAACCCGTCGGCCCAGGTCCTCGACGCCCTGAGCCGCGCGCTTCAGCTCGACACCGACGCCCGTGCGCACATGCACCGCCTGGCCGGGGTCGTCGCTGTCGAAGGCCACGCCACGGACACGGTCAGCCCGGAACTGCTGCAGCTCATGAGCGGCATGCACGACATGCCGGCGTTCGTGATGAACGGGCTGCTCGACATGCTCGCCATGAACGCGCTGGCCGAAGCCCTCTACGAGCCGTTCACACCCGCCGACAACGCGGCCAGGATGACGTTCCTCGATCCCGCCGCCGCGCGTTTCTACCCGCGTTGGAACTGGGTCGCGCAGAGCACCGTCGCGCACCTGCGGCAGACCGCCGACCCGAAGTCCCGGCGCCTCAAGAACATGGTCGAGGAGCTCAACCAGAACCCGGTGTTCAAGGAGCTGTGGGAGCACCACGAAGTGCGCGGAAAGACCCAGGACGCCAAGGAGTTCGTGCATCCGGCCGTCGGCCCGATCAAGCTGAACTACCACTCGTTCGACGTCCGCGAGGCACCCGGCCAGTTCCTGGTGGTCTACCGCGCCGAGCCGGGCCCGAACGCCGACGCGCTGAAGCTCCTCGCGACTAGTCGGGCCACACGGGCGGCCGCTTCTCCAGGAACGACGCCCGTCCCTCTTTGGCTGACGGGGACTGCGAGGTCTCGGCCATGACGGACAGCGCGATCTCGTACCCGTCGATCTCGGGCCGGTCGAGCTGCGCGTAGACCGTCCGCTTGCCGATCGCCTTCGACGCCCGGCTCCCCCGCGTGGCCCGCGCCAGCAGGTCGTCCGTGGCGGCGTCCAACTCGTCCAACGGCACGGCGCGGTTGATCAGCCCCCACTCGACGGCCGTCGCCGCGTCGATGACGTCCC
Source organism: Lentzea sokolovensis (assembly GCF_033949975.1). Taxonomy (NCBI): domain Bacteria; kingdom Bacillati; phylum Actinomycetota; class Actinomycetes; order Pseudonocardiales; family Pseudonocardiaceae; genus Lentzea; species Lentzea sokolovensis. The sequence continues at coordinate 940,236 of NZ_JAXAVU010000010.1, forward strand.
CGGTCAGCACGAGCTCCATCAACCGCTTGCGCCCGATCGACCGCGCCACCGGCACCGCGGGCGTGTGGCAGAACCACCCGGCCTTGCCACCGGGCAACGAGAACCCGGCCGTGTCCGCCGCCACCGCGAGGTCGCACGAGGCCACCAGCTGACACCCGGCCGCCGTCGCCAGCCCCTGCACGCGCGCGATCACCACCTGCGGCGCGGACTGGATGGTCTTCATCAGCACGGTGCACAGCTCCAGCAGCAGCCGCACTCCTTCCTCGTCGCGCGCGTGCACGTCCGCGAAGTCGTGCCCGGCGGAGAACACCGGCCCCTCGGCGGCCAGCACGATCCCGGCGGCATCCGACGTGCGCACCTCGCGGAACGCGTCCAGCAGCTCCGTGAGGTGCTCGGCGGACAGCGCGTTGCGCTTGGCCGCGCGGTTCATCGTGATCCGGACGACGGACCCGTCCCGCGAAACGTCAACCATTCCCCAGACGCTAACCCAAAACCTCGTCCGCGAACCGCTGGAGCGCGCCCCGGTCCAGCTTCGCGACCGAGGGCAGCGCCTTGCGCCACTGGTCCGTGGCCAGAACCCCGGCCAGGAACCGACGGGCGTCCGCGGTCTGGCGTCCGTCCGCCATCTCCCAGAGCCTCAAGGTCCTCAGCACCTCGTGGCGCGCGGCCGGATCGACGATCAGCCCGGCGAGCCGCACCGCGTCCTCGTGGTCGCCCTGCCGGTACCGGGACACGGCGAATCGGAAGTACGTGTAGTCGCGGTGGTAGTCGTCGGTCACTCCCGCAAGCACGGCCTCCCACAACTCGAACAGCGCCCGGCGGTCCTCCCGTCCGGCAACCGGCTCACCGACGAGCGCCGCGAACGCGTCCGCCTGGTGCTCGGGCAGCTCACAACCACCCACCACGCTCAAGGCGTGCTCATGCTCGCCGACCGCCGCCAACGCCCTGACGGCGTACTTGCACCGGTAGTCCCTGGCGAACTCGCTGAGATCGCCGGTCAGATCCAGAATCGCGGTTCTGACGGCCGCACGGACCTGGCCGTTCGGCACGGCACGCGCGATGGCGGTCCAGGCCTCGAAACGCTCTGGCTCTCCCCCGATCTCGCCTGCGAGAGCGAGCGCCTCCTCGTGCCGGCCGAGCTTCGCCACGATCCCGGCCAACGTCGCACGCAGTCCGTCGCGTTGAAAGACGTCGGTGCACGAAGCCGAGAGCACCTCGATCTCGCCGGCGATCCGTTCGACCTGCCCCTGCTCGCCGGTGGACATCAGCGTGTCCACGAGGCCGAACAACGGAAAGTCCTCGTCACGCTCGAACGCAGCGACCTCGACGGCGAGTGCGCGAGCTCGGTCCACGTCGCCGGCGCTCAGCGCGATGCGCGCGAGGTTGAGCAGGCTCACCGCCAGTTGTGTCGGCCCGAGCACCGTTCGCCCCACTCGTTCGGCCCGGCCGACGTCCCCGGCCCAGGCGAGCGCGTCGGCCAGATCGACGTGGAGCAGCTCCGGCCGTTCCGCACCTTCGGCACGTGCGGCGTTCTCGGCGGCCACGCACAACGTCCGTGCGCCGGCGAGATCACCTGCGTCGGCCGCGGCCGACGCGAGGGTGGCGAGCCCCGCCGGGCGGTGGGGACCGCTCACTTCCTGGAGCAACCCCAGCGCACGGGTGTGGTCGTCCGCGACGTGGGCCATCTCGAGAAACGCGCTGTCCCGCAGATCGACGTTCTCGATGGCGGACGCATAGCGCACCGCCCGGTCCAGGTCGTGGAGGACCGACATGCAGCTGTCGAGCAATGCGGAAGACCGCTCGTACTCCGAGTCCATGCCCGCGGCGAGGCGCAGCGCCCGGTCGTCCTCGCCGGCAGCGGTCGCGGCCTCCACGACAGCTCTCACGTGGCCGCCCAGGCTCCCGGCACCGGTCTGCGCCGCCAGCGACAGCACCAGGTCGTCCTCCCGCAGTTCGGCCAGAGCCGGAATCTGGTCGGAGGCCGTCTGGTACGGCAGGTGGCGCGCGATCACCTCGGCGATCGAAAGGGCCCTGTCAGCGGGCGCGTCGGCAAGCAGTTGAACCAGCAGATCGGCAGGGCGGCGCTTGAGTGCGTGCAACACCAGGTCCACCGCACCCATCCGGGAGGCGACTCGAACGGTTCCGAACTCCAAAACGCCTTCTATCTTTCCGGTCGGCAGCATCGGCGGCGTCCACGCCGACTCGATCAGCCGACGCGCACGCCCGTGGTCCGCCGCGACGACCGCGTGCTTGGCCAGTTCGACCAGCAGTTCTGCCTGCTCCGCCAACTCGGCTGCCCGATCCGCGCAGTCGGCGAACCGTTGCGGGTCACCGGTTCTCGCCGCGACCGAGGCGATCTCCGCGAGCACGATCGCACGGTTGTGCCGGGCCCCGAGCCGCTCGACTACCGCGTCCGCGGCGCGGTGGAACTCCGCCGCGCGACCGGGCACCAGTGCGGCCAGCTCGGTCAGCAGCACCACTTGGCCCCGCTGGTTCGCGATGCCGGGCAAGGTGGCCCCGGCGAGTGCGGCCAGCCTCTCCGCCTCTTCGGTCTGTCCTGCCGCCAAGTGCGCGTGAGCCACCGCGCACAACGCCAGAGCACGCTCGCCCGGAGTCTCGACGCGCAACGCCAGGCGGCCCGCCCGAACCAGTTCGCCCTCCTTCAGAAGGGCCGCTACCAGCTCGGCCAGAAGGCTGTCCTGCGCCCCCGACTCCTGGGCGATCCGGAACGCGCCGGCGTCGTCTCCCGCCGCCACCGCCTCACGAGCGAGCTCTTCCGTCCATTCGAAGAGGTCGTAGTCGCTGGCGGCCAGCAGCACGAACCGAAGAGCGCGATGGAGATCGGGCCGCGCGTCCGAGACCAGTTTCTCGAGCAACCGGTCCCGCTCGTAGAAGTCCTCGACGGCCAGTGCGAAACGCTCGGCTTCGTCGTCGTCCGCCCTCGCCAGCGCCTGGCGGGACAGGGCGGCCCACAGGTCGTCGCGGTACCTCCCGCCGACCGCGGGTACGCCCGCCTCGACGTCGGCGAGCATGCGCCGGGCGCGCTCTCCCCACGGCAACGCCGCGGCCAGGTCCAGCAAGGCCTGGTAGCGCCAATGCGGCTCGATGGTCCGCATCACCGCCTTCTCAGCGTCGTCGACCAACCGGTGGTTCTCGTCGCCCAGCACGGCAACGATCTTGGTGAACGCTTCAGCACAACGGTCGACGTTGCCCATGCTGTGTGCCAGTGCGACTGCCCGGTCGAGTTCGCCGAGTCGCGCCCAGACGGCAGGAAGCTCGCTCGGGACGTGGTCGTTGCGCCGGCCCAGCTCCCATCGCATGCGCGCGACCCTGAGCATCGTCAGCAGATCCGGTTCCCGCTCGCGGGCCAGGAGCGCCGCCGCCGACTCGATCTCGGTCAACGCCAGCGCGTCGCCACCGGTCAGGACCAGCATCCGGTCGTGCCGAGGACGGTCGAGGGCGAAGGCCACCAGGCGTCCGGTGTCGCCGAGAGCCGCGAGCAGGCGCGGGTAGCCGCGGAACAGGTAGCCCGGTGTGTCCGCGGTCCAGCCTCGCGCGCGGTGGTCGTCCGCCCAGGCGTGGATCTGCTCGCGGTATCGGGCGATTCCGTTGCCGTAGGCGCGTTCGGCCTGTTCTCGCAACGTGTCGTGGGTGAAGAGGTAGACGCGTTCGGAGGACTCGGTGCCGCGGGCGCCGACGCTGCGGCCGAACACGCCGCCGAACACGGCGTCGAGTTCGAAGCTCGGGCTGCCGGTCAGCTCCTCCAGGTCAGGGTGCGTCAGACCACCTCCGGACGCAGTGATCAGGCCGAGCAGGCCGCGGTGCGGGCCTGGCCTGGCGAGCAACGTCGTGAGTTCGCGCTTCGCCTCTGTCTCGATGTTCCTGGCGTGGGGCGAGACCGCGAGCGGGCGCGGCATGACCGTCCTCAGTGGATGGTCGCCGGGAACGTCGTCCGGCAGGCCGGGGTGCGGGCGGCTGGCCACCAGCACCCGCAGACCCGGTGGTGGGCGGCGCGGCAACAGCGCGGCGATGCTCGGCCGGGCCACTCCGTCGGCTCGGCTCGTGTCCTCGTCCAGGCCGTCGACGACGAGCAGCAGAGGGCGGACGGCCGCGGCGGTGGTGAGCAGGCGCAGCAGGTGGCCGCGGCGCGCACGGGCCTCCAGGGCGAGGTCGACCGGTTCGCCGACGAGCGAGGCGAGCTGGTCGATCAGGGCCTCGGTGAACGCGTCGCTGTCGGACTGCCCCGCCCAGCGGCCGGTGACGAAGAACGACACCACGTCCACGCCGTCGGGCGGGTGCAGCGCGAACCAGGCGAGCAGCGCGGACTTGCCCGCCCACGGACCGGCCTGCCACCACAGGTACGGCTCGTCGCCCGCGCAGAACCTGGCCAGCTCGGCGAGTTCCGCGGTGCGCTCGTGCAGCTGCTCGGGCGCGGCGTCGGCGACCAGCGCCTGGTAGGCGTTCGTGATCAACTCGGTACGGGGAGCGGGCAGCACGTCGGGCAACGGCGCGCGCACGTCGAGAGCCTCGCGCAACGACGTGCCGGCCGCGGAATCGAGGGCGAGGTCCAGCCGGGAAGCGGCGAGCCGGCCGAGGCCGTCGCCGGGGTGGTGCTTCGCGACAACGCCGACGACGTGCCCGGCGGCCCACAGCGCCGCACCGGACATGCCCTGCCACGGCGAGACGTCTCCCACCACGGCACCGGCGGGCTCGACGACGACCTCCAGCGTGCCCTCACGCCAGTTGGACAGCACCGCGACGGTCCCGTGCACGTGCACAGAGTCGCGGTAGCGCTGGCCGGCCGCGTCCGCCCGCATCTTCCACCGCGGGAACCCGACCGCCTCCACCACGAGCACGGCCGCGCGGTCGTCGATCCGGCCGAAGGTCACCGGTGCGACGGACTCGCGGCCGTCGATCGTCACGACCGCGACGTCCGCCACCGGGTCGGCCCACCAGGACGTCGCGTCGACAGACCACTCGCCGGGCAGGTCCGGCTCGAACCGCACGCGCACCGACGACGCGCCGTCAACGACGTGCGCCGCCGTCAGCACTGCGCCGGCGCGCACGCGGTAGCCGGACCCCCGGTGCCGCTCACCGTCGCGGGTGACGATCAGTTCCGCCACCCGCGCCCGGTCGAGCGGGGCTCCCGTCATTTCTCGTCAGCGACCTCGGCGCCGGAGATCTCGACCTTGCCGGTCTGACCGCGGCGCCGCGGATCCAGCACGAGCTTGATCGTCTGGGTCGTCGCCGACGAGAGCGTGGCGTCGGTACCCAGCTCGACCACCCAGAACTTGACCTTCGCTCCCGGCTTGGCCTCCTTGGTGACCGCGACGGTCAGCTCCAGTTCGACCGGGCCCAGCTCGAAGCGCAGGTCCTCGTTCTCCCCCGCGTGCATCGCTTCGGTCAGCTCCGAACGCAGCTGACCGATCAGGTCGGCGAGCTCCACCGCCATCGCACTTCCCCTCCCGCGTGAACAAGATCTACGGGAAGTTCTACACCGGGCGCAGCAGCGGCACGAGCCGATCAGCCGAGCCCGCGCACCTCCCGGATCACGGTGACGATCTCGTCCATGATCTGGGTCAGCTCGTAGTCCTTGGGCGTGAAGACCCGCGCCACGCCACGCTCGCGCAGCTTCTGAGCGTCGTCCGGCGGGATGATGCCGCCGACGATCACCGGGATGTCCCCGGCGCCGGCCGCGCGCAGGCCGTCGACGACCGCGGGCACCACTTCGAGGTGCGAGCCGGACAGGATCGAGAGGCCGACGACGTGCACGTCCTCCTGCACGGCCGCGGCGACGATCTGCGACGGCGTGAGGCGGATGCCCTGGTAGACGACCTCGAAGCCGACGTCGCGGGCACGCACGGCGACCTGCTCGGCGCCGTTGGAGTGGCCGTCGAGGCCAGGCTTGCCGACGAGCATGCGCAGGCGCTCGCCCATCTCCTCGCCGGTCGCGCGCACCCGGTCGCGCACGCGGGCGATCTCCGAGCCTGCCTCGCCGGACGCCGAGGCGCCGGAAACGCCTGTGGGGGCACGGTATTCGCCGAACGTCTCACGCAATGCCTGCGACCATTCGCCTGTCGTGACTCCGGCGCGCGCACAGGCCAACGTCACCTCGACGAGGTTCCGGTCGGTCTTCGCGGCCTCGCGCAGAGCGTCCAAAGATGCTTCTACCGCAGCGTTGTCACGAGAAGCACGCCACTGCTGGATCGCCTCGACGGCGTGCAGTTCGACGATCGGGTCGATGGTCTCGATCGAGTTCGCGCCCTCGGCCTGCAGCGGCGACGGCTCGGTCGTGTCGAACTTGTTGACACCGACCACGATGTCCTCGCCCGCCTCGACGCGGCGGCGGCGATCCGCCAGTGAGGACACCAGGTTCGACTTCATGTAGCCGGACTCGACGGCCGCGACGGCGCCGCCCATGGCCTGTACGCGGTCGATCTCCTCGCGGGCACCGGCGAGGATCTCGTTGACCTTCGCCTCGATGACCGGTGAGCCGTCGAAGATGTCGTCGTACTCCAGCAGATCCGTCTCGTAGGCCAGGACCTGCTGCATGCGCAACGCCCACTGCTGGTCCCACGGGCGCGGCAGGCCGAGGGCCTCGTTCCACGCCGGAAGCTGGATCGCGCGCGCACGAGCGTTGCGGGACAACGAGACCGCGAGCATCTCCAGCACGATGCGCTGGACGTTGTTCTCCGGCTGCGCCTCGGTGAGTCCGAGCGAGTTGACCTGCACGCCGTAGCGAAACCGGCGGTGCTTCGGGTTCTCGACGCCGTAGCGCTCCAGTGTGATCTCGTCCCACAGCTGGGCGAACGCGCGCATCTTGCACATCTCCTCGATGAACCGCACACCGGCGTTCACGAAGAAGGAGATGCGGGCGACGACCTCACCGAACTTCTCCTGCGGCACCTGGCCGGAGTCGCGCACCGAGTCCAGGACGGCGATCGCCGTGCACATCGCGTACGCGACCTCCTGCGCCGGCGTCGCGCCGACCTCCTGGAGGTGGTAGCTGCAGATGTTGATCGGGTTCCACTTCGGCACGTTCGACACGGTCCACGCGACCATGTCGGTGATCAGCCGCAGTGACGGCCCCGGCGGGAACACGTACGTGCCGCGGGACAGGTACTCCTTGATGATGTCGTTCTGCGTCGTGCCGGCGAGCGCCGACGGATCCGCGCCCTGCTCCTCGGCCACGGTGACGTACATGGCGAGCAGCCACATGGCCGTCGCGTTGATCGTCATCGACGTGTTGGCACCGGCGAGCGGGATCTGGTCGAAGAGCTGCCGCATGTCGCCGATGTGGCTGACGGGCACGCCGACCTTGCCGACCTCGCCCTTCGCCAGTTCGTCGTCGGGGTCGTAGCCGGTCTGCGTCGGCAGGTCGAACGCCACGGAGAGCCCGGTCTGCCCCTTGGACAGGTTCCGGCGGTAGAGCGCGTTGGAAGCGGTGGCCGACGAGTGACCCGCGTACGTGCGCATCACCCAGGGCCGGTCACGCTCACGGTCAGCTGGGTAAGGCACAGCAACCTCCCACATCGTCGTTCCCCGGAGCGTACTGGCCGGTAACCGTTGCTGCGCGTGCGATTGCTCACTGAATCGTGACCACTGGGAGCATGATGAAGGGGTGACGGGCTTCTACCAGACTGCGGTCGTCTTCGGCGTTCTCGGCTTGCTGGCCCTGGTGCTGAGGTATTTCGCGGGCAACGACAAGCGGCCCGTACCGGATCTGGACGGCACGGACTTCGGGTTGCTGAACGAGGTGGCGGTCGTGCCCACGGAAGAGGCCGCGAACGTGCTGGTGCAGAAGCTGAAGAGGAACGGGGTGCGTGCCACGCGCTCGCGGAACGCGCCTTACCGGGTGATGGTGTTCCCGGCGGACGTCGCGAACGCGCGGCTGGTGCTCAGGAGCTGACGCGTTCCACGTCGGCCCCGAGCTTGCGGAGGTTTTCCACGAACCCAGGGTAACCGCGTTCGATGTGGAAGATCTCGTAGACCTCGGTGGCCCCGTCCGCGCACAGACCGGCGAGAACAAGCCCCGCACCAGCGCGGATGTCCGACGCCCACACCGGAGCGCTGGACAGCTTCTCGATGCCGCGGATCACGGCGTGGTGACCGTCCGTGCGCGCGTCGGCTCCGAGCCTGATCATCTCGTCGATGAACCGGAACCGGGACTCGAACAGGTTCTCGGTGATCATCGCGGTGCCCTCGGACACCGTGGACAGCGCGATCGCGAACGGCTGGTTGTCCGTGGCGAAACCGGGGTACGGCAGCGTCACGAAGTCAACGGCCTTGGGCCGCCCTTCCATGACGACGCGGAACCCCTCGTCCTCGCCGCCCTCGTAGACGGTGACCTCGGCGCCCGCCATGCGCAGCTTCTCCAGCACCAGGTCGAGGTGGTGCGGATTCACACCACGCACCCGCACGTCGCCGCGCGTCATGGCGGCGGCGAACCCCCACGTGGCGCCGACGATCCGGTCACCGATGACGCGGTGCTCGGTCGGCTTGAGCTCGGTCACGCCGTGAACGGTGAGCGTGGACGTGCCGGCGCCCTCGATCTTCGCGCCCATCTGCACGAGCATCAGGCAGAGGTCGACGATCTCAGGCTCGCGCGCGGCGTTGTCGATGACCGTCGTCCCGGTGGCCAGCACGGCCGCCATCAGGATGTTCTCGGTGGCACCCATGCTCGGGAAGTCGAGCCAGATCTGCGTGCCGTGCAGCCCCTCGGCCTCGGCGACGATGCAGCCGTGCTCGATCCAGGTCCGGGCACCGAGCTTCTCGAGACCGCTCTGGTGCATGTCCAACGGCCGCGACCCGATCGCGTCCCCACCAGGCAACGCCACGACCGCGCGCTTGCACCGCCCGACCAGCGGCCCCAGCACGCAGATAGACGCTCGAAGCTTGCCCATCGCCTCGGAGTCGGCGCGGTGACTGAGCTCCTGGGGCGTCGTGATCCTCGCCACGTCACCTTCGAGCTCGACCACGCACCCGAGACTGCGCAACGCGTCCGCCATCAGCGGCACGTCGAGGATGTCCGGGCAGTTCGTGATGGTCGTGGTGCCCTCAGCGAGCAGAGCCGCCGCCATCAGTTTGAGCACGCTGTTCTTGGCGCCGACGACGTCAACTTCGCCGACCAGCCTTGCTCCACCGTGTACCCGGAAATGCTCGCTCACGCGGCAATCCTACGTACGCCCATAGAGTGCCGGTCATGGCGGTACATCTCACCAAGATCTACACGCGGGTCGGCGACGACGGCACGACCGGCCTGGGCGACTTCTCCCGCGTCCCGAAGACCTCACCACGCATCGAGGCGTACGCGGACGTGGACGAAACGAACGCGTCGCTGGGCGTGGCCCTGGCCCTGGGCCAGCTGGCACCGGACGTGTTCGAAGTGGTGCGCAAAGTGCAGAACGACCTCTTCGACGTAGGAGCGGACCTCTGCACCCCGATCGTGCCCGACCCGAAGTACCCCCCACTCCGCGTGACCCAGGCCTACGTGGACCGCCTGGAGACCTACTGCGACACGTTCAACGAACGCCTGGGCAAACTCGACTCGTTCATCCTGAACGGCGGCACCCCAGGAGCAGCCCTCCTGCACCAGGCCCGCACGATCTCCCGCCGAGCGGAACGCCGGGCGTGGTCGCTGATCGAAGCCGACCCGGAACACACGAACATCCTCACGGCCAAGTACCTGAACAGGCTCTCGGACCTGCTGTTCATCCTGGCCCGCGTGGCGAACCCGGACGGCGACGTGCTCTGGCAGCCAGGCGAAAACGCCTGACCCGCGACCCGAGAAACCACCCTCGTAAGGCGACGCACGCACGCAAGGCGACCTCGTACGAGTCCTGGCGTGGCGATGCGAAGCGAGCCGTCTGAACCTAGGGCGCCGGGTAAGCGGTGAGCCCCGCTCATGGCGATTGGGGCTTGACCTTGAGGGGCTGGGTGCCACCCTGTCTGGGCTCGGCCGGGACGCTCTTCACCCCGGCTTTGAGGCCGACTACGCACCCAGCTAGAGGCTCAAGGTCAAGCCCCAATCGCAACCCCGCACTTCGTCACGACCTGATGGACCACCCTCGCAAGGCGACCACCCGCACGGAACGCGACCCACCCCGCTGGAACGCGACAAACGCACGCAACCCGCACCCTGTAAACCACAAAGGGCGCGCCCCCGCAGGAACGCGCCCTTCGCAACACTTCACATCAAGAAGCCCAAGGAATGGACCGCCCAGGCGGCGCGGACTCGAGCCAGGACAAGAACCCGGTGAGCGCATCCGGCCCCATGGCGATCTCGACCTCACCGGAAACAGACCGGCACCTCAGCACCGTGGCCCCCACAGGCATGGCATATGCCTCAGGACCGGTCGGCTCCCGCCGAGCGTCGATCTCCAGCCCGTCCCGGGTGATCAGCTGGTTCGGCCCGGACCCGAGCGACAACACCCGGAACCAGGCGAACTTGTCGCCCCGGTAGTGCCCGACGCCCAAGTGCCAGCCACGCCCGCGATCGTCGAACTGACTGCGCAGCGCGACGTGCACGCCACCCTCACGCAGCAGCCGGATGCGACGCCAGGCGAAGTAGGCGATGACGATCGCCACCCCAAGAAGGATCAGGCCGGCAATCTCGGTGATCCCCACGGCTGCGGCCTCGTGCCCGGTCTCAGGCCGACTGTTCCACGGCCCGCACGCGCGCTGCCGCACGTGCGCGCTCTGCGTCGTCCGCGTCCTGCAGCGCTGTGCGCGCCGCGTCCACGTCGATCTCGCCCGCCAGTTCGGCGTCCTCGGCGAGAATCGATACGCCGGTGCCGGTCACGGACAGGAAGCCACCGTGCACGGCGGCGGTGACCAGGCCACCGTCGGTCGTGCGCACGCGCACCACGCCTCCCTCGACCAACTGGCCGAGCACGGGCTCGTGACCGGGCAGGATGCCGATCTCGCCCTCGGTGGTCTGCGCCGAAACAGAGGTGGCCGTACCGGACCACAAACGGCGTTCAACGGCGACCAGTTCAACGGTCATCTCGGCCACGCGTATCTCCCTCGTCGTCTGGAGTCGATCTGAGTCTAAACGGTCGCCTGACAACCTTGCCGCCCCGCCCGGTGTCAGTACGTTCGACGACCGCCGGAGGGGGGACATGCAGGACTTCGAAGACTTCGTGGCGTTGCGCTCGCAGGCACTGTTGCGCACCGCCTACCTGCTGTGCGGCGGCGACATCGGCGCCGCTGAGGACATTCTGCAGGACGTTCTCATGAGCATGTACGGCAAGTGGCGCCGGATCAGGACCTCTCCGGAGGCCTACGCACGCGCCGCGCTGGCCAACGCGGCCGCGAACCGCTGGCGACGGCGTTCGCGCAAACCTGAGGCACCGCTCGAACTGGGGACGGTGCCGACGGCCCGCGGGCACGAACAGCAGGTCGTGGACGCGGACAGCGTGGTGCGTGCGCTGGCACAACTGCCGAAGAAGATGCGCGCCGTTCTGGTGCTGAGGTTCTTCGACGACCTCAGCGAAGCCGATACCGCACGCGCGCTCGGCTGCGGCATCGGCACGGTGAAGAGCCAGACCTCACGCGGCCTCGCCCGCATGCGGGAACTCATGGGTGAGCAGGTGCTGACGTGGAACTGAAGCAGGCGATGGAGGCCGCGACGGCGGACCTGGACGTGCGGCCCGGATTCGTGGGGGACGTGATGGTGGGGGGACGACGCAGGCACACGCGCAGGCTGGTGGCGGTGACCGCGGCGGTGGCGCTGCTCGCAGGCGTGACGACGGGGGTGGTGCTGACGCGGCCGGCGGAGCAGTCTCCCGACCCGCGGCTGACGGCGGCACCGACCGGCCCGCTCGCCGGCGACGCCGAGTTCACCGCGACCGCGCTGCACCTGTGGAACGAAGCGCAGAAGGACGAGCCGTGGAAGCGGGACGAGCCGGTGACCGAAGTCTCGTCGAAGCCGAACATGTTCTGGACCGGGCAGACGCCGACCGGCCCCGCGGCTCTGGTCGCGCAGCAGGTGAACGTGCGCACCTCCGAGAAACCCGCGACACTCGTCGGTCTCGTCGCCGACGGCAAGGTGGTGAACCGCGAGGTCGTGGTCGCGGAAGCCAGGGATCGCGAGACCGGGCTCTACCGCTTCGGCCCGACCGGCGACCAGTACGTGGTGCTGACCCTCGGCAAGACGGTGTTCTGGTCGCAGAGCCCGAAGCGCGGCCCCGACCACCGACTGACCCGCACGTGGGCCTCCGCGCCCCACGACCAGGACGGCGTGGTCTTCACCGTCGTCCCGGTGGGCGAACGGCCCGTGTTCGTGCGCGGCGACTCCGTTCCCCAGCCCGGCGACTTCACCCAGCCCGCGATCATCAGTGATGAACTCCAGCCGGACCTCCCGTTCGATCCCCACCCCGGCCTCGGCTGGGAGGGGAACTTCTGCGCCACTGACTTCCCGGAGCAGACCCCGGAGCAGAAGAGGTCGTGGCAGCGCCTGACGATGCAGACGATCCGGCAGGAACTGCAGAAGCGCGCGGTGCTCGACTACGTCGTCAGCTGGGAGGGGACCACCGACTGGAGCGTCTGCGCATGGCTGCCCGACGGCCGGTACGCCCTGATGTTCGAGTCGTACGGCGAGCTGTACGGCGCGCTCTACCGGCCGGACGGCGCGTTCAGCGCCTCCGTCGTCGGCGGCAAGGTGGTCAGGGGTGACTCGGCGGTGCTGCCGCTGCCGGACGGCCAGGGCACGATCGTCGCCGAGTTCAACGCCACCGTCGGCCCCCAGGAGCGCGACCACGCCTGGCTGGCTCCTGCGGGTACCAAGGAGGTCACCGTGCGCCAGAAGGGCGTGCCCAGGGTGATCCGGCTGCCTTAGCCGTGCCAGGAGCGCCAGAGCGTCGCGTAGGTGCCGTCCCTGGCGACCAGGTCGTCGTGCGATCCCAGCTCGACGATCCGCCCCGCGTCGACGACCGCGATCCGGTCGGCGTCGCGCGCGGTCTGCAGCCGGTGCGCGATCGCGATCACGGTGCGTCTCTCCCGCACGGCCGCGATCGCGCGCTCCGCGTGCCTGGCCGTGGCCGGGTCGAGCGAGGACGTCGCCTCGTCCAGCACGAGCGTGTGCGGATCGGCGACCTCGACCCGTGCGAGCGCGAGTTGTTGCGCCTGCGCGGGATCCAGCTCCACTCCACCCGCGCCCAGAACCGTGTCGAGGCCTTCCGGTAACTCGTCGAACCAACGCGCGTCCACGGTGCGCAACGCTTCGAGCAGCCGCTCGTCCGGCGCGTCCGGGGCCGCCATCGCGAGGTTCTCCCTGACCGTGCCGATGAACACGTGATGTTCCTGCGTCACCAGCACGATCCGCTGTTCACCGGCTGCCGCGAGATCCGCGACGGGCACTCCGCCGACGAGCACCGAGCCCTCCGCGGGCCGGTCCACCCCCGCGATCAGCCTGCCGAGCGTCGACTTGCCCGCGCCCGAGACGCCGACGATCGCCAGCCGTTCTCCCGGCTGCACCACGAGATCTACGCCGTGCAACACCTCGTGGCCGTCCACATAGGAGTAACGGACACCGTTCACCTCGATGCGGTCACCGTCCGGTTCGCTGACGGCGGGCGCGGGTTCGACGTCGGCACCGATCCCCTCGACCCGCGCGAAGGAGGCCCCGCCGCGCTGCAGGAACTCGATCCACAGCGTGATCCGCTCCACCGGCTCGATGAGCCGCCACACGTAGAGGCTGCCGGTGACGACGACCTCGATGCCCACGCCGTCGGCTGCGTAGAACAGCCCGCCGACGAGCAGCACCAGCGCGGTCGGCACCGTGGTCACGAAACCGATGACCGGGAACAGCACGTTCCGCAGCCGCAACGTCCGCATCCGGGCCTGGAACGACGTCGCGATCGCGGCCTCCGCGACCGCCACGAGCCGGGTGCGCAACCCGAACGTCTCGATCGTCCGGCTGCCCTCGCCGACCGCCGCGGAGATCTCCGCCACGTCACCGGCGGCCGCGCTCTCTGCCAGGTACGCGTCACGCGCACGAGCGAGGTACCAGCGCATCACCCACGCCACGAACGGCACGCCGACGAGCGCGGCGAGACCGAGCACCGGTTCCAACCAGAAGATCGCCACGAGCACGACCACGAGCTGCACAACACCCGTGAGCACCTCCGGCACGCTGTCCCGCAGCGCCTGGCCAATGATGCCGACGTCACCCGTCACTCGGGTGAGCAGATCGCCGGTGCCCAGCCGGTCCACCACCCGCGCGGGCAACGCCAGCGTGCGCCTGACCGCCTCCTCGCGCAACGAGGCCAGCAGCCGTTCGCCGAGCCGTGCGGACTGCAAAGCGCTGTACCGCACCAGGAACAGGTGCAGCACCGCCGCCCCGAGCACGCCCAGCGCAAGTTTGTCCACAGTGGACAGATTCAGGCTGCCGTCGTCCACCCCGCCGACGATCTTGCCGAGCAGGTACGGCCCGACCAGCCCGGTCAGCGCCGTCAACGCGGTGAGTGCGAGCACCACGACGAGCGCCCGCCGTTCGCTCCGCAGCAACCGCACGGCCGCCCGCCGCACCTCACGACGATCCGCGATCGGCAAGCGGTTCATCGGCTCTCCTCCAGGTGCACGACCTGATCCGCCTGCCCCGCCCACAACGGCGACGACGACACGACCACGGTGGTCCGCCCCGATCGTCTTTCCCGCACCCGCTTCGCCACCGCGGCCTCGGTCACCGCGTCCAGCGCCGATGTCGGTTCCACCAGCACGAGCAGATCCGGTTCGCTCAGCAACGCCCGCACGAGCCGCAGCCGTTGCCGCTGACCGCCGGACACGTTGCGCCCCTGTGGTTCCAGGTGCGAGTCGAGCCCGTCCGGCAACGCCTCCACCACGTCCACGGCGGCCGCCGCGTGCAGCGCCTCGTCCAGTTCGCCGTCGCTGTGCACGGCCACCGAGACCGACTCGCGCACCGTCCCCGGGAACAGGTAGTCGTCGTTGTCCGCCACCACGCCGGGCAACCGGTCCACCGCTTCCCTCGCCAGCGTCGCGTTCGCCGACACGACGACCGTCAGCGCGCCTGTCTTCACGTCCAACGTCGCCGCGCCGTCGTCCTGCTCGTCCCGCTCCAACCGCAGCACGTCCACCACGCGGCCGGCCGACACCAACGCGCGCGGAATGCTGTCCGCGCCCTCGATGAAGAAGCTGACGGGCACGATCAACGTCGTGACGTACAGGTACACCGCGACCATCTCGTCGATCGAGATCGCGCCGGTCACCGCCATCCGCGCCACGATCCACGTGACCACGGCGAGGAACACCGCCGGCAGCCCCCAGGTGAGCGCCTGCACCCAGCTGAGCCACACCGACACCCGGTAGCCGTCCCGCAGCACCTCACCGGACATCGCCCGGAAGCGGTCCTCGAACGCCGGCTTCCCGCCGATCCCCGACAGGACCCGCAGCCCGCCCACGATGTCGCCCGCCCGCGAGCTCAACGCTCCCTGACTGCTCCGATATCCGGCCTCGACCGCGTGCAGCCGCCGCAACACCGGACCGGTCACCAGCGCGAGCACAGGCACCCCGAGGAGCACGACGACGGCGACGAGCGGCGAGATCCGCACCAGCAACACCGCCGTGACCGCGTACGCGACCACCGACCCGACGCCGGGCCCGGTGCTGGTGAGCGCGTGCGCGATCCGCTGCGTGTCCCCGTTCTGCAGGTACGTCAGCTCTCCTGTGGACAGCTTGCGCCGCACCACTCCGCCCAGCGCGGTGACGTGCCGGACGACGATCTGAGCCGTCCTGAGGGAAGCATCCGTGCGCACCAACGTCATCGTGCGATGCCGCGCGATCCCGACGAGCGACAACACCCCCGCGGTGACGACCAGCGCCACGCACCACCACACGAGCGCGCCGCGATCACCACCACGCAGACCGTCCTCAATGGCCCGCGAGATCAGATAGGGCGGCAGGATCAGCCCGCACATCCACAGCGACCCCCACCACGCCCCGGCGAGCACCCGGCCCCGCTGCGCGAGCACCAGCCACCACAGGTAGCGCCAGGGCGACCTGAGGTCGGGGGTTCCCGGATCGTCGTACGGGGCATGTCGGGCCATGCCCCCGACCTTGCCATCAGCCGGGCTGTGCCACGACCGATTTCGCCTTCAGCCCAATCGCACCAACGGCCGTTGCGCCCAACGCAGCTACGAACGCGAACGCGTAGAAGCCCCACGGGTGCGCCAAACCAGCCGTGAGCAACGCACCGCCCAACAGCGGCCCACTGATGGCACCCAACCGCCCGACGCCCGCGGCCCACCCGATGCCGGTCGCCCGGTTCTCCTCGTAAACCCGCCCCGCATAGGCATAAACGAGCACCTGCGCGCTGAACACGAAGAACCCGGCGAGAAGCACCGCGACGTACACCCCGAAACCGGGCAACTTGATGCTCAGCAACGCCAGGAACACCACGGCCGCCGCGAACCAGCCGATGGCCGCGGGCCTGATCCCGATCCGGTCCGCCACCGCGCCGGCGACCAGAAGTCCAATCACAGCACCGATGTTGAGCGTGAGCAGCAGGGCGAGCGCGGTGCCGAGCTCGTACCCGGCGCTCCGCATGATCTGCGGCAGCCAGGTGTTGAGCCCGTACACGAGCAGCAGCCCCATGAACGAGGCCACCCAGAACGCGATCGTGGCCTTGCGCAGACCCGGCTTGAACAGCGACCCGACCGCCTCCAGCGCGGGAGCCCTGCGCGCCACCGTCTCCGGCAAGTTCTTGACCATCAACGGAATCAGCACCAGCGCGGGCAGCGCCCCCACGACGAACAGGGACCGCCAGCCGAGCTGCGGGATCAGCACGATCCCCAGCAGCGCCGTGATGACCGCACCGACGTGATAGCCGGTCATGATCAGCGTGGTGACCCGCCCGCCCTGCTGCGGCCGAGCCTCGTTGACCAGCGCGATGGCCGTGGGCAGGCACCCGCCGAGCCCCAGGCCGGCGAGGAAGCGGAGGATCCCGAACGTCGTCGCGTCCGGCGCGAACGCACAGGCCAGCGTGAACACGGAGAACCCGGCCACCGCGTAGATCATCACCTTGCGCCGCCCGATGACGTCGGTGATGGTTCCGATGATCAGCGCGCCGAGCATCATGCCGACCAGCCCGGCCGTGGACACCGCGCTGGCACTCGCCGTCGTGAGCAGCTTCTCCTGCAACAGCGAGGGAATCACCGTGCCGAGCACGACGAGGTCAAAGCCGTCGAGCAGGACAGCGGTCCAGCACAGCGGCAACACCCATTTGTTCACGCGCTCTTCCTCCTCGCTGAGGCCTGGTGATGCCGAGCATCGTGCGACGTCAGGGCCCGCAGCCGGGAGGGTGGTTTCCATCCACCGGAAACGTCATGTGCTCCGGACATGACGAAGGGCCGCCCCTCCACAAAGGAGGGACGGCCCTTCGGAAGTCAGCGAGCCTCAGTTACCGGCAAGCTTCTTGGCGTTGGCCTCGACGTCGTCCAGCCCGCCGCAGGAGAAGAACGCCTGCTCCGGGAAGTGGTCGAACTCGCCCTTGCACACGCGGTCGAACGCCTCGATCGTGTCCTTGATGGGCACGAAGGAGCCGGGCTGACCGGTGAACTTCTCGGCCACGATGAAGTTCTGGCCGAGGAAGCGCTCGAGACGACGGGCGCGACCGACGAGGACCTTGTCCTCCTCGGAGAGCTCGTCCATGCCGAGGATGGCGATGATGTCCTGCAGCTCCTTGTACTTCTGCAGAATTCGCTTCACCTCCTGGGCGACCCGGTAGTGCTCCTCGCCGACGATCGACGGCTCGAGGATTCGAGACGACGACGACAGCGGGTCGACGGCCGGGTAGATGCCCTTCTGGGAGATCGGACGGGAAAGCTCCGTCGTCGCGTCCAGGTGGGCGAAGGTGGTCGCCGGGGCGGGGTCGGTGTAGTCGTCCGCGGGCACGTAGATGGCCTGCAGCGACGTGATCGACCGGCCACGCGTCGAGGTGATGCGCTCCTGGAGCTCACCCATCTCGTCGGCCAGCGTCGGCTGGTAACCCACGGCCGAAGGCATGCGGCCCAGCAGGGTCGACACCTCGGAACCGGCCTGGGTGAACCGGAAGATGTTGTCGATGAAGAGCAGCACGTCCTGGTTCTGCACGTCGCGGAAGTACTCCGCCATCGTGAGAGCGGACAGCGCGACGCGCATACGCGTGCCGGGCGGCTCGTCCATCTGACCGAAGACGAGAGCGGTGTCCGCGAGAACACCCATCTCTTCCATTTCCAGCAGCAGGTCGGTGCCCTCACGGGTGCGCTCACCGACGCCGGCGAACACCGACGTACCGGAGAACTCACGCGCGATACGGGTGATCATCTCCTGGATGAGCACCGTCTTGCCGACACCCGCGCCACCGAACAGGCCGATCTTGCCGCCCTTGACGTACGGGGTGAGCAGGTCGATGACCTTGATGCCGGTCTCGAGGATCTCGGTCTTGCCCTCGAGCTGGTCGAAGGCGGGCGCCTTGCGGTGGATGCCCCACTGCTCGCCGTCACGGCCGAGGCCGGGAACGTCGAGGCAGTCACCGAGGGCGTTGAAGACGTGGCCCTTGACGACGTCGCCGACGGGAACCGAGATGGCCTTGCCGGTGTCGGTCACGGTCGTACCGCGCACCAGACCGTCGGTCGGCTGCATCGAGATGGTGCGGACCAGGTTGTCGCCGAGGTGCTGCGCGACCTCGAGGGTCAGCGTCTTGGCGACGGCCTCGAAGGTGATCTCGGCGTGGCAAGCGTTGAAGAGCTCCGGCACGGCGTCGCGCGGGAACTCCACGTCGACGACCGCACCGATCACCCGGACCACACGGCCGGTGCGGGTGGTGGTGGCAGTAGCACTCATGTCAGTCATCACTTCCTGCGCCACCGGTAAGCGCGGAGGCGCCACCGACGATCTCGCTGATCTCCTGGGTGATCTGGGCCTGACGGGCCGAGTTCGCTGCCCGGCTGAGGTTGCGCACGAGCTCCGTCGCGTTGTCCGTCGCCGCCTTCATGGCCGTACGACGAGCTGCCGACTCCGAAGCCGCTGCCTCCAGCATGGCGGAGAACAGCCGCGTCTTCACGTACTTGGGCAGCATCGCTCCGAGCAGCGCTTCCGCACTGGGCTCGAAGTCGTACACCGCGCGCGGGCCCGTGGGGGTCTCACCGGTGTACTCGACGTCCATCGGCGCGATCCGCCTGGCGGTCGGCGTCTGGCTCAGCATGGACTTGAACTCCGTGTACACGACGTGGATCTCGTCCACGCCCTGCGCACCGTCCTCCGTGCCCTCCAGGAACGCCTCCACCAGCGCGTCACCCGCCGCGACGGCGTCGACGTAGTGCGGAGTCTGCGAGAACCCGCTCCACGACGCGGTGACCTCACGGCGGCGGAAGTTGTAGAACCCGATCGCCTTGCGGCCGGTCGCGTACAGCACCGGTTCCTTGCCCTCGGACTTGAGCAGCTCGATCAGCTGCTCCGCGGCCTTGAGGACGTTGGAGTTGTAACCACCGCACATGCCCTTGTCGCTGGTGACGACGAGGACAGCGGCGCGCTTCGGGTTCTTGCGTTCCGTCAGCAACGGGTGGTCGAGGTTCGCCGAGGCCTCGGCCAACGCGGAGAGCACGTTAGTGATCTCGTCCGCGTAGGGGCGCGAGGCCGCGACCCTGGTCTGCGCCTTGGCGAGGCGAGACGTGGCGATGAGCTCGTACGCCTTCGTGATCTTCTTGGTCGAGTTGACCGTTCGGATCCGCTGGCGGAGCTCCCTAATCTGTGCGCCCATGGCTCAGATCACTTCTTGGTGGGCTCGGGCTTGTGGAGCTTCACCGATTCCTGGGCGACCTTGTCGGCGTCCATCGCCTTCTCGGGCGCCTCGTTGACGATCGTCGTGCCGTCCGAAGCGGTGAACTGCTTCTTGAACTCGGTCACGGCGGCGACAACGCGCTTCTGCGAGTCCTCGGGGAACTTCTTGGTCTCCACGATGGAGCTCAGCAGGTCCGCGTGGTTGCGGCGCAGCGAGTCCTTGAAGTCGGCCACGAAGCGACGGATGTCGGCGACGGGGACGTCGTCCAGGTGGCCCTTGGTCGCGGCGAAGATCTCGACGACCTGCTCCTCGACGGGCACCGGGGAGTACTGGCCCTGCTTGAGCAGCTCGACCAGACGGGCACCGCGGTCCAGCTGGGCGCGCGACGCGGCGTCGAGGTCGGACGCGAACGCGGAGAAGGCCTCCAGCTCGCGGAACTGCGACAGGTCGAGACGCAGCGAACCCGCGACGTCCTTCATCGCCTTGATCTGCGCGGCGCCACCGACGCGGGAAACGGAGATACCCACGTTGACGGCCGGACGCACACCGGCGTTGAACAGGTCGGACTCGAGGAAGCACTGACCGTCGGTGATCGAGATGACGTTGGTCGGGATGTACGCCGACACGTCGTTCGCCTTGGTCTCGATGATCGGGAGACCCGTCATCGAACCGCCGCCGAGCTCGTCCGACAGCTTCGCGCAACGCTCGAGGAGACGCGAGTGCAAGTAGAAGACGTCGCCGGGGTAGGCCTCGCGGCCCGGCGGGCGGCGCAGCAGCAGCGAGATGGCGCGGTACGCCTCGGCCTGCTTGGTCAGGTCGTCGAAGATGATCAGGACGTGCTTGCCCTGGTACATCCAGTGCTGGCCGATGGAGGAGCCGGTGTACGGCGCCAGCCACTTGAAGCCGGCCGAGTCAGAAGCGGGGGCGGCGACGATCGTCGTGTACTCGAGTGCGCCCGCCTCCTCCAGCGCGGCCTTGACGCCCGCGATGGTGGAGCCCTTCTGGCCGATGGCGACGTAGACGCAGCGGACCTGCTGCTTCGGGTCGCCCGACTCCCAGGCCTTCTTCTGGTTGATGATCGTGTCGATGCAGACCGCGGTCTTGCCGGTCTTGCGGTCACCGATGATCAGCTGACGCTGACCGCGGCCGATCGGGGTCATCGCGTCGATGGCCTTGATGCCGGTCTGCATCGGCTCGGACACCGGCTGACGCTGCAGCACGGAGGCCGCCTGCAGCTCCAGGGCGCGGGTGTCGTCCGCGACGATGTCACCGAGGCCGTCGATCGGCGTGCCCAGCGGGTTGACGACGCGACCGAGGAAGCCGTCGCCGACCGGCACGGACAGGACCTTGCCCGTCCGGCGGACCTCCTGGCCCTCTTCGATCTTGTCGAAGTCACCGAGGATGACCGCACCGATGTTGCGGACCTCGAGGTTCAGGGCAACGCCGAGGACGCCACCGGGGAACTCGAGCAGCTCGTTCGTCATCGTGCCCGGAAGGCCCTCGACGATGGCGATGCCGTCGTAGGTCTCGGCGACGGTACCGACCTCTTCCCGGCTGACCTCCGGGGAGTAGCTCGAGACGTACTTCTCGATCGCACTGCGGATCTCGTCCGACGAGATCGTCAGCTCCGCCATGTCGTTCCTGCTCTCACTTCTTCGTTCTTGGGAAAGGGCTCGGGGGCTAGCTGGCGAGATTGCGGCGCAGTGCCGCCAACCGGCCGGCGATGCTTCCGTCGATGATCTCGTCGCCGATCTTGATCGTGAGGCCGCCGCCCAGTGCGGGGTCGACCTCGACGTGCAGCGCGATCGGGCGCGAGTAGATCGTGGTCAGCGTCGCGGTCAAGCGGTCGACCTGCTCCGCGGTCAGCGCCACCGCGGACCGGACGTGCGCGACGGAACGCTGACGGCGCTTGGCCGCCAGGTCGGCGAGCTCGGAGAGCCCGTCCGCCACACGCACCCCACGCGGGTTGCGGACCAGCTGGTCCACCAGCGTCTTGGTGACCGGGCTGACCTTCCCCTCGATCAGGGAGTCGACCAGCGCGACCTTGCCGGAGGCGTCACCGGCGGGGTCCGCCAGCAGCAGCTCGAGCTCGTTCGAACCAGCAACGATGCGGCCGAGCCGGAA
This sequence comes from Lentzea sokolovensis, assembly GCF_033949975.1. NCBI lineage: Bacteria > Bacillati > Actinomycetota > Actinomycetes > Pseudonocardiales > Pseudonocardiaceae > Lentzea > Lentzea sokolovensis. The sequence goes on from NZ_JAXAVU010000010.1 coordinate 962,137, forward strand.
CAGCTCGTCCTCGGTCGAGTCGAGCTGACCGTCGCGCTCGGCACGCACCAGCAGCGCGGTGCGGGCGAGCGACTCGACACCGTCGACGAGCTCGCGCGGGCTGGACCAGCGCGCGGTCACGACGGCGACCAGCACCTGCAGGGTCGCGTCGCTCACCTTGCCCCCGAACAGGCCGGTGAGCAGCTGCTCACGGCCCGCGGCCTCGGACGAGGCGTCGGCGAGCGCGCCACGCAGCGACCGTTGCTGGATCAGCAGGCCGAGCACGGCGAAGAGCTCCTCGCCGAGCTTGGCGAGGTCGTCCGTCGACGTGGTGGCGTCGGCCAGCTCCAGCAGCCGCAGTTCCGCGGCTGCCAGAGCTTCACGACTTGCGGCATGCAACGTCATCGGCAGCCTCTACTTGCTCGCGGGCGCCGCGACGGCGTCCAGCTCGTTGAGGAAGCGGTCGACGGTGCCACGGCGGCGGGAGTCGTCCTCGAGGGACTCGCCCACGACCTTGCTCGCCAGCTCGACAGCGGTGCGGCCGAGGTCGGCACGCAGCTCCGCGACGATCTGGGCGCGCTGAGCGTCCAGCTGGTGCTGGCCCTGCGCGATGATGCGCGAGGACTCGGCCTGCGCCTGCTCGCGCAGCTCCTCGACGATCTGCAGGCCTTCGGCCCGGGCGTCGTCGCGGATGCGGGCGGCCTCGGCGCGAGCCTCGGCCAGCTGCTCCTTGTACTGCTCAAGAGTGCGCTGAGCCTCGGCCTGAGCCTGCTCCGCCTTCTCGATGCCACCCTCGATCTTGGCCGTCCGCTCCGCGTACAGCGCCTCGAAGCGCGGCGAGACGAACTTCTTGATGACGAAGAGGAGGAGCAGGAAGGCGACGAGCCCGAGGATGATCTCCGCGGTGTGCGGAATGACCGGGTTGACCTTCGCAGGGTCCTCCGCGGCCAGGATCAAGGCGTGGAACACGACGTCTCCTAACGCGTTGAAGGGTTAGGTCAGGCGCCGGTCGCGGCGGTCGCGATGAAGTACACGACGAAGCCGATCAGTGCGAGGACCTCGACGATGGCGAAGGTGGTCCACGCGAGGCCGAGCAGCACGCCACGGGCCTCGGGCTGGCGGGCGGTGCCGCTGATGACCGAGGAGAAGATCAGACCGACACCGATGCCGGGGCCAATCGCGGCCAGGCCGTAGCCGATAGCAGCGAGACCCGGGTTGATGTCACCGGCCTGGGCAAGAACGACGGAAGCGCTCACTGTTGCTGTTCCCTTTCACTTCGGTCCGCGAGAGTTCGCGGATCGGAGGCTTTGTGTTTCTCAGTGCTCTTCTGCCAGCGCCATGCCGATGTAGCTGGCAGACAGCAGCGCGAAGATGTAGGCCTGCAGGCACATGATCAGTGCCTCCAGGAAGGTCAGCGCGATGGCGAAGGCGAAGGACACCGGCGCCACGATGACGGTCAGACCGCCATTCAGCAGCAGGAACTCACCAGCCAGGGTGAACACCAGCAGCAGGAGGTGACCCGCGAACATGGCCGCGAAAACTCGGACCGCCAGCGTGATCGGGTTCAGGATGAACTTCTGGATGAACTCGATCGGAATCAGCAGCGGGAGCACGAACCACGGCGCGCCCGGCGGCATCGTCTGGTGCTTCAAGTAGCCCACGAAGCCGTGCCGCTTGAACCCGACGAAGTGGTACACCGGGTAAACGACGAGCAACGAAACGGCGAGCGGGAAGCCGATGTGCGACATCGTGGGGAACTGCACGATCGGGATGAGCCCGAACAGGTTGTTCACCAGGATGAAGCAGAAGATCGTGAGGACGAGCGGGACGAAGGGCTTGAAGTCCTTCGCGCCGATCTGCTCCCTGGCGATGTTGTTGCGCCCGAAGTCGTAAAGCGACTCGGCGGCGAACTGGAACTTGCCGGGAACGACCTTCAGGTTGCGCGTCGCCGCAATGAAGAAGACACCGATGATCACGATCGACAGCACCAGCAGGACCATCGGCTTGGTGACCGAGCCGAAGATCGGCGGGAGGAAGAAGTCCTTCACACCGGGAGCGACGAACTCGCCCCCCGAGGCCAGCAACTTGGTCACTGTGTTCCTTCCGGTTCTCCCGGCCGGCGTTCACTCCGCCGGGGGAATCGTCACGATCTGGACTTAACGTACCTTACGGTTCGCAAGCGACTACCAGAGGCACCCCGCTATCGGGTGTCCCTGGTCTGCGCGGACCATATCAGCAGGTCTAGGCGCCTTCGGACGCGGGGACCACCATCTGACTACGGCTGCGCTTGGAGGCTCTGGCCTCCAGGAACGACGTCACGAGCACCGTCGCCACCAGGGTGATTCCGAGTGCCTTGGGTTCAAGCCACTGCTGGTTGCGCAGCAGGATCACCGCCAGCAGCAACACGATCAGCTTGCCCATGAATCCGCCGAGTGCGGCGACCATCACGAACATCGGATCGAGCGCCGCCGTCTTGCGCATCAACAACAACGTGGCAAGGCTCGAACCGATGGCGATCGCACCACCGATCAATGACCCGAAGAGACCAGCGGTCCCCCAGATCACAGTTGACACGACGACGCCGAGGACAAACGTGCCGAGCGCGGCCCACGCGGCCTCGCGGAACATTTCCCCGGCGAGTCGCTGGACGGTCAGCTCGTGCGTGACGGCCTTGTCCGCGTCGCTCATGTCCCGAAGTCTAGGAACCCGCATTGCGACACCTGCGGGCAGCCCCTCGTTAACGGCGGTTAAGCGGCCCCAAACAAGATGGCGCACCAATTTCCCGGCCGGACAGGATCTGATCGTTGAGCTCGGCCAGCCGTCGTCCCGGCCGAACTCCCAGCTCGTCCGCGAACATCCGGTGAACATCTCGATAGATCGCCAGTGCGTCCGCCGAACGCCCTCCGCGGTGCAACGCCAGCATCAGGAACTCCGCGAACCGTTCGCGCAACGGATACCGCCGGGTCAGTGCACGCAGTTCGGGGACGAGTTCGCGGTGCGCGCCCAGTTCGATCTCCAACTCGATCCTGCGCTCCACCGCGACAAGTCGTTCCTCGTCGAGCCGGTCGGCCTCGAACCGCATGGTCTCCGACGCCATGTCCGCCAACGCCGGCCCGCGCCACAGGGACAGCGCCTCACGGAGGTCACCGAGTTGGGTCCGGACATCGGCGTCCTGGCGCGATACCAGACCACGAAACCTGTGCAGGTCCACTTGATCGGTGTCCACATCGATGCGATAGCCCGTGCTGCTGCGCAAGATCGATGAACCGAGGCCGCCCAGTGCCTGCCTCAAGCGCACGACGTAGACCTGCAGAGTCGAGTTCGCCCTGGACGGTGGTTCGTCCCAGATCTGCTCGACGAGGTCGGCCTGCGCGACCGGCCTGCCCGCACGCAACAGCAGCGCGGCCAGCAGACAGCGCAGCTTGCCCGCTTTGAGCGTGACAGCACCGTCGTTGATCGAAAGTTCTCCGAGCAGACCGAACCTGCAGTTCTCCATGGTTGTCGTTCCCCCCAGGCAGTCAACCTCCAGGAACGCTACTCCATTCGCCTACATCTCATGTAGGCGAATTGGCGTAACCGATGGTTAGCGTCGGTCTCGTTGACAACCACGATCGGAGGGGGATTCCGATGGGCAAGGTTCGAACGGCCTCGATCGCGCTGACCGCCACGACGGCAGCACTGCTGATGATCGCGCCCGCCGCGCACGCGGACTCGAGCGGCATCAACGGCAGCATCGCGGTGACGGCCGCGGGTCAGGGTGGCCATGTGACGCAGGTTCGGGCCAAGGTCACCTCGGTCGGCACATACCTGGCCTTCGACGGCTTCTTCCGGCTGTTCGGTCCCGACTACAGCGTGACCTCGGAAACGCGCAGGTGGGGGCAGAGCAGCCTCTACTACTACAACATGGATCGCCACTACGCGGACGGGCAGAAGCACTGTGCCGAGGGGTGGATGAAGAAGGACGACGGCACGTTCGAGCTGATCGGCCGTCCATGCGTCGAGAACCCGATCTGACCGGCCCATCAGGACTTGCTGCGGGCGTCCCTGAGCCTGGGGATCACTGAGACCACGAACGTCACGATCAGCCCGATGACGAAGCACGTGGCCACGATGATCGGGTCGAACAGCGTGAGCGCGACCGCGCCGAAGGCCAGGACGCCCGCCCACAAGTAGATGAGCAGCACAGCACGACGCTGCGAGTGCCCGATCTCCAGGAGCCGGTGGTGCAGGTGCATCTTGTCCGGTGAGAACGGGCTCTCGCCGCGCCGTGTGCGTCGGATGATGGCCATCAGCAGGTCGAGCAGCGGCACGAACAGCACCGCGGCGACCACGATCAGCGGCGAGAGCAGACCGAGCAGGTCGGCCGCGCTGCCGGTGGCCTGGTTGATCTTGCCGGACGCGCTGGTGGTGGCGGCGGCGAGCATGAGGCCGATGAGCATCGAGCCCGAGTCGCCCATGAAGATGCGCGCGGGGTTGAAGTTGTGCGGCAGGAAGCCGAGGCACGCGCCCGCCAGCACGGCGGCGATCAGGGCCGGCGGGTACGCCTCGACGGCGCCCTGGCGTTCGACGAGCAGACCGATCGAGAACACGGCCGTGGCCGCCGCGGCGATGAGGCCGATGCCCGCCGCCAGTCCGTCGAGGCCGTCGACGAAGTTCATCGCGTTGATCATGGTGACGGCCAGCAACACCGTCAGCAGAGCGCCCTGGTTCTGGTCGAGCGAGATGGTCGCGCCGCCGTCCCACGGCACCCACGCGATCATCCACTGCAGGCCGAACAGCACGAGGATCCCGGCCGCCGTGACCTGGCCGGCGAGCTTGGTGAGCGAGTCGAGCTCGAACCTGTCGTCGATCGCGCCCACGAGCACGATGACGCCGCCCGCGACGATGACGCCCCACGGGTCGTTGGAGAAGTCGAACGCCGCCCGCAGCACCGGCAACTGGTGCGCCACGAACATGCCGCACAGCACGCCGCCGTAGATGGCGACACCACCCATGCGCGGCATCGGCTGCACGTGCACGTCTCGTTGCCGCGGGTACGCCACTGCCCCGAGCCGGAACGCCATCGCGCGCACCAGCCCCACGAGCAGGAACGTCACGACGGCAGCGATCAACGCGACGAGCAGGTACTCGCGCACGGGAAGGACGAACGAGGATGCGGGCCCCACGGGCCTACCAATCAATCGGGGGTGTTCGGGGTGGTCGCCACGGTACTCGCGGCGACCATGATCAATTGTGGCAGCCGCTCGCTACCGCGCGACCTCGACCTCGATGCCGAGCACCTCGTTGACCTCTTCTTTGGTGACAGCGCCCTCGCGCAGGATCAGCGCGTCAGGCCCGGTGAGGTCGACGATGGTCGAGGCGACGTTCTCGCCACTAAGTCCACCATCGAGGTACACGGGCACCGCGTCGCCGAGCTGATCCCGAGCCTCCTGCGCGCTGGAAGCCGGCGCGTGCCCGGTCCTGTTCGCGCTGGACACCGCCATCGGACCAACATCACGCAACAGCTCCAGGGCCACGGGATGCAACGGCATGCGCAGCATCACCGTGCCGCGCGTCTGCCCCAAATCCCACGCCAAGCTGGGCGCGTGCGGCAACACGATGCTCAGCCCACCGGGCCAAAAAGCCTCGATGAGCGCCCGAGCCTGCCGCGGCACGCTGAGAACCAGCCCGTCGATGGTGGTCCAGGACCCGACCAGCACGGGCACGGGCATGTCGGGCCCGCGCCCCTTGGCGTCGAGAAGACTCCGGACGGCTTCCGCGTCGAACGCGTCGCAGCCGATCCCGTAGACGGTGTCGGTGGGCAGGACGACAAGGCGCCCGCTCCGCACCGCGCCGGCGGCAGCGGCAAGCCCCGCCGCGCGATTGCCCGGTTCGCTGCAGTCGTAGACCGTGCTCACCTCGGTGAGCCTAGCCAGCCGCCCCGACAAGGTGTCGCAAGGCCCGGCTAACTGCCTGCGGGGCCGCACCCGGGAGAGCTACTTTTGAGCGGTTTGCTCAGATCTGGGGGAGATCATGGACCAGCAGCACGCAGAGCCACCGAACCCGTGGGCGCCCGCAGGCGCACCACCACCTACGCCGCCAAAACCGCGCACGATGCTGATCGCCGGAATCTCGATCGGCCTGGCGGTACTGCTCGTCGCGGCGGCCGGCGTGTTCGGCATCAGGTACCTCGCCAGCCGTGACCGGCAACCGGCACAGGCGCAGCAGGTGGAGGAGATCACGCTGAAACAGGCGCCCGGCGACGGCCCGCCGCTCAAGTTCGGCGGCACCGCCCTGTACGACGCCTGCTCCGTGATCACGATCGACCAACTGGCTGGACTCGGAGTCTCACTCGACCCGAAGAACGGCATCACCCACGAACACCTCGACGGCGACGTACCACCCGATGCCGCGGCCGCCCAGAGCTCCGCGGACTCCGCCAGCTACTGCGCCTACGTGTTGTCGAATCGGAACTCGCTCAGGGTGAGCGTGCGCCAGACGCCGTTCAACACCGCGGCAGACCTCGCCTTCCTGCAGACCGGTGGAACACGACGACCTGGCACCCCACGCTCAGAAGACGGCCTGTCGCTGATCCAATGGAACGACGCTGAATCCACGACCCAGCACATCGACCTGTGGAAGCCCGATCTCCTGATCAACGTGTACATCGACACGCACAACCCCGGGCCCTACGGCACGATGGACGTCCAGACGTTCGCGACCGCACTCGAACCTCTGGTGAAGTCCGCGATCTCCAAAGGCCCCACCGCTCCGATGCGCCACGTCTACTCAGGACTGCTCGGCAAGGTCAAGAGCCCGTGCGAGGTCATGAGCAGAGCGGCGTTCCGGAAGTCCTTCCCGGCGCACTCGGGTGAAGCGGCGATGACGGAGGGCACGTTCTACCCGGCCGCGTCGAACCGAGGCCCGGAGTGGGAGGGCCAGATCTCCTGCGAGCGCCACAACATCGTGCCGAACGGGGACCTCAACGAGGCCGAGTACCGCGAGCTGCACGTCTCGCTGTCCGTCCGCGAGAACGAACAGGCCGCAACCGAGCACAACACCCTGCTGTGCGGCCTGACGTCCAGGCCCGACATCGCCGACGTGGTCGCCGTGACCCCGTCGGTCGGCACCGGCCGAACCTGCATGCTGAGGATCGGGTCCGACTGGACCCTCCAGTTCCAGCTCGGCCACGTCGGCGTCAGCATCAGGGGCCCCCTCGCCGAGAACCCCACGCAGGACGAGCGCCGCGCGCTGCTCGTCCCCGCGGCGCAGGCGATCGCGGAGGCCGGGCTCATCCGCTGACCCGCGTCTTCATTCTCACTTGCTGCATTCAACACCGCCCTGACCAGGCAAAGTTTCAACCTGAACAGCTTGAGTAGTTCAACGCATCCCCCAAACGGACGCGCAACTGTAAGGTCATGGGTCGACCACAGAGCGCAATCGGGGAGGGTCGAGCTTCTGTGTCTGAAGAAGCAGTGACGAGCGGCAAGGTGGGCACCTTCGCCGACAAGGCCACGGGGGGCTCGTGGACCGACATCTTCGGAGGTGGGCTCCAAGCCATCGCCGACGCCGGCAAGGCGGTCGCGGTCGCGGTCGAGACCCAGCAGCTGTCCGTCGATCCACATCTGGTCGAGGCCATGCTCAAGAAGCTCGACACGATGAAGGACGAGCTCGAGAAGATCATGGAGAAGCGCGCCGAACTGAGCATGGAAGCCAAGCTCGGCGGTGGGTACGCGCAAGACGTCACCAAGACCAACACGGACTTCGGCAAGCAGGCGATCCAGCAGATCCTGGACGTCAACCAAGCGATCGACTCGCTGAAGACGCAGATCGAGAAGAGTCGCGCCTCCTACCAGAATGCCGACCAGTCCGGCGTCGCCTCGCTCAAGAAACTCGACGGGAAGTCATGAAGCGCATCCTCATCTCCGCCTTGATCGGACTCGCCGCGCTGACGGCGGGTTGTACCGGCACATCGGGCAATGCCAACCCGACGCCGACCACCGGCGGCGGCAGCAGCAGCACGCCGACGAGCGACACGGGCAGCGCGTCCGGGTTGAAGGCGCTCAAGCCGTGCGATCTGCTCAGTGGCGCCGACGCGACCGGACTTGGCCTGGAACTTCCCGGCGAGGCGGAAAAGGTGGCGACCTCCGACGGATGCTCCTGGAAGGTGACCGGCAACGGGCGGCTTCGTGCGGGCATTCGCACGGAGGCAGGTGTCAAGGACTTGAACCTGCAGGGCGACAAGGTTTCCGACATCAAGGTCGGCAAGTTCGACGCGACCAAGGTGGAGGCTCCAGACGGAGCCAAGTCCCAGTGCACCGTTGTGATCGGCGTGACCGAGAGCTCCTCGGTAGCGGTCATCGCGACGTTGAGCCTGTCCTCCGAGGACACTGCAGCCGCATGCGAGCGCGCGTCGAAGGCTGCTGACTTGATCGCACCCAAGCTGCCGTAACGACGTCCGAGGGGGGACCTCATGGCGCCCGTCAAGCCCACCATTCCAACACCCAACGCGAACTACCCCGGCCAGCAGCACGAGCAGATGAAGACTCTGGTCACCCAGAACTACGTCCCTGACACCGCGACCACCGTCAGCGAGGCGTGGAAGTCGCTCGGCACCACCTTCAAGGAGTTGGCGACCGACTTCAACATCTTGATCAACGGATCGCAGAGCGCGTGGACAGGACGGGCAGCCGACGGAGTCCGGCAGGCTCTGAGCAAGATCGGCACGTTCGCGGACCAGACCGGCGACGGGTTCACCCGCGTCTCCACAGCCATCGAACAGCAGCGTGAGGCCGCGGTGCAGGCGAACCGCAGCATGCCCGAGCCGGTCAGCTTCAGTCCGATGGACATCATGAAGAAGTGGACCGGTCCCTCGGTCATCTTCCCGCCGGCCATGGTGGGCGCGCCGTTCGAGATGCTCTCCAAGCACAACGAACAGCAAGAGGCCAAGGCTGAAGCCGTTCAGGTCATGCAGACGCGTGACAACACGATGATGTCGGCGGCGATGTCCATGCCCACCATGGAATCCACGCCGCAGGTCACGCAGGACCAGGGCGTCACGCAGCCGAGCAGCACCACCAGCTCGCACAGCCTGAGCAACGTCAACGCCAACCAGCAGTTCAGCAACAGCAGCAACACGGGCATGCCGTCGACACCTCCGGGTTCCAACAACGGCACGACCAACGCCGCGTGGGCCGCGCCTCAGGTCAAGGACCCGTTGCTGCAGCCAGGCAACAACAACCAGAACAACCCCGGCGGCCAGAACCGGCCCCCGTTCACCCCGCCCGGAGTGTTGCCTCCTGGTGTGCGACCGCCCGGCGGCGGCACGCAGGGCAGGCCTCCAGGCGGCGGTCCCGGCACGGGGCGCGGTGGCCCCGGCGGCGGCGGTGGTGCAGGTGGCGGTCGCGGCATGGGCCCTGGCGGCATGGCGGGCGTCGGCGGTTCCGGGCGCGGGATGGGGAGCTTCGGCCCCGCCAACCCCGGCGGTGGTGCCGGCGTCATGGGCGGCGGCGGTCCGGGTGGCACGGGTGCCGCCGGTGCGGGTGCGGCGGGTCGTGCGGGTGCGGCCGGCGGCATGGGTGCCGGGGGTGGCGCTGGTGGCGGCAAAGGCGGGGAGGACGACAAGGAGCACAAGTCGAACTACCTCATCCCCACCGATGAGTTCTTCGACGACGATCGCATGGTCGCGCCGCCGGTGATCGGCGGATGAGGCGGATCGCGCAGCTCTCCCTGCCCGCGTTCGAGGTCCTCTGGGAGGACCTGCGGGCGGGGAGCATCCCGTACCCCTTCGACGTCAGCCAGCACGGCGAGACGCTCGACGAACGCGCGCGCATCAAGGCCTCCGTGCACGCCGACCTCGAACGCCGGAACCTGGTACGGCGCGGCAGGCCTGAGCCGGACCTCGAGGACGCGCTGAACCTGTTGGCGCGCCCCGAACTCCGCGTGATCGCCCTGTGCATCCCGGACATGAACCAGCAGAAGCTGGTCCGCGCGAGCGTGGTGGCGCGCGGCGGTTACGCGGTGCTGGTGACACAGGACGACACGGCCGTCACGCTGAACCTGGTGCAGCCCAACGAGATCGCCACGAGTCTCGCGAACGCCATGCCTCCGGGCCGCCCAGGCCCCGGCAAGCCGGTGACGGTGCCGGCCCAGGCCTTCGAAGCCCAGCAGCAGCAACAGGAGGGCTTCCGGCAGGCGGTTCGCACGATGGAGAACGACGACGTCCGCATCGCCAAGCAGATGCTGACCGGGCCCGCCATCGGCAACGGCCACTTCCTCGTGCAGCTGGGACAGGGCCGCACCAAGCGCGACTTCCCGCCGGTCACCTGGATCGACACGAACCGGGGCCGCTACTCCAACATCGAGACCCGCAGCGGCTGGTTCACCATCAGCCCCGCGGACAACATGGGCCTGGCACGGCACCTCGGACAGGTTCTGGCGATGACGAGCGAACGATGAACCCGGAACAGATGATCGCGGACCTGGAGCCCCGGGCACCGTCACCTCGCCCAACGAGGCGGTGACCGTCCAGGTCGCACCGAACGGCGCGCTGCAGCATCGAGTTCTCGCCCACCGCGATGCGTCTGACACACGCGGCTTCCGGTGCGCGAACCCGCGCCGAAGCAGTAGGCGTACACGCGGTCACGCGCGAGGCGGCGGATCCTCATAGCGCGTGACCGCGTGCCCTCCCCGCGGAGAACATACGACCGTTTGACCCCAACGGGCCCAAACGACGCGTTATTGGCCAGGATTTGGCCACTCCGCCCAGGACTCCACGACTCGCAGGCCGCTGCGCAGCGCGGTGAGGCCCTCGCGGAACACCGTCATCGTGCGGCGGATCGGTACGTCGGACGCCTCCAGGCGGTGCGTCGACGTCAGGAGGGCTTCCACGCCCGGTACGAGGTCGTCCAGTTCCGAGAAACGCGCAGCCGAGGGAACGCCGGCCGAGCGCAGGGCTCGGTCCGTCTCGAAGGCTTGGCGTTCGAACGTGCGGCCGGCATCTCGCAGGCGGACGGCGGCAGGGGCCAGCGCCGCCTGGTCGACGCCCAGCAGGGCCTGGAAGTCCGCCACCACGCTGCTGCAGGAGTCGATCACCACCTCGACGTCGCGGGAGAATCGGGCCAGCAAAGCGGGAACATCGACCTCGGGCGGAACGGGAGGTGCGAGCAGCGTGCGTTCGGCGGCTTCCACGTTGTCCACGAGTTCTGACGCCAGCGCGAGCATCGTGCGGCGCCATGCCGGGGATGACGGGCCCTCGATCCAGGCTTCGCGGACGCTGCGGTGCTGGCGTTCGACGACCAGTTGCACGGCCAGGTCGGGGTTGTGTTCGGTCAGGTGGTCGGCGCCGAGCAGGACGACGGGGAGCAGGAGGCCTCGCACGCCGTCCACGAAAGCCTGGTTGTAGAAGAGGAACAGCTCCTCGCGGCAGTACGGGCGGTCGAAGTAGCGGCGGGTCAGCACCGGGATCAGCACGGTGGTGCCGCGGACGGCGGAGCGCAGGGTCGGCTGGACGAGGTCTCCCCAGCCGATGGCCTCGCGGTCGAGGAAGATCTCCAGCGAGCGGCCCCGGTCCGCGTAGGCGTAGTGGCGCAGTGCTGTGGCGAACGGGGCGACGAAGTCCATCACCACGTCGTCCTGGCGCGCGTAGCTCAGGAAGCAACGGATCGGCGGCGCGTCCGAGAAGCGCGTCATTTGCCCTCGTTCGGCGCATTGACAATGTGCAATTCGGCCACCTCTGCCCCATTCCGATCAGGAGCGACTATTGTGCCAGCAACGGTACGAATTGCATGTTGTTCGTTGTCTCACCATGTCCCTGACCAGCACAAACACAGAGTGCTCGATTTCAATGACAGAAAGTGGACAGGACAATGTCAACTCCCGCGGCAACGACGGGAAACGATTCTCCGAAGTTGCGCGACGACACAACCCGCTTCCTCTGCGGAGCCGCTCACCGAGACGAGGAGTTCGCGGACTCGGCCATTCGCGAGTACCTCGTCGAGGCCACTCGGTCGATTCCGCGGTCGCCAGGAGTCAACTCCGGCGCGGTGTTGCGGGAGGCGGTGGCGGCACGCACGCGGCGCAAAGTGCGCGACGCTCTGTTGCTGGCGCTGGCGGTCGTGGTGCTGTTCGCCGCGAACGGGACGCTGCTCGTGGGGTGGCTGGTGGTCGCCTCGATCGTGGCGGTCGGGACCGGGGCGCGCTTGGCGCTCACGCGTCCGAAGAAGACCGCGCCTCACATGCGCGGGCCGGCCGTGCTCGGCTCGATCGCCAGCGCGATCGCGCTTTTCTTCGTGCTGTACAAGTTCATGGAAGAGCTCGCCGCCTCCAGCGAGTACTGCAGGCCCAGGTACGAGGTGTGCGAGCAGGAGAGCAGCGGCGCCGTGCTCGCGACCTTGATCATCGCGATCGCGCTGATCTTCGCGGTGCTGCTGGGCGATCGGGTCGTGACCTGGCTGCTGGTGACGAAGAGCTTCCGGCGCGCCGGTTTCCGCACCAGCAAGGGCGAGGAGCAGCTGTGGCGAAACGAGTGGAAGTTCCGGGAACTTGGGCACTCGAACTACGCCGAAGCGCTCGCGCTCTATCCGACCGAGAACGACGCCGAGCCTGACGACGCGAACGAGGCGCAGGTGATCGTCTATCACGGCTATCGCCCGTTCGTCGGCTCCGGCACGATGTTCGAACCGTGGTCCATGGCGCTGCCTCTCCGGCTCGCCAAGGACAAGACCGACGCGCCACTGCCCGGATTCGCCCTCGTGGAGCTGTACGACCGGATCACGAGCGAACTGGTCAAGACGGGCCGCTCGCCGTCGCTCTCACCGGGGCATCGGTTGCGCGGGCTGAAGACCGGTGACCGCGTCGTCATCTCCTCGGTCGAGCTGATCGACCACATCGACGACGCCGAAGCGCGAATCGTGTTGCCGAACAAGGATCATTCGCCGGAGTCGGCGGTGGACAGGTCCGTTGTGGACGATCTGATCGCCAGGCCGATGGAGTGGATGCGCTACTTCCGCTCGTTCCAGGTCGAGACGTGGGACCGCGACGTCGTCCTCTCCGCGTACCTGACGTTCGGACTCGACGAGGAGATGCTCTACGTCGAGTGGACTCCCTGCATCCTGCACCCGATCCACGCCCACCACCGGCAGATCGACGTGCTGCCGGAACAGTCGATGCGCCCGTTCCTCGACGCGATCGTCGACCTGCTGAAGTTCCCCGCGTCGCTGCCGAAGCGGTTCGCCACGGCCGTGGGCTGGATGAACCCGATCCACCAGGCGGAAGGCACGTTCGTCGCGGCACGGTACGGCGCCAGCAACAGCCTGCGCGAGCTCGCGAGCAGGAACCAGGTCGACAACTACTTCCAGCTCACCGACGTCGAGCGCTACATCAAGGTGCTGGAGTCACGGCTGTTGCGCACTCTGGGCGAGTTCCTGGAGAGCAAGGGAATCTCGGTCACCGAGTTCATGGAACAGGCCATGCAGGTGACGAGCAACAACGTGCACATCACGGGCCCGGTGATCTCCAGCAACATCGCCACGGCCGGCAAGGCACGCACCGGCAACACCGGCACGACCAGGGGTAAGTCATGAACGAACGCAACTTCGAGATCCAGGGGCCGGTGATCGGCAGCAACATCGGCACCAGTGGACGCGCCAGAACCGGGGACGTCCACATCGGACACATCAAGGACGTGAGCGCCGTGCTGCGGCTGCTCGACGAGCTGCGCGAGGACCTGACCGAGACCCAGGCACCCACGTCCACGATCGAGACGGTGGACGATCTCCGCGCCGAGGCACGCAAACCCAAGCCCAGCAAGGACGTCGCGGACCACCTGATGGACAAGCTGGCGGACCGCGGCCTCGGCGAGCAGATGAAGGACCTGTCGAAGGCCTTCGACGCGCTCTTCTAAAACGATCTAACCGACTTTGCGGGCGGTCGCGAACCGGGGCCGCCCCGCCAGGTCGGCGTGATCGGTGACGTCCGCGAGCACCCGGCGCGCGGCCAGCAGCGCCGGCACGGACTCCCCCTGCGTGTCGTCGTGCTCGATGCCGACGGACCCGCCGGGCTTGAGCCAGCGCGCCGCCGCCCGCACGACGTGCCGAATCACGTCCAGCCCGTCCGCGCCGGAGAACACCGCGTGGTGCGGATCGTGCACACCCACCTCGGGCTGCACGGGAGTTCCCTCTGGCACGTAAGGCGGATTGCACACCACGAGATCCACCAGACCGTCCAGATCGGACAGCAGCGACGGGTCGGTGGCGTCCCCCGAGTGCAACCGGATCGGCGTGTCCCCGGCGGCCACCCGCGCGTTCGCGTTCCGCCGCGTCCACGAGATCGCCTGCGGATCGATCTCCACCGCGTGCACCACGGCGTCCGGGCGCGCGGCCGCGATGGACAACGCCAGCGCACCCGTTCCCGTGCACAGGTCCACGACGACCGGTGAGGAAACGCCGACCAGCGCCTTGAGGCCCCACTCCATCAGCAGTTCGGTCTCCGGCCGCGGCACGAACACACCGGGCCCGACCTCGACGGTGATGGTGCCCATCGGCGACCAGCCGAGGATGTGCTGCAACGGAATGCGCGAGGCACGAACGAGCACGAGCTTGTGCAGCTGGTCGATCACCGACGGATCGACCAGCGGGATGAGCGGCAACCGCCCGCGCTCGACTCCGAGCACGTGCGCGGCCAGGTACTCCGCGTCGACGCGCGGACTGTCCACACCCGCCTCGGCGAGGATCTTGGCCGCCTCGGAGACGGCGAGGCGGAGCGGTTGCCGGTTCATCATCAGATGAGAAAACTACCTCAGAAGTTGATCATGTGCCCGGCCAGGCCGTGCACCGCTTCCTTGACGGCCTCCGACAGCGTCGGGTGCGCGTGGACGTTGCGCGCGACCTCGTTGACGGTGAGGTCCCACTGCTGCGCCAGCGTGAGCTCGGGCAGCAGCTCGGTCGCCTCGGGGCCGATGATGTGGCCGCCGAGCAACTCGCCGTGCTTGCCGTCGCTGATCAGCTTCACGAACCCGGCGAAGTCGCCGAGGCCGTGCGCCTTGCCGTTCGCGGTGAACGGGAACTTCGCGACCTGGACGTCGAAGCCCTTCTCGCGGGCCTGCGCCTCGGTGTAGCCGAACGACGCGATCTGCGGCTGGCAGAACGTCGCCCGCGGGATCATGACGAAGTCGAGCTCCATCGTCTCGGCGCCCGCGATGGTCTCCGCGGCGATGATGCCCATCGACTCGGCGGCGTGCGCGAGCATCAGCTTCGCGGTGACGTCGCCGATCGCGAAGATGTGCGGCACGGACGTGCGGCCGCGGCCGTCGATGTCGATCGCACCGCGCTCGGTGAGCTTCACGCCGGTGTTCTCCAGGCCGTAGCCCTCGACGCGCGGCACGAAACCGATGGCCTGCATGACCTTGTCGGCTTCCAGGACCTCCTGGGCGCCGTCCTTCGACACCGTGACGCGGACCTTCTCGCCCGACTCGTCGATCGACTCGACCCGCGTGCCGACGCGGACGTCGACGCCCAGCTTCTTGTAGCGCTTGAGCAGCTCGGCGGAGATCTCGGCGTCCTCCAGCGGCACCATCCGGTCGAGGAACTCGACGATGGTGACCTTCACGCCGTAGTTGTGCATGACGTAGGCGAACTCGACGCCGATCGCGCCGGCGCCCGCGATGATGATCGAGTCGGGCAGCTGCTCGGTCATGATCTGCTCTTCGTAGGTCACGACGCGGTCGGACTTCTGCGTGTTCGGCAGCATCCGGGTCGTGGCGCCCACGGCGATGATCGCGTGGCCGAACGTGATCGTCTCGTCCCCGACGGTCAGCGAGTGGTCGTCGGTGAAGTTGGCCCACCCGTTGTACTCGGTGATGCCGTTCTTCTTCATGAGGAAGTGCACGCCCTTGACGCGCCCGTCCGCGACCTTGCGGCTGCGCTGCCACGCCTGGCCGTAGTCGAAGCTCACGGTGCCGTCGACCTTGATGCCGAACGTCTTCTGCTCGTGCGTGAAGATGTGCGCGAGCTCAGCGTTGCGCAGCAGGGCCTTCGAAGGGATGCAGCCGACGTTCAGGCAGACGCCGCCCCAGTACTTCTCCTCGACGATGGCGGTCTTCAGCCCGAGCTGAGCCGCACGGATCGCGGCGACGTACCCGCCGGGACCCGCACCCACGACCACGACATCAAAGTGTGCGCTCATAAGCACACAACCTAGCTCCCGAGCTGCTCCCGCAAGAACTCAACCGTCCGTTTCCAGGCGTTCGCCTGAGCGTGCGCGGTCGCGTGCGGGACACCACCACCCGAGAAGGTGACACCGGGACCCGGATAGGTCACGTCGGTGGCCGGCCGGTGCGGCGGGCCCGCGATCAGGTGTCCTGCCTCGGGATACACGACGTGCTCGTACGGGAACGGGTGCTCGTGGTCCTTGAGCCGCCGCATCGCGACCTCGCTCAGGTCGACGCTGGGCCACCCGTCGTCCTGTCCGGACGAGATGAGCAACACACCCCCGACGATCCGTTCGACGGGGATCTCGGTGTCCTCGGGGATGCCGTCCTCGGTGCTGAACGCGAGCCGCAACGGCACCGGTTCGTCGTTGACGATCTTCGCCCGCAGCTCGTCGCCGATCTCGTACGGCAGATACGGCAGCGGCTCGCCCTTGAGGGTCCACGACGCCGCTTCGTACGAGAGCTTCTGCAACAGGTTGGCGCCCGGCCCGATCGCCTGCGTCACCACGCCGCTGCCGACGACACTCACCACGGCACTGACCTGCGAGAACGTCGCGCCGACGAGCAACGCCAGCTCACCGCCGCGCGACCCGCCGATGACACCGATCTCGCCCGCGTGTTCGGAGAGGTAGTCGATGGCCTTGCCGAAGTACTCGAGCGGGATGTCGACGAGGTTCTCGGGCAGGCCCTTCATGCCGAAGTAGCCGAGCGCGAACGTGACGAACCCGTGCCCGGCCAGCAGCGCCGCGTCAGTCTCGTGGATGCCGCCTTCGGACCCGCTGAGCACGATGACGCCCGGCAGCTCGCCTCCGTCGTCCTCAGGGGCGAACAGCGTGCCGACCAGTCCGTTCTCCCGGACCTCCAGCCGCTCGACGCCCTCGGGCACAGCGAGCCGTTCGAGAACGCGGTCCCCCACGCCCTCGACGGACAGCACGGTGGGGCCGGCCTTGCCACCGGTGCGTTCCAACGACCAGAACAACCCCATCGGGTCAACGCCGCGATAGCTGCCATCGAGCGGTGCGTGCCTGGTCAGATCTACGACGCCACGGTCGTCCGCCTCGAACACGGCATGAGAGGCGCGATCGCCCGTGGAGAGCTGCACGGTGACTGTCTGGCCGGGTTTCAGCCCGGCCACGACCACGTCGACCGACTGGTCGAGGGGCGCTGACTGCGGATTCACCAAGATCTCGGCCACAACGCGCCCCTCCCACGTCGGATTACCCGCCTGCGAGCCGTTCTGCCCGGTCAGCGGCGGCGAGTGCGTCCACCACCGCGTCCAGGTCACCGTCGAGCACCTGGTCCAGGTTATGCGCTTTGTACCCAACCCGGTGATCGGAGATGCGTGATTCGGGGAAGTTGTAGGTCCTCACCCGTTCACTGCGGTCGACGGTGCGGATCTGGGTGCGCCGCGCGTCCGACTGCTCCTGCGCCTTCTGCTCCTCGGCGAGGGCCACGAGACGGCTCTGCAGCACCTGCATGGCGCGAGCCTTGTTCTGCAACTGGCTGCGCTCGTTCTGGCACGACGTGACGATGCCGGTCGGCAGGTGCGTGATGCGCACGGCGGAGTCGGTGGTGTTGACCGACTGACCACCCTTGCCGGACGACCGGTAGACGTCGATCCGCAGGTCCTTCTCGTCGATCTCGACCGCGGCGGTCTCCTCGGTCTCCGGGAAGACGAGAACACCGGCGGCGGAGGTGTGAATGCGCCCCTGCGACTCGGTGACGGGCACGCGCTGCACGCGGTGCACGCCGCCCTCCCACTTCAGCCGGCTCCACACCCCGTCCGGCACCGGGTTCTTGGTCTTGATGGAGACGGTGACGTCCTTGAACCCGCCGAGGTCGGAGTCGGTGCCGTCGAGCATCTCGACCTTCCACCCGTGGCGCTCCGCATACCGCGTATACATACGCAGTAGGTCCCCGGCGAACAGCGCGGACTCCTCGCCACCTTCACCGGACTTGATCTCCAGCAGCACGTCGTCGCCGTCGTGCGGGTCACGCGGCAGCAGCAGTTCGTTGAGCTTCTCCTCCAGCTTGGGGAGCTGCTCCTCGATCTGCTCGACCTCCTCCTGGAAGGACCGGTCCTCGGCAGCGAGTTCCTTCGCCGCCTCCAGATCACTCTTCGCCTGCTCGATCTCCCGCGCCGTCTTCACGACGGGCCCGAGCGCGGCGTACCGCTTGCCGAGCTTGCGCGCCCCCGCCTGGTCAGCGTGCACGGAGGGATCGGCGAGCTTCTTCTCCAGCTCGTCGTACTCGGCGAGCAAGCTGTCCAGCGACTGCGACACGTCTCCTGCTTTCGTTGGGTTTCCGTGGAAACGGCGACGGCGCCCGCCCCGGCCAGAAGGCCGAGGTCAGGCGCCGTGAAAGCAGCTACTTGTTGCGCTTGCCGTAACGCGCCTCGAAGCGCGCGACGCGACCGCCGGTGTCCAGGATGCGCTGCTTGCCCGTGTAGAACGGGTGGCAGTTGGAGCACATTTCGACGCGAACCTCGGAAGCCGAGGTGCTGCGCGTCGTGAACGTGTTCCCGCAGCTGCAGGTCACTTCGGTGGGGGTGTACTCGGGGTGGATGCCAGTCTTCAAGATCTTGTCCCTTTCAAGGATGGCCGCCGGGTCCCAGTTGGTGAACGGGTGAACCGGAGCCGGACTCGACCATTTAGTTTGCCAGACCGTTCAACACGTGCAAAAACGCGGTTGTTCCCAACCCCGCCCCGTGGCCTAAGTCACAGCCGCTTAACCTCCGTGATACGCCGTTCGGCGCAAGGTGTGGCCGCTCGGCCAAATACGACTCCATGTTGTTGGCGGGTCTCCATCAGACTGTGTGCCGTGTTCTGCACCTCAGAGCGGCCGATGAACCAGCACACGTGGCTGGCAGTGCCGTTCCTGTTCTCCGCCGCCGTGTTCGGCCTCATGGGGTCGGCAGGGCTGATCACGGCTTCCTGGACCACGGTGCCGCTGTCACCGGTGGTGACGGGAGCCGGCGTGGCAGTGGCCGCGGCGGTCTCCGGCGGGGTGCGCTGGAAGCGAACCTGGCAACGCACCTGGCTGAGGTGGCCCTACCTGGCAGCAGTCCTGGCGCTCGGCGTCGTGGAGGGCGCGGTGGAGGTACCCGCCGTGGCCGCGACGGTGGTGGGACTGCCGGTGCTGATGGGCCTGGCGTTCCAGGCGCTGATGCAGAACGACGAGAGCCGCCAGACCACCCGCTGCCGCTGACCAGCGCAAACGCAGGCTGACGCAGGGGTCCCCTTGAGTTCAGGATCCCCCGCGACCCAACTTAGCGACGAGGTCTGACACTCCCGCGAAGCGAGAGCAAGGGCGCCCGCGAGCCCGAAGGCGAGCAGCCAGAGCACGCGGTCACGGCAAGCACCGCCCGCAAGCGATGCCGAAGGCAAGCAGTCAGAGCACGCGGTCACGGCGAACGCCTGATCACCCGCGATGCCGGAGGCGAGCCGTCCTTACCGTGCGGTCCGGGTGGGGTGGCTTCGTCACGAGTCGTGCCAT